>DYKB01000043.1 GCA_020722815.1 Caldithrix sp. | reverse complement strand
GGTCTCTCATTGATTCATACCCTTACAAATTTCCATTTTAGAATTTTAGGTAATACAATATATAGATTAAAGTTGAAATTATGATCTCTATATAATTATACCCATTTAAAAACCTTCGCAAGGTTAGTTCTCGGACAGCCTCTAAAGCTCGTGGCAATTCAATGGGAACTTATTGAAATTCAATTAATTATAATATTAACCTGTTGGCTAATCCTGACGCCCCTGAATGTTTTCCAATCCACTTAATTTTAAATAGCGTTCAAAATTTCCCTCCATAACGCAATTATGGCAGACATCAGTGGGATAAAAAATCAATCGATTTTTTGAATTTAAGTCCTGAGCGAATTTAATCTTTTTAGCTTTGAGCGCTTTAAAGAAGTCTTGATGTTCATCAGCCAAATGTTCAGTATAGATTGAAATCATTTTTCCGCGTTTTTGGACAATCCAGTTTAAAAACTTGTCATGCTGAGCATAAAATGCATCAAACAGATAGACTTCACTAATTTTATCCGTCAATCCGCCAACATCCAGGACAAAAGCAGCCGGCCGGTAACCACCGCTATGGGCGGAAATAATTATTTGATTGATTTGGATTGAATTAATCTTTTTGTCGGCTTGCAGACGATTTAAAATTTCGGTCACAAAATTTTTAAAACCATTTTGATCTTCCATTTTGCCACCAAACGAATCAGGCGCATGACGAGGCCCCTGTGCGAGAATCAATAGTGCATTTTTGCCTGATTTGATAAGTTGTTGTGGCAAATAAAACTGCTCCAGAACATTCAAAACCTCATTTCGATGGCCGTGAAAATGGACGATGAGGTTTATTCCTTTTTCGGTTTCAAACCAGCCAGCCGGCATGACGACAATCGCACTGCCTTCGGCATAGTGTTCTTCGGGATCGTAAAATACACTATCAGCGGTGATCATGCCTTTTTCCCGGGCAGGATGTGGAAATGGCGCCTTTTCCAAACGCAATTTTGCCCACTGTCCACCAGGAAACGCGTTCCAGTCGAGTTCAGTTGAATTGGGTTGAAGTTCACCGGATTGACCGGTAAAATAGTTCCAAAGAAGCCGGGTGGCTTTGGCACCAGCAATTTCAGCTAAATTATCAATCGAAAACCGATAGTCCTGAATGTCATCACAAAAAATGGAAACAGCGAAATCACCCACTTCGGAAAAAATAATTCCCACATCATTCCGAACCGCCGTAACTGAGCCTGTCTTATGCGCCACCTGAATTTTATATTGAGTTGGAGGCAAATAGCGCGGGATCATGGAATCATATTGCTGTCTTTTCAGAATATCCAGCATCTGTCTGGAATATTCCGGCGAAACCAGTTCGCCGTGATACATCTTTTCAAGAAGTAATAACATATCGTCAGGCGTGGTGACACCAACACCATAGCGAATGGATTCCGGCGAATCAGTTTTGGTTTTCCAGTTCATGAGTTTATTCAATAACCTGGTATTTTGAAGACCCAGACTAACCATTCGTTCATTCACCGCCTGCAATCGTTCCGGATGGGTTGTTCCCAGCGCATCGAGCACCAGATTGGTAGCGGTGTTGTCACTCACTATAATCATCAGCGTCGCGGCATCGATTAATTTGATTTTAGAAGAACCGGAATAAAATTGTAAAACGCCCGAGCCGCCTTTTTTCAGTGAATCTGTCAGCATCACTTCCGTCTCCGGCTTAATTTTTCCGGCAGCCACCTGAAAAAAAAATTCGACCAGTATGGGCAGTTTGATCACACTGGCGGTGGGAAATTTTCGCGAGCTATTGCAGGCGATGATTTTACCGGTTTTCAGATTTTTAGCCGACAACCCCAGAATGCCGCCAAATTCGTTGGAAAGTTTTTGAAATTGTGGCGTCAATTTTTCAGTGGCGGATAAATGCCAGATAGAAAATATCAAGAAATAAAATAGCAGCCATTTTATAAAATTTCTACACATTTCTTCCTCTCCATTTAACAGGTCCCTACATAAAAATTAACAGAAATTTAACAAAAGTGTTTCTGGTAAGTTCCAACTTAAGAAAGGCGGTTCAGATTATATTTGGGTTTACCCGGAAAAGCAGTAAATTGTCATACTGAGGGCAGCGAAAAACCCGATATGATAGACAGAAAATTCTTCGCCTCGTAAAAACATTCGGCTTCGAATGACAAGACAAGTATTCTCATATTTTTAAAAAATGTTCGACATTTTCCTTGATCCTCGCGCCACCTTTTGATATATTTACTTCTGGCTAATTTACAAATAATCTATCCATATTAATGGAGCGGTGCAAATGAATTTAAATAGTTTAAAAGTCGTAAATTTAATTCATGATGATTTTGAAGATCTGGAGTTGTGGTATCCTGTGTTGCGATTGCGGGAGGCTGGTGTCATGGTTCATCTTATCGGTGAAAAGTCAAATATCAAATACAAGGGGAAATATGGCGTTCCGGCAACATCTGATTTTGGATTTTCAGAGATCAATATTGCCGAATATGATGGTTTGCTGGTTCCCGGTGGCTGGGCGCCGGATAAATTACGACGCTATCCCGAAGCTATTCAAATGGTGCAGGATGCTTTTTATCAGAAAAAAGTTATTGGCCAAATCTGCCATGCGGGGTGGGTGCTCATTTCTGCCAAAATTTTAAAAGGGAAAAAAGTGACCAGTACGCCAGGTATTAAAGATGATATGGAAAATGCCGGGGCCATCTGGCTGGATGAGCCGGTGGTTGTCGACGAAAATATTATCTCCAGCCGGCGTCCATCCGATTTACCGCTATATATGCACGCTATTCTGGAAGCATTAAGTCGGAAAGTCATTTCCTGATGGTTAATAAAGTCAGCTTAGCCAATTTATTGATTTAATAGGATGAAGGTGAGGAGAAAATGAACAAATTAATGCTGGTATTCTTTCTTTCGGGAATTCTCATTTTAATATCCTGTACACCGCGTCAACAAAGTGCCAAATGGATTGCCAGTACCGAAAATGTACGCTGGGTTGAACAACAACTTTCCATTTCCAACACTGCACCGGAAATTCCGGTTCAAATTGAAGTGCTAAATCGCGAAAAACAACAGACCATCGACGGTTTTGGCGGCGGCTTCAATGAAATGGGTTGGGATGCGCTGCAAATTTTATCCAGCGATGAACGGGAAGAGATTTTACAGGATATTTTTGATTCCGAAAATGGCTGCAAATTTAATATTTGCCGAATACCCATTGGCGCCAATGACTATGCCAAAGAATGGTCTAGTTTAAACGACACGCCTTCGGGGGGTGCCTGGAATGAAAAGAAAGTAGACGATCCCGTCAAATTTCTTCAGAAATGCAAACCAGGGGATCGAGTGGTTATTTTGACACATCCTTTGTGGTGGGGAAAATGAGGGGGATGCGTAATACGTAACGCGTAAGGGGATCTTGATAGCGTATTTCACGTATGACATATCACGCAGATACTTCCATTATCATGCTGTAAATTCAATAAACTTCATTCAACATTTTATTCCAACTAAAGATTCTTCGCACTAAAAGTATCGCCCTGATTAATATCACCCGTTTGGAAGCCTTTGTAAAACCAGCGCATACGTTGTTCTGAAGTTCCGTGCGTAAAAGCATCCGGGACCACATAGCCCTGCGTCTGCTTCTGGATGCGATCGTCTCCCACAGCACTCGCGGCATTCATCGCTTCTTCAATGTCACCTTCTTCCAGAATTTTGCTCATCCGTTCGGCATGATGCGCCCAGACACCTGCCAGAAAGTCTGCCTGCAATTCCAACCGAACCATATACTGATTGAAATCCCGCTGGCTGAGTTGATTACGCAGCTCCATCATACGATCAGTAATGCCTAATAAATTCTGGACATGATGACCAACTTCATGCGCCACCACATACGCCATTGCAAAATCGCCCTCAGCATTTAATCGCTTTAACATGTCCTGAAAAAATGATAAATCCAGGTAGACCCGTTCATCTCCAGGACAATAAAAGGGGCCAGTCGCGGCACTGGAAAAACCACAGGCCGATTGAACCGCTTCGCTATAGAGTACCAATTTGGGCTCACGATAGGTTCGCCCTGCCTGTTGAAAGAGATGATTCCAGACATCCTCGGTATCGCCCAGTACTACCGCCACAAATTTGGCCAATTCATCTTCCTGCTGAGTTCCCTGATAGGTACCAACTGAACTTTGCTCGCCCCCTTGCATATTCAGGAAAGAGGATGGATCACCCCCGAGCAAATAGATTAAAAGGACAATAAAAATAGTTCCAACGCCACCGCCAACCACCTTGCGCGAGGTTCCCCCACCGCGTCGGTCCTCTACATTTGAACTCTCTCGTCTGCCTAACCAGCGCATTTTTTTACTCCAATCTAATTTGATTGTTAATAATTGATAATTGCGATCAGGTGTTTGTAAAAATTATACTACTAATTTACACTATTTTTACATTTCTGTCAACTATTTTTTTTTGATTAATCTTGATATTTAATAATTGGCGGCAGGCGTTGATTGAAAAATTTTGGATGGGAAAGCAGGATTTTTACATTAAACAGAAAAATTGTGCCCCTCAATAATGCCAGATAAAATTCTAAGCTTCAAGATTTTCTGGTTGACATCCCCTGATTTGTCTGAATATCCCTAATCTCATGAGAAAAACCGCAACGGTCTTCCTTCGGTTATTGAGTGGATACGAAAAATCGAATAATCAGGCTGACAGGAGGGATTTTTCGTGAGAAGCGAGTGATTTATCCTTCTTATTCTCTTTGTATCGAATCGTAATTTTCGCATGGACCCGGCCCTCCTGTTCAAATAATTGAAAGTGATATTGATCACCAAACATAATCCCCAATCGTTGCTTAATATTTTCCAGTGAATTTCCATGCACATCCGGTTTTTCACTTAATTTCATGTCCGAACGAACAAGTTTGCCGGTATTGGAGACATCGACTGATAGTAATTCTTCCTGATATGAGAGGTAAATATCCACCTTCAAGGGCATGGAACTGGTAAGCATCCCATATTTAATGGAATTTTCGATGAGCGGTTGACAAATAAATGCCGGAACCAGACATTTTCGGGCCGCTTCATCTATTTTAAAACTGACTTGCAGTGAGTCCTGATAACGTATTTTTTCAATATGAAGATAATTATTCACCGCGCTAATTTCATCATCCAATAAGGCTTTTACTTTATTAAAATTAAGCAAGCTATAACGAAAAAATTCAGATAATTCAGAAACCATATCCCACGCACTTTCAACATTAATCAGAATCATGGAACGAATCGAACCCAGGGCATTAAATAAAAAATGGGGATTCATCTGATTTCGCAATAGCTTGAGTTGAGCTTCATTGGCCAGAGCGGTGGCCTCGGAAAGATTTTTTTTCGGATGCAGATCATCAAAAAAATGTTTAATAATCAGTAACAGTAACACGATAATCAGGATTTTAAACCAGAGGCTTCGCCAAAAGGGAGGTGAGATGTTAATTTTCACATTCGCCCCTTTTTCATTCCAAAAACCATCATTATTGGCCGCTTTGACGCGAAACGTATATTCACCAGCATCCAGATTGGTGTATGATACAAATCGGCGATTACCGATATAGTTCCAGTCGTCATCAAATCCAACTAACTGATACGCATATTGATTCTGACTGCTAATCGCATAGTTCAACGCCACGAATTCAAAGGAAAAAACCGAATGTTTATAGGACAGGTTTATTTCATCGGCAAAGGATATGTCCCTGTCTAAAATCGAATTTTCAACACCAATTTCCACTGGTCGATTGAGAATTTTAAAATCAGTGATGTAAACAGGTGGAATATAGGTATTTTGCTGTATTTGCTCCGAGTAGAAAGCCGTTACTCCGTTAATCCCTCCAAAAAGCATTTCCCCGTCACGCGTTTTCAAATAGGCATTATAATTAAACTGATTGCTTTGCAAACCATTTTCTTTATAATAATTTTTAACTTCACCTGTAACCGGATTGAACCGGGCAAGTCCATTAACCGTACTGAGCCAGAATTGATTATGGTCGTCCCTTAAAATGCCGAAAACAGTGTTACTAGGTAAGCCATCTTTTTGGATAAAAGTTTTAAATGATTTTTCTTGGGTGTTAAAAAAAACCAGACCAGTACCAACTGTACCCAGCCAGAAATTTCCATCCAAGTCCTCAAAAATTGCTCTGACTTCGATATTTTTAATTGGATATGTGATCTCATAAACAATAAGTTCCCTGGTGGTCTTATCGTAACAGCCAATTTTATTTTGATCCGCACCGACCCAGATTTTTCCCTGTCGATCCTGATGAATGGCCAGAATGTTATCGAATCCCTGATCATGCCAGCGGGTCAGGATATGCTCGAATTGTTGGGATTTTTTATCAAAACAGTCGAGACCACCCCCAAGCGTTCCAATCCGTTTGGTAACTGCAGTAAAAAATTATCAGGATACACAAACAGGTCTCTGGTATCAGGTTGTGGATCAAGGGAATCGGGAAGGCAATTATCTGGAAGCGTCTGTCTCTTCCATGCTGGTCTATTCCATGCTTAAAGCGGGTAAAAAAGGTTATATTGATGCAAAATTTATTGACGTGGCGCGAAAAGGTTATGATGGCATCATCAAGTATTTAATCAAGGTTGATCCGGATGGAGAAGTTCATATTACAAATGTCTGTGCCGTTGCCGGTCTGGGAGGAAATCCTTATCGTGATGGTTCGTACGAATATTATGTCCATGAAAAGAAAAAAGATAATGATCTGAAGGCTGTTGGTCCATTCATTCTGGCCAGTCTGGAGTTTGAGGCATTATAACGGTAAATAGCACTTCTTCGAATTAAAATCGATTTTTTGATAATAATCGTATGATAAGTTGTAGGGAGTCAGGCATTTTGGGATAATACATGAAGTCATAATGAATTATTTTTCCTCGTTTTCTTGCAACCGGGACGCTTTCCCGCATTCGCACGCTTTGCGTGGGAATGCAGCCGGGACCCTTCGCGTCCTGTTAAATATCCGTATTAAACAAATTCGTTTTCAGACAATCATATCCTGACGCAAAGCGTCAATTGAGGCATGCCAACGCCGGCGCGTTGGAACGAGAAAGAATATTCAGGAATGACAAATTAACATTATTTGAATTCAACTATTTTTACTAACAGCCTGAAATGCTATTACCTGAACAACCTGTGATTTTGTCAATTATTTTAAAAAACAAATTTTCTCAACAGGAATATGAAACCAGAAAAATTAACAGAAGTAAAATATTTTTATTCCATTAAATTAAACCAATTCCATCTTAACCGTTATAATTTAATGAGTCAGGAGGGTATGATGCACGCCTATTATCAACGTAGCTCTCTCGTTTTATTATTCTTCATCCTGGGATGTGGTCCCAAAATAGATGAGCAAATGAGGCTGGAATATCCGAATGCTGCGATGATGACAGTAAAAAATGAAACCGATCTGGTCCGAGTTGATGAGCCGGTCGTTTTTGATCTAAAATTAATTCAGGCACAGGTCCCGGATTTCAATCCCAACGCATTTGTTGTCTTTTGTGAAGCAACAGAACTTGCCAGTCAGGCGAACGATTTAAATGGCGATGGTGAGGTTGATGAGATAGTTGTGTTGACAAATTTTAATCCTAATGAGCAAAAAAAGTTGAATTTTCTTTATGCACCGGCAGGTAACAAAACTCGCGAATATCCAAAGCGGACCCAGGCCGAAATTTCCATAAAAGTCGGTGGAGAATTCGTCAATCGAAAATATGAAGGGGGTGCTTTCCAGAATATTCAATTTTTACGCGTACCTCCTGAACATACGGACCATTCCAATTTCATTCGTTATGAAGGCCCCGGTTGGGAATCCGATATTGTTGGCTACCGTTTTTACCTCGATTGGCGCAACGCGATTGATATTTTTGGGAAAAAAAGCGGGAAATGGTGCTCCAGAACGTCGGACAGGATAATTTTGATTCGTACCATGATATGTCTGGCTGGGGAATGGATATTCTCAAGGTCGCCGAATCGCTCGGCATTGGAACGATTGCTATATGGTACGATAGTAGTGCCAATCGCGTCAGTCAAACCGATAGTGTGAGTTGCGAAATCGTCCTGAACAAGCCATTAGAATCCCTGATCCGAACAAAGTATTATGGCTGGAAAGTGGGAAGTGGAACGTATAATCTCACGTCAGAATTATCAATTTACGCTGGCAGCCGGATGACACATCATGCCCTCCAGATAGAAGGCAACGCCGAAAATCTCTGCACTGGCGTAATCAAACTGCCGGATACCGAATTAATTCAATCCGGGAAAAAGGAGGGTTGGATGTATTTGGCGACTTATGGCAAACAAAGCCTCGCCAATGACCTGTTAGGTATGGCCGTTTTATTTAATCAAAAAGACTTAATCGAACTCACTGAAGACAAATTGAGTTATGTCGTGGTCTTGAAGCCAGAAAATAGTCAATTAAATTACCATTTTCTCGCTGCCTGGGAACAAGAACCCAATGCCATCAAAACCAAAGATGAATTTGTTCTCTATCTTAATGAAGTTGTGAAAAAGTTGGATCATCCAATCATAATTGAAAAATAATCCGCTGCTTCATCTGCATCTACACCATACAGTTTAAAGTGTCGATTAAATCACAGGACACGACTAATTTGTCACCTAAATTGTCTTAATTCGCTTAACAGACATCACGTGGCAACTTTTTAATTAATATTTATTTAACCAATATAAAATTGAAAGGCAATATCATGGAATTACGATATGTTGCAGACCCCGTCCGATTTCAACGGATGACCACTGCTGAAATTCGGGAATCATTTTTAATTAAAAATTTGTTTTCGCCAGATGAAATTTATTTACTTTACAGTGATGTCGATCGCGCCATCGTCGGCTCGGCTGTTCCGGTAAAGGGAAAATTGTCGTTGAAAGCATCAAAAGAACTGGCTGTTGAATATTTTTGTGAACGAAGGGAAGTTGGCGTCCTGAATCTGGGCGGAACCGGTGAAATCATTGTTGATAATAAAACCTTTGTGATGGAAAACCGGGATGGGTTATATATTGGAAAAGGCTCAAAAGAGGTCTCTTTTACCAGCCAGAATCCAGCTCAACCTGCCGTTTTTTATATTATCAGCTTTCCGGCGCATCAGGTTTACCCCACGAAACAGGCGCGATTAGCCGATGCAGAAGCTACAACCTTAGGAATGCCTGAAGCCGCTAACAAAAGAACCATTTATAAATATATCCATCCCAGCGGTATTCAAAGTTGTCAACTGGTGCTGGGATTCACGGTATTAGCGCCAGGATCCGTCTGGAATACCATGCCGCCACATACCCACGAACGGCGGATGGAAGTTTATCTCTATTTCGATATGGCACCCGATGCGCGTGTTTTTCATCTCATGGGGACGGCTCATGAAACCCGGCATATTGTCATTGCAAATCGTCAGGCTGTCATTTCGCCCAGTTGGTCCATTCACTCCGGTGTTGGAACCGGCGCCTACACATTCTGCTGGGGAATGGGCGGCGAAAACCAGACCTTTGAGGATATGGATGGTATTTCGATTGGGGATATTAAATAATTTCTGTCCGAAAAGCCGCAATGATAGTCAAAAGTTAGTTCTCCGACGGCCTCTGGAGTTTGGGGATTTGTTGAAATTGACAATTATCAATTGAACATTCAAAATTGAGAATTGACAATTGAGAATTGACAATTGATAATGGTTAATTTTGAAAAATTGAGATAGGAGTCTTTATGATACTCGATAAATTTAAATTAGATGGAAAAGTCGCCATTGTGACCGGTGCCGCCAGAGGGCTGGGACAGGCAATGGCTCTCGGACTGGCCGAAGCTGGGGCCGATGTTTCATTAGTCGATATAATTGATATGAGCGAAACCAGCACGCAAATCAAAAAGCTTGGTCGTCGCTGCACCGATACCCGGGTCGACCTGGCGCAAAAAGCCAATGTCGATGTCATTATTCAAAATACGCTTGACCATCTGGGTTCCGTTGATATTCTGCTCAATAATGCTGGCATCATTCGCCGCGCACCCTTGCTGGAATTTAGCGAAAAGGATTGGGATGATGTCATGAATATCAATATTCGCGCACTCTTTTTCCTTAGTCAGGCCGCGGCCAGCGTGATGGTGAAGCAAGGGAAAGGCGGAAAAATTATTAATATTGCCTCTATGCTCTCTTTTCAGGGGGGGATTCTGGTTCCTTCTTATACCTCCTCAAAAAGCGCGGTGATGGGTTTAACCCGCTTGCTGGCTAACGAACTCGCACCACATCAGATTAATGTGAATGCCATCGCCCCGGGCTACATGGCAACGGACAATACAGCCCCGCTGCGAGCCGATCCCGTGCGAAATAAAGCTATCCTTGAACGAATTCCTGCCGGCCGATGGGGGGAACCGGAAGATTTAAAAGGCATCATCGTCTTCCTCGCATCTGCTGCGGCTGACTATTTGCAGGGTTATACCATTGCTGTGGATGGTGGCTGGCTGGCACGCTAAAATTAATTTATTCACTCAGAAGCCAGGGGGATGACCAATAGCCGTCAGATTAAGGGGATATTGACAATATTTTCAAATAGCGATGCGTTCTAATCAGCCCATGAAAGAGCATGAAAATAAGGAACTAAAAACTTTATTTTTCGCATCTTAGAGTCTGTCCGAAAATAGCAAGACCTGTCATTGCGAGGCATTTTTTGCCGAAGACTGCTTTTTAGGCTCGCAATCCCATCGTTAAACAGCGGAGATTGCTTCGTCGCACAAAACGCTCCTCGCAATGACAGTCCGGATGTGTTTTTGGACAGACACATCTTAGTAACCGACTGCGATCACTAATCCTGAACCTTCTTATAAAAAGGAATAAGGTTGCGTGTTGGTGAGTGTCATGGGTTACTCAGGTCTGCTGAATAAAAATAAGGTTTTAAAAATATTAACTGAAGTGGTGATAACCAATTTATTTTCAACACTTAATTATTCCTTAATCTGACAGCGATGGAATCGGGGAGGGTAAGTCATATCATTAAAATATTATTAAAAATTTAATATGCTCCTAATTTATTGATATTAAAAATATTAAATCGATTTGCCTGAACAGGCTTTTTTAAAATTTCATGTAAAAAAACCTTGAAGGTCTTAATTTTGACCATTCGCCATCAATCAAAACGTCAGAAAAAATATGAAACCATCCCCAAAAGTACGTATCAAAATATGTTGCATATTAAATGCATCTGAAGCCCGTATGGCCATCATACACGATGCTGATGCAATTGGACTCGTTTCGGCTATGCCCGGTGGTCCTGGCGTCATTGCTGAAAGTGAAATCACCTCAATTATAAAAATTGTTCCGCTGCCGGTTGCTACATTTTTACTCACCTGTAAAACACAGGCGCACGAAATTATTACCCAATATAAAGATATCAATTCAACCTCCATCCAACTGGTGGATAGCGTGTCGACGAATGTCTAGCCGATATTAAGAATGCATTTACCCGGGGTGAAACTGGTTCAGGTCGTTCACGTCCGCAATGAATCGTCAATTCAGGAAGCTTTGGCGGTTCAAACCTTTGTCGATGCCATTCTGTTGGATTCCGGCAATCCTGATCTAAAAACCAAAGCGCTTGGCGGAACCGGTCGGGTTCATAATTGGGATTTCAGTAAAAAAATCAGAGAGCTTGTCGATATTCCAGTCTTTTTGGCCGGTGGATTAACGCCTGAAAATATAAGAGCGGCTATTGAAAAAGTGGGACCATTCGGTGTCGATGTCTGCTCCGGTGTGCGAACGGCTGGAAAATTGGATGCGTTAAAACTAACGAAATTTTTTTCAGAGATTGAAAATTTCACATTAAATCAGAAGTTGCTATCATAAAATAAGGATAATTAAAATCGGGATACAATTGAAGCCATAAATTAACGAAGAAGCATCCGTAAATTTAAGGATACACCAGTTGATCCTGAAATCATCGAAAAAATACTTCATGCTGCGGCTCAGGCCCCATCCGGAAAAAACAGTCAACCCTGGCATTTCATTGTCGTCCAGGAAGATAAACGCGCAGAGATGATTCGATTAATGCGGGAAGACATCGAAAAACGGGCTATGCAAGGTATCAATTCAGGAAGCGCCAAATGGTCAATTCGGGTGATGGAACAGGCGCCAGTGACAATTTTCGTGTTTAATACCAGCGAAATCAATGTCAAAAAAGAAATAAACTTTGTCCCGACATTGCTCAATCGTGTGGATATTCAATCCATAGGCGCGGCGGTACAAAATCTCCTGTTAGCATCTCAGCCTTATGGATTAGGCACACTCTGGATTTGCGATGTATTTTTTGCCTATCATGAACTATGTGCCTGGTTTGGAGAAAATCACCAGATGGTCGCCGCCGTTTCACTCGGCTATCCAAACGAACAGCCCGCCGCCCGTCCCCGTAAAGCCCGCTCTCAAGTCGTGAGGTGGTTATAGGGGAATGCAGAATGTAAAATGTAAAATGTAGAATGTAGAATGAAGCAAACAATTCATCATTCATAATTAACGCTAACATCCTCATTAACTTGTGTCGGACAAAGTCCTTTTGCCACTTCGGTGAATTTTCAGTAACTATTAAATTTTAAGTTGACTCATCCTTTCTTCAATAAAACGATTGACATTTCAATAAAAATATGTTAATATTGCACGGACACTATAAGCTTTCAAGGTTTTGAAAACTTTGAAGTTTTTAATTCTTTTGAAATATTAACTGGCGGAGGAATGATGAAAAAATTTATTTTGCTGGCACTTTTTTCAATTTTAGCGCTGCAGTTTCAGTGTGCTTCAGATGGCGGCTGGATTTCTTTGTTTGATGGGAAGACAATGAATGGTTGGCAGGCGTCGGAAAATAAGAATGCCTGGCAAATCGAAGACGGTGCTTTTGTCACCAGAGGTTCACGTTCGCACCTGTTCTATGTGGGAGAAGTTATGAACCACCATTTTAAAAATTTCGAGTTCATGGCGGATGTTAAAACCTCGCCCGGTTCGAATTCGGGAATCTACTTTCATACCGAATACCAGGAATCGGGCTGGCCGGATAAGGGATATGAATGTCAGGTGCTGAATAGCGCGCCTGAAGTGGAGCCTGGTCAATATATCGAGCGAAAATTGACAGGTAGCATCTATGCGATTCGGAATGTCTGGAAAGCCCCTGTTCCGGACAATGAATGGTTCAATTATCGGATTCTGGTGCAGGGCAAAACAATACAAACCTATATTAATGGCGAATTGATGGCCGAGTATACGGAACCCGCTGACACTGCTTTTCAGGCGAAGATGGGGGGCCGCGTAATTTCATCGGGGACATTTGCGTTTCAATGTCACGATCCTGGCAGCACGGTTTATTATAAAAATATTAAAGTGAAACCATTGCCAGAGGATCTTCCCACGCCAGGGAGTGCGCTGGCTGATCTTGAATTCAATGCAAAATTAATCGAGCTCTCCGGCAAAAATTTTCCACTGATGGATTTACATACCCATTTAAAAGGGAGCCTGACCATGGAACAGGCACTGGAAAATGCCCGAAAATATGGCTTTACCTACGGCATAGCCTTCAATTGTGGCTTGAAAATGTTATTTGAAAACGATTCAGCCGTGCAGGTCTTTCTGAAGACCTATCAAAAGCCACCGCAAACATTTCTGGCCATGCAGGCTGAGGGGCGCGAATGGCTGGACCTCTTTTCGAAGGAAACCATTGCTCAATTCGATTATGTCTTCACCGATGCCATGACTTGGACAAATGACAATGGCAAACGGATGCGTCTCTGGATTAAGGATGAAGTGGAAGTGGGAGATCCACAGCATTTCATGGATCAACTGGTCGATCGCATTGAAAAAATTGTAAAAAATGAGCCTATTGATATTTACGTCAATCCCACCTATTTGCCGGACGAGATCAATGCCCGGTACGATGAACTCTGGACGCCAGAACGGATGGATCGGGTAATTAATGCCCTGATTGAAAGCGGCGTAGCGCTGGAAATCAATGCCCGCCGCCAAATTCCCCGCCCGGCATTTATTAAGCGGGCCAAGGAAGCTGGTGTAAAATTTACTTTTGGCACTAATAATGGCGGCGCTGACGATTTAGGACGGCTGGAGTATTGTATTAAAATGGTCGATGAGTGTGGTTTGACCCCCGATGATATGTGGCGACCGCAGGATAAATAATTTTCCAAATTATTCTCTTAAAAATATTTATTGCTGGTAGCAGATTAATTGAAAATTTGGTCACCGCCCACTTATTGATTGCTGAAATCTTACGCCACAGGAGATACACCATATTCTCTTGAAACGGGTTGGAATGATGCGTAGATTTACTGAATCAAAAAGCGCATAATTGCTAAATCAGAAAATCGCAGAATTTAAAGCTGAATAAAATTTTTTCTCCCCGGACAAATCTTTTGCTGCATTAATTGCTAAGAGCCAACTCCTGAATCTCCTTTTCAGACAACACGCGATGATATATCCGAATATCATCAATATGACCTTTAAAAAAACTAAAGCCAGGATCGGGGCCAGTTTTTTCATAAGCGTCAGCGCCGATAATGATTGAATTCGGAAAGGCATAATGAATTTCACCCTGACGGGAGCGCTCATCTTTTAATTGACCATCCAGATATATTTTTAAATTTTGCCCATCATAAGTTCCCACCGCACAGTGCCATCGATTGAAGGTGATATCGGCAGAATTCACTGCAACATCAATATACTCACTGCCAATCCGCAAGACCCAATAGAGATGATTGTCTTGATGAAATTCCAGCGCATAGCCGCCATGTTGATTCGTAGAAAGAAGGTCCTGATGACCACGTAAGGTATCAACCTTAAACCAACAAACAATGGACAATTGATTCGTCGGATGATTGATTGGCGTGTAAGGAATTTCGATATAATCATCAAAACCATCAAACTGATATGCTTTATTGGGAAAATTGAACCGATCATGCGTCAATTTTGCACCGCGAATAATACCATGATTTTGATTTTCAGTACCATCGTTCACATCACCATTAAATAGATATTCCGCAATCAATCCATATTCAGGGAAATTAAATGCCGCACCAGCATCCACCAATAAATGTCGGTAATCAAAAATCAGGTATTCCCTTTCAATGTCAAACAGATTAAATACCTCAATCGCAATCCCGATAAAAACATCTATTCCCCCATATAAACTCCACCAGGGAATATTATAAATCTGGGCATTGATCTCCACATATTCAATCGGCTTCAAATAAAGACTGACAAAATCATAGAGGAGCATCTCAAACTTCGGGTACGCAAATCCTTTCAGTCGGCTATTTACAGTAACTTTTGGGGGCGTAAACTGGAATTGATTCGAAAAATCTGAAATGCGGGTGACTTTTCCATTTTTATATGCAATTCCCCCGGTGTAATTGGCATCCTGACTTGCAAATAAAACAGAATTCATCATCGAAACGTCAGCATCCAGTTCAACACCAACCGCGACACTCAGAACAGGTGTTAGTACAATGGGAACATTACCCACCATAAAGACAATGGGTTTGCCAGCCATTCGGATAATTTCGAATTCTTTCCGAAGATGTAATAACCGAATTTCACCGCGAATTTCAAGGTCCGACGCCTGATGAATCGTGCCGGTAAACAGCAGATACTTAATTGAAGCCGATTTAATATCAAGTTCAAATTGAAATTGGGGATTAGAAACCACCAGCCTCCCACTGGCAATTAATTGGTCGTTGGTGGTCACCTCATTTCCATCACTATCATGCAGGACGAAATCCTTGATCTCAAATCTAAAAAGATCCGACTGGACTTCTATCAGACTGATTCCTTTTTGGAGAGGGGTAATTTGCTGGAAATCAGTTGGATTTAATTGTTGAACCATATTTACAGAAGCTTGTTCAAATACATCGGTCAGCGTGGCTGGTTCAGTCTGGATTTTAATTTCAGCCGGTGTGGTCTCCGTAGTTATAATTTTTCGTAAAAAACCATTTCCTTTACTACTGACAATAATATTTCCGGCCGTTAATTTGGAGACTTCTTTCGCCTGAGTATCAAAAATGATCTCATTTTCAGTCTGCTGTTTCATAAGCTGCAATGTACCATCCTTAAGAATGCGTGTTTGCGGATTCACAATCACCGGCGAATCCGGTTCAATCGGATTTCGCTGAGCGCAGTTATTGATAAAGATGAAAAGAACCACCAAACTGCATTTTAAAAAATTGATTTTATTTACATACAGCATTCAAGCACCTATCATTTTTATGGTCAAATCCGCATCAACTTTTGTTATCTTACTAAAAAGATCCGCGGAATTCCTTTCCCAAAATGCGCAGATGACATAAAAGTATAAGGAGAGCGTAGCATCACAAATCGATCAGTAATTTACCAGCATCAGGATTCAGTAGAAAAATGAGAGTTTTATGCATCATCGGAATGATTTGTCAGGATTTTGAGATAATAGAATTACTTGCCATCTTTATCCGGATATTTATAGCAATTCAATCCAATGCGGAAAGCTTCAGCACCAGGGATTGGAACATTACCACGCGTGGTTGCAACCACGATAGTTTTGCCGGATTTGCTGGTACCGAAATCTTTGGTAAGGTCGATTGTAATAATCGCTTTGTTGTCTTTTACTTCAATGAGTACATTATCCATGTTTTCGCTCCTTATTTGTTACAATTTTTAAAAGACGGTTTATTTATCGGGGTGTTTAATTAGTGTCTGTCCAAAAACACATCCGGTACTGTCATTGCGAGGAGCGTTTTATGCGACAAAGCCATCTCCGCTGTTTAACGATGGGATTGCGAGCCTAAAAAACAGGCTGTGGCAAAAAACGCCTCGCAATGACAGGTCTTGGTATTTTCGGACAGACTCTAATTAATCAAGTGAGGATGAATCAATATTTTTGGTCACAAATAATCCCGTTTTTAGATTTCTAATCACAAATTATCCTGATATTATACTATTGATAATCCAAAAATATCCCGCTTTGATATTATGAAATTTTAATAATTGGAGCACGCAGCTTCAGGGAAAGTTTTGTGAGATGTGAAACATAATGCGTAATACGTCATTCGTGATGCGTAATAAAAAGGGAGCCCAATTCATACCAAAAAATATTGGATAGCGCTTCGATATCATGTTTCAAGCATCATACATCACGTATCAAACTTCACGTTTCATGCATCACGCATCACGTTTCACGCTTAATTCACATTCATTCATACAAAAAAAACAACCCATCACAAAATTTTAACCACCACGCACGTAAAGTCATCCAATGCTTCCTGGCGGCCAATAAATTTTTTATATTCTTTGCGGATATGTTCGAGCAACTCATGAGCCGAACGTGAAGGCGCATTTTGAACCACTGAAAGCAAACGTTCTTCACCAAATTCTTCTTTCGCTGGATTCATACCTTCTGTCAAACCATCGGTATAAAAAACAAAGAAATTTCCCGGGTCAATCGGAATGGTTTCCACCTGTAAGGTCTTTTCAAAAAGCGGTCCCTGTTCGAGACCAATAGCAATACCGGCCGGTTGCAGCAATCGCGCCTGTTCCCGGGCCGATCTTCTAAAGACAGTCGGGGTATGGCCAGCCCGAAGATAGGTCATTTTTCTTTCAGTCAAATCGATGATGCCATAGAAAAGAGTAATAAAAATACGAGATTCGGCAGTATTATAGAAATTACGATTAATTTTCGTCATAATTTCCTTGGGATTTTTATGAGACTCCGAAACTGCCTGCAAAAAGAACCCTTTCGTGAGGGTCATATATAAAGCAGCGGGCATCCCTTTTCCGGAAACATCACCAATGACAATTCCCAACCGATTTGAATCGAGTTTAATAAAATCATAATAATCGCCGCCAACCTCCCGGACTGGTTCCGAACAGGCAGCAATATCCAGCGAAGGATTGGAAGGAACAGCCTGGGGTAACATTTTCAATTGCGCCTTTCGGGCGATATCCAGTTCGAGTTTCAATCGCACCCGTTCACTTATGAAACGGACATATCGGGGGGTAATTTCAGCATCATCCAGATAAAGCCAGAAAACGAGATGAAACCAATGACACAAAGAATTATAAGGACGATACATTCTTTCGAATGGTTTGAAAAATATTCTTGCTTAATGCGATGAATCATCAGAATTATCCAATTATTTACTTTGTGAAAAGTATACGAATATTTTAATAAAAGGTTGTCAGATAAAATTTTTCAAGGAAATGGGACATCTTGTGCTTTTTATTATATCTTTTATAAGACGCTCTTTTTATGAAATTAATCCCCTGTTTCTTAAAATTTTTTATTTGTAAAATAAACACCACTGGATACCATCACCGTCCCCAATATCAATGAAAAAGTGATCGGCTCATTCAAAATCAGGAACGCCAGAAAAATGGCACTAATAGGCACAAAATTGATAAATAAACCAGCCCGTGTGGGACCAATGGCTTTAATGCCCTCATAATACCATTTAAAGCCCAATACAGTACCGAAAACCGCCAGATAAAAAAGTCCAATCCAGGCTAAAACTGGAAAATTCCCAATATTAATTGCCAATTGATGATTTAACGCCGGAATAAGCAAACCAATTGCACCAACCGCCGCCGAATAAGCGACAGATATCAATGGTGAAAGTTTATTGAGTACAGTTTTACCAATGATCGAATAAGCCACCCAACAAATAACACAAACAAAAAGAAAGGCATCGCCCCAGCTCAATTTTTCCTGAATAAAGTGCTGCAAATCCCCATGCGTGATGGCCATAATTGCGCCGACTACCGAAATAATAATTCCTATTCCCTGAATCCAGCGTAATTTTTCCTTAAACAGAAGTGCTGAAAGGAGGCTGATGAAAATGGGATTTGTGGCGATGATCAGCGCAGCCCGACCAGCTTGAATTAATTTTAAACCTTTGAAAAAAAAGACGTTATAGCCTAATACACCAGTGAGTCCCAGTAGTACTACCAGTAAACTCTGTTTTAAATCCAAACGCGGGAACCCTTTTTCTATTTTATACACCATCAATAGCAAAATGGTTGCGGCAATAAAAAAACGAATAAATGCAGCAGAATAGGGATCGACATTTTGCGCAATGACACGCCCGGCAATAAACGTTCCCCCCCAGAATATCGCTGTCAGTAACAATTTTGTATAGGTAAGGAGAAGTGATTGCTGGGTTCCAAAATCGGATTTTAAACTCACTTATTAATCTTTCAATAATTGCAGTTGCTGAATTGAATAAAATTAATAAATATAGGGATTTTAGGGTGAATTTACAAGCGTAAAATGTATCCAATTCAAAATTGAGAATGAAATGCCGGCGTTCAAGATTTTTATCAGTAAATCAATCAAATTTGTTTTCTATAAAAATTCCAATTAAAACCGTGAAGGCTTTTCCGGTTAAATAGAGATAATACGTCGCCATTCGAAGAAGACGCTGTCCACTTCCCTTAATTGTATATAAAATTTAATAGAACTGTAACAAGCTTTTAACCTTCAAAGTATAGTTTAATTATTAAAATTTAGTGATATTTTTGAAAACCAGTAATCGATGTGGAAATTAAAGTAATTTCGGTTAAAATTTTCTGGATAAGCCTGAGCGGGGACATTTGAGGTTATTTAAACTGATCTCAAAAAATTGTGCATGAATAGATAAATGACAAAATTATCTTCGATATAATGTAACAAAATTTATTTATTAGATAAAAGTCGGTGATGGGATAAAAAAGACAACAGTGTAATCAGTTTGGCTGAAGGATTTTGTAAAATAAATTACTCCGAATCGAGAAAAGGGTAAAGTGGAATTATAATAAGGAGCGAAAAAATGCTACAGTCACTTAAAATTGTAACTGTGGTTCAAACTCGCACCGGTTCAATACGGTTACCCAATAAAGTGATGCTACCAATTCTTGGAAAACCATTATTCGTGCGGATGGTGGAACGCGTAAGGGCAGCAAGGTTAGTTGGAACGGTTGTTGTGGCCACAACCACTTCGAAACAGGATGATATTATAGAAGAGACCTGTCACCAGGAAAACTTACACTGTTTTCGTGGACACCCGTGTGATTTGTTGGATCGACATTATCAGGCCGGCGTGACATATGCGGCGGATGTTATTGTGAAAATTCCCTCAGATAGTCCCCTAATAGATCCGGAAATTATCGATATTATCATCAGTACCTTTTTAGAGAACCCGGATGCTTATGATTATGTGAGCAATATTTGCCCGGCCACTTTTCCAAATGGCTATGAAGTAGAAGTTATGTCGATGAAAGCTTTGTATTATATTTGGCAAACCGCCCGAACTGATTTTGAAAGAGAACATACAACGCCTTTTTTCTGGAAAAATGAAGCCCTCTTTCGAATTAAAAATGTCGAATGGAAAACGGGTCTCAATTATTCGTGGTCGCATCGCTGGACGGTGGATTACGAAGAAGACTATAAATTTGTCAAATTGATATACGAAAAGCTTTACGAAAAATATCCTCTTTTTGGTTTGGATCAGATTTTAACTTTACTGACCCGACATCCTGAAATTGCAGCGATAAATGAACAAAATACGGGTATTGAGGGATATCATCTCTTGCTAAATGAACGTAAAAAAGACAGTTTACGTAAAGGAAAAAAATTGAGAGCTGTTTAGAAAAAAGATAGTATCACTATTATCGTTTTCTTAAGCGCAGCGAGACAAAGGAATCCAATGAACTTTTTAGAAAATCTCAATTTTAATGAACGCCAGGGTACGTCTTTTTCAATAAGAGACGAAATTAAATTTCCTGCCTGGATTTTTAAATTTGCCGGATATTATGC
Organism: Caldithrix sp.; assembly: GCA_020722815.1. Lineage (GTDB taxonomy): Bacteria > Zhuqueibacterota > Zhuqueibacteria > Thermofontimicrobiales > Sulfurfontimicrobiaceae > DYKB01. Next base: position 37,125 of record DYKB01000043.1, on the reverse strand, counting down.
GCTCAAAAATGAATCGACAGGTCAAATTAATAATTTTTCAATCAGAACGCAGCAAAAGAATAATCTTGCTGACAAGGTTCCAATTCGGGTACTTTATAGCTGGATCGATACTTCACCTTATCATCATGAGCAATATCTGCTGACAGCGGGTCATTATAGTCCAGAAAGTCCAATCCAATTATTGACCGCCTCGCGACGGAAGAAACATGATTTACGTTCTTTTGATGAACATTTTGAAAAGCTGACGAAACAGGATGTTAATTTTGATGATGTAAACATGATTGTTACTGAAATTAATAGTCATTATCAGCCTATGATTAAAAAATATTTTCCGGCTGCGCTTCATCAATTCAGTTTGCATCATATCTCTGAAAATATTGAAACGCTGTTTCGTAGGTTTTTAGCCGGTTTTCACCTGAGGAACAAATCACTAACCCGGTTAAAACTTTTTCTTGAACATCATCATTTGCTTTTAAAAAGCCGGCGAAATTTAAACGAGGAAGAGCAACAACAAATAGAGATATTATTGGATGTTTTTCCACAATTGGAAATACCGTATTGTTTTAAGGAAACAGTCAACCAACTGTTATTTCATACAGACAATGAAGCCGAGGCTTATGCCCGACGGGATATAATTCTGGAATTTTACGAACACTCTTTACCGCTGCTCATGCTCCCGGTAATTCAAATATTAAAAACAAGTTTTGAACCGATAATCAATCATTTAAGAATTAAGAAACACGCTCTTTTTACAGGAAATAAATTCTATCTTTCATTATTAAATTAAAAAAGTCAGGAGCTAATCCTTTATGATAATTGCCCATCTTTCAGATCTTCACATCTGTATTAAAAATAAGTTACAGAATCTCAACAGCACACGATATTTGATCGAGTCGGCTTTAAAACATAATGCTTCGCACTTTATGATAACTGGCGATATATCACACCTTTCCAACCCGGATGATTTCCTGGCATTTCGTCGCCTTCTGGAACAATATGACTTACTTGACTCTCAAAAAGTATCGATGGTCATTGGTAATCATGATATTTATGGCGGCGTTTATCTGGCAGAAGACATACTTACTTTTCCGGGGAAATGCAAAACGATTGATTATCATAAAAAAATCCAGGAATTTCATAGCTATTTCCTCGAAATTTTTGAAAATACAATCCTACCGCTCCCGGATCGATTATATCCTTATGCTAAAAAAGTGGATAATGTTTTATTAATCGGCATTAATTCAACTGTAGAATATTCCCGAATAAATAATCCATTTGCCTCACGGGGTAATGTTGGGCAAAATCAGTTAAAAGGACTGACAGAAATATTGGCGCGATCAGAATTTTCTAATTTACAAAAAATTGTAATGTCCCATCATCATTTCAACAAAAAACCACTTGAATCCATCACCCTTTACAAAACTTTTCTCCATACAATTGAAAGTTATGCCGGCAAGCTGCAAAAGAAAAAACGTCTTTGCCGATTACTTCGGAAAAATAAAGTCGATTTGGTCGTTCACGGACATTTACATGAATCTACTACTTATGAACGATATGGCTTAAAATTTTTAAATGGGGCAGGCGCTATTGAAAAGAATGTGCCAGGTGAACTAAAGCTTAATTTAATTTTAGTTTCCCCTGAGACCATTCAAATGAAAATTAAAACGATTCATTACGCAAAAGAAAAATTGAATCGTCAGACCAATATTTCAAAAGAGTTATCGATTTGATTTTATCAAATTTTTATTGTTTTTTATCTCCAAATTCCCACTCGACAATACGGGTTAAGGAAGGCAGAGAATGGCCAATTCAGCAGGGGCTATGCATCTCTCTGCTTTCTTTAATCCCGGTTTTTCGGCTTCTAATTATCTCACATTTCATTATAATCTGACCACAAACCAATATCGCATTTAGCGTGAATCTATTTTACCACCAAAATTGAATCTGAATAACAGAGTTCCTGAAATAAAAATAAATCTTGAAATAAAACCAGGTCGTAACGATAGTAAAATGTCGTAAAAATGTCGTGATGAAACCATTGTTAAATTGGAATCTTTTATTTATTCTAGGCGTAGCAAGCGATGTAAAAGTTCACGATATATGAAAAGTGAGGTGATATAATGGAAAATTTTGATATGATTAAGAAGATAACAAAATTACGAAAACAAAAAGGATTTTCTCAGGAAGAGTTGGCATCTCGCTGCCAAATGAATGTTCGCAGCATCCAGCGAATCGAATCCGGTATTGATCCGGTCTGCTCAAAAGCCAATGGTAAATTTGGCTTCGACAGGCTCAGCCAACGGTATCTGCCGCACCCTGAACTTGTCGAGGGGAACTTTTACCCTATTTGGTTGAGGGGATACAATCGATCATCCTCGAATCATTGCTAGTTTGAAAATAAAAGTCCATCAATGAAATAAGAAGCAGCGGATATAAAATATCATGGCGCGTATTCAATTGACTCGCCATCTTTATTTAATCACCCGACTTAATCTAATCCAGAATTTCGTTCCCAAATCTGGCGTGGATTCAAGACCAACAGTCCCCCCAAGCCGATCAACCCCACGCCGGACAATGGCCAGACCTATCCCTGTTCCGGGAAATTCTTCCGGTGAATGCAATCTTTCAAAAACTTTAAAAATCCGGTCATGATAGTCGCGTTCGATACCAATTCCATTATCGGCAACCCAAAAGATTGCTGTTTTCAAATCCTGTTCCGCCCAGATTTTAATGTAGGGAACACGATCTGGCGGGACAAATTTTATGGCATTGGTGAGAAGATTGGAAAAAATTTGCTCAAGAATTAATTGGTGCCCAATCACTTCCGGCAATGGTTTGATAATCTCAATTTGGGCCTGACATTGTTGAATTTCTTCCTTCAGTTGAAGTAAAATATTCGCAAAAATCTGGTTCATATTAATTGGCTGAAAATGGATTTCGGTGCGACTGAGGGAGCTATAATTCAATAAATCCTGGATCAAATTTTCCATACGTTTTGCGGCCGATTCGATCCGTTTCGCATATTCCTGACCGCGTTCATCCAGAAATGAACCATAATCTTCTATTAACACCTGACTAAAGCCATACATGGCCCGTAAAGGTGCGCGCAGATCATGTGAAACAGAATACGCAAAGGCTTTGAGTTCAGCGTTTACTTCACTCAGTTCATTGGTCCGTATTTGTACCAATTCCTCCAGATGCCCTCGATATTTACGTAGCTCATCCTCAATTTTTCGACGTTCTATAGCCGAACCTAACAAACCGGCCACCGAACGTAACGCGTCCACTTCGGCCACGCTGAATTCTGTCTGCTTTTCACAATCATCAAAACGGATAAATCCCCACCAATGTTCCCGATCAAAAATTGGGATCACCGCCACTGTTTTAATTTGCAGGGAGCGTAACCATTGGCTTTCTGCCGCAGGAAATTCATCACATTGGCTGACAATCGCATTTCCATTCGACAGAAGTGCTGACCAACGGCTTAAACCAGCATCTTGATATGTCGGTGAAGCGATGAAATTTTCTCCTTTAAATTTTTCATCCGCATACCATTCAAATTGCAGCAGCGGCCGGGACGCATCAGCACTATTTTGAAAAAGAAAAATCCGGCTGGATTGAATATTCGTCCCAAGAATTTTTATCACTTCCTGAATCGCCTGATCGAATTTTCGAATCTTGAGCAAAATAAATGCAGCGGTTGAAACAGCGGAAAGAATTCGATCCCGTTTTTTGAGAGCGATTTCGGCTTTCTGCCGTTCTGAAATATCACGTGATATCCCCCAAAATACAGGCTGGTCATTCCATTCACTCTGTGTTATTCTGGTTTCAGTCGGGATAAAAGTGCCTGCGGCCGTTCGCATCGGAAGTGACAATTCCACCAGATCATTTTTTTCTGTATCCGTAAGCAGACGATAAAACTCATCTGACTTTTCAAAAACATATAAGTCATGTAAATTCATGACCTCTAATTCTTCTGGTGAATATCCCAGGCGGGATGAAACCGCTGGATTTGCGCGAATTATTTGACCCTTTATATCAAAAATTAATAAAAAATCTTTAAATGTATTAAAGAGCCGTTGAAAATTTTCCCGACTTTCTTTCAACGTTTTTTCAGTCCGAACACGTGCAATGACCCCTCCCAGTTGGCCGGCAATCGCCTCCAGCAATAGCTGATCGGCTGGTGAGAATGATTTTAGGTGCTGAGAACCCAGCATCAACGCCGCAACGACTTCATTCTCAAATTTAACGGGAATGATAGCGACCATTTGTAATTCGGTATCCGAATAGCGAAAATTCGGGAGGTTCTGAAGTCGTTCAGGGTGATCAAACACTGAATTTCCAATGGAAATCAATTTTGCCAGCGGCGACTCCGATGCAAATTTTCGAACATGCACCACGATTTCAGCCGCTAATCCTTGATGACAAACCAGCTCGATATCACGGGTTCGGTGGTTTATGATATAAACGCCGCCAAAATCGATCTCACCAATTTTAAAGACCTCTTCTAACAGACCACTTAGGGCCCGATTAAAATCACCGGTTGCACCCACAATTATACCAATCCTTGGCTGGATTTGTTGTATCAATTCCTGGCGTTTTTTTTCTGTCAGGTTTGTATAGGTACCTATAATTCGCAGGGGCTTTCCAGTAGCGTCCCATTCGATAACCTTGCCGCGGTCATAAAGCCACAACCAATCGCCTGATTTTGCCCGAACACGGATAATATTCTCATAATTTGGATTTTGGCCGGATAGGAGAATTTCTAATTTTTGGAGTGCCTGTTCCCAATCATCCGGATGTAAAAAATTTTGTAATAAACAGTCTTTTTGCTCGATTTCACCATTTTTAAATCCGAGAGTCCACATCCGCCGCGGACTGAGATAGACTTCATTGGTGGCGATATTCCAATCCCATAGGCCGTCATTATTTTCCTCCAGTGCCAGTTCAAATTGGGTTTCCTTAATATGAAGCCGTTTTTCCAATTCCAGCCGTTTTGTCCGTTCAACCTGAAGCTCTTGTAACAAATTTTCAATCTCTGGTTTTTGATTTTCATCATTGGTGGGTAAGAAATTCACCTTATCTTTGACATTCAGATGCATCATGCTTTTAAGCTGCAGATATTTTCGCCTGAAATATGCGACCAGAATAAACAGCAAGATAAAAAAACATAAAATTATTATATTTTCAAATTCCATAAAAATTATTCCAATAAAGGGGGAAGTTTTGAAAATATTCATTAAAATATCGGCGCAATATGGAAAATAAAAACCAACAGAAAACGTGACAACCCCTCCTCATGAACTGCAGCGCGTTTCATCCAACGTTAATATAAGCTTAGCGTATTATTGGTCGATATAATTATTATCGTATCCGGTACCGAATCATAATTAAAACGAAAAGCAGGCGGAAGATCAAATTAATCAACAGAAAGGCGAGAATAAAAAGTGCCATTCGCAAAACCAGGTTCATCCAATAGCCGGGCCTGTTCATTCAACAGAAGCCAATAACTTTTAACATTGTTCATCAGCGCCAGTAAATTATCAAATGTTACAGGTTTAACCAGATATGAGTTTGCGCCCAGATCGTATGCACGATTAATATCGAGTGATTGTTGTGATGATGTCAGCACGATAACCGGAATTCGTTTGAGACAGGGTTGTTGATTAAGCCATTCGAGTACCTCATGCCCGGATTTGCGAGGGAGTTTTAAATCCAATAAAATCAAGACAGGCAGGGGAAATTGACGACGATTTTTAAAATTTCCGCGTGCGGCCAGATAATAGATCGCTTCTTCCCCATTATCGACGACTTGAATTGGATTCATAATGTTTGATTTTAAAAAGGCACGTTTTATTAATAAAACATCATTTGGGTCATCCTCAACTAATAATATTGTATGATTCTCGCGACTTTCCATCTGGGTGTTAATCATGACCATAAAATTACCTTTTTTTGATGAGTTCGATATAAAATTGGCGACCGCAGCCAGATGTTGATTGAAGACCAACTATTCCGCCTATGCGTTCCATCCCCTTTCGAACAATCGCCAGCCCAATTCCAGTGCCAGGGTACTGTTTCACCCCGTGTAATTGTTCAAAAACCTGAAAAATTCGTTCATGATACTCTTTTGCAATTCCTATTCCATTATCAATTATCCAGAGCCGAAGCCAATCCTGGATTGTTTCAGCTTTAATTTCAACCAGTGGTTGTACATCCGGTGCAACGAACTTAATCGCATTGGAAATCAAATTCGTCAAGACCTGTTCCAAAATCCCCTGATGTCCAATTACCGGGGGGGAGATGCATCGGGACGACGATCCGGGCATTTTTATCCTGAATTTCTTTTTCCAATTGACTTCGTACATTTTCAATTACTTCCAATAAGTCAACCGGGTCGGCGTGCGACTAATTCGGCTATAAGCCAGTAAATCCTGGATTAAAGTATCCATTTTCGTAGACGCACCAATAATTCGCTGGAGATAATCATAGCCATTGACACCTAAAATATTTTCATATTCATCCAGCAATCTTCAGCTACTTTTATAAAATTGAGAATATTGCCTTTATTATCCCGAATAGCAGAAATTGAGTATGATTCCCAATAAATTTTTCCATTTTTTCGCATATTTTTAAATTCACCATAATATTCACCGCCCCGTTGAATTACGCGTCACATTTTCACGTAATTCACGGCAGGAGTCTGATCTGCTTTCAGAAATCGGGGATTTTTTCCGATGACTTCGTCCATTGAATATCCGGTTATTTCTGTAAATTTCGGATTAATAAATTCAATATTTCCTTGTGCATCCGTGATCATAACGGTCTCCGGGCTTTGAATAAGGGCACCCGATAATTTTCGTAATTCGTCCTCAATCCGTTTATTTTCGGTGATATCAGAAATGATGATATAAATTTGTCTTCGAAATTTCTTTATTTATTAAAAAAGCATAACGACAATGGACAAATCGTACTGTTCCATCCGGACGGGTGATCCAGTATTTAGTGTTTGTCCGCAAACGCATCCGGTACTGTCATTGCGAGGAGCGTTTTGGGCGACGAAGCAATCTCCTATTGTTCTATGAGGGGATTGCGAGCCTAAAAAACAGGCTTCGGCAAAAAACGCCTCGCAATGACAGGGTTTTGAATTTTCGGACAGATTCTATTTAAGTTCATCGGCCGATTTTTCATTTTTTTGAAATTGGACTAAAAATTTTTTTAGCGTTGCGTGCGCATTCGAGATAAACAAATTAATTAAATTTTGCTGAATTAATTGTTCACGGGAATAGCCATAAATTTCACAAACCTGGTTATTAATAAATTGAATTTTCTCATTTTCAATAATGACGATGCCATCAATTCCATCTGGATAATTTTTTTCTTCAATCTGGCAACTATTATTGATAATTTTCGATTCCGGTACCGGAGCGTCGCCATTTCCTTCAAAGCAGGATCCAATTTCGAATCATCCATATTCTGATCAATCCCATTCTTTTCCAACGTTAAATTCTGATTATCGAATTTCAATGTAGCAAAATAATCATGCCAATTCACTTCATCATGAAGTACATTAATTGGATATTGTGGAAATATTCAAATCTTTGCTAACGAAAGGGTGTTAAAAAAACCAATTAAGGCCCAAAAATATCACCTCTCGCTATAATACGACTTTTGGGTGCAAGTTTAAATATAATCAATTTATTTGATTAATGCAAGTAGCGATAATGAATTCTGAGAAATTTTTATTAAAAGATTAGGAATATTAACATTGAATTGAGATTTCCGGAGATTAAATTATCAAAAAATGTGACTCAGGAGTACAACATTTTCAGCCCGTGCACTCCTGAGTCAGGGGGTTTCCAATTTTATTTGAAAACCTTTTTGGACAAAGGAGGAGCAGAATGGAAAAAAATCTATTTAACGATAAAATTTTTACGATAAATGCCCAATTTCGCAGAATTTTCATCAGCAATGCGGATGGCGAACATGTATTCACCAGGCGCAACTGAAAACTTCACATCGTTTATAATCAATTTTTCCTTTTTAATTTGATCCGATGAATTGCCTGTTCTGGAATGTGTCATTTCTTTCCGAGTTATTTCTCGCATATCATCATTAAAAACAACAACTTGTTCTATATATGAAATTTTATAAGCGCCCTTTTCCTGAATAATTTTCAATTCCTGAATCGGAAATTCATACGTTAAAGTAATATTTCCACTGGAATCCGCGTTATTTTTAAAAATCCCGCATTTAAATTTTTTCAACGGTTCAGCGTGATAATCATATTCGTAGCGAAACTGCGGATTAAAAATATATTCCAGATTGATTCGAGCTAGATTATAGCGATGGATACGTTGACTCATTGAACCCGGAAAAATCGCTTCCCCGTAAATATTGGTTTGAAATGCTCGAACGATAAAATCCACATTATAACGGTGATAAGTCCATTCATAAGTATGATGCGAATAGATCGAATCGAACTCCGGTTCACCAAATTTAATGTAAAGTTCCCCACGCGCATCCCAGGGAGCGTGAGGCCAACCATCACGTAGATATTGATCCCGTTTATATTTAAAATGCCGATCATTCCACCGGGCTGAATAATGCACCCGGGCATAATTTATACGTCTTTCAAATTCTTCAAATGCTTCATTCTCCGGCGTTGTGAGCGATGGATCCCGTTGTTTCCAGTATTTACGGAGCCATTCTTCCCGATCATAGCCTTTCAAATTCGAAAATTCATCAAAATCATCATTAGAGAGAATATATAACATGCCAAAATCAATTAATTCTTCCCGCGTCCAATTATCATCCGTCCGGAGCATGGATCGATAGTGTTTATACCGTTTTGTTGGAAAAAATAAAAAGGATTTCTTTGAATCATCTGAATACTTTTTATCGAACTCTTTCAACCGGGTTATATCAATAATGCCTTCTGATTCCTCTTCCTGGGTCACCACTGTCTCAGTACCCACTTCTGATTTTAATTTTTTAAGCAGACTGGTTACTTTTTCGGTCAAATTTTCGTTGGTTTTTAATTTTTCCAAAACTGGAATCGCCCGCGTATCCCCCAATCGTCCCAAGGCAAAGGCTGCTTCTTTTTGAACCTCCGGATATGAATCATCCAGTTTATTGATGAGAAATTGTAAATAGTATTTTTCATCCAATTTTACATTTTTCTCAGCAATCCCAATCTGGTGAATTATCGCATCGTCAGTCCATGAGCTCTGAGGATATTTCATAATTAAGGCATCATACGCCATGAAAATATCCATCGGATTGGACTCCATTTTTTCAAGACAATAAGCCTTCCAGAACAGGGCATCATCCTGATAGTGGCTTTCAGGATATTTTTCGTTAATTTCAGCGAAGAGATTCAGTGCATCCTTCCATTTTTGATCCAAACATTTATCCCGCGCTTTTTGATAAAGCTTCTTTGCCTCCTCATTGCTGGTGGCCGCAAAGACACCCTGCCCTATTATTGCAAAAATAAGAAAAAAAATTAGTAACCATTTAAATTGCATCTTGTCTCCACAACTTTATTTAAAATGCATTGTTTACATAGCAACAATAATTATCTCAAATCCCCTGATTCAATGAAAGCTGCAATGATTCCTGAATACGTTTCGTCTCGGAAAGCATTTGTGAATTTTCAATCGTTTCTTGAATCAATTTAAACGATTCTTTAATTTCTTCAGGGCTCATATTTGAAATTTCAATTAACAAAAATTCCAGTCGATTCAAATAGATATTCAAATCCTTATTATTCAATTGCTTTGTTTTTTGATGTATTAAATCCGATTTTTGTAACAATCTTTCGGCGATATTCCGATTTAAATCGAGTTCTTCTGGTTCTGTGCTGCCATTTTGATAATTATTGAGAATCGATAAAAGCAATATCTCGGATGTTGTAAAAAACTCGTTCATTTCGTTAAGTTCATCTTTTTCGAAAGTAACACTCAGCATTTGAGGTTCATCCGATGTTGTCATATTTTGGGTGCCAGGTGCGAAAATTAACCTGCCCAGTAAAATGCCAATGATAACCAGCGCAAACGCCCGAACCAAACGGACTTCAACAGGTTGATATTGAAAAAATTGTTCAAAATTGGCTGATAGCCATTTTTTCAGACGGATAAAATGGGATTCGGGCGCGAAAATCTGGTGAAGTGTTTTTTCAAATGCCCGAGATATCTCAGGTGGTGGCTCAGTTACAGGTTGTGAAAGCATAAATTGATGTACCGAGCGCAAGCTTTCCAGTTGGTTCGCACAATTTTCACAATTTGAAAGGTGCATTTCGAATCGCGATCGTAATTCAGGATCCAGGTCACCGGCAATAAATTCAATCAAATATACTTCAAATTCACATTTTTGATCATTCGGATTCATACATGCTCCACAATAGAATTTCCAAGCAATTTTCTTAAGTTGGTCATTGCCCGGAAAAGATGAACTCGGGCTGTACTTTCTGAACATTCCATAATTTTGGCAATTTCAGGTAATGGTTTTTGATGAAAATATCTTAATACCGTCACAATACGTTGTTGTTCAGAAAGCGATTGAATGGCGCGATCCAGATTTTGTCTTAACTCGGTCCTCTCAACTGGATCCTCGATAGAAGCTTGTGCAGAAATTGGATTTAACGCTAATCTGTTTTCCGAAATGGATTTTTCATCCAGTTCTTCATACTCATATTTTTTTTGTTGTCGGATAAAATCGGTTACCAGATTGATGGTGATACGATAAAGCCAGGTAGAAAATTCCGAACGTTCCTGAAATTGAGCTAATTTTTCATAAGAGCGAATAAAAGCTTCCTGCGCCAGGTCCTTTGCTTCTTCCCAATTATGAACAAGTTCATAGGCCAAATTTAAAATCCAACGTTGATATTTGGTCACTAGTTTTCCAAATGCATGTTTGTCGCCATTCTTGGCTTTCTGAACCAATCGCTTATCGGTATCACTCATAATCGCTCAGGTTTTCGCTCATTTTCTTTACACATATTTGACGAAAAATCAGATGATTTATTTACATGAGGGAAAAATTTTATTTAAATGGTTGTATCCGGATTTACTTGCGAGAAGAGAAAAAGGGTTCAAGCGTGAAACATGATGCGTCATGCGTGACAACGACCATCCACGTGTTACGTTTTACGCATGACGCATCACGTTTCTTTACCGCATCAGCACCATCTTTTTCATTTCCTGAAATTTATCTGATTTTAATCGATAAAAATAAATCCCGGAGGGCAGCGCTTGCATATCCAGTTGAATCGAATGTTCACCCGGACTCAAATTTTGCTGATTCAAAATCGTCAGGACTTTTTCTCCCAACAAATTGAAAATTTCAAGTGTGATTGGCGCCAATTCTGGCATTGTAAACTGAATTATTGTCTGGGCATTAAAAGGATTGGGGTGATTTTGGGATAGATTAAAATTTTGGGGCGCCAGGTTTTGATTTTCGGATAGGTTGGTGATCGGTTTGAAACCAATCGCATCCAGCATGGGCTGGATCTCCGGATTTGACATAAAAAGATTCCAGCACAAGCCGGTACGATAATTTTCAATCATGGGGACAATCGTTCCCTGATCAATCGCGAGATAGCTCTGGGCAAACCAGTTTTGTTTTAGATTAAATGCATCCTTAAAGCCAAACACTCCCCAGAGTTTTTTGCCATACGTATTATAAAAATTTCTCATCGTGGGAATCGCCACTTCTGGCGCATAAGCGATGGCACTGATGGCAGCGGTTGGCGTGATTGTGCCATTATCATTCGTTGGTGAATGAGCACCGTAGCCCCAGGGATTATCACTGGCGGTTAATCCCCAGCATAATTCGCCATAACCCGGAAATTTTTTCGGATTTTCAATAGAATATGCCCGATGAATTAAAGTAATATTCCGATTATTATCAAAGTAGTTGCAATAGCGATCAGCCTTATTCCGGGGATCAAAGCCTAAAAATGAGTAGTGGGTGAAAAACAGGGGGCCGCCATAATGTTCACCAACCCATAATTTATATTCATTATAGTAAGTTCGACCATTCATATACGTATATAAACCAGCCCAACCGCTATGAAACAGACTGGCCGGCACAGGATGAGTCGGCGAAGCAATGGCCAGCAGATAAGTAATCATACATTCATTGAATCCCCGGATGGCAAAATTTATTTTCCAGAGATGTTTTGGGGACCAGTGCCAGTACAGAAATTTATTATCGTGATACCGGCGATACCAGTCCCATTCCACCTCTTCCCAGAGCTGTGTTGCCCGTTGCCGAATTTCAATCTCGACGGGATTTTCCTGATTAAAATATTGACGAACAGTAAGCAGACCCTCCACCAGATATGCAGTTTCGACTAAATCACCCCCATCATCATAATCGCCAAAAGGAATCGCCTCACCGGTAACCCCATGAATCAGGTGTGACCAGGCCCCGTGAAAACGCTGCGCTTTATCCTGCAGAAAACGCACGATTTTCCGTATCCGAACCGCTGCCGAATCACGGCTCACAAATCCGCGTTCCACACCGACAATGATGGTCATCAGTCCAAAGCCAGTGCCGCCGCTAACGCAGTGGTCACCGGATGTATTCCGATCCAATGCCAAGCCACTGACCGGATGGCCAAAATCGTAAAAATAGCGAAAAGTAGCTTCCTGAACCGATGTGAGCAGTTCCTCATCGGTCATTAATTTTGTTGTGGCGGACAGGGTATCAGATGGCAGCGATTCTTTAAAGGCCAGGTTTACGGACGTAACATAATAATCATATTGCTGATCATTCTCGCCGATAAAGTCGCTATAGATATAAAATTGATATGGGGCGCTATTCAGCCGAATAAAAGCTGAATTACTGGCACCCTTGCGATAGATGTAATATCCCAGCAAATCCTTTTCAGAATTAGGCCGCCATTTCAGATCGATTCTTCGATCATGGCCGGTAATAACCAGATTTTGTGGAACTTGCGGGCCGGTGATGACTGTTCCACCTGCTTTGACAACAAAAATATTGTCCAGCCAGGCCGTATGCGTGATGCCATCGGCCTTCTTTTGATAATGGAAAATCGTTTTAATACGCGTAAAATCAGCACCAGATTGAAAAGCATTAATTGGAACAGATACTTTCTGCCAGGTGGTCGTATCAGTATCCACCCCCGGAAAATAATCACCCAGCCAGATTCGATTACTCTTTTGATTGGAAAGATCTTCAATTGCCAGATCAGGTAAATCAGCCTGTATAATCGCCTGAGGGGCATTTATCCAGTACCAGATACTATCAAATTGCGTAAAATCATATCCTTTCCAGTCAGTCGAAGCCACCGCCATGCCCCAATCTCCGCCATCTTGCGAATTCCACTGCAATCGGAGGCTGTGTTTACCTTCCATGGCGTGTTTTGTATCCACCGGAAATTTAACATTATTAATTAATTGAAGATTACTTGGAGAATTGAAATAGCCCCAGGATGGATCGTAATACGAGCTGTTTGCAGGATTTTCATTGAAGAAAACGATAAGACTTTGCGAATACAATTTTACCATAAACAGCAAATTCAAAATTATCATCAAACACAATTTTTGTAATGATTTCAATCTCATTAGTTTCTCCTTTAAATTTAGGTCATAAAATTTGAATCGATACCAATGCTTCGTAAAAAATTCATAAACCACATATTTCACCGATTCCAATCGGTGTCATCTGTGAAATCGGTGGCTAATTTTAATAAAATATTTCAATTTGGGCGGGTATTTTTTCAATCACAATCTCCCGATCTGAAAAATTCAGCCAATTTTGCCCATTTATTCGTACCAATTTGGGGCGTTGCTTTTTAAAATTCTTAAAAATAATCTTTCCAGGTGGAATTTTCAGATCACCGGATAAATTCAATTTATAAAAATTTTGCTTTTTTGATATGGAATAATTAAGCAAACCGTAATAGGTCGGTAAATTTGTAATTGATATCCCTTCCGGCGCATTAATCCATCCCTCAATTAAGCCGGCACCGAGGACCAGCGAATAATTGGTTTCATCTTCGTAGGCAAAAAATGAACGTAGCGCATTGATATAATCCGAACCAACCCAGGTATGCGGCATATCGCCAATAAATTTCGGCGTCGATTTATCACGCCAGACCACCTCCGCCCACTGATTCCACGCCGGGGGACGTTGATCGGTTATAAAAAAATTCAATAATTCGTGTGCCCGCGCTTGCTGATCCAGTAAAATGAATGTTCCAATCACGCGTAACTCATAGGGGGTGTAATTCTCCCATTTAAAATTGGCGTCCAGCCGTTTTTGAAAATATTGATAGTACTTATCAAAAGTGTTTTGTAAATATGGCTGTGGGAGATTGTTTTTTTCCTGGCCGGGCAGGAGGGCAATCGTCGTCGACGTCGCATCAAAATCACCCAACTCCGCGCAGCCTGGAATATAGTCAATTTCTTTTAATTTAAAGACCAGATTTAATGAATTATACAGATTTTCCCGGAACTGATCGCGAAGATTTTTAAATTTGGTATAGGTAGTCTGATCATTTAAAATTTCTGCCATAATGACAGCATCTTTTAAACCGCGCAATGCCCAGAAATTATCCCAATAAGAATGCATGGGTTTGGCGGAATAGCCTTCATGGCTGATGGATTCAGGCAGCAGACCATAAAAAGCCCGCAGCGAAGCGTTACCATTTTTATAATAATCCGTGCTTCGCTGCTGAATGAGCTCCTCCAGATAGGCTACTGTTTTTTTCACTTTTTCAAAATGGGCTTTTAAAAATAGTGTATCGTGCGTAAAAAGAAAATATTGCAAAATTCCATAGATAAATTCGCCATGACTGTCATTTTCCGGCACCGGATCCGGCCCCCGGCGATCCACCACACAGGGTATTTTACCGGAAGGAAATTGATATTGCCCGTACCAGTCAAAAAATTCTTTGACTTCAGATTGAATCCCCATTTTCAGCAGGGCGTTGGAAGTCAGGGCACCATCACGAATCCAGGACCTTTCATACGAACGCGAACCGGGTTGAATGCCAGCATTATCGCGATTAATCAGAATATAGGCCAAATTGGAACGCAAAGTGTTGATTATTTTTTGAGCCGATGGTGGCAGATTTATTTCAACGACATTTAATTTGTTTCGCCACTCATTTTTCACCATTTGCAATCGCTCAAGGATGAAATTTTTTTTCAATTCCTGTTGCGAAGAATTAAGTTCGGTTGGATAATATTGATGAAAGGGGATGGCGATATACAAAATTTTCTTTTCACCGGGTTTTAATTGATACGGAAAAGTCAGCACCCCGGAAGCCATTCGAAAATGATCGGCTACCAATATCTGTTCGGGAAAATTTTTCGAAACAAGATAACCAACGACATTCCCCTGATCGAATTCCAAAGCCGAAAAACGGGCCGGTGTCGTAACTGGAATGATTTGCTTTTCTTCATTCACCAGTAGCCGTTCATGCTGCCAGGATAGGGATTGAATTTTTGCCGTTCCGCCCGGCGAATTGAGAAATTGATAGGGTGGATTGACCTGAAATGGCCGAATTGCCAGGTAGAAATCCCCGGTTTGCACCTTTTTCTGCTGATTCTGAAGCGCATACATCAAATAAAGTACCGATTTATCAGGTTCGCCATCAGCAAACGCGGTTATTTTTAATTGAATTTCAGGGTTTTGCCAGATGACCGAAGGGATGGGAAGATAATCATCTTCAAGCTGTTGTTGAATGGTAACATCATTCCAGGTTATCAGTTTTTTGCCATTCAAAATGAAAGGTTCCAGTGAAAACTGCTCTTTATCGACCTCAACCATGCCTTCTTCATTGATTAAAGCTTCTTTCGTATCGCCCGGAACACCAATGACCGTCCATGCCGAACTTTGATCATAAAAATATTTTGGATAATAGCCTTTTGGATAATCCTGAGCGATTTTGGAAAAAAATGTATTCAGATTTTCTGAAAATTGAAAATCTTCAACTGAAATTTCATGGACACAAAAGCCTTTTTGTCGCGAGCTTTCCAGGAGGTTGAATTTAATATATCGGGATTCAGCATCTTTTAAATAAATATAACTGCGGCCACGCTTGCCGCGATGCACTGAATAAATGGTTTCCCAATTTTTTAAATCATTAGAAATCTGAATTTGATATTGCTGCGCGTAATTTTCTTCATCCCAATCAATTATTAAACCGCCATATTCGCGATAGACCTGTAAATCAATAAGAATTTCCTGCTGTGCTGGTTGCGAAGGACTAAGCCAAAAAGTTTTTGGATCGCCATCCACCATATTCAGGCTTTTTTCTGCTGCAAAAACTGTTTTAACTACCGGTGGCGGAAATTCCCGAGCCGGCGTTTCCAGTGGTTCAAAACAGAAATTATCAATTAAAATCGTCCCATTTCCGCCGGTTGTCGAGGCGACAACAAATTCGATTTTATCAATCGCAGTCAGTTCCTGATTTAGCGCGGGGCCCCAGGCGAAATCGATTTTTCTTTTTTTGATGGTAACCTTTTGCCATTCAGTTGGAAACTCAAAATTTCGCTGATTAAACCACCAGACATTATCGCCCGATTGATCCACCAGCTTAAATTCAAAATTATTGACAGGAGCATTGGCTTTCAAATAGAATGAAAATTGAAAATTGGCCGGTAATTGCAGTGGAAATTGTTTTTGAATACCACAATAACCGGCACCAGTGACAAAATTAAAGTTAAATTGAATACATTTCCCGGAATAGCCCTGTACAACCGCTGTATCAATCCAGACACCTTCTGCTGCAATGGTATGCCACCCTTGCGTTGATTCGAACGCATCCAGAACCTGCGCACCTGATGATTTTAGCGAAAACAGCCAGCACAACAAGCCGAATATGATAAAGTTATGATGGATCATAAACGTCCCTTTGATGAGGTTACTATTTAAGAATGATTTTCTTTGATTCAATCGGCCGAAAATTCAATCTTTTCAAGCCACGTTGAATCACCGGATCCTGCATGACATATTTCCAGACGAGCCCGGAATAAAAATTTTCAAGCATCAAGATGATTGGACCTTGATCGATACCCAGGTAGTCCGTATCAAACCAGTTTATCGTCGGATTAAAGGCATCAACAAAGCCATATTTCCCCCAGAGACCTTTTTCGCCATAACGTTTGTACATCGAAATTAATGTTGGAACCACAATTTCCGGTGCGAAGACGATTGAGCCAGCCGCTGCAGTTGGTGCGATGGTGCCGTCATCCAGTTCATCCAGGCCGGGACCACTGGTGCCGCGAGCTGCATATTCGTGGAATTTTCGAGTGGCGGTGTTAAATTGTCGACCAGGGCCATCGCAGGCAGTTAGACCCCAGCAGAGTGAATCATAACCAGTCCAGCCATGCGGATTATCAATGGCATACTTCCATTGTACAATGGTCGCCCGTCGGGAATTCTCGAAATAGTCAATGCCCTTCACTGCCATATAATCATCAACCAGATTTCGCAAATCGAGAAACATCAGAGTCCACTGATGTCCGAAGAGTGATGCAAAGATCAAATGTCCCAACCTCGGATATGGTTCGCGCCAGTCATAAGTGCTCAGCCATTTTTGATAGGCTTTTTCAGCACCCTGATAGTTGCTTCCAGCCGCTAGGATATAAAGAAAAAGTGATTCATAATAGCCAATCCAGCCGCGCTCACCAAAACCTTTTTCCGGCCGCCAGCTAAAAGAAACCGCGCCGCCATCTTGATATGTATCCGGTAAAGTCGCCCAATCCCAATCCACACGGAATGTCATTGAATCAGCCAACGCCCGGATTTCATTTTCGACTGTATTATTCTGGTGATAATATTGCGCAGCGAAGCGGACACCGCCCAACAGCCAGGCCGTATCAATCGTCGATAGTTCACAGTTCCAAAAGCGCTGGCCAGTTTTCATATCGATAAAATGGTAATAAAAACCTTTATAGCCCGTGGCCAGGGGGGCAGTACTTTGTTCTGAATTCATAAAAAATCTTAAACAGGTCAATGTACGTTCGGCCGCGGCGTCACGGGAAATCCAGCCTTGTTCCACCCCAACCGCCCAGGCCGGCAGTGCAAATCCAACCGCGGCAATACTGCACGGTGATTTTTCAGTGGAACGGTCTTTGATAAGGCCATTTTCCGGATTGGCTTCTTTCCAGAAATACTGAAAAGTACGCTCCTGCAAATCGTCTAAAAAAGCTTTTTCTGATTGAGTTAATTGATACGGCACCTGAGTAGCTGGTGGAATTTGATTTGATTGCTTTTGAGAACAACCGAGGGAATAAGAAATAAAGGATATCATGATAAGAAAGTTAAAAAATTTCATTGTTGGTATCCTCTTTCGTGTAAAATTTTTTTTGTGAATTTATTTTTTTCGGAGTGCATCCACTGGGTGGATGCCTGCCAACGTCGTTGGCATTTTGATCATCCTGCTATCATACACAATTTTTTCTTCTATCATCATTTTATTCGCCGACTCCGTCGGCGGCTGCGACATAGACGCGGCACTCCTGTAGACGATTTAACTTCTTTCCAATTTTACAACGACCTGATAATCACCCGGCTCCTGAGGTGGAATAATATTGCCAGGAATCATTTGTCCATTTAATCGAATTTCCTGAATCCCACGCGAGAGCCCATCGGGATTTTCGATAGTAATATGAAAGGTTGCCCCCCGAAATTTTCGTTTGATTTTCACCTGTGGCCAATCGGCCGGAATACAGGGATCAATTTTAAGCCCATCATGAACCGGCTGTACACCACCGATTGCTTCATGTATAATGGAAAAAAGCCAGCCGGCAGAACCGGTATACCACGACCACCCGGCCCGGCCATAATATTTTGAGTCCTTACCATCGATATTACCCGGTAATACATAAGGTTCACAAACATAGCGTTCGACATCTTTTTGGGTTTGGAGTACGGGATTTAATTTTGATAAAATGCGGAACGCATCTTCTGCCCGACCCAGTTTCGCCAGTGCCAGTACCCCCCAGGTGGCTGCATGGGTATAAACACCACCATTTTCACGTAAACCAGGGGCATACCGGGTGATATAGCCAATGAAGTTGTCGGAAGTTTTAAATGCCGGATGATAAAGCATAAATCCATTATCACTCTCAAGGTGCTTTATAATGGCATCCGCTAGCTGTTTTTGCCGTTCAGTATCAGCAACGCCGGTCATTATTGCCCAGGTTTGTGAATTCAGATAAATTTTACATTCAGATTGAGATGGATCGCCAATTAGTGTCCCATCGTCTTTGGTGGCGGCCAGATACCATTGACCATTCCAGCCATGCATATTCAGGGCATTTTTAAGCTGTTCGGCCTTGAAACGATATGTTTTCGCCTGTTCAGGATTCGGTTCGGGACTATAAACTTCCAGAATTTCTGCCCAATTTACCAAAATATCATACAGAAACATCCCCAGCCAGATGCTTTCACCTTTCCAATCGAGACCAACTGCGCTAAAACCATCACACCAATCGCCAGCGCCAATTAAGGGTAAACCACGCGGACTGAAGCGATTTAGAACGACATCGATAGCCCGTGTACAATGCTCCTGCAAAGTCGCTTCTCCAATATCATAGAAGGGAATTTTTTTACTTAAACAAGAAAAATCGCCAACTTCCAGTAAATAGCGATTAAGCATAAAAGGCAACCAGAGGAGATCATCGGTCATATCCGTGGGCAGTCCCTGTTCGGTGAGCGGATGCCACCAATGGAGAACTGTCCCTTTTTGAAATTGATGTCGGGCATTCAATTCGATGTGTTCTATCATTTTTGACGGATCAATTGGTAACCAGACCTGCTGCGATTGTAACTGATCACGAAAACCATAAGCGCCGGACTGCTGATAATATCCGGTGCGTGCTGATAGATGTCCTGAAATGACCTGATATTTTAACCAGATATTGGTTAATAAATTCAGTGATGGCTCCGGTGTTTCGATGGATATTTCATTAATCAAATTTTGCCAGTACGTTTTGACTTTTTGTAATTCCTTGATAGCGGTGTTTTCATTACAAAATTCCTGAATGAAGGGCGCAATCTGCTTTTCCCGCTCAGATGGATCCGTTCGATCGATCTGGCCTAAAACATAAATGATCGTTTTTTCTGCAGCAGGCGCAAGTGTTATATCAATCGCTAATGAGGCAGCCGCATCTTCAAAACGGCCATCCGTCATGGAAAATTGACCCTGACGAATTCCCATTGGCTGATGAAATCCACCATTCCGCCCAATTAAAGCATCCTTACTCGTATCCCAACCAACCACTTCACTATTTACGGCATGAAAACCGATGTACGGCCATTCGGTATTCCAGTGCCCGCGACTGGTGGGCACTTCCCAGAGGGTTTTCGTGGCGGAGATGGCATTCTGATTTGCATGATACTTTGTTTCAATAAATAATTTATGAAATTCACGATGCCCATCGGGCGCGGCACCGAGATTCCATTCAAAATATGAAGTCAACTGGAATTTTTTGGTTTTCGGGGTCAAATTTTTTATTTTACAAATCCAGATTTCAACCGGTTTTTCAGCGGCGGCAAATAATGTCCATTCAGTCGCAAACTCCGAAAATTGCTGTTCAAAAACGGTATAGCCTAATCCATGACGAACCTGATATTTTTCAAATTTTGCCTGGACTGGCTGAAAAGCCAGAGAATAAAGGGACTGAGTATCCTGATCGCGTAGATAAAGCCATTTTCCCCAATCATCACGGATGAGATCCTGATTCCAGCGGGTGAGCCGGTTCAAATTTGTATGTGTACGCCAGCTAAAACCCCCTCCTGCCTGACTGACAATAAGCCCAAAATCACCATTGGAAATGACATTTGTCCAGGGCCGGGGAGTATCCGGCCGGGTGATGATATATTCAAGACCATCCTCACTAAAGTGACCGTAAGGGTTTGCAAATTGTTCATTATTTTGCTTGTTCGAATTCAAATTTCTTGCTCCATTTTTTAATGTCGGATTGCGAACTTCGGATTTCAAATTAAAAAATAATATACTTCAATATTCATAATGAGTTCAATATAAAAAATGAAATCGGCTCACGAGTTACGAAGCGACATTGTTCAGAATGTGAACGGTTACATAAACACGATAACACAATCACGATAAAACTTTAAATAACAGGCAAAGGCGGTCAAAAAACATCTTTCTTATGTAACCCTTTTCATTGTGAAAAAATTTACAGTCAATCTAGCCGTATATTTTCAAAAAAAAGAGTGTAAAAAAAATAAACACAACATTTTTTAAAACCCAATAGACAGCCTTATAATTAATATACGCAATTGAAATGTAAATTGCAAGGCCAAAAATGCTACATTTTTATAATTTTTTTCAAAAAAGCCTTGACTTGAAAGAAAATTATTAGTATTATGTAAACGGTTACATTGAAATTGTGAGTGAAATTTTAACATTTTCACAACCAGAGGTTTTCCTGATGAGAGACCGTCAAAAATCATCCAGTGCTACCATTCGGGATGTTGCCAGAAAAGCTAACGTTTCAGTGGCAACTGTTTCACGAGTTTATAATTCTCCCGAAACAGTTCGGCCAGAAACCATTGAAAAAGTCTTAGAAACTGCTCAATCTCTCAACTACAATCCCCGATTAGCCGCCCGTGCTTTAACCTTAAAAAAAACCAATATTATCGGAGTCATTCTGCCCGATCTGGATGGCGAATTTTTTCATGAAATCATCCGCAGTATCGATCTGGTAGCCTGGCAATATGGCTATTATATTATGATTTCCGCCTCACATAGCCAGCGAAATGAGGTCGATAGCTTTCTGCGCCTGATGAGTCAAGGCTGGGTCGATGGCGTTATTATGATGGTGCCTGTATTAGGACGAATCTCTTTCCCACTTCTTTCAAAAATAGAAATTCCGATTGTCCTGCTCAATCTGCCAGATTCTGGTGAAAAATATATCCAAATCAATGTGGACAATTATCGAGGCGCCTATTTAATGACACGGCACCTTCTGGAACATGGATATCAACCAATCGCGATGATTCAGGGCCCGCTGGGAAACAGCGATGCTGACCTTCGTGAACAGGGTTTTCTTGCGGCACTGAAAGAATATAATCTTGGAATTGAGATTCAGGGCATTCATTATCTTGAACGGGGTGATTTTAAGCGACGTTCCGGCTATCTGGCCATGATTCGATTGCTCAGTCTGCCAGTTCGGCCCCGTGCGGTATTTGCGGCAAATGACGAAATGGCCATTGGGGCATATAATGCCATTCGGGAACATGGTTTACAAATTCCCGAACAAATCGCGATTGCCGGTTTTGATGATATTAACATCGCTTCCTATCAACGCCCCAAATTAACGACGGTCCATTTACCAATAACTGAATTAGGAATGACAGCCGCCGAGAATCTCATCGCTGCGATTGAGAGAAAGGACGAATCCAGACAGGAGGTGAAGAAGATAATTCTCCCCACTGGCCTGGTTATTCGTGAATCTTGTGGTTGCTTAAATCATAATTAAAACGGAAAAAATTCATTTAAAGGAGGTGATTCCCAAAACATTGTACCGAATTCCCTATTAATTCATGTATGGATTTAATAAATTCAAGCAGGATGACAACTTTATAAAAACCAACATTTAGGAGATGGAAAACATGAAATTCAAGTTGCTATTTATCGTCTTCGTCTTCATCTTTTCAATGACAACCCTTTATGCACAAGCTCTTGAACGCCCGAATGTAATCTGGGCGCGAACAACGACTGAAACAATTACATTAGATGGTAAACTGGACGAACCCGGCTGGGAAAAAGCCGAATCTGTCCGTTTGCAGTATGGAAAAAGTTCTGAACTCATCCCCGGCAGTGGCTGGAAAGATGAATCCGGTACAAAACCAACCGATCCAACGGACGCCATCATTAAATTTTTAGTGTCCGGTAACAATCTTTATATGGCTGTTGTTGCCAAAGACAGCTCAGTTGGTGGCGGTTTATTCAATCAATTCGATGGGTTCCTGATGAACCTGCGCGATCGGTCCAAAGAAGATCGGCCGGTGCCCCCATTTGAATATTTTTATGGCTGGGTAACCGAAGGCTGGGCCGATCCCAATACGGGGAATATCGGCGCGGCACCTGGTTTTTTTGGCTGGGCCGGTGGAGATCGGACTGTATGGGATGGGGTAACGCTGGTGGATGGCGTTTCCAACGATGATTCAACTCCTGATAAAGGCTACACCACTGAAATTATGTTCAATCTGACCCCCCGTGGCTATGATGCCACCAAAGTGGATGGTGAAATTATTGAATTTAATATTTCGATTTATGATGCCGACTGGCACTGGCCGCATAATGATGCGAAATTCAGCGGTAACCGAACCTGGTGGCAGGGGCCCTGGGGCAATGGGTCGGCTTTTGATGTCATTCGCATTTATGTCCGGTCCGATGTAACTGTCGCATCCGGTGATGTTCCGGATGTCGGACCGGATGTCGTTATTCCCAATGGTGAAAATCATCCCGATCCCGTCATCGATGGAAAATTGGATGAAGCCGTCTGGGCCAATATTGAAGGTCTGGATATCACCTTTGATAATGTTGCATTACGAAATTCGTATGAAGGGATTGCTCCCTGGCGCAGTGGTCAATTCCAGCCGGCTATCAATGATGTGAAAGCGCCCGTGCTTGATCCCGGCGATGCCACGATTAAGTGGTTCTTCAAAGGTGATATGCTTTATTTAGGCGTGGATGTTCGCGATCAGGCGGTTTGGGGACTGAATAATTTTGATCAGTGGGATGGGATTCGATTTGTCATCAATGATCGCGCCGCTTTATCTGATGATAACAATTTGAAGGCCCAACAGTTTACGGTTCGGATTGATTCGCTAGGCCAGCTTCAGGTGCTGGATTATCTGATGCTACTGGTTGATTCTCTTGGTGGCGCAGAAGCGGCCATGTCTTTGAAACCGAATACGACGGTCAATAATTATAATGATATTGATGAAGGTTATTCGTTTGAACTCGTCATTGATTTAAAAAAATTAGGTTATCCTGTTGGTCGTGGCGATGGGGTATTGTTTATCAGCGCGACTTTATTTGATGGTGATGCCTTCGCCAATCCCGCCGATAATTATGGTACCCGCACCTGGTGGATGCGGGAAAGCCCCTGGCCAGCAGCACCCGCCTGGGCTTATATGGATCCACAGGAAATGGTTCCCAATGGTCATATTGCGATGCTTCCTGAACGTCCCAATCTCATCTGGGCCAGAACAACCACCGAAGCAATTACACTTGATGGTAAACTGGACGAAGCCGCCTGGGGAAAAGCAGAATCCATTCATCTGGAATATGGTAAATCATCTGCATTGATCCCTGGTAGTGGCTGGAAAGATGAATCGGGCACAAAACCAAGCGATCCGACGGATGCGACCATTAAATTTTTAGTTTCCGGAAATAATTTATATATGGCCGTTGTTGCCAAAGACAGTTCGGTTGGCGGCGGTTTATTCAATCAATTCGATGGTTTCCTGATGAACCTGCGTGATCGGTCCAAAGAAGATCGCCCGGTTCCCTCGTTTGAATATTTCTATGGCTGGGTCACGGAAGGTTGGGCTGATCCCAATACGGGGAATGTTGGCGCGGCACCTGGTTTTTTTGGCTGGGCATCAGGTGATCGGACTGTCTGGGATGGCGTAACGGTTGTCGATGGTGTCTCTAATGATGATGCCACACCGGATAAAGGCTACACCACCGAAATTATGTTCAATCTGGCGCCACGTGGCTATGATGCCACCAAAGCGGATGGTGAAATCATTGAATTCAATATCTCGATTTATGATGCCGACTGGCACTGGCCGCACAATGATGCGAAATTCAGCGGTAACCGAACCTGGTGGCAAGGACCCTGGGGCAATGGTTCGGCTTTTGATGTCGTCCGAATCTATACCCGACCGGATGTCACCACCGAAGCTGAATTACCCTGTGTCGGACCTGAGGTTGTGATCCAAAACGGTTCCCAGCATCCTGATCCCAAAATTGATGGGATGCTGGATGAAGATGTCTGGACGAAAATTGAAGGATTGGACATTCGATTTGATGATGCTGTTTTACGGAATTCCTATCCAGGCATTGGCCCCTGGCGCAGTGGTCAATTCCAACCAGCCATTAATGATGTTAAAGCACCGGTACTTGATCCTGGTGATGCCACCATTAAGTGGTTCTTCAAAGGGGATATGCTTTATTTAGGTGTGGATGTTCGCGATCAGGCGGTTTGGGGCCTGAATAATTTTGATCAATGGGATGGCATTCGATTCGTCATCAATGATCGCGCCGCTTTATCCGATGATAACAATTTGAAAGCCCAACAAATTACTGTTCGGATTGATTCACTGGGTCAACTTCAGGTTCTCGACTATCTGATGCTGATGATGGATTCTTTAGGTGGGGCACAAGCCGCGATGGCATTAAAACCGAACACAACAGTCAATGATTATAATGACATCGATGAAGGCTATTCTTTTGAACTGGCGCTTGATTTAAAGAAATTTGGCTATCCAATTGGTCGCGGTGATGGGGTATTGTTCATCAGTGCCACTTTATTTGATGGCGATGCCTTTGCCAATCCCGCTGACAACTATGGCACCCGGACCTGGTGGATGCGTGAAAGCCCCTGGCCTGCAGCACCCGCCTGGGCGTACATGGATCCAACTGATTTGATTCCGGCGCCATCAACCAGCGTTCGTCAAATTAGCAATACCATTCCGGATCAGTTTGAAATTCTGGGCAACTTCCCCAATCCATTCAATCCACTAACAGCGATTCAATACGCTTTACCGGAAGATGGAAATGTAACGTTAAAAGTTTATGATTTACTGGGTCGAACCGTTGCGGTCATGCCTCTTGGTTCTCAAAAGGCTGGTGTTCAGGAAATCAAATTTAACGCAGCAAGTTATGGTTCGGGTGTTTATCTGTATCGGCTCCAACTGGAATCTCATATCAGTGGAAAAACGCTTCATACCAAAACAGGCAAAATGCTGTTAATTAAGTAAACATTTAGTATTGACTCCTTCTCTGGATTATATATTAATCCATCAGAAGGAGTCATTTTTTTAAAAAAGGTAAAATTTTGCTACCGTACCCTTTTGATTCAGCAAAACCTGAGCCCATATCCTTTAACCACTGGATAAAGGAAAGAATTACGCCCGCTCGCTTTGGGCTGATCGTGTTCCACCTCTTTAACTGAACACGGGGAAAACTGATTTAACGCCATCAATCGCCTGAGGATAAATCCCCAGGCTAAGAATAGAAAAGCATCCTGAAGAATGCGCTGAATCTGCAGGACGTTCTATCGTCCTAGCATCTTCGAGTCTGAGGATTTACCCTCAGGCGGATTGAATTTTCCCCATATTCAGTAATAAATACCGGTTAGTTTCTGCCCTGTGAGAGCGGATTTGGGTGAATGTCGCAATTTCAAATGACAAAACATTTATAAAAAGGTGTACGGTAGTGAATTGTATAATTCAATCATTGAGGTAATCCTTTCAACGATTACTTCCCCGGATTCATCAAAATGGTGATGAGGTTACTATGTTATATCAAATCCTCCATAAAATTCTTTTTCGCTTCACTTTCGTATTTATTCTCGTGGGAATATTCAGCTTATCATTTCAGGACGCTTCTGCTGGAACCACCGGTAAAATTTCTGGTCGCGTGGTCGACAAACAAAATCAACCACTTCCAGGGGCCAATATACTTTTAGTTGGCACCACACTCGGGTCTGCAGCCGATATGGATGGATATTTTAATATTATTAAAATTCAACCTGGAAAATATGAGGTTCGTTTTGACTTTATTGGCTATAAAACGCGAATTGTCCAGAATGTGCTGGTGACAGCCGATCATACCACCAATCTGAATGCCGTGCTGGAAGAAAGTGTATTACAGGGAGAAACAGTTTCCATTACGGCTGATCGCCCGGTGGTTGAATTGAATTACACCAGTTCAGTTTCAACGGTAACCAGCAGCGACATTGAAATCATGCCGGTTCGTGAACTTGGCGAAATTGTCGATTTGCAGGCAGGCGTGGTGGATGGTCACTTCCGCGGCGGCCGCCTGGGAGAGGTTCAATATCAAATTAATGGTGTCACGGTCAATAACAGTTACGATAATAGCTCATCGCTGCAAATTGATCGTTCATTGCTCCAGGAAGTTCAGGTCATCAGCGGGACATTTGATGCCGAATATGGCCAGGCCATGAGCGGGGTCGTCAATGTCATTTTAAAATCCGGCTCCAATAAATTTGCCTGGAATGCCGAGACGTTTTTAAGTGATTTTGTCTTTACCAGCACGGATAAACGTGGTGTGGACGATAAATTTCGACCTTTTTCGATTCAAAATTATCAATTCAGCATCAGCGGTCCCACATTTTTACCACAGACGTTTTTCATCCTCAGCAGCCGGCGCTATATCGATAGTGGATATATCTATGGCGAACGGCGTTTTAATATCACCGATAAATCCGATTTTGAGCAAAAAATATTTACCCCCACCGGTGATAATAAAGAAATTCCCCTTTCCGATTCAGATGACTTTTCCGGTTTGATTAAAATAACCAATCAATCGTTGAAAAATGTGCAGTTTGAATATCAGGCTATTTATAATGCGATTGATGCCAAACGCTATAACTTCGGCTTTCGGCTGAATCCGGATGGGATGACCAAACAACGGACATTCTCGATTGTGCATGGTCTGGATTTTACGCATACGCTTTCGGCCAACACTTTTTATACCCTGAATTTTCGACAAAATTATTATGATTATCGTGATTTTGTTTACGAAGATTTCAACGATCCGCACTATGATGAAGCCGGACCGCCCCTCAGTGACATCAATTATGAAATCGGTGCTATTGTCCAGGGTGTTGATTTAAGCCGGTTTAAACAACAAACCAATTCAATGGTCGCCAAATTAGCCCTGACGAGCCAGATTAATCGCACCAATCTCATTAAAATGGGTCTCGAATTACAACATTCTGAAGTCAAATTTGGTGTTCCCGGCTATATTATCAGTACCGGTTTGCTTTTAACCCGGCATCAGAACGAACCACCCGATTATCCGGATATTGCAACCTATCGCCCGATTTCCGTAACCGCTTACGCGCAGGATCAGCTTGAATGGCGCGATTTTATTGTCCGGGCTGGCGCGCGACTGGAATATTTTGATTCCCGATCGACTATTCCGGGTGATTTACAAAATCCTGCCAATGCCATCGCCGGCGCACCCACATCCACGCCCAAAAAGACAGCGAAAAAAGTCTCCATTGCGCCGCGAATTGGTATTTCTTACCCAATGACATCCAATTCGGCTTTATTTTTTGCTTATGGCCATTTTTATCAGATGCCCGGACTGGGTCAAATTTTTACCAATTCCGACTATCAAATTCTGGATGAACTCCAGGCCGGTGGTATCAGCTATGGTGTCATGGGAAATCCGGACATCAAGCCTGAACGGACGGTTCAGTATGAATTCGGCTATAAACATGCGGTAACGCCAAATTTAGGGCTGGATTTCAGCATTTTCTATAAAGATATCCGCGATTTGCTGGGGGTCGAATTCGTTTCAACTTATGCGGCTGCCGAATATGCCCGATTAACGAATGTTGACTTTGGGAATGTTTTAGGTTATACCATTGCCGTTGATCAGCGACGGATTGGAATGGTCAGCACCATGCTTGACTATACTTTCCAGCGCGCCATGGGAAATTCCAGTGATCCGCGTGAAACCGCCACACGGGCTTCGGCTGGTGAAGATCCAAGGCCACGCCAGGTTCCATTGGGTTGGGATCAACGACATACGCTCAATGCAACTTTGTTAGTAGAAGTACCAAAAAATTTTACAATTAGTACCATCGTTCGCTATGGCAGTGGCCAGCCGTATACCCCCTCACTCAAGGCCGGATTCGGCGGCGGATTGGAAAGTAATTCGGGACGAAAACCATCGTTCTTCCGGGTTGATATGCGCGCGGAAAAATATTTTAAATTCGAAAAACTCAACCTCAGCTTATTCAGCCGCATTATCAATTTATTCGACACGCGATTTATTAATGGATTCGTCTTTGATGATACCGGCAGTCCGGATTATTCCTTAAATCCGATTGGACAACAAGCAACGCTGGCCAATCCTGGCCGATATTATCCGCCCCGGCGAATTGAAGTGGGAATCACGTTAAGTTCAGCGAATCAGTAAGTCATGGAGAATATTATGCCTCAATTCATCAAAATATTTTCACTTTTTCTACTCATTCTATGGCCTGTCTGGAGTCTGGCACAGCTTCAACCGGTTGTCCCACCCGAAATGCGGGGACGGGTTGATGCCGAACGCGCCGGCTCTCATGATGCTGCCAACATCCGCACCATTTTTTATAATTATGGAATGGTGGGCGATTACCCGCCGGACCCCGGCAATGTTGACCTGAGTGTCTTTCATTCCGCCGAAGCCCCAAAAGGGACTGGTATCAATTATACCGATGGCACAACGCCCTTTGTCCTGTCAAAAATAATTGACCGATCCGGAAAAGAAGGCTATATTATGGAAACTGGCTATCGGGAACGACAGGGAACCAGTTCAAAACGAAATCGTATTATGCGTTTCGAACCGCGGCCGGGCTATTTCCAGGCTGATCCGGGAATTAATCAGGGACGTTCGCCGGCTATCAGCAATGATCCACGCACCTGGCCGAATTCCTGGCCGGACAAACAGAATGACCCGGATGATCCAGGCTGGAGCGGCAGTTGGAATGGCTATTTTGGAAAACGCCCCAATGCCGACCAGGAAAGTTTTACGGTCATGGATGATGATTTTTATGATGCCTGGGATTATTATCCGGACAGCCGGGATTCTACCCGACGCGGTCTTGGTTTACGCATCGAAGTACGCGGTTTTCAATGGGCGAATCCCCAATCCGGCAATGTGATTTTCTGGCATTATGATATCACCAATGAAGGCACGACCAATTACAATGATAATATCATTTTCGGTATGTACATGGATTCCGGTGTTGGTGGCTCTGCCCTCTCTTGCGACGGCGTCTATGAATCCGATGATGACAATGCCTATTTCGATAAAACGTTTGGATTAAACCTCGTCTATACCTGGGATAAAATCGGCCATGGCATTGGTCTCAGTTCTAATTGTATGAAAACGGGTTACCTGGGCTATGCCTATCTGGAAACACCCGGTAATAATTATAATCTATTCGATGATGATCAGGATGGGATTATCGATGAACGCCGCGAAGGTGGTGCGGGCGAATTATTAATTGGCTACCAGGCGATTCTGGATTATGTTCAGGCCAATTATGATGTCGAGCAATTTGAACAAGGTATTGGCACCATTCAAAGTCGTCCAGCTTATCGGGCTACACGCTGGTGGACGGGGGATGAAGATATGGATTGGGTGCAGGAACTGCACGATACCGGCGCTGATGGTGTTTTTGGCACCGATGATACGGGCGAAGAGGATGGGATGCCAACTTTGGGTGAGCCCAGTTTTGATCGCACCGATTTAAATGAATCCGATCAAATCGGTCTTACCGGTTTTAAAATGAACCGAATTCGTGCTGGTCAGGGAAATCCCAGTGAAGAAACCGACGGCATTGTCTTCTTCGATGATGGCAAATCCTGGCCGCGCCGGCTTTATGACTTTTTTACCGCGCCGGATCCTCTCAATCGTTTCGATCAGGCACTAGTCTTAAATTATAATATCGGTTTTCTCTTTGCATCCGGACCATTCCGGCTGCCTGCCGGGAAAACTGAGCGATTTAGTCTGGCACTGGCGTTTGGGGCTGATCTGGAAGAACTCCGCACCAACGTCAAAACCGTGCAACTGATTTATAATGCCAATTATCAATTTGCCGTGCCGCCGCCGCAGCCGAATGTAACCGCGGACGTGGGGGATGGCTGGGTGCGCCTGAATTGGGATGATTTAGGCGAACGGGGCATCGACCCGGTTTCACTGGAAGCCGATTTTGAAGGCTACCGGATTTATCGGGCAACCGATCCCGAATTTCGCGATCCACGCGTCATTACTACCGGACGGGGCACCGGGCCCCTCGGAAATGGCCGGCCAGTGGCACAATTTGATTTAATCAATCACAAAAAAGGCTTTTCCCCACAGGTGGTGGAAGGCGTTGCCTATTACCTGGGTGAAAACTCCGGCCTGACACACACCTGGATCGACACCACCGTAACCAATGGCCAACTTTATTACTATGCCGTGACCGCGTATGATCATGGCTCTGACTCGCTCGGATTTTATCCTTCAGAAAATGCCATTGCGGTTTCGCGAACGCCACGTGGTGGGACAATTTTGCCCACCAATGTTGTGGCCGTCCGTCCGGAGCCAAAGGTAAAGGGATTCGTCGCCGCAACCGCATCCGACGGCATTCAGATTAAGGGGAATGGTGAAGGAACGGTTCAGGTGGCGGTTGTCAATTCAAAGCTGGTGCCGGATAAACATCTTTTTTTGCTAAAATTCAAATTGCCATCCCAGGACAGCGTTCGGGCGGCTTTTTATGATCTGATTGACAGTACCGCGCAAACAATTGTTTTTAGAAATGGCTACGATCTGGATGGCCAGGGCATCGGCCAGATTGGTTTGGGAATGTTACCCATTATCACCACCCCCAAAACAATCAGAATAGATTCCATTGCCTCCGGATTCACGAAAGAAAGTAAAACCAATGTGCTTTTGAAATCTTCCTATCAATATCAGCAATCGATTAACCGCCGTCGACCGGGATTTCCTTATGACCTGAAAATCACTTTCGCCGATGTTCCCCTGGATACGTCGCTGGTCGCCATCGGGATGCCGGCACGTCCTTCAAAATTTAAAATTGAATCGCTAACCGATGATGGCCCGCTGCGCTTAAAATTCCGCGTCCGCGATCTGGATCGGGATGGCACCCTGAGTAAAGCCGGTGAATTTATTGATGTGGTGACGTATGTGCCGGAAAAAAGCACACAGCCTCAGACGACCTGGCGTATTGAAGTGGATACCACCGGCCAGGCGCAGCGCGGAACGATTGTTCCCCCCCAAGCCGGTGATGTTTATGAACTTAAACTTAAATATCCCCTCGGTCCAAAAGATGTCTTTATGTTCACTTCAACCGGGGAGTTTATTGACCCGAATAAAGCCAAAGATGAATTTAAAGACGACCCGTATGTGGTACCGAATCCTTATGTTGGTTCAGCCAGTTTTGAGGCGGAAAGATTTGCGGTTTCCGGCCGCGGCGAACGACGCATCGAATTTCGTGGTTTACCCGAAAAATGTACCATCCGGATTTATACTGTGCGGGGTGAACTCGTTCAAACGCTGTATCATGAGGGGTCGACACTTGGGTTTGTTGCCTGGGATCTCCGAACAAAAGATAATCTCGATATTGCCCCCGGTCTTTATATTTTCCACGTGGATGCGGGTGAATTGGGGAATAAAATCGGTAAATTTGCGGTAATTAAATAATGAACAGGTGAGTTATGATGATAAAAAATATTAAATTAAAAAACTGGATTAACAAAAAACTCCTTGTACTGCTGGTGATAATTCTGACACTGATCGGAACCGGTTTTAATTCGCTTCTTCAGTCGCAATCAAAAACCGGTACAACTATCGGACAGTTTTTACTCATCGAACCCAGTGCCCGATATACTGGCATGGGAAATGCCGGCGTTGCCTCGCATGATGAACTGCAGGCCGCCTATTATAATCCAGGCGCCATCGGACGAATGCAGGGATATGGCGTTCAATTTACGCATAATATTTGGCTGGCTGGTATTACGTACGATTATGTGGTCGCCCTCGCCCAGATGGGAAGTGCCGGTAATTTATTAGTCAATGTCACCGCACTCAATTCCGGTGAGATGGATGTCCGAACCGTGGAACAGCCCCTGGGCACTGGTGAAAAATATTCCGTTTCGAATATTGCGCTGGGAATTGGCTACGGGCGGCAGATCACGGATCGTTTTTCCATGGGTTTTCAGATCAGTTATGTTCAGGAGACTATCTGGCACAGTTCGCTTTCCACCATGGCTATCAGTGTGGGAACCATGTATAACCTGACCCCCAATGGTATTCGGCTGGGTGCCAGTATTTGTAATTTTGGATTACCCGCTGGCTATTCTGGTCGGGACTTGCGAATCATCTATGATAACGATCCAGACAAGTACGGTGATAACAGCAGCCTGCCCGGCGAAATTTATACGGAAAAGTACCCTTTGCCCGTCCTGTTTCGGGTAGGCTTAAGCTGGCCCATTCGCCTGAACGAAAACAATCAGTTCCAACTGGCGGTCAATGCGTTTCATCCCAATGATAATACTGAAAGTCTCAGTTTTGGCGGCGAATGGTTGATTTTTAAATCATTTGCATTACGCGCCGGCTACCAAAATCTCTTCCTGAAAGATTCTGAAGTCGGTCTCACCCTCGGCGCTGGTTTAAATCTGAATTTACAGGGGACGAACTTCCGATTCGATTATGGCTGGGCGGATCATGGCCGGCTGGAGAACACGCAGCGATTTACGTTAGGATTTATGTTTTAATTACTTTGTAGGGCGAATTGTTAATTCGCCCTGCATCAATTTTTAGATTTCCTGCCAAAATTTGTATGGTTATGGCTTGCCTTTAACTATTCCGGAAACCGCTTAATTAGAGTCCATCCAAAAACACCCAAACCTGTCATTGCGAGGCGTTTTTTGCCGCAGCCTGTTTTTTAGGCTCGCAATCGCCTCATAAAACAGCGGAGATTGCTTCGTCACACCAAACGCGCCTCACAATGACAGGATGTCGCATTACCCTCATTTATTGAGCCGATACGATTTTTCACGATAAAAACCTCGAAGGTCTGAATTTTACCCGGTCAAATTCTCGGATGCATCTAATTTATAGCGAAATTGTTGTTTGTCAAATCTTTTCTGTTTCTATTTGTTCAAATTAATGGATATAAAATAATTATAATTTGTTGAAAAATATATAAGTTCAAAATTTTTAATATGTTAACTGATATATCATAAATACAAAAAATGAAAATTTTAAAAAAAGTACTTGACATTTTCATTTTTTTTTTAAATTTATTATAGTGATACAAGAATTGCACCTGATGTTCTTCAATAACATTGCTTGTTAGTTGTAAATATTTTGATTCATTATGAATCACGGCTAACCGAGCCTGGTATGAAGAAAATGGTTTGCTGATCAGGTGTTTTGACTTAAATCTATATAAAATAAGAGCCGAAGCTATTCGGTGGTGAAATTGGTCTTGGGTCTGTTAAAGGCTTGAATAAGGATACTTTGGTGATATGGCAGCGAAAAAGCCGGCTCCGACGCTTATGAATACTTAAAGTATAAGAAACGGGGGCGGCTTTTTTTGTTTAAAAATGTTTTACGTTTGACAAAATGTGAGTAGAGGTGGCCGATGTTTCAAAAAACAACGTTTGGTTTTTGGGTAATCCTGTCATTTATTGGGTTGGTAGCGGCTGCGCCGCCGGTGGTATTGATTCCAGGTAAATATGACGTGCTGCTCAAGGTGTGCAACAATTGTGAGCAATGCGCTGCAAGCCAAAAAATGTTATTT
This sequence comes from Caldithrix sp., assembly GCA_020722815.1. Classification (GTDB taxonomy): domain Bacteria; phylum Zhuqueibacterota; class Zhuqueibacteria; order Thermofontimicrobiales; family Sulfurfontimicrobiaceae; genus DYKB01. The sequence continues at coordinate 2,545 of DYKB01000043.1, read as the reverse complement.
ATTATTCAGTGTGTTGACAGGCGCAAGGCATTCGGGCTTTGTGGTTCTGTTTTAGTATTTTAATTTTATAAAATACAGTACGAAATATCACATTATGATTCTATCTGAAAGAAGCATGAAAGTTTTGCTTGGTTTGGTGGGCAAATCAGGTTTTGGGTATCGTACGTTTCAAAACTTCCGCCTGCCAGCAAGACTGAAACATGTGCTTTCCCAACAGAATCCGCCGGTCCGAAAGCTGGAGCCGCTTTGGCGTGCTGTCGGCTTTTCTGATTCCCGAGCTTTTCGCCGGGCACTCCTGCGACAAACCGGTATGAAACCGCAGGAACTTTTAAATCCGCTCCAAACGCCCGGCGGACCAACCAGGGAATCCATTATCCGGGCAGGTTTTATAAAACTTTTTAACAGTTGAAAGGAGGTGATTTTTATGATCTGGCAGCCACCGTGAAGCATAAAAAAAGCGGGAGCAGCTTTGTAAAAAGCTCCCCCCGCCAGGAAATCGGGCTGGTGCAGATGAAACTCCGTGCAAAGGACTTCTGCGCCACCCGAATTAGAATTTACCCTTTTTGATGTAAAAAGTCAAGACAAAATTGTTAATCTTTGTAAAAAAGCGCATTATAAACGTAAAAGGAATAAAAATGGAACAGAAAAATTTTATGAAAATTAATCTAAAAATATTTCAAATTCTCATTAGCCTGCTTTTTTTATATGTTGGATGTTCACAATTTGAAAATCCGACAGATTTCCAGAGTGAGCAATCAAGTTCGTCATTAGAATTAAAAAAAGGAGATACAGCAAAAAATGAAAAAAAACTTCGGAAATTTGCAAAAGCGATGGCGAAAGCACTTGAAGATCAAAATGTTCGCCAATTGTTAAAAAGGAAAATCGGTGAAAAATTTGATGGTGATCCCGAGGTATTATGGAATCATATTAAAAATCAGAAGATTAATAATTATCCTTTTAGAAACTTAATTGATAAGCAGATGGATAACGAATTTAAGATCGGGGATATTGAAGAAATTGCCTTGTTGAATATCAGTATTCCGGTACATTTTGAAGATTGGGATGCCAGTTCTCCAATTCTTGTGGCATATAAACCACTAACTATTGATGACATGGAGGCCAAAACTATTTATGCTTTTGATTCATCTCATAAAGAATATGAGCTTGATTATCAAAAGGCACCTGATTTTCCGGTAATGGTTATCGGGCTGAATGAGAGAGTTGACCCAGAGACTTTGGAACTTTTATATGATCCGAAGACTGGGAAAGGTGTTAATAATCCTTCCTTTCTCTCCAAACCGACCACATCCAGTGATCCAAAAGTTTATTTTGAATTTTTCAGGACAGATGATAATCGAGAACTTTGGCCAGATGGCAGTGCCGAAATATTGGTGAAGGTTTTAACCGGTTTAGGCAAAAAATGGGAAGCCAGATGGTGTGGTATACATGAAAACGGGTGGTACCAGAAGCATGTTTTTATGTTCTATTATCATTTAGAATTGGGCAGATATTTATCTGCTGGATTTCTTGAAGACGATGGAGGCGGGACAATGTCATTTTCCCTAAGCGTTGATAAAGCGCCTTTTAAAGCCAGCGCAACTTTTAACATATCGACTGGTGATGATGAAATGGGTACCAATGAGCTGATTGATATGACACACGGCCCTCTAAATTCAAACCAAAATAGTCACAATGATTTTTATACAGCAGGTGATGCAAGGTTCACTTTATGGTGGGTTCCCAATGATCAACCGGTTATCTTTAATTCTGGATTTGAATCAAGTGGAATATGGGAGATTTACCAGGGTTCATCCTGTTCCTACACCAGGACTACTTCACAAAAACATAGCGGGGATTACAGTATGTTTTTTGAAGATAATAGTCCTGCTAACCGGGTTTGTGCTGTCCAAATGGCAGAACAGATTGTTCTGCCCGGTCAACTTTATAAAGCACAGGGGTATTATTATCACAATTCAGGTGAAAGACAGCGCCTGATACTTCAGTTCTATGATTGTAATAATTGGATATGCGAACACGAAGTCTGGACTTCAACAGATCCATCATGGAATCGCATATCCGTTGAAGCGATTGCTCCGTGGAATGCCGTTCGTTTGAAGGTTTGGGTTGGCAGTCATACGACTACACAATCCAGTGGCTATTGGGATGATATAAGTGCCGAATTATTAAATTAAATCTTTTTTCATTAAGTAGGAACAGGGAAAAATTAGCTCTGTTCCTACCAATTTTTAAAAGTCTGATAAGTTCTTGAGTCACCGTTTACAAGGGAAAAAATCGAAATGACAGTTTTGGTCTAATCCAGCAGAAATCTAAATCTGATTTAGCAAAAGGAGGTTATATGAATTTTAAAGTGAATTTTGTAATTGCGGCAGTAATTTCTTTATTAATTGGTCAATTGAAACTCGTGAATGCCCAAAATTTGGGATTTGAAATCGGAATAGCAGGAGTAGAAAATTTTGGAGGAGAACCAAGTTTCGGACTTTCAATGAATTTACCACTTAATGATAGAGTCACAGGTGATTTGTCT
>DYKB01000108.1 GCA_020722815.1 Caldithrix sp. | reverse complement strand
ATGTTCCCGAAATGTATTCCTTTGTAGGGCAAATTGCCAATTTGCCTGCGATAAAGAAAAATCAGGAAGTTTGAACTGGACAAATTAACAATTTGTCCTACAAAAACAAGGAAAAAATATGCGAAAAATACGTTGGGGCGTTTTAAGTACCGCTAAAATTGGCCGTGTCAAAGTAATTCCAGCCATGCAGCAGGGTAAATATAGCGAAGTGATGGGAATTGCTTCCCGTGATCCGGATAAAGCAAAACAGGTCGCTGGCGAACTTGGTATTCCAAAAGCTTATGGTTCATACCAGGCCTTGCTGGCTGATCCGGAAATCGATGCGATTTATAATCCGCTGCCAAATCATCTGCATGTGCCGCTCTCAATTCAGGCACTGGAAGCTGGAAAACACGTGCTCTGCGAAAAGCCGATTGCTGTTACCACCGCTGAAGCTCAGAAACTGCTGAATGCCAGTCAGAAATATCCGCATCTCAAGGTCATGGAAGCCTTTATGTATCGCCTGCATCCGCAATGGGAGAAGGCAAAAGATCTGGTTCAAACTGGTAAAATTGGAAAATTGCGGACAATTCATACCATTTTTTCTTATTATAATGTGGAACCTCAAAATGTGCGGAATATGGCAGATATTGGCGGCGGCGGAATGCTGGATATTGGCTGTTATTCTATTTCATTGTCACGCTTTATTTTTGGCACGGAACCAGGCCGGGTCTGTGGGATTGTGGAATATGACCCAAATTTTAAAATTGACCGACTGGCATCCGGCATTCTCGATTTTGGCGCTGGCACGGCTACGTTTACCTGTTCCACACAACTCTCATATTTTCAAAGAGTTCAGATATTTGGAACAGATGGTCGGATCGAAATTGAAATTCCGTTTAATGCGCCAATTGATCGTCCTACCCGTCTCTGGCTGCAACAGGGGGAGCGATTCGAGGAAATTCAATTTGAGATATGCAATCAATACACCATTCAGGGGGATCGTTTTTCGCTGGCGATTTTGAATGATTCTCCAGTCCCAACACCCCTTGACGATGCGATTGCAAATATGCGGGTGATTGAAGCGGTACTGGAAAGCGGGAAAACGAATGGATGGGTGAAAATTTAGCAGGCTGTCGCACGAATGATTCAAACCTTCGAAAATCTTGTCATTTAATCACTTTAACCGATTTTCCTCCTTCATAGGCGATCCGGAGTATCCCCCCTTTTTTTAACGGCTCCCAGAACCAACCATTTTTTCCACCGCTTTTATTTTCGGTTAATTTTTTATCGTTTACCGAAATTTGTTTCGGCTTATTCGTCAAACGCAGGATGACCGATGCGTTTTCATCATACGTCGTAAACTGGATTTCTGTTGGTTTATAAACAATTTTCTGAATCACCGAAGTTGACCGCAACAAATGGTCAGAATCAGCCGGTGCCCATTCCGGAATGGCTGCCAGACCTTCCATATAGTGGCGGATATAGTCCCCATAACCATCTGAAAACCAGGAGCCTGGCCAATTGGGTCCAACTGCCACGACGCCATTGGGATAGGTCATATAAGTTGCAAAATTAAAAAAGCGGTAAGCCTGATCTTTGTACCACGGATTGCCCGTGCGTTCGTACCAGAGGGCACACAGCGAGGCATATCGTGCTGTATGACTGGCCATGGGGGCGTAACACCAGGTTTGTTCTTTGATGGCATCCATGCCTTCGGTGTTAAAAACACTGGCCACCCAGTGAATGAGTGCCGGGACATTGGTTTCTAATTGGAGGTCTAATTCAGGATTTTTGATTAAGTAGCGAGCCGTTTCCAGTGGTGATACCTGATTCCGATTGGATCGCTCCGGATCATTCGGTATATCTTCAAAATAAGCATTCCAGATGAAGGTTTTCATGGGGCCACTCTTGGAATACAACCATTTCCAGGCAATATTTCGGGCACGCTGGAATGTTGAAATCTGTTCCGGTGTTAAATTGATCTGTTTTTGAATCCGGATAAGTTCATCAAAAAGCCGAATTGGTTCGATGACATTGGAACAATATTCCGAAATAATAATACCGGTACGCGCGTTTACCCGAAACGGCCAGGGCGATTTGATGATTTCGGCCGCGGTGAAAGGCTCCAGATCCGATGGTAGTTCGCGAACATGTTTGGCCAGGGCTGCTGCACAGTGAAGTGCGGCATCGAGATATTTTTTGTCTTCAGTGACTTCATAAAATTTGAGGTAAGCGATTCCCAATTCACCTACTTTATCCGGTTCAATCCCATGCAGACCATCCCCACGCATCCCCTCATGTTCCCACCGGGTCGCGCCCTGATAAATTGGCGAACCCGGATCAGAACTGGCATAAGGGACATTGGCCCAGGGCCAATCCGCTGGGGTTGTCCCATTTTTCAATTGATAGTCCAGCATCTCCTGAACGACTTTTGTATAGGTTTCATCGCCGGAAAAGACCCGATAATCCAGTACCAGCCCCTGCACCAGTCCCGCCCAGACGCAGGCGGGATTGTGCATCCATTCTTCCCAGGTGATACCTTTTTCAAAATCTGCCTGGCTCCGAATGTGCGGCCCCTGGAAGCAGCAGGAGATAAAATAAATTTTCAAGCCGGTTTTGGGATCAACCGGTGTACCCGATTTAATGAATTCTGAAGCTAATTTCATCACCTGAACATAGCCGGCGCCGGGAATTTCTGGCTTATACCAGGGTAGAATTCGTTTTTCCTGATCCCAATGTGTTTTATGGCCGCAGATGGTATCTAAAGAAGTTGTTGGGGTTATCTGGGGAAATGCTTGAAAACGAAAAAGAGTTATGATCGCGAGTATAATGAAAAAGCTTTTCATGATTCACCTCCAGCAAAAATTAATCAAGATCCTGTCAAAATTGTAGTTCGAGTCGGTCCGAAAATAACAAAATCTGTCATTGCGAAGTTGATTAGCGCTATGATGAAGCTTGAAGGTATTAAGAAGTATAATAAATTCAGATAGATAAATCTTAATGAGTCTGAGTATTAATATTGATTTGCTTCTGAAATTATTGTAAATTAGTTTATTCTGGAACGATGTATTATTTCCGATACCGTGAAATAAAATCCTCCACCTCCGGAATATTCCCCTGAAAAATCAGATAGCCATTACTTGGCTCGCGTTCGGTAATTTCGCCGGCAATCGGGGTCAGCATTATCTCTTTCACTTTATTTAAATCATCCGTTTGACCCAATGCCCAGCCGAGTTTGACATAAGCGACTTCAGGAAGCATGTTGGCGGTGGGAACGACACCCAGTTCCATCATATCGCGGCCGGTATCATACACATACATCTGCACATAGCCCCAAAGCGTCTGGACGGTCATATAAACGGCGATATTCTTATCATGCGCGCGCTTCAGGGCTGGGTAGAGAGGTTTATTCACATGTCCCAATCCTGTGCCAGCGATGACGATCCCGCGATAACCATTATCGATTAACGAGTCGATAATATCGGGCTTCATGTTGGGGTAATAATAGACGATGCTCACTTTCTCTTCAAATGCGGTGTTGATGGTGACCTGCCGATCATGGCGCCGGCGTTTGTAATCCTGCCGCAGTGGCGTAATTTTTTCGCGGCTGACCATGGCAATGGGCGTATCACCAATGGTACGGAACGTTGAGCGATAACTGGAGTGCATCTTCCGCACCCGGGTCCCGCGATGCAATAGACCATAATCATCCGATGTCGGACCAAACATGCACACCATTACCTCGGCAATATCGCTTTCGGCAGCAGTTTTGACGCTGTGCATGAGATTCAGCGCCGCATCTGACGATGGCCGATCACTGGAACGCTGCGAGCCGACCATGACAATCGGTACCGGCGAATTTTGCACCATAAACGAGAGAATAGCAGCCGTATGATGCATGGTATCCGTGCCGTGCCCAATGACGATCCCATGAACACCCTTTTCTATCTCGCGTCCAATGGCCTCAGCAGTGCCTTTCCATTGCTCCGGCCCCATATTTTCGCTAAAAACCCCATACAATTTCTCGGTTTCCAGATTGCAAATATCAGCCAACTCGGGAACCGAACCATATAATTCACCGGGTGAGAAAGCCGGAATCACTGCACCTGTTCGATAGTCCAGTCGACTGGCAATGGTGCCCCCCGTCCCCAACAACTTCACTCGCGGCTTTTTAGGATTGTAAGGGAACTGCTTTTCCGGGATTTTATAATGCGCTTCCTTACGACCGACAATGTTAATATTTTTAATAGATTTAGCAGCGATTCCAACATTATAGCCGGAACGAAGTTTTAAAACAATATGCAACGGATCGGCCGTTTCGGAACGTGGCAGGACAATACCTGTAAATTTATCATTCTCGGTGGAAATTTCCACGTCACTCCAGATGGGGGTTTTAAAATTTTTCAATGTTTCCAGGGCCTCGCCGCGATACCCTTTATATGAACTGTCACCTGACATTATTTTTCCTCCTGCCAATAAAATTTCACCATTTCCATTACCTTTTTACCGGGAACTCGTCCCCGAAGCTTTCCCATCACCATCCCCATTAAAATTTCTTCCGCATGATCAGCCGAATAAGTTGTCGCTTTTAAATCCTGAATCGCTTTTCGAATAATCGTTTCCAGCTCGGTTTCTTTCAGGGGGGACAGCAGGCGGATTTTCTCAAATTGATCATCACGCACCGCCTGTTCCATCAGTATGAGTATCCCATCGGCAGTGATTTGGCCATTTTTTAAAGCCATAAAGATCCCTTCCATTGTTGATACAGCAAGTCGTTCGATTGGCAGACCTTTCCGTTTCAATCTTTTTGGAGATTGAATACAGGCAATTGCAGCGACTTTGGGTGAGATTCCCCATTCTTTCACCACTTTTGCAAATAAATCCCGAAACGGCGAAATCGTCAATGGTTCAATTGTATCAGCGGGAATGCCCAACTCCCGATACCAGTTTTCCAACGCCCATATTTGTGGCGGCAGTGTTTCGCGAATGCGGGCCAATCTTTCTGACTTAATCTGTTTTGGCGGTAAGTCGGTGTCCGGATACATTCGGTTTGGCCCTGGCAGAATGCGTTCAAAGCCATTGGTACCATCTTCCAGCGCCTGCCGGGTTTCAGAAGGCACGCCAATGGTTGCTTCTTTGGCACGAATCATAATCTCCTGCGCACCCTGCTTCGCATCCATCGGGTCACCCCAGACAATAACCAGCGTATCATCATCCGTCGCCCCAACGGCGCGTTTGACATTCTGCCACTCTGAACTGGCCAGCGTTTCGCCGGGGCTGTCGGAATGCAGAATATTGGGTAAGGTCGTTAAGCAGGCAATCACCCGCACGCGATCGGATATTTCACGGGAAAAATAAGTGTCCGTCTGCGTTGGCCAGCGTAACAGGTCTTTAAATCCCTGCAGAACGACACAATTTACGATTAAGCCGTTACTAATCGCCAGTTGTACTGGCTGATAACGGGTTTTTCGTAATAATTTGGTAACATTTTCCACGCGGGCGGAAAAAGTTTCCGGTGTAATCCCGCGGCGGATTAATTCTTCACGCAATCGTAGCAAATTCCATTGACGCATCGCTTCATTATACGTCAAACGAGGGATATTGGGAATTCGATAGACCCCCTTGATTTCCACTCTTGTCCCGCCTGTTACACTCACATTCACATCCTGCCGGGCTGCTCCGGACCCAGTGCGAACTTTACCAGTACTCCGAACCAATCGCCGCAGTAATTGCCCCACTTCAGCCACTTCCTGCGGGGTTCGCATTTCCGGTGCGGTTACGGTTTCGACGAGGGGCATTCCCAGCCTATCTGTCAAATAAACCCGTCGATGTCCCACATCACTCACCTCACGGCAGGCATCTTCTTCCAGTCCCAGTTGAACGATATGTATTTTTCGGCCTTGATAAGGGATGCAGCCATCTACCCCGACAATTGTCGTCCGTTGAAAACCAGTGGGAATACTGCCATCCAGATACTGCTTGCGGGCGATATGAATCTCATCGACCATGGCACAATCGTAAAGCATCGCAATTTCCAGGGCAATATCCAGTGCCGCTTCATTCAGTTCAAACGGCGGTGTGTCATCCATCTCATACGTACAAACCGTATCGTGGTGAATTTGATAGATAATCTCTTTCCGGGTTTTGAATTCCATCAGCGCAGTTCCATCATATTCGCCCAGTTCCGAAAGCGTCGGGCGCATGTGGCGTAAAATTTCGGCATCGTAATGTCGACTGTACTGGCCTGCCGGACAACGACAGAATAGTTTTTTCGCAGTCAATAATTGCTGGTGAACTTCCAGACCAGATTTGAAGCCAATTTCCTGATAATCAGCTTCTTTCATCTCCTCAAAAGGTTTAAAAATAAATTGGGACATCATCGGTTCATGCTCCTCAATCAATAAAATCATTAGAAATCAGCAAAATCATAATGAACAACTTCGTAAATATGTCGTCAATTTAACGGAAAGAAAATCAAAAGTCAAGGAGTTTTTGGGAAGATTGATGTTCATTGATGGTTTTGAGCATTCAGCTTTTTAAAATGGATTCTCGCATTTCAATGGTGAATCATCAGGTGTTATTTTGTGTCGGTCTGAAAACACCCGGTTGTTGGGCAAATTGCCAATTTGCGTGGTAAATAGCGTAAATCAGGCACTCGATTCGGACAAATTAACAATTTTTCCCGCATTTTCGGACAGATACTATTCCGACAATGTTAAGTTTTTGAATTTCAAGAAAAAATCATATTAATGAAGAAATAAATAAACACCGAAATGCCGATTCCGCAGCGAAATTCTATTATAGTGACGTAAATTCATTACTTCTGGGACCTCTTTATTCTGGAGCCAATTTTATTCCGATTTTTATTCAATTCGTTCCGGATTTTACCTCTTTCATAATTTTGATCTATTTTTGTTGAATCAGAAATTTTAGCAGAGCATCTAAAAAATTAAACAGACAAGGTAAACTAATTAAATAACAAATTCAAGATGATAAAAAATACGAAATTATATATAGCAGGAGATTAAAATGGCTGATTTAAGAACGCGTTACATGGGAAAAGAATTACGAAATCCAATCATTGTCGGTGCAAGTGAATTAACTGCCGATATGAAAAAAATCAAAAAGTTGGAAGATGCTGGCGCCGGTGCCATCGTTATCAAGTCGCTTTTTGAAGAACAGATAGAATTGGAAAAAATGAAATTAGAGGAAGATTTGACCCGATATGATGAAATTTATGCCGAAATGACGACAATTTTTCCGAAAATAGAACATGCTGGCCCTGACGAACATTTGATGTGGGTCCGCAAGGCCAAAGAGAGCGTGAAAATTCCTGTATTTGCCAGTCTGAATGTGATTAATCGCGAAACGTGGGTCGAATGGGCGCAAAAATTAGCAGAAACCGGTGTGGATGGATTGGAATTAAATTTTTATACAGTTTCGACTGAATTTGACTTAGCCGGATCCAGTGTCGAAGAAGAACAGGTGAAAATCCTGAAAGCAGTTCAGGCGGTGGTTTCGATTCCCGTAAGTGTGAAATTAAGTCCTTATTATTCAAATCCAGTGAATTTTATCAAAAAACTGGATCAGGCGCAAGTCAACGGTCTGGTTTTATTTAATCAGTTCTTCCAATCAGATATAAATGTCGACAAGGAAGAAAACATCTTCCCATTCAATTTAAGTCATCCAAACGACAGCCGATTACCGCTACGTTATGTTGGATTGTTGTATGGAAATGTCAAAACGACTCTTTGTGCCAATTCGGGTATATTTACCGGAAAAGATGTGGCAAAGATGCTGCTGGCGGGTGCTGATTGTGTGCAGGTGGTTAGTACGCTCTACACCAACGGACTTGATTATTTAACAACCATGTTGAAAGAGCTGGAAGGATGGATGGACGCCAAAGGTTATAAAACAGTAAATGATTTTCGTGGAAAAATGAGTCGACAAAACAGCAATGATCCCTGGATTTATAAGCGTGCCCAGTACGTACGATTGCTGATGCATGGAAATCCATTCGCCTAGAATTTCCTTACCATTACTCCTTTTCTTGAGATGATGAAGGCAGGATGAACCGGTCCTGCCTTTTTTTTTACCAATATCTTATGTGCCCCTGAATGAAGACGCGTTGATAACATCTTCTTGCTTGATTTCCCAAAATAATTCGTTTATATAATGGATGAGCCTTGTTTTTGTCATTTTGAACTCAGCGGGGCCTAATGAAAAGTTTATATTTTTCAGAAAGTTACGAGATTTTTCGCTTCGCTCAGAATGACAGGAATCTATCTTTTTCGAGGCGACTTATTAATTAAATTCATTCGATAAGTTCGAATTTTTTCCAGAATGCTTTTTATTCAGATTATTCACTACCGTACATGGGGAGATGGCAAAATGGAGGGGAATTTGAGTGCAACAGGCACCTTTTGAACTTATCCCCCGGCACCCTCTCTTGAAAAGAGAGGGGGAAAAGCCTGTTTCTCCCCCTTCTCTTCTCAAGAGAAGGGGGGGGGCATAGCCGTCAGGTTAAGGATGTAACTCATTAATAAACAAATGAATAGCCACGAGCTTTAGCTCGTGGATCATCATGCTCCCCCAATATTAAAGTGGGTTTTAACCCATAGGAGTTTAAGGATTCGGGCTTAAAAGTCCGGTGATTATCGGGAGGCGTTCATGGAACCACGAGCTAAAGCTCGTGGCAGTTCGTATCCGTTCACAGGGTGGCGAGAATCTGTCATTCCCGCATGTTTTTGGCGGGAATCCAAACTTTTTTAGACAAATGGATGCCCGATAAAAGCATTCGGGTATGACAGAAGTTACTATTTTAGCATACCTGTGAACGGTTACGGCAATTTAATTATAACTTATTGAAATTCATATTGTTATCACCTTAACCTGACGGCTATGGGGTAGCTATCCCATCTCCCATCGGGAGAGGGTTAGGGTGAGGGCAGTTTTTAATTCAACTTATTTCTTTATTTTCAATCACTTATTACCTTAACCTAATGGCTATGGGGGAGAGGGTGTAGCTACTTTTCTCCCTCCGGGCTGATCTTGACCCCCATTTCGTTACTGGACACGGGAGGATGGCCAATCTGCCTGAGGGAAAAACCTCAGGCTCAAAGATGCAAGAACGCTAAAGCGTCCTGAATTTCCCCAGGTGATCAAACGAAGCGTTCCCTGAGCCTGTCGAAGCGGATATCGGCAAACGAGTGAAACCTCCGGCTCAAAAATAATAAAAGGCACTGATTCATTATTCTAAAAACCTTATTTTTGTATGTGTGACCTTAGTTGTCAACAGCACCCCAACATTTTAAACCTTATTAGCCTTATTCATCATGAAAATAAGGTAATAAGGTTTGGGAATTTTGGGAGCGGTTTGCGATTAAGGTGGGAAAAAATAAAATAAGGTTTTTTAGTAGGGGCGATGGTATCCGCTCAATAATAGATGGTATGGACATCAATTTTAGTTTACAAGAAAAAAAATTTTATAGCCGAATGATTTATAGCAGAATAATTCTGCTATAAATTATTCTGCGAATATTAAAGCGAGCCTAAAACGGCAAGTTTTATTCTCAAATTGCCATGAAATATTGAGTGGATACGGGCGATGTATTCCGTGCAATATCTGAGTATACTTTATGATTTGATAGTATCAGGAATGCATCACCCCTACTTTTCGCACAAGAAAAGTGCTTTCCAATCCGGCGCAAACTACTTTTCACGCATGAAAAGTGCTTTGCAATCCGGGGGAAACTACTTTTCGCGCAGGAAAAGTGCTTTGCAATTCGGGGGTAGCTACTTTTCGCGCGAGAAAAGTGCTTTGCAATTCGGGGGTAGCTACTTTTCGCGCGAGAAAAGTGCTTTGCAATCCGGGGGAAACTACTTTTCACGCACGAAAAGTGCTTTGCAATCCGGGGGAAACTACTTTTCGCGCAGGAAAAGTGCTTTGCAATCCGGGGGAAACCGTTTTTCACGCATGAAAAGTGCTTTGCAATCCGGAGGAAACCACTTTCCCTGCGTGAAAAGTGCTTTTCAATCCAGTTCCGGCCGCTTTTCAACAGGATAGGCGTGAATAAAAAATTTCTCCCCCTCTCCCACTCACCCTTCACAAATCCCCCTTTTTCAAAAAAAATTTTCGTTGGGGCTTCGCCCCAAACCCCATTTAAAAAACTTAAAAGCTAAAAGTGCTCAAGCGTAAGCTCTCGAACAACGAAAACCGACATTGTTGTCCCTGTTCACGGGATCATTCCTGTTGCGGTTGGCGGCGCGCAAATCGATCGGATAATCGTCCCAGGACCCGCCCCGCAAAACACGAGCCTCACCTTTCACTGGTCCCAAAGGATTTTTCGCTGCTTTTTGTTTCGCAAAAGTCTGATAATATTTTTCATCATACCAGTCGAAGCACCATTCATAAACATTTCCTGCCAGATCAAAAATTTGTGATGGGGTTATTCCTTTGGAATAACAATTCCACACTGGAAGTTTGGTTTAAATTCCTGGAAAAATTAGCCAGTTCTTCATTTGGCTCAGGCGTATTCCCCCAGGGGTACTCCCGCTCTTCAAATCCCCATGCTGCAAATTCCCATTCAGCTTCGGTGGGCAGGCGCATTTTAATCGGTTGGTTGATATTATTTTCCCGACACCATTTTTCACCAAAACTTAGCGTCCACCAGCGGCAATACGCCCTAGCCTCAAACCAGCTTACCCCCACAACTGGCGCCAGCGGCCGGATTTTACCGAATCTTTCATCCAGCCAGTAACGCGGCTGCTTTACTTTTAACTCGCTGAGAAATGAACGGCCTTCAAAACCGGTATTTTGGTCATTATCCAGCTAGTATTTTTCATCATCGTACCCGCCCCGGCGCATAAATTCCGCAAATTCCTGATTGGTGACCGGATATTTTCCCAGCCAGTAGGGGGAAAGCTGAACCTCGTGAACGGGGCGTTCATCCTCGTCTTTATTACTCCCCATCCGAAATGGCTTTTCCGGAGCGAAATAGAACATTGGGGGATCTTCCACCTTAATCTTCGGTTCATCCAGCAAGCCCAGGGCGTCTCCACTGGCGAAAAAAAGTTCGGGTTGCATGTGGCTGGTATCGCGTTTTCGGATCAGAATTTGAATCGTGGTCTGGTTCAGCGGCTGAATGGCGCCGCTCTGTTCATAAAAACCGCGCAAATCAGACAGAATCGCTCCAATCAACAGCAGCACACGGGAGTCTTTTGTCGTTTCAATATCGGTGGCCCAGCGTTTTTCCAGCTTTTCCAAAAAATCCTGCCGGCTGCGGAGTTCACACACCAGCAATCGGGCCACTTCCAGCCATCTGTCGAGCTTTTTCAGTATGGTTTTCTCCCAGAATTGAAAGACCGCATCCAGTTCCCAACTGGCCAGATGTCGGGCGGCCAGGTACTCCTGCAGCGACCGATGCGTAAAGCCATGCGCTTCCCCCCGCGACACGAGTACACCCAGCACATTGTCCGCAAAATTAATAATCGCCTCCGCAATATCCTTTTGACTGCGGTGCTTCACCTCAATTTTCAACTTCTGGGCTTCCATGGCCTGCTGCACCCGGGCCGGATGGATACTTACACTATCCTGATCATCCTGATGGGTGAGAAAGGCAATCTGTTGCAATAGTGGCGAATAGTCATCCACGCCCAGGATAAAATCATTCTCGTTTTCCACCGCAATCCGAAAGACCGGTTTATCCGTGGCTTTTTCAGCGGCCGTATCGCCACTGGTGCGTTGCTGTAGCAGCATTTCATAAAACTGCTGATAAAAATCCAGCCGCTTTTTGGGCAAAACCTCATACTTTTTATGCATCAGAATCATTACGGTGAGATAGAGGGGGTTGGCCGCAAATTCACGCGCCGCAGCGGAACTTTCCAGCGCGGTGTTGAATTTTGCGGTATCGGTGTCACCATCCGGTTTATTTCCGGCATGATACAATTTAAAAAAGTTTTTCACGAATTTTTTCGTTTGATCTTCCCTGAGGTTGAGCAGCCGCAATTCCGGCGCATTCATTTCCTGTAAGAGTAATTGATTCACCGCCGCCGGCCGGGAGGTGATCAGGACATGATGCCGGGAATTTTTCCGCAATTCACGGGCGACGAAGATCAGTTTCATGCGGAGGTCGGCTGAGGGGATTTCATCCAGCCCATCGAAGATGAATTGAATGGGTTGCTGGCAGGTTTCTAGATTTTGAACCGTCAAATCCTCTTTACTGGCGAGTTTCCGTTTCCAGTCATCACAAATGTAGTTAAATAGCGCAGTCCGGGCTTCATCCATGGGTTGATTTTCGGTCATAAATTTGGCAATTTTATCGAGCCGGATAAAGAGTGGAATGGGCGCATCGGGCTGACTGCCAGTAGCAGGTTGATCAAACATTTGCAATGTCAAGCGCCGCATCAAGGTGGTTTTGCCCATGCCCGTATCCCCGACCAGCAGGGCGGAACAGGGCAGCTTGATAACCGAGAGCACCGGTTCGCCTTCAACAATGGCTTCAAACAGCTCTTTCAGTACGCCCAAAATGATGGCGGGACTTTTTTCGAACTTTTGGGCAATTTCATCAATCATTTTTTTGAATTCAGCCGGCCGTTGTCCCAGAACTCTGGTTTTCAGGGCGGTATTCAGAGCGGTGATAACTGAAGTATAAAATTCCTGTTTTTCATCCTCATCCAGCATTTCCATCCGGGCTGGATGTTCCTGCAGGGCGTACCAGAGGTAGTCCCTTAAAATCGGTGCATTTTTAATAATGGGTAGAAAATCCTGCTGGTTTTTAAATTTTTTCGGATCCAGCCGTTGTAAATCAAAAGTCCGCTGGCCGGCATCCATTTCAAAAAAGACCTCTTTCAGATCGAGCCATTCAGGGCCGCGCATCCCCGTGCCCACGCGTTTTATGGGAATCCGGTGCAACTGGCGCTGTTCAAAAGCCTGTCGGAGAATTTGCCAGTCCAGGGCGCGGGGAGTGTCATCTACTTTTTTCAAATCCGGTCGATTAGCGAGAAGCCAGTTGGCCAGATCGAGGCTGAATTTGGCTTTAAAATCATTCACATCGGTAAACTGGCCACGTACCAGCGTTTTTTGAATGGCGTTTTTAAATTTTTTGAGATTGGCAATGGCTTCAAATTCTATAAAAAGCGGATTCTAGTTAAATTTTTCATCGACCAGAAAAGCAGAGAATGGGCTTTTTCTCTTTTTGAGCGTGCTGAAATTCCATTTCAGTGATGGAAATATCGCTCTTTTCCGGCACAAAACCGTAGCGCCAGGCATCAATGCCAATAAAAAGGTCGCACTGTTCCACTTCTTTCAGGCAGGCTTCAACCGGCTCTTCCGACCGGGCACCAAAGAACTCCATTCCCTGATAAGTTTGCTTGAGTTGCAAAATAACATCCCGCGCAGCGGTGCGATAGTCGATTAAATCATTATAAGTCGAACTCACAAAGACCTTGAAAGATGGGTGTGGCATGGGATTGCTCCGTTTCATAACTTTCGGTTATCTGAAATCTGACAAAATAAGCATAAAATGATTAGTATTACAACGTTAACTTTAAAAGACGCATAAAACTTGAAATTCTAAAGAAGAAATTAATGATGTTCTCCATCAATGAAGGACCTCCTCCTGCCTCCCCCAAATTCTCAAAAACGGAATTTGGGGGAGAGACGCCCGATTCTCTCCCCCATTTTCGTTTTTTGAAAAGTGTGAGATACAGAGGGGGTCAATTTGGTACAGAAAACGACCTCCGTCGCGACAAAATGGTTCATTCCAGAATTGTAAATAAATTTATTTTTTTAAATTTATTAACGTAACGTTGTAATTTTAGAGACTGATTCCCTTCGACAGGCGCAGGTACCACTCCTTCGACAGGTTTTGAGAGCAGGACGCCAAATATTTCGCTCCCTGAGCCTGTCGAAGGGAAATTTAACAGGAAATTACAATAGAATCAAGTGATTTTTTTGTCATAATCCAAAAAACAGGAGTGTAACGTCTTTATGCGTTGCTGGCCTATCGACTTCCCAAGCTCCCGCTTGGGAAGTCATCAATCACGAAACTCCAGTTTCGTGATAAAAATACGATACGATTTGCCCGAAAAGCTGGAGCTTTTC
>DYKB01000107.1:2824-14241 GCA_020722815.1 Caldithrix sp. | reverse complement strand
TATATATCCAACATCTTGTTTTCAAATAAATTAGATGCTTAACCTGACAGCTATGGGGGAAAGTGCCCCTTACGATGCTGTTACCGGATTTTTTCTTCTTATAAACCGCCATACGGGGCGGAGAATAAAATAAAGGGGGGTAATCAGATTCAACAAAGGAAAAATAAGAAGGAACCAGAAACCTGTTTTCATCAAAATTGGTGGAATGGAAAAAGTTTTTGCCACGATGGTTGCCGCATGATTGAGCAAGTCTGGTTTGGCAATCGCCAGTGCCAGAATGTACCATTTAACATATTTGAAACGAAAAAGTGTGCGGAAGGGAATGACTTTCGCAATACTTCCCGTGGCCCGGGCAATTCGTCCCATTTGTCCAGTTTTGGCGGCGGCTTCGGCACCTTCTCCAACTAATGCTTTTTCGGTGATGCCAACCGCTTTTCCCCCACTGAAGGCAGCTTTGGTAGAGCGCCCCAGATAAGCGACAAAGGGAACGAGAACCAGCACATCGATACCGGCATCGACCAGTTCGGCGGTGGTCACTTCAGAAAAACCGCGTGTTGCAATGGCTGCATTTAATTGTGAAAGGCCGCCGGTAAAAAAATTTACAATTGAACTGGTGGTAGTGGCCACATAATTCCGTTTGGCACCTTCGGGGGTATAGATAAAACGTCCCAAAAAATTGTGTTTTTGATAATCAATTTCATTTAAAATTGAAATCAGGCGCTTCTGTCGTATCGAAAGTGTATCAACTGCCGGCTTTTGATTTGAAACTGTTTGCCAGAGAGACCAGACCTGCTCTTCCAGCCATAATGAAACATTACCCTCGTCATAAAAATAGTCCAGTGCTGGAATAACATGATGGGGACCATATTCGGTAACGATGTCATAAAAAAGTTGAAAGTCCTTGAGTTCAGAATAAACGCGTACCATTGCCGCTGGATCCCGGTCCAAGGCGATTAATCCATTATAACCCAGTCGACTGATAATTTCCAGTTCAATTTCATCATATTGCTGCAGAATTTGAGGATGGATTCCCATTGTTTTTCGGAGGTCTTCCACCAGATAATCGCGATGAATCATGGACATTTTGGGCGATTTAAAGAATGTGCGCCAGGTAATTCCGCCAAACACCAATATTAGCAAAAGCGTAATGAATATTAATTTTTTTTCATATTTAAGAAATGATTGCAAAAGACGGGATTTTGCCATTTGTAAAATTCTCCTGAAATTATAAAAAGATAATGAGAGATTTTTCAATTTTAAGTAAAATGGAATAAAATTTGAATCTTATTTTTAGTTCAATTCAGGTGATTCGTGCTGTTAGCGTAAAATCAACATGCTGGGATTCAATCTATCGCTAATATAAGTTATTATACAGAATTTTAGATAGAAATTCAAGTTATAAATGAATGAAACAGTTAATTTTATTCAGGTTTTAGAACGATTATCTCAATTTTTTTTGTAACTTAATTGTATTAAAGCCTGATAGTTATGCCAGGATATTAAATTACGAATGGGAGATAAATTGAATGACTGAATCAGTACTGAAACGAAACGACAAAATTTCTCTGAGTGGCGGTAAAAAGGTCATCTGGGCGCCTGAATTCCCAAGATATGCGCATAAATTTGGCTTTTGGGATTATGCCTATTTTCTCAACTACCCTGTGGCGCCACTTTATACAGTAACAATTCTGGATCAGAACTTAAATGAAATTCCACTCAATCGGATCAAGCGGGAATGGTTGCCCAGCCATTTGACACAATATTATATCCCGTTTGACTGGATTGAGTTTAAAGAAGAAAAAGCACTGCTCCAAAATGATGTACTGGTTTCTCGTATCACGATGAAAAATAATTCCAATGAAGAACAAAAGTTTTATGCGATTGTCTGGACTGGTCAGGTGATACAGGAGAATATTACCAAGAAAAATCCAGAAAAGACACCGGGAGCCAATTTTATTCAGGGCATAGAATATTCTGATCGGCTGATTGCCTTTCAACGACGGGTGAATAACGATCAGGGAAATTTGTTAAGTCGTTATGGCGTGGCCATTGGGACCCGGCGGCGGGCAAATTCGTTCAGTATTAATACAAGTGAATATCTTTGGAACTATCCCGAATGGGAATTAACTCCCTTTTTTGAAAAAATGACGCCGAATGGGTTGCCGAATGATGCATCATTTAAAGGAATTGTGCAAAAATCCGATTTTCGGGAATTATTATACATGGCGCTGGAATACACAATTGTATTACCGCCCAAATCATCGCATGAAATCCACATCTATTGTGCCATTCGTGATGTTCAGGAAGAGGCCATGGAGGCGTTGGCAATGGCGGCACAATTCAATAATCCCATCAGCTATGTGGAAAGTACCTGGCAACGTTACTTTGATGAAATTCCTGAATTTGAATGTTCAAATCCGTTTTTTGAAAAATATTACTGGTATCGTTGGTATGGCTTGAAAAAGAATACTGTTAATACAGATGATAGTTTTGGTTTAAAATATCCCTGTATTTTTGAAGGTACCAATCCGCGTGAATTGCGGCATCAAACCAGTCTGAGTGCGCCCTCACACATGCTGGAAACGCGTTGGATGCATGATCCATCGATTGCCAAAGGATGTTTGTTAAATTTTATCGCACAACAGGAAAAAGATGGAAGCTTTCCGGGGATTATTTCAAACGGGTATCATACCGAAAATAGCGGTTTTTATCATGCCAATTGGGGGCGAAGTATTCGTGAATTATATCGCATCCATCCGGATCCAGGTTTTATTCAACACATTTATCCTTCGATGAAACGTTATGCACAATATTATGATCGGGAACGTGATAAAAATTACTGGCATCTCTATGATATTTTGTCATCGGAAGAGACCGGGTTGGAATACTCCAGTCGTTATATGTTTGCTGAACCAAAGGGGAATGGAAATGAGAATTTACGAATGAAAGGGGTTGATGTATCGGTTTACATGTACGAGCTTTATCAAACCTTGGCCTGGATGGCCGAACTTCAGGATTTAAAAAAAGAAATGGAACATTGGCGTCAGGAAGCGCTAACAACCAAAAACGCGATAATCAAAAGCATGTGGAATGAAGAACATCATTTTTTCTTCGATATTCATCCGGTTTCAGCCAAAAATTCCTTATCTAAATCGGCTACCAGCTTTTATCCATTTATGACCGATATTGCCCGCGCGGATCAACTATCCATGCTCCAGACACATTTATTTAATCCCCAGGAATTTTGGACAGCCTTTCCGGTTCCGACAATTAGCATGGATGATACTTATAGCAATGCTTATGGGGAATGGGAAAATATGCGGCGAGCGCGTCCCAGTAATGGCCGCACCTGGATGTTAATCAATAGCCATATCTGTGAAGCTTTGGCTTATACCGCCCAAAATCTTGATGTGACATTGAAACCGAAGGCGGTGGAATTGATTACACAGACGATAAAAATGCTTTTTAGAAATGGAAATGTGAAATATCCTACGGCTTATGAATATTATAATCCGATCAATGGCAAGCCTCCCTATTTTCGTGGCGGTGATGATCATATTAATTCCTGGGTCATCGATTTAATCATCAAATATGTGGTCGGTTTGCAGCCGCTGGATAATGGTTTGATAGTTATTGATCCACTTCCATTTGGACTGGACTATTTTTCGCTGGATAATATCCGATTAAAGGGGCATCATCTGAAAATTGCGTATAGTGAAGTATATGATGAATTTTATGAAAAAGGCTTTTTCGTTTACCTGGATGGTGATCTCGTGGTGAAAAAAGATAAGCTGGAAAAAGTAGTTTTACGGGTTGATGAACGCTTTTAAGGCAGGCGTTTTGTTGATTTAAAATTGCCGATTAACGATTGCCGGTTAACGATTTTTGATTTGCAAAGGAGCAATGCTTAATACTTCTAAAATCAAAAATCGTTAATCCTTGCGCTGCAATCAATCCAGGAACATCAGCCTGATGAATTCGCAATGATAATATGCCCTTTCTCATTGACTCACCTTTTTCTCACAATTGAAAATTCTACTTGAATTTTTCTGATTAATTTCATAAAATCCAATATTCACCGAAGTATTTGGAACTGAATTTAATTTTTCAAGTTTTTTACTCAGGTCCAAAATCTTCAAACTGATTGAACAAATTAACCGATTCGCATCGGAAACAGCGTAAAGACGGAAAATTGACAGATTACACTACGGTAATATGAATGGAGGTTTAGAATAATGTCAGCTTCATGGTTAATTGGAATTTCGATTGTTGTCCTAACAATTGCTTATATCGTCTACGGACGCTATTTATCGAAACAACTCGGTATCAATCCAGAGCGCCCAACGCCGGCGAATGTCACTCCGGATGGCGTTGATTACGTTTCCACCAAGGCTCCTGTTTTGTTTGGACATCACTTTGCGTCAATTGCGGGTGCTGGCCCGATTTTGGGACCAATTTATGCCGCCATTTTCGGTTGGATTCCCGTATTGCTTTGGATTTTAATCGGCAGCATTTTTGTCGGTGGGGTGCACGATTTTTCGGCACTGATTGCTTCGGTCCGGCATGGTGGCAAATCGATTGGTGAAGTCATCGAGGAGCATATTGGACATTCAGGAAAAAAGTTATTTCTCATTTTTATCTGGTCGGTATTAGTGCTGGTTATTGCGGTATTCGCCAAAGCGGTAGCCAGCGTCTTTGTGAAAGAACCTGCGACCGCAACTTCCTCGTTACTTTTTATTGGATTGGCTGTACTCTTCGGTTTCAGTGTCTATCGTCTGAAAACCTCATTGTGGCTTTCTTCTGCTATTGGCGTCATTTTAATACTCATCTGTATTGTGGTGGGCATTTTTTTCCCATTCCCACTCTCGTTTAACAATTGGATTATTATATTATTGGTCTATGTTTTTATTGCTTCGGTTACGCCAGTCTGGATACTTTTACAGCCGCGTGATTATCTCAATTCGTTCCTATTATATATGATTTTGATTGGGGGTGTTTTGGGGATATTGATAACCAATCCCCGGATTGAATCATTTCCAGTAATTACGCATTTTCAGACTGATTTAGGAACACTATTTCCAATTTTATTTGTGACCGTCGCCTGTGGTGCTATTTCTGGCTTTCATTCATTAGTCGCGTCAGGAACATCCTCGAAGCAGCTCGATTCGGAAGCCAATGCCAAAATGGTTGCTTTGGGCGGAATGTTGGTAGAAGCGGTGTTGGCGGTGATGGCACTTATCACAGCAATTACAATTTCCTATTCAGATTATGGTCGTCTGGTAACCAATGCTGCCGGTGGACCGATTGGTATCTTCTCAACGGGCGTGGGCACTTTCATTTCAACCTTCGGAATAAATGAAAAAACAGCCGTGACTTTTGCTGCGCTGGCCATTTCAGCCTTTGCGCTCACCACGCTGGATACTGCCACAAGACTGGCGCGTTTCGCTTTTCAGGAATTTTTTGATGTCAAAGGGAAAAAATCGATCCTCAGCCAGAATCGTTACCTGGCAACTTTGATAACCGTTTTTTTTGCAGCATTACTGATCTTTTCGGGAACACATGATGTCCTCTGGCCCCTTTTTGGTTCAGCGAATCAACTCCTCGCTTCGATTGTGTTACTCGCGATTACTGTTTGGCTGGCCAAAATGAAAAAGAAAAACGCTTTTGTTAAATATCCGATGATTTTTATGTTCGGTGTTACAATCACTGCTCTGGGCATTTTAACGTACAAAAATTTTATGTTGCATAATTATGTCCTGTTTTCACTTTCAATTTTGCTTTTTGTCGTTACTATTTTTCTCGTGGTCGAGGCCATTAAAAGTCTGAAAAAAATAATGGTCTGATAATCCGATCATTGAGTTCAGAGATAATCATATCTGAAATTATAGACAGGCTTAATCGGTTGTGCCAGCGATTTGCTACCCAGACTCGTTGAATTTAAAAAAAAGGCGAGAAATGAACTGGAAAAATTTGTTAATTGTGCTGACTTTGTCAATTATTTTAACTGCAAGCTGTTCAAATAATCAATCAGGAAGCCAGAAACAAAAACTGCCCGTTTCCGAAATGATTGCAGAAATGATCAAAGGGTATTTACCCTGAATAATTCATGGCCACGAAGGCACGAAGACGTTTCTATGGTTTTCAATAAGACATTTAATAGATTGATATTAAATAAGTTATCAAATTGACATGAAAAAAAATGTCCAAGTGCTCGATTTCAGGTTTCATAAAAATGAAAGGAAAAATAATGTACTATACAAAATTAGTCGTAATTTCCCTCGTGATTTCCTTCTTTGCCTGTGGAACACCGTCAGAAAAATCGATTGAAAAAGCCGAAGAAACACTGGCCCCTCAACTGGAAGTCCTTAGGCCGTATCTTGGCAAAACCTGGAAAGGCTATTTTGCTGATTCCACGCCTGAAAAACCGATGTACGACATCTCTACCTGGGAGCGTGCGCTCAATGGTCAGGCGGTGCGCAATTTGCATTCTGTCAATGATGGCGAATATGGGGGTGAAAGTATTATCTTTTGGGATTCAAGCAAACAAAGTCTGGTCTATTTTTATTTTACAACCGCCAGCTTTTATACTACCGGAACCATGACCTTTGAAGACGGGAAAGTCATCAGCCATGAGTATGTAACCGGCAACCAGAACGGCATTACCGAAGTAAAATCAATTACTGAAGTCCTGTCCGATGGAAAATTGCATAATAAATCACAATATTTCCAGAATGGTCAATGGGTGGATGGCCATGAAATCACTTATGCCGAAGAACCAACAGCGAAAGTGATTTTTAAATAGTTTGTTAGATTTTACTCGGGATTTCTTTAAAAGGAGATAAAACATGATTAAATCTATCATTTTATTCGGAATAATCCTGTTTGGGATTATCACTGTTTATGCGGCCGAAAAATTTGAAGTGGATACCATTCCCACTTCTGCCGGCGATCTTCAAATTACCTTCATTGGTCATGGTACTTTAATGCTGAACTTTAAAAATTTAACCATTCATGTTGATCCCGTCGGGAGTTACGCCGATTATTCGACCTTACCTAAAGCTGATTTGATATTGGTAACCCATGAACACGGCGATCATCTGGATGCAAAGGCGATTGCGACACTCAGTACCGATAAAACCAGTTTGATTTTAAATGAGAAAGGCTTTGCGAAGCTGAATAAAGGCCAGGTGATGAAAAATGGCGATGTGAAAACTGTAGCAGAAATCAAAATTGAGGCAGTTCCCGCTTACAATATCAAGCATGAACGCCGGCCCGGTATGCCTTTTCATCCCAAAGGAGAAGGAAATGGCTATGTTCTGACTTTGGGTGATAAAAAAGTTTATATCGCCGGCGATACCGAAAATATTCCCGAAATGGTGAAGCTGAAAGATATTTATTGCGCTTTTCTGCCCATGAATTTGCCCTATACCATGTCGCCTGAGATGGCTGCCGATGCTGCGAAAATGATTAAACCCAAAATCCTCTATCCCTATCATTTTGGTGATACCGACACCAATGAGTTGGTAAAACTGCTGAAAAATGAGAAACAGATCGAAGTGCGGATTCGGAAAATGGAGTAATTCTAAAATTTTTTTACAGAAATCACAGCCGATGCAGAGAAGATTGATTTTTTGATCTGTTTGATTTCAGAACAAGGATTAACGATTTTTGGTATCCGCTCATTTCTATGGGAAATACGACTGTCTGTCATTGCGAGGCGCGTTTTGGGCGACGAAGCCATCCCCTTACAGTACCCCAGGAGATTGCGAGCTTATAAAATAAGCTGCGGCATAAAACGCCTCGCAATGACAGCACTTTTCACCCTCAATTATTGATGGGATACGATTTTTGATTTGTATTTTCTTTTATCATGATTGCGTCTGATGGATGAATGACGGGCTTCATTGTTTGACTCTCCTTACAGGACAAGAGGACTTCTTGTTCTGCCGTCGGACAGGATGTCATCCGGTTCCAAAATTCTATCTGTAATCCAAACCGAATCTCCCGGGGACGACCGAAAAGATCCCCCCCTGCTGAAGCTGGTAATGTTGACGGTGCTGCGGTGCCAGCCGGCTTTGATTACGATAGGTGGCTGGGTCCCGCTGCTTTTTCGCCCTACACCCGCGACCGCTGCACGCCCTGGGGCACATACTATGTCTATGATAACAGCCTCGGTTTTCTCGCTGGCTGGGGTGCGCATCCGCTGGATATTGCCCAGTGGGGGAACGATGCCGACCATACCGCACCGGTTGAATACGAAGGAACCGGGAAAATTTACGCCGGCGGCTTGTACAATGTCGTGAATAGTTGGGATATCTGGTGCCGGTATGAAAATGGCGTCAAAATGCACTTTATGAGCGACGAAGTGGCTCAGCCCATTGTGGAAAAGTATCATCCCCGATTTTGGACGCATGGAACTACATTTCATGGCGATCTGGGCTGGGTCAGTGTGGATCGGGGCGGATTGTTTACGCAGCCGGCTTCCCTCTTGAAGGAAATTATTGGCCCCACCGAAATTCATCTTTATCAAAGCAATAATCATTATCAGAATTTTATCGACAGCGTGCGGTTGCGGCAGCCGGCTATCAGCCTGGTGGAAGCGGCGGTGCAATCGGATTTCATTTCACAAATTAGCAATATCCTGATTCGAACCGGCCGACAAAAATTAGAATGGAATTCCCGCACTGAAACCATTTCCGATGCTCCCGAAGCCAGCCGAATGCTCTCACGCCCTATGCGCAGCCCCTGGAAATTATAAAATCAGGTAACAAAATTGGGTGTTGGTGGGTGTCGGGGTTACTAAGGACTGAATGCTGTGGGTTTTAATATTGAATAGAAGCATTCCATCTTGAAAAATAGAGGGCTTTTCATTAATTTAATTGAAATGCCAGAATTATCAAATTTAAGTATTCCTGAAAAGATTCTTTTTTTAGAGGATTTGTGGGATTCTATTGCGTTGGATGAGTCAAGCATCGAAATGCCCGATTCTCATAAAATTGAACTGGATCGAAGATATCAAAAGTATTTGAATGCCCCGGGAGAATTATTATCGCTGGAAGAATTACAACTCAAAATAAATGAGGGTAAATGAAATATTCAATCAGATTCAGGATATAACCTCGCCGCGAAAATACTTTTTTTACTCCAAATAGCGAATAGGTCGAGACGAATTTACTAAATTTTTTGCATCACATAAAAAACAGACCCAAAATAATCCGAATATTTCCGAAACAGATCAATTTCCAGTTGATTAAACGCCAGAAATTCCAGTATTTCCGGATTGTCCCGAAATTTTGCTTTATATAAATCGATTCGTTTTTCAAGTGGAATATAATAATCATCCATCCAGGCGTGTTCCGGCAGGACGAAATGACCAATCAATTTTAAGCCTGAATTTTGAATGATTTGCAGATTGTTTTCAACAGATTGCATGGGGGGATATTCTTTGTCCCAGAATTCGGTCAGGTCTGTCGGGCGATTGGGCTTTAACCAGCTAATCTCTGTCACAGCAAGATAACCGCGCTTTTTGAGAAATGGCTGAAATGTTTGCAAGCCTCTTTCGAAACCGATGATATAAATCGAGCCTTCCGCCCAGATGACATCGAACGAATGTTCCGCAAATTGCAGCTTAAACATATCGCCCTTTTGTGCCTGAATCCGATGCTGAAGTCCTTGTGAAACCGCGTTGACATTCAGTCGGTCAATATACGGTTGATGATTATCGACAGCGATGATCTTTCCGTCGGTAATTTTTATTAAATCCAGCACTTGCTTGCCAGGGCCGCAGCCAATGTCCAGAATGAGCGGCTGTTTGGGTAAATCTTTCAATAATTGATACGCTTTTTTCGTGGATTCAAAATCACCGGGGCCTTCACGCGGCAGGTCGGTGTGCATTTCGAAGAAGATTTTTTCGAGATGTGGTTCCATTTTGAATTTCCTTTTTGTGGAATTAATTGCTTTTGTTTTTATGACAGGAGGCAGGGAGGGACTGGAGAAACACGGCGGGAAAAAAAGACATTTTGCGCAACTTGTTTATTAATAATGTGTTTCTACTCTTTGCCCTTCGACAGGCTCAGGGCACGCTTCGCGACTCCTGGCCAGAAATCACCCTGCGGGAGGTTCTTTTCAATTTGACGGATAGCCTGAACTTAAATCACCTCCCGCAGGATTATATTAACTGGTAACTTGATCCAGCGTTTGCAGGATTTGCTCCATTTGATGAATTGTGTTATAAAAATGAACGGCCAGCCGAATATAGCCCTCCCGCGAGGAACAGATGATTTTCCGTGACATAAATTCTTTGAAAATTTTAGTGGTATCTGTCGCCGGATGACGGAAAGTGACGATGCCGGAGCGGTTTTGATGCTCTTTTGCGACCAGAATTTCCATATTTCGCTGGCGCAGGCCATTTATCAGATAATCGGTGTTCTGGAAGATGATCGATTGTAATTGCTGGCTTCCCAGCGAACTGAGCAATTTTAAGCTTTCCACCAAACCATAAAGCCCAATGAGATTGCCATTGGCATATTCAAAACGCCGGGTCGTGGGATGCAACTGTTTCAATGGGTAGAATGACGAAAAATCCGGCCAGGGAACACTGAGCCAGCCCAGATGATATGGTTTTAAATGCGGAATAAGTTCTTTACGGACGTAAACCAGACCCGTTCCAATGGGGCTGAGCAGCCATTTCTGTCCCCCGGCTGCGAAAAAATCGATTTGCGTGGCTTCCAGATCGATTTCACACGCACCCGCGCCCTGAATGCCATCGATAATGGAAAAAATCCCATGTTTTTGGCAGAGGGCACTCAATGGCGCCAGGTCGATGCGATAACCCGTGAGAAAATTCACCCAATCGAAAACAATTGCCCGTGTTTTCCCATCTATTTGCGCTTCGATGCGGTCAAGTAGTTGCGAACCATCACCGACGGGCACATAGCGTTTTTCAACCTGCGGCAAGGTGTATTCGACAATATAATGACTGGCTGGAAAGGCATCCTTTTGAACGATAATGTTATCACCTGCTTGCCAATCGATGGAATGCAAAGCAATACTCAATCCTTCGGTGGTATTGGCCATATACGCAAAATTTTCCGGAGCGCCATTTAATAATTTGCCAGCGTAGGTGCGCAAGTCGTCATATTTCCCAAAGATTTCTTTAATCGGCGGTTCGCCAGATACGGCCAGATACTCCAGCAAGGCTTTCATCGCTTCGATACTGGCGGTGGGAATTTTTCCGGTTCCGGCATTACTGACATAGATGACGTCATCCGGCGTGCGAAAGAGTTTGGCGTAGTCGTGCTGCATTCGGATTTTCCTTCTATAAAAGTGTTTATGGTTACCCCTTGTTTACAATTAACAATTGATAATTGATAATTGTTAATTATTAATTGTTAATTGATAATTGATAATTGATAATT
>DYKB01000107.1:0-2724 GCA_020722815.1 Caldithrix sp. | reverse complement strand
TAATTGATAATTGATAATTGATAATTCATCATTCATGATTCAGACAAGTCTCAGATTTTTGAAAGGGGTCTCAGAAATCTGAAATACTTGTAATAAAAACAGCCGTATAGCTGGTTTTATGGCTTAAAATTCTGGTACGGTGCTTGCATCCCTTTTATTAAATTCCTGTAAAATTAATGATGCAATTTAAGTAAAAATCAGGCTGGTGTCAAGGAAAAAGAGAACTATTTTGAGCTGGATTCAATTAACTCTTTGAGATTAATGAAGCTGAGGAAAATGCGAATGAGAAGCTTAAAACTCTGTTTATTATTTTTACCATTGTTACTTGCGTGTGCGACCGTACTCGAGCCTACTGGTAATGATGATACTTTCGAAAATCCAGTTATTATTGCTCATGATCAAGCCAGGGAAACAAAAACTCAGATGAAGTGGAACGCCTTATTGACACAATATAAAGCGATACCTGACACACATCTTACGCATTTTATGGAGTCCACCTCATTTTTGATGCAAACATATTTTAAAGAGAAATTACCAGGAATTGTAGATGCAATTTCGGTTAATCAGAACGACACAAACCTGGTGATTCAATTACGTAAATTTTATTCGGATTGGGAAGATTTGTTTGGATGTCAAGCCAATAGTATTAGATTTAACTTCAATCAAAATAACGATTTTGAAGAGAATGAAACACGTATTTATCGATTTCAACAAAAAAATATTGGTAATACGACTTATCGATTTATAATGCAACCATTTATTGAATTTGGGCTTTCAAAAAACGGTGAATTAGAACGAATTATTTCTACTTTGATTCCCGATTTTGAAATGAAAATACCATCACCTATCCCGAATTCGCTTGATATTTCGAAAATGGTTGCAAATACGATGGGATATGAACATGAGTTTTATGCGGATGCTTCATCTATCTATTTTCCTTCGAAGCATCTATTTAGCCCGAAGGATATTTATAAAGTAAAGGATGGCTTTGAAATATACCCAAAATATGCAGAAAACACACTTTCTATTTTTTGTCTAAAAGGTGTTGAATATTTTTGGCTTGAAAATAAGGTTGAATATAAGTGTACAATTTATTATCATCCAGCAACGGCATAAATAATATATGTGAAGAAATGGTGATTGATTTCACTCGTTCGATACTAAAATAAAGTCGATATTAAAACCTTGCTAAAAATTGTAGCCTGTGCACTTTACTAAGCAAACTATTAGTCAATAATAAGGATAAAATATGACCAATTTTATTAAATATTTGTCTTTTTTTATTATGATTTTATTTTTATCATGCGAAAAAATATTGGGGCCATCAGGAAATTTTTGTTGGTATTTACAACATAAGTTTGATGGAAACATCACATATTATTCGATTGATTTTCCGGATAAAAAGAATGGATGGGTTGTGGGTCAGTCTGGAGTAATAAAATATACATCAAATGGAGGTCGTTCATGGATAGACCAGGAAAGTGAGGTGTCTGCTGATTTATGGGAGGTCTGCTTCGTTGACGCGAAAAATGGCTGGATATGCGGCGCGCATAATACCATTCTCAAAACAAATAACGGTGGGAAATCCTGGAAAAATTTTTTGCCAGCCAGTGAAATAGATGTGCTATTTACATCTATAAAATTTATTGATATACAAACTGGCTGGGTAAGCGGCAATAAAGGGGAAGTATTAAAGACAGTAGATGGTGGCTTAAATTGGGAGGTGAAAAAGAGATTTAGATCAAGCGGAGGTAGTTATTTAGCAGTTTTTAATGAAAATATAACCTATCTTTATAAAGGCTATTTCTATAGGACTTTTGATGGTGGTCAAACATGGGACTCACTTCTGGTTTCGAAGCCTCAAAATTATATCATCTCGAATATTTTTTTTGTTAACGAAAAAAACGGCTATTTAACTACTGGTAATGGTACTGGAGGTACAATCATTAACGAATTTCCTGTTCTGGTAACACAGGATAGTTGTGTAACCTGGCATTGCTCTGATTATTTATTGGATGGTGGAATTGATTGTGCATATTTTATTGATGAGAATAATGGTTGGGCCGCTGGAAACCAAAATGTATATAGGACTAAGAATGGAGGAATGAATTGGTCGCTTGATTTTTCTCCTGATGATGGTGATTTGAGAGCGAAAGACATCTGTTTCGTGAATCCTGGCTGTGGCTGGATTATCACCCGGAATGGAGAAATATATAAATTCCATAGTTCTGGTGGATAATTTAAAGTATCCCCTCAAAAATTGAGGGAGATCCTGTCATTCTGAGTTCAGCGTTTTTGGCTGAATGAAGAATCTTAAGACAACCAATACTGCAAAGTAAGCCAGATTCTTCGCTGTGTTCAGAATGAAACCATTACAATATCTCACCCTCAATTAGTATTTGTTCAATAAATGAGGGTAATGCTACGTCCTGTCATCGCGAGGAGCGCTTTTTGCGACGAAGCAATCCCCTCACACAACATCAGGAGATTGCTGCGGCAAAAAACGCCTCGCAATGACAGGTTTTTTCACCCACAGTTATTGAGGGGATACAATTTAAACGCTCTAACATAAATAATTATAATCTTTTAAATAGAATTTAATGTATCCACTCAATAATTAATGGCAATTTGATAAAAAAGCTTGCTGTCATAAGATCGCTTTAATATTCGCAGAATAATTTATAGCAGAATTATTCTGCTATAAAATTTTTTTTCTTGTAAACT
>DYKB01000106.1 GCA_020722815.1 Caldithrix sp. | reverse complement strand
GATAACGTTTGCTGGATTTGACCCATCCGGTTGGTTGCGGTAACCCCTTCTTCACCTTGGTAATCCGCCAAACCCGGGACACCACCAACCTTATTCCCTTATTGGTGATGATAATTAAATGAAGCAATAAGGTCATAAGGTTAAATTGCAGGGACCCTCGAATTGTTACTAAGGTCAATAAGGTCGATTGGGTTTGATCTTGCGGCCTGGTTGATTAAAAACCTTATTCACCTGAGGAATCAATAAAACCGGCGACACAACAAATTTGATACTATTCCCTGTGATCGGTTACGAATATCGGTAATTATGACAAATAAATATAAGGACTTATGATGATTAAATTAGCCCCTTCAATTCTATCCGCTGATTTTGCCCGACTGGGAGAGCAGGTTCAGGAAGCTGTTGCAGCGGGTGCGGATCGGATTCATATTGATGTCATGGATGGTCATTTTGTCCCCAATATCACCATTGGGCCTTTGGTGGTGACAGCCGTGCGAAAAGTGACCAAAATCATGCTTGAAACGCATCTGATGATTATTCCTCCCGAAACGTATATTGATGCTTTTGCCGATGCCGGTTCGGATTTGATTATTATTCATGAAGAATCGACGCCGCATTTGCACCGGGCTATCCAGATGGTTAAAAATAAAGGGAAGTTGGCCGGCGTTACGATAAATCCGGCGACCCCATTGAATCGACTGGAAGAGATTCTGGAATATGTTGATTTGGTTTTGCTGATGACCGTCAATCCGGGATTTGGAAACCAGGAATTCATTCCCACGATGATAAAAAAGATCCAACACCTTGCTGAAATCAAAAAGAAGAACCGATTAAATTTTGAAATCGAAGTTGACGGAGGCGTTAATGAGAAGACGATTCAATCCATCATTAAAGCGGGCGCGGAAGTACTCGTAGCCGGGGCGGCTGTTTTTAGCGCACCAGAGGGGATTCAGGCAGCGATGAATAAATTGAGTCGATTGGCGTATGAAACTACCTTGAAAAGTGTCTGAGCTATGGAGGGTATCCGAGGATTATTCATAAATTTTTGCCACGAAGGCACCAGGACACTAAGGAAACAGTAAGTTATATCTCTGTGTTAACTTGATTTTAGCTCTTTTAAAAATCAGGAATAATCAAACACAATTTTACATTACATATTGTATCCGTTCACAGGGCTGATCGTGTCCCATATTTTTTACCGGACACGGGGAAGTTAAAAAAACAGGAGAATTAGTGCGTAACCAGCGCCTCTTAAACTCACCTCCCGGCCCCCTCTCTTGAAAGAGAGGGGGAGAAGCCGTTTGCTCCCCCTTTTCTTCTCAAGAGAAGGGGGCCGGGGGGATGAGTTCAAATGCGTGACTTTCACAAATCAGGCCCTTTGCGGCGTCCTCTTCTCATTTAACTTCAATTCCCCGTGTCCAGAACCCAGATGTGGGTCAAGATCAGTTCACAGGGAGGATCGAATCTGTCATTCCCGCATGTTTTTGGCGGGAATCCATATTTTTTAGACAAATGGGTGTCCGACAAGCTTGTCCCCGAATGTTTTTATCGGGGAAGCCTTCGGGCATGACAGAAGCGTTTAATTTATTTCCTCTGTGAAAGGTTACTGCATATTTACGATAACTAATTTAAAATTAACATGTTAGATGCCTTACTAAAAATCTTCAGGCCTTCTTCGTGTCTTTGTGCCTTCGTGGCGATGAATTATTCAGGTCACGAAGGTTTTGAATCGGTCAGATTATTTAATTCTACATATTCAGATTACATTTTTTGTCATTCTGAATCCCGCGTTTTTTGCGGGATGAAGAAGCTCGGTGTTTTGCATGCGAAAAATTCTTCGTCAGCAAAACCTGTCCGGATCCCTGTCGAAGGAAACGCTGCATCAGAATTACATCAACAGTGAGTTCATTTTGATAAATAGCTTCAATCTGACTGGGTTGCATTAAATTTATTCTTCTTTTGTTTTTCAATCTAACATTGTGTTTAATTAACCCTTCGCAAGGTCATTTATGGCATTAACTTGAAAATCGAAGTGGAAAGCGGGGGCAGATTTAAATTAAGTGAATACGGAAATCCATGCCAGGCGACTTCATCACTCCAGCGGCCGCCAAAATTGCCTTTGTTACTTCCCCAATAATTTTCCGAATCGCTGTTCATCACTTCTTGATAAAAGGCTTTTTGAGGCACCCCAACCCGATAATTCTCCCGATAAACCGGCGTGAAATTACACACAAAAACCAGACATTCCCTTTCGGCATCGCGACCCTTCCGCATGAAACTTATCACGCTATTATCCGAATCCATGAAATCAATCCATTGGAAACCAGCGTAGGAGAAATCCAGTTCATAAAGCGCTGGCTCATTGACATAGAGTTGATTTAAATCTTTTAAGAATTGCTGCAATTTCTGATGCGGTTCATACTGCAGCAAGTGCCAATCCAGGCTATGGGCATGGTCCCATTCTTTCCACTGCCCGATTTCCGTTCCCATGAAAAGTAATTTTTTACCGGGATGACCAAACATAAAGCCCAATAAGGCTCTGACATTGGCGAATTTCTGCCAGAAATCGCCCGGCATCTTGTCCAGCAACGACCTTTTGCCATGGACAACTTCATCATGAGAGAGTACCAGTATGAAATTTTCATGAAAGGCATACAACAGGGCGAAAGTAATCATATTATGATGATAACGTCGGTAAATCGGATCTTTGGAAAAATAGGTCAGAAAATCATTCATCCAGCCCATATTCCATTTCATATTGAATCCCAGACCACCCAGATAGGTTGGTTTGGAAACACCTGGCCAGGCCGTGGATTCTTCGGCAATGGAAAGAACCCCCGGGAAATAACTAAAAATCAACTCATTCAAGCGTTTTATGAAACTGATGGCTTCCAGATTTTCCCGACCGCCAAATTGATTGGGAATCCATTCCCCTTCTTTTCTTGAATAATCAAGATAAAGCATGGAAGCCACCGCATCGACCCGAATACCATCGATATGATATTTATCAAACCAGAAAAGCGCATTGGCAATCAAAAAGTTACGGACTTCATTCCGGCCAAAGTTAAAAATTTTTGTCCCCCAGTCCAGGTGCTCGCCTTTTTTGGGATCAGCATGTTCATAAAGATACGAACCATCGAAATAGGCCAGTGCATGTTGATCGCGCGGGAAGTGCGCCGGCACCCAGTCGACAATGACGCCAATATTATTTTGGTGACACATATCGATTAAATACATCAAATCCGTCGGCTCTCCAAAACGAGAAGTTGCCGCATAATAGCCCGTTACCTGATAGCCCCAGGAGGCATCCAGCGGATGTTCGGCCACTGGCAAAAGTTCAATATGCGTGAATCCCATTTCTTTGACATAAGTCACCAGTTCTTCTGCTAATTCGCGATAGGTTAAAAACCGATTATCTTCCTCAACTTTCCGTTTCCAGGAACCAAGGTGTACTTCATAAACCGCAGTAGGTTGATTGAGCGGGTCCCGTTGGCGTCGTTGATCCAGCCAGTCCTGATCATGCCATTGATAGGTGTTGATATCGGTCACAATCGAAGCGGTATGCGGGCGAAGTTCGTTTTTAAAAGCATACGGATCCGCCTTTTCATAGATATGGCCCGCCTGATTCTTTATCTCATATTTATATCGTTCCCCTTCACCAATATCGGGGATAAAAAGCTCCCAGATTCCCGAACTACCAAGCACCCGCATCTGATGACTACTGCCATGCCAGCCATTAAAATCACCAATCACACTCACATTCCGCGCATTGGGTGCCCAGACCGCAAATTGAACACCTTTGACGCCTTCGCGGACGGTTGGGTGTGCCCCCAATTTTTCATAAATCTTGTGATGATCCCCACTTCCAAACAGGTACATATCGAAATCGGTAATTGGCGGCAGGAAAAAATACGGATCGTGGGTGAGCCGAGTATAACCATTCCGATAGATAATCTTATATTGATACATGAAAAGTGTCTGATTGCTTTCCAGAAGGATCTCAAAAAAATATTCGTGATGAATCGATTGCATCCGATATTCTTTCTGGTTTTCCTGATTGAGGAGATACACTTCTTTCGCATCCGGAATAAAGGCTCGAATCACCCAGCGCTTTTCCTTTTTTATTTCAATTTCATGCGGTCCCAAAATCTGAAATGGATCGTGATATTGATTGCGTATTATTTTTTCAACCATATCACGGGAGATCGTCGCTTCCATAATCAAATTCCTTTTATTAATCCAACAAATGCCAGTATTTTAAAATCAATCAATTTTAATATGGGAAAGTTTCGGGAAAAATTCAAGCTTTTTATTACAAAAAATATCGATTTTGAGGATTATATGTTTTAATTCACTGGAAGCAGAATGGATTTGAATAAAACCGGGTAATGCAATCAAACTATATCATTCTCTTTTTGGTAATTCTAAATCGCAGATATTACATCAATATTAAACGATATTTAACTTATTGATTTTATTGATAATAAGGAATCACCTTTATGCCTGGCGTAATGTTATTTATTAAATTAAACAACTCTTACCAGATAAACTTGCTCATCAGAAAGCCATTCGCTTTTAATTAATTTTTTATCCTGAAGCGAGCTTAAAAAATTAGCGATTTCAACCGGTTCCAATGGAATTGAATCACAGATTTCGGATTGTCGCATCGGTCTTTCGGTTTGTCTGATGAGTTTTAATATTTCAGTCGCCATCGCACCCAGTGTATAGCGCTCTTCCGGTGCGAGATAATCGGACTGTATCCTTTTTCGATGATAATAAATCACTATCAGAATAAGAATCACGAAAAAGGCCACCAAACTAATCCAGATTGGAAATCCCCCCAACAATTCTCCCGCTTCTGAATGAGGATGCATATTGACTCCTATTTTTAAGTTTTAATAAATCCATCGGTGTTGAATATTTCTTTTGCTGATGAGGAATAAAATAATGGAAAATGCAAGCAAAACCAGTAAACTGATTCCCAATGTAATGTGACCATTTTGATTGATGGCGGTTTTTAATAAGTCTGCGCCATAAGTTAATGGAACGAGATAGGAAATCGGACGCAGAAAAACGGGTAGCCGGGTAATGGGGATAAACAGACCACACAAGAAAACCATCGGGAAACGAAAAAAATTGGAAAAGGTCTGCGCTTCAAAAACTTCACCGACCGAAACTGCAATAAAAAGTCCCAAAAAAGTGGAAGTGATGGCAATAAAAATGACGCTCAAAATGAGTATTACCCAATTAATATTTGAAACAGGGATAAACAACATCGCAATAAGCACTGGAACAAAGGCATTTATAATGCCAAATAAAATCGCCCCCAGTGTTTTTGCCAGCATGAGCCAGGTGAGACTGATAGGCGCGAGTAGCAATCTGTCAAAGGATCGACTGCGGCGTTCGAAAGTGATGGTGACCGAAAGCAATGATGTCGTGCCAAAAAGGATGGACATCGCCATTATGCCAGGCAGAATACTCCGAACATCCACCGGCGTTTGAGATTTAAGAAAAAACATCAGCATCCAGGCAAACGGAAAAATAATGCCCCAGCTAATATTGGGTGGTTTTAAGTAATAATTACGGAAATCCTTAAGCATAATATTCCAAAAGGCAATGGCTGTTTTCATTTTTTCTTTCCTTCCTTTTCTTTCTTCATAATCTCCCGTTCGATGCCCGTGATTTTGACAAAAACTTCTTCCAGCGATGGCTTGATGATTTTGGCTTCCATCACTTTTATCCCGCGGGAATCAAAAAATGACATCAACGGCATTAAATCGAGCTGTGTCGCTGAATGAATCTGAAAAACAGATTCCTGTACATGTGATAACTCACAAGGACTGA
This sequence comes from Caldithrix sp., assembly GCA_020722815.1. Classification (GTDB taxonomy): domain Bacteria; phylum Zhuqueibacterota; class Zhuqueibacteria; order Thermofontimicrobiales; family Sulfurfontimicrobiaceae; genus DYKB01. The sequence goes on along the minus strand of DYKB01000106.1, from coordinate 8,463 downwards.
ACTGCCGACAAAAATCCTGTTCAATTTGATTGAGTTGAACTTTGCCGGCAAATGAAAACTGGATAATTTTCTCCTTTTGCGCGTCTTCCATCAATTCATTAATTTTACCTGTTTTTATAATTTGACCTTTTACAATAAACGCAATGCGATGGCAAAGTCGCTCTGCTTCTTCAATGTAATGTGTGGTCATAAAAATAGTGGTGCCTGCTTCATTCAGATTTTTAATCAATGAACGGATTTGACGGGCGCTGGCCACGTCAATTCCTGTTGTCGGTTCATCCAGAAATAATAAACTCGGTTGGTGAATAATGCCTGCGGCAATGGTGAGTTTCCGTTTCATGCCTTTTGAATAAGATCTAAACAGCTTCTTTCCGGCATCGGTCAAATTAAATTGCTCTAACAAGTGTCGTGCCCGCTGCTCCCGCGCTGATTTTTTAATTCCATAAAGAGAAGCACAAAAACACAGGTTTTCAAAGCCATCCATTTCATCGTATAAATTACTCTCGTCTGGCACAATACCAATAATTTCCTGCGCTTTTTTAACATTGGCAGTGTAATCCAAACCATTAATGAAGATTCTTCCCGAAGTTGGACGCGCCAAACCCGTAAGTATATTGATGGTGGTTGTTTTTCCGGCACCATTTGGTCCTAAAAAACCAAAAATTTCATTTTTGATAACGGAAAAGTTTAGATCATCGACAGCTAAAAAATCATCGAATTTTTTGGTTAAATTTTGAACTTCCAATATAATTTGTTGCATTTAAGATTAATCTTTCTTTCTGGCTAAAATTAATTATTTACGGCGGCTGCATGTTGCAGCGTTGTATTATTCATTCATCCCGACCATGACAATCGGATGAGTTATTGTCGTTTTTTCCCCTTGATGACGACAAAAATGCCCCGTCCGTATCCTGGCAAAGGCTGTTTAACGGTTTTCAGGTTCATTTCTGTCATTGTCTGGTAAGTTGCCACAACCTTAAAACCACCCAATTCAATCAGATTGCCAATTTCTCTCACAGAATAAAAATTAGCAAATTTGTAAAATTTATTTTCATTTTTATTTTTTTAAAGTAATTTACCGGATGAACTTTCACTGTCAATGACAGCAACGATAATTTCGCCATCGTTTTTTTAAAATTCGATATACCTCTTTGAATGCGTTCATCAGGTCGTCGATAAAACAGATTGATGTAATAAATACGGCGAAATCAAAGATTTTGGCGAGACAGGGAAGATGTTCGGCTGCGGCCTGGCAAACCGTGCTATTTCTTCGGCGCGCCAGCTCGAGTATCTTCACCGACGGATCAACACCACAAGTTACATGTAATTTTTCAGCAAAAATCCCGCTGCCAACGCCGATCTCAATGCCTGTTTTATCAATCGGAACCACCTGCTTCAGAGCGAGCAACTCCGATTGAAAAAGAATTTCATTTTCAATAAACCAATTTTCGTATTCGTCAGTGAATGTATCGAAGGGATTCTGTTTCATATTAAAATGTCAAGACCTTATCACATTCCACTGTCCATTGGGTAAACTCTTTCATATTGCTTAATTAGCGTCTGTCCGAAAGCACCGAACCCTGTCATTGCGAGGCGCTTTTTGCCGAAGCAATTCCCCGGTGCAACACCCGGAGATTGCTTCGTCGCCCAAAACGCTCCTCGCAATGACAGTACCGGATGCGTTTGCGGACAAACACTAATTAGACGCCCTCAATGAATTGCAGTTTATCAATACCGCGTGCCTGGGAGCAGCCACCACAGCTGTTAACCTCGCCGCCCTGTCGGATGACCGATGTGAGCATCCGTTCGCTGTCATAGAAACCATTCGATGTGGTTTGATTGGGCAGCCCGCAAAATACAGCATTGGCCAGCAGGAATATTTTTATTTTTACTTTATCTGTAGGGTCATTGCCATTCGCAAGGCATTGTAAGCCTTTTCCGTTCCATAAGGTGCATCATTGATGATGATAAGAATTTTTTGCATTTTCGTCGCTGTTTTCTAATTCGAGTTTATAAGAAATTTAGTGTTTATTCCAGAATTACAGTCCTTTTTTGGAGCATGACATGGTGCTTACAAATTTTTCTGTTACATTTTTATTTTCAATATAGAATAATTTTTTTTTAAACCAATGTTTTTCTACCGTACACTTTTTATATTGCGAAAAAAATTCGCCCATAGTCCACTTTTAATGCCCTCAACCTAACCCTCTCCATCTGTTAGCGGGTTAAGATGAGGGTAAAATTTGCTTAATCAAAGAGTATATGGTAGTGAAGCCAATGAAAAATCGGAAATAGTGTTCCAATAAATATTTTGTAATCATGTCGATTAAATTCAGGAGAAAATTGTTATCAATAAATTGGTTCTTGGGTGGCATCATAAAAATGTGTCGCATAACGAGAAGCCCGGGAAAAAATCCTGGAATGTTCGACGATCCAAAATTTTTATAACTTCAAGATGCTATTAAAAGTTACATTTCATATTCATAGAATCAATTTTCGATCACGAATTTTAATTTATGAACCCACTTTAAAAAGGACAAATTTAACATTCTGAGTGAAGCGAAGATTTTTTTAAGTCATCAAAAAATAAAGATTTTTCACTTCGCTTCGTTCAGAATGACAAAGTCGAGCTTTATTTCTTAAAAATTCTAAAAACAATTTTTAAGACACCAAGAACACCCTTCAATCGTTTTAACAGCCCCGGTCCATAAATAAAATAAACAATTCCCTTCAATCCCTGATATATTTTGGCGTTATAAGGATACCACCAGAGGTCTTTTTTGACAAATGGAAGGATATCGTGCATGATGAGCTGTGGCTGTGTCATTTCCTGAAATCCGATTTCACCATGGGTTCGGCCAATCCCGGATTCTTTGAAACCACCCCAGGGAGCTTCAGGGAGCCCATGACTCATGAGATGGTCGTTGATGGAAATAACGCCGGCTTTGAGTTGTCGTCCGATTTTTTCAGCTTTGTGGCGATTTTTCGACCAGACGGAAGCGGTTAATCCCAGATTTGAATCGTTTGCGAATTGAATGGCCTCTTCAATCGTTTTGAATTTCATCACCCCAACCACCGGACCAAAAGTTTCTTCACGCATAACGCGCATTTCATGGTTCACGTTGGTAAGAACAGTTGCAGGATAGAAATTGTGCCAATCTTTATTTTCGGGAATTTTTGACTGTGCATGGATTTTCGCGCCTTTTTCCAGCGCATCGGTCACATGTCGGGTGACGGTGTCTATCTGTCGCTGAGTGGTCATCGCGCCCATGTCGGATTCAAAATCCATATCATAACCCACCCGCAGGTTTTCAATCTTTTCTTTCAAGACTGCCATAAAGTCATCATATATCGCTTCGTGGACATAAATACGTTCGACTCCCCCACAGGATTGGCCAGCATTCTGGAATCCCGCCCAGAGTGCCCCCATCGCCGCCCGATAGGGATCCGCGTCCTCGCACACGATCATGGGATCATTCCCGCCCAATTCCAGACAGATGGGAGTTAAGGTTTCCGCCGCTTTTGCCATTAATTTTTTGCCCACTGGCACTGAACCGGTGAATAACAATTTGTCGATTCCGCCCTCCAGCAATGCATCACCCGCAATCCGGCCAGGAAGATTGAGATATTGGAAAACTCCGGCAGGAAGTCCGGCCGACACAATCGTTTTTTGAAGTGCCCGCCCAACCCATTGCGTTTCGGAAGCGGTTTTTAAAATAACGGCATTGCCGGCCAATAAGGCCATGATCACTTCGGAAAAAGGAATCCCAAATGGATAATTCCAGGGGGAAATGATACCAATGACGCCATAAGGTACGCGCACAATTTTATTTCGCTTAAAAGCCAGCACCCAGGTGGCCGAACGGAGTTTTTTGGGCTTTAGAAATTTTTTAGCCATCCTGCAATAGTAGGTGAGGGCAATTGTCGCCGGAAGAACTTCGGTGAGCATGGCATCCGTTCGAAGTTTTCCATTATCGCGGGCGATGGTTTCCGCCAGCAAATCGATATTTTGAATCAGATAATCGCGGATGGGGAGCATGAGTTGAATTCGTTTTTTAATTGACAACGAGGCCCATCGCGGCTGAGCACGACGTGCCGTGGCAATGGCATTTTGAACGTCTTCAATGGAATGAAGTGGGGAGTATCCCAAAATTTCCCCAGTAACTGGATTGATTGCCGATGTATTTTCATTACCCGATTTCTCAAACATAAGAACATTTCCCTTTTAGTTCAGAACCAGATCAGACTCAATCATTTTAAAGTTTAATTTTATATTCACGACGGTACACTTTTTAATTTAAACGGATTATTAAACTTACAGACCCCGAAATTAATCAGAATTGGGATTCCATCAGTTATAAGGTGGTAACCATTGCAATCCCATTGAAAACAGGCTTCAATCGCAGTGAACGGTGTGACGAAGTAATTTCAGCCGTTCTATTCAGGGATTGCGAGCATAAAAAACATGCTTTGGCAAAACTTGTCCTGAGCCGTGTCGAAGGAAACCCCTCGAAATGACAATTTTTCAGATTTTTGGATAGCCTTTTTAGCTCAAGGTTCCTTAAGCACCCCACCTCATCACCAGGCTTTTAAGCCCGAGTTCACATAACTTATTGTTTTTAAGCGGCAAATTGGTGAAATTTAAAAAGTTTACTTTTAGTTATTTTTTTTCGATGCTTAAAAATGTTTACGGTAGTGAAAAAAATCGTCGTCACAAAGCGTCTATGCAATAAATTGTTTTAAATAGTTGGCACTTTGAATTAATGATGCCTGGCGTCGTTCCAGGGAACCTTCATACGCCCGATCTTCTACCTCAACACAAACGGGACCATTATAGCCCGCGTCACTCAGGACAGAAAGAAATTTTCCCCAATTAACTTCACCCAATCCAGGCAATTTGGGGGTGTGATACTGAAGCGGGTAGGCTAAAATTCCCACCTCATCCAGGCGATGTTTATCAACCCGAACATCTTTTGCATGCGCGTGGAAAATTTTATGGGCAAAATCCCGGGCTGCTTTCAGATAATCAATCTGCTGCCAGACCAGATGCGAGGGATCAAAGTTCAAGCCGAAATTATCACTCGGGATTTCTTCAAACATCCGCCGCCAGATAGCCGGTGTATGCGCCAGATTTTTGCCCCCCGGCCATTCATCCTTTGTAAAAAACATCGGGCAATTCTCAATGCCGATTTTGATACCATTGTCTTCGGCAAATTTAATCAGCGGCGGCCAGACTTCTTTAAAGCGCGGCCAGTTATCGTCAACTGATTTGCTCCAGTCTTTTCCGATAAAAGTATTCACATTTTGCAATCCCAGGAGCTGCGCCGCTTTAATCACGGCTTTAATATGATCGATATAGACCTGCGCTTCATTTTTATCCGGTGTTAATGGATTTGGATAGTAACCCAATCCACTAATGGTAATGCCGGCTTGATTTAACTTTTCATTGATTTTGGCAGCATCTGCCGCGGAAAAGCCAACAACATCGATATGGGTTACGCCGGCATAACGTCGTTCGGCCTTACCCTTTGGCCAGCACATGATTTCTACACAACGGTAACCCGTTTTAGCGGCAAATTGAATCACCTCATCAAAAGATAAATCGGGCAAAATTGCACTGACAAATCCTAACTTCATATTTTCCCTCCAATTTTAATTTGAGCTGTTTTTGAGTTTTTTGACAGGATGAACTGGATTTTCAGGATTTTATTGTCCTTTTTTCAGCTTTAACAATCAAAAGTATAGGTCCTGCCAATCCTGAAAATCGTGTTCTCCTGTCAAACATGTATCTTATGCATCGCGCATGACGTTTCATCCCTGAATCACCTCAACCCATTTACCTTCTAAATGACTTTTATGAATCGCTTCGCACAGAAGAATTTCATGATGACCATCTTCAAAAGTCGCAAAAGGTTTGGGCGCATTAAAATCACCCGTGGCGATGTATGTATAGAATTTTTTAAAACATTGCTTAAAACTATCCGGATAGCCTTCATTGTGACCACCGGGATAGCTTGCCACACTCCGGCCGGCTTCCGAAAGTAAGCCGGGATCCTTCAATAATAAATCATTTGCCTTTTCGCGGGCACCGACCCATATTTCATTGGGTGTTTCACTATTCCAGTACAGCGCTTTTTTCGAACCGGAAATTTCAAAACGCAAGCAGTTTTTACGGCCGGCGGTAATCTGGGACACCCACAAATTGCCCTTTGCGCCATTATTAAAACGCAGCAATACCGTGCCGCAATCTTCAGTGGTAATTTTTACATCCTCAGTCGCCTGTATCTGCTGAACCTTCCCGGAAAAAGTCTCCACCTCACCTTTTGGACGTTTTCGGATCGGATGAACTATCTTTAAGTCCGCACAAACTGCAACGACTTTCAACCCGGTGATATTTTGAACCATATCCAGCCAGTGAGTTCCAATATCCGCTATCGCGCGGGTGGCGCCGCCTTCTTCTGCCAGCACACGCCAGTTATAATCCGTGGGAAAAAGCAGCCAGTCCTGAACATAACTGCCAACAATTGAATAAATATCACCCAGTTGACCGGCGGCTACCATATTTTTCGCTTCCACACAAAGTGGATAAAATCGCATATTATAATTCACCCCGGCGGCCAATCCTGATTTTTTCGCCAACTCGACTAGTTCACCGGATTCTTTGGAGTTCATGGCCAGTGGCTTCTCACAGAGAACGTGCTTGCCAGCGTTTAAAGCCTCTTTCGCCATCCTGTAGTGTAATTTGTTAGGCGTGGTAATGTGCACCACCTGAATATCGGTATCTTTTAAAACTGCTTCCCAGCTTTTATACGCTTTCGGAATTCCCAACGAAGCGGCAGCTTTATTCGATTCGGCTTCATCAACACCTAAAATACCGGCGACATTGATCCCAATTCGTCGTAAAGCCTCTGTATGCGCCGGTCCCATGAAACCAGCGCCAATAATTGCTGTTTTAATATTGTTCATAATCAAGGCTCCTCTTAATTCTACATGAATGATCACGTTTGATAATGTTTGATAAAATGTCATCGAAAATGGCCACCGATTTCGCAGATTGAATCGACGAAATTGGTGTAATTTGCGTTTTTTGAAATTGATAAAACTGGCATTTTTCTTTTATGAGAACATTCAAATTTATAACGTCTATGATTGATATTCCAGTAAAGCCTCATAGATTGCGATAACATTCGCCAGCGGCGTCTCCGGCATAATTGAGTGACTGGTTCCCGCAATATAGCCGCCATTGAATTTTCCCAACAGGCGCACTAAATTGTGAACCTCCTTTATTACATTGTCTGGAGTGCCATTGATAAGGGTACCCTGAACATCAATTCCCCCATAAAGACATACCTGGCCGCCAAACTCTCGTGATAATAATTAAACATCCATCGCTTGCCGCTGAATTGGATTGAGTACATTAAGCGTGAACCAGACACTTGGCCGGGTATAGCGCTCCCGACGTGTTTGAAGTTTTGCATCTACTTTTTCAAATCGCCCGGGCAGGGCTGGATCTGGAAAAACATAACCATCCAGCTTTTCATATCGTTCAACTAAGGGATAAAAATCGGTTTTCTCTCCATAACCATCACGGAGCCAGCCGGTTCCCCATTCGTCCTTCCAACGGAGAGTTGCTGAATTTGCATCGATAATATGTTTATAGCGATTCACAGCGAGCTGCGCCAACAGGTCATCCGGAAAGCGGGACTGCCAGTCATAAATTTTTTGTCGTTTGGCTTCATTTTTGTCAAAAAGCCAGTCCAGTTCAAGACTTAAATCACAAGGCAAATATGCTGGCGAAGAGAATTCAATCGTTCGCTTATAATTTTCGTATCCAGAAATTGCCGGTTTCATTGGTTCCTCAAAAAAGTTCGAATGCACGGTTTGCAAATTTTGAATATTAAAAAGTTTAATCATTTCTTTCTTCAGTGTCAAGTTTTTTTATATTGAAACAACAAAAATCTGAAATTTTTTTAGCCTGGATTTCTAAAATGTTTTTGCCATAAATATAGAAAAATCCAAAGAAAACAATATGTTACAGATTATAATATGTAACCGATCACAGGGAATAGTATCAAATTTGTTGTGTCGCCGGTTTTAGTGATTACGAAGGTTAATAAGGTTTTTAATCAACCAGGCCGCGAGATCAAACCCAATCGACCTTATTGACCTTAGTAACAATTCGAGGGTCCCTACAATTTAACCTTATGACCTTATTTCTTCATTTGATTATCATCACCAATAAGGTAATAAGGTTGGTGGTGTCCCGGGGTTTGCGAATTACTAAGGTTAATAAGGTGTTACATCAACCAACCGGAGGGGTCAAATCCAGCCAACGTTATCTTTCGCAATCTTTTTCAGCGACAATGTCGGATGACAACATTCAATAAAGTGTTCACCCTTTTCAGCAGAGCTGATCTTTTGATGAGGCGCAGTCGGCTTGAGGATATTCTGGCAGACTTTATC
>DYKB01000105.1 GCA_020722815.1 Caldithrix sp. | reverse complement strand
TATTGGTGATGATAATCAAATGAAGCAATCAGGTCATAAGGTTAAATTGCAGGGACCCTCGAATTGTTACTAAGGTCAATAAGGTCGATTGGGTTTGATCGCGCGGCCTGGTTGATTAAAAACCTTATTCACCTGAGTAATCAGTAAAACCGGCGACACAACAAATTTGATACTATTCCCTGTGATCAGTTACTGTAAATTAAAGATTTATTTTCGTAAAAGCAAGAAAAATATTTTGGAAATATTTACGGGGCATACCGCAAGAAATAGTTGCCAGAGTATTCAATAGGCGGAAAATTATCGAGTTGATTGCGTGATATGTAATGCGTAATTCGTGAGGGCAGGCTATTTGCAGGCTGGAAGTGATTATACCGGACTGTTTTCCCGACCAATCATTGACTGGAGAAAACGTCTGAAGTATTTCTTGCACAAATTTAATTATTCCAGATAAAAAGTGCTTGCAGAGTTGATATTAAATTTATAAATTGTTTTAGTCTACCACGCTTCTGAGGATTTTGATTGTTTTTGAGGATCGATTCTGGATGACAAAATTGATTATGATTACATTCTTTTTTTGCCTGCAAATTGCTTTCGCTCAGGAAAAATCTGAAATTGATATCGATAAACCAGATTCAAGTTCGACGACGACAGAAATTGAGAAATTACAATTCGATATTAAATTACTCCAGATAGAACGAGAATTAATTTCAAAAATGCAGCTCACGCCCGATAGCAGCCTCTTTCAGGAAATAGTATTCCTGAAAACTGAAGCGAATACCTTCTATCGACAGGCAGAATATCAATTTGCCAATCTCATCCTGGATGAAATCCGGGATCTCCTTGAATTTCATCAGTCGGAACAAATTCACCAGACCCAATTCAATCTCAACGACGATATCACACCATCCAATCCTGTTTTCAATAAAAAATGGCAAATCAATTACGATGTCATCAGCGGAATTGATTTATGGCAACAACAATTTGAAATGAACTTAGGTTATGCCGATACCGTTCTCTCTGAGGGATTTAATAATCCATATCTCGGCATTCAGGTCAATTTTGGGCAGCATGATTTTTATAACTCTCCTTTCCAGGCGGACCTTACGCTTAAGGAAAGCCACGATTACTTCTCAACGAATGGTAATCTTCAATTTTCCAGCAAGTCCGAAAAAACATCCCTGGATTTGAGAAATTTTTTTGATGGGACCTTTTATCAAAAAGACACTTATCTTTCCTATTTTCAAAATAATTTATCCCTTGATTGGCGTTTTCGCCCCACGGCACAACATCGTTACTATTTAATGGGTGAATTTATTTTCAGAAATTATCAAAATGAAGAACAGTTTACCGCCAGCTACTTTCAAAACCAGTTTCGCGGGGGATTTGATTTTCAAATATTTGAAAATAGCCTCGGACTTGGTTTACGATATCTCGCTCGAAATTATCCATATTTTACATACAAAAATTATCGTAAAAGCCGGGTGGACCTAACTACTGAAGTTGTCGTTGAACCTTATTTCAAATTTTCCATACGAAATGAAACGACGTTTAAAAACTATGACATCACCACCCCGGATTCGCTCTATCAATCCGATTATCTTGAAAATATTATTTATCTGGAGTTCAAGTATAATTTAAACAATAAGTTTTATTTATTACTCAGCACGACATCCCAATTCCAAAAATATCAAAATCAGGTGGCATATCTGCGGGACAATTTGGGATTTGAAATGGAGCTATCGGCCAATTATTCGATAAATGCCGCCACTTCGTTTAAATTGGGTGGACTTTATGAATTAATCCAGTTTCAGGGGGTGAAAAACGAAGATGACATCCCCCCCAATGTCGAGAATTATTATGCCCCCGGTATTATTTTTTCGCTGGACTATTTCCTGTTTGATCGAATCATTCTTTCTGTGGTGGATACGTACCGCTGGCGGAGATACCCCAACGCTGAAAATTTAAACATGCTATCGCTTTTTAGCAATCGGGACAATAATTCGCTTTTTCTGCTCCTCAACTGGCAGATTGGCGCCGGGTATCAATTGAATCTCATGGCAAACTACGACACCGAACGCGATCGCGAAATAGAACATAGTGATTCCAAGAACACCCTGTTTTCAATGGAGTTGACAAAAAGATTTTAATAAAGAGGGCAGGGGAGTGTGGTGAGATTGGCTCTTCGTGCTCTCTGAACTCGCTATTAAAATAAAATCAATGACTCAAAAGACTCCTATGCCGCATGGAAAATATTTCCGGTATAAAATATTGAAACCTCATTTTTTTTTTAGAGTATTTATAAAAATGGGATCCCGCAAAATGTACCTTAACGGAGGTAAAATATATGAATGAACGTCAAAGAGGAATCATCATTGGCAGTTTAATCATTCTCATTGGTGTACTCATACTGCTGGGAAATTTAAATATCCTGAATTTTAGTACCGATATTTCAATTGGCGGTATATTTTTATTGGTTGGTATCACTTTTCTTTCATTTTATTTCAACGAACCCCAGCGGGTTCAGTTACTCTTCTGGGGCGAAGTGTTATGTATTATTGGATTGAGTATTGTCTTATCCGCCCTGGAAATGATTCCCTACGATTTTCGTGATGGTTTAATTGGCCTTTCGTTTTTATGGGGATTGGCCATCATCTTTTTCACTACCTATCTTATCAGGAAAGCACAACGCTGGAGCCTGATTGTCGGTGGAATTTTCTTCACGTTGGGCTGGATTGTCCTGCTGGATGAGTTTACGCGCATGGGTTCAGGGAATCTCGGCGCTGTTTTTCTGGCCGGAACAGCTTTGTCATTCGCACTTTTTTACGGGATGAGTCCATATCGTGAGCAGGCCAAATGGGCAAAAGTACTAACGGTTATTTTGGGTGGTTTTGCGCTCCTGGTTTTCTATATCCATAATCGTCACAATTTACTATTGCGGATTATCCTGCCCTCAATTATTATCCTGATTGGTGCATATTATGTCTACGTTGGGATAAAATCCACAAAAAAAGAAGAAATTCCCATATTTGAAGATCGTAAAGATTTAGAAGCGTGAAATAAACAATAAATAATTAGGAGGATTTGAATGTTGGAAATGGTTCAAAAACTATTTCTTGGAATACCAATTTACCGATATGGCTTTTTCATTCTCATCATTTTTTTCGCCTTTTTAATTAATAAGATTTTTAATAATGTTATTATTCGCATTCTCAAAAAATGGGCGGCAAAAACACGATTTGAATATGATGATCTGTTCATCGAAGCGATTTACCCACCCATTAGTGCCTTGATTTTGCTTTCTGGATTTATCTTTGCATTCTTAACACTGAATATCCCAAAAGATGTTGTCAATATCTCTGGATTTCTCCACCAAACCTATCCCGTCGCTTTTTCTGTCATCGCCGTATGGACAGCTTACCGACTCAGTGATCTGCTTTCTTTTATCTTGCGAAATTTTTTCGCTGCTGGCGATCAGGAAATTGCTATCCAATTCTCAGATTTATTTAAGCAATCGCTGCGTATTCTGGTATTGGTGATTGGCGGGATTATGATTGTCCAGAACCTGGGGTATTCTGTCAGCAGTTTACTTACCGGTCTGGGAATTGGCGGCCTGGCGGTTGCACTGGCCGCACAGGATACGCTGAGTAACTTTTTCGGTACCGTGGTGATGCTGACCGATCGCCCGTTTCAGGTTGGCGACTGGGTGCAATTTGGCGATGTCGATGGAAAAGTGGAAACCATCGGCTTCCGCTCAACCCGCATCCGAACCTGGTCGCAATCCTTAATGATAATTCCCAACAAACTCCTGACCTCGGAGATTATCCAAAATTGGTCCGCCATGCCGAAACGAAGAGTCAAGATGACAATCGGTGTGACGTATGATTCCCCCCGTGATAAACTTCAACTCTTGTTGGAACGGATCCGTACCCTGTTAAAAGAAGATCCTGGGGTTGATCAAAACTTTTCATTGGTTAATTTCACCGAATTTGGCGCTTCATCGCTGGATATTTTTATTTATTACTTCACCATCTCAACCAAATGGTCTGATCACCTTTCCATTCGGGAAAGAGTTAACTTTAAAATCATGCAACAGGTGGAAGAATTAGGCCTTTCGTTTGCCTTTCCCAGTCAGACGGTTTATTTTGGGAATCAGTTGGAGCAGAAAGTACCGCCAAATCATGTTTGATAAAGGTATGTGTTCACAGGTTCAGGGTTTAAGGCTCAGAATTAAAAGGCATCGTACTTAAGTGAGTGTACTTGTATTAAGCATTATTAGCAGCCTATCTATGAAACATAAGATACGACAATAACTGGGAACGGTAAACCCGCAACCTGTGAACGGTTACTAATAGAGAATTATAGGGTCAGAAAAAAACTAAATTTATTTATCTATTATCCGGCTTCAAGCTATCCATTGTTCTAGCCGATGTTTCCATCTCTCCCAATCCGGCATCTCTTTGATTAATAATTCAAAAAACTTTTGTGTATGGTTTGGATAAATTAAATGACACAATTCATGTATAATCACATATTCTATGCAACCTTTAGGCGCCTTAATTAACTCGCTATTCAGCAAAATTCGGCCTTTGGGAGAACAGCTTCCCCAGCGCTTGGTCAGGGGTCGAATAATAATAGCTGATGGTTTAACCTGATATTTTTCAAATTTTTCAATCCAGTATGCCACATATTCTTCAATTTTTGCTTTAGCGCGAATAAAATACCATTTTAAAACCAATTTCTTGATAAAAGCGGTTTCCAGATGGTATGCGGAATAAACTTCCAGAAAGCCGCCTTTTAATTTAACAGAATTTTGTTCAGCGGAGATGATTTTTAAACGATATTGCCGACCGAGATATAAATGGGTTTCACCATTAATAAATTGACGTGGTGGTGTCAATGGGTGATAACGCAGAAAAAAACGCTGTTGTTTTAAAATCCAGGGGGCACGCTGTTTAATGCGTGTTTTAATTTTTTCGAGATTCGCCTGCAGGGGCGCTTTAACAAGTACATTTTGATCCGGTAAAACAATAATCCCCAAAGTTTTTCGACTTCTATATTCCAGATCAAACTCAATTACCTGGTTGCCAAATTCTACTTTTTCTTTTTGCATATTATTTAGAGCGTAATTTTGCAATTTCGATAGTGTGAGCAACTAATGTGTCGATTTCATTATATGACAAATTTAAACTGAATTTATTGCGAATCTCGTCAATCAAAAAATCACCAATTTCGATTTGTAACTTCCCAAGTAAGTTTTTATTAAATTACCAATCAACCCGAACAATATCGTGATCAAAAATTATGTTTCTAATTGTCGTCTCAATTCCAAGTCCGGATTTCAAGGCAAGTTCTCTGGCCTGATTCCCTACAGTTATTTTGGGATATAAAGCCTCATAGGCAATGCCATAAAACGCCCGGGCGATGCTTCGTTCTTTTAAAATGGGTGGTATTTCCGAGTCTGTTTGATTAACCACGTTCGCATTAATCTTTTTTACTTTTGCCAAATATTCAGCCTCACTGATTCGGCGCGCTTCATACTCCCGGATGGTTTCTTTTAACATTTCAGAAAATTTCTTATAAAACGCCGGATCCTCATCAAACTTTTCATTCATATACTTAGCGGTACGGGAGGCAATTGTATCTGCCTTGGCGGCTTCTCCGTGCATCCGCTCAACTTCCTGTTGAAATTTTTCTTTGTCAAAGATATTAACCAGTTCTGTCAGGGTGATGACTTCGGAGGATTGAATATGCTTATCCACCAGCTTTTGTATCTGGGATTCATACTCTTTATAATCAATGACATCTGAATAGTGTCGTTTAACGGCAGCCCGAAGATTCATGAAAAATTTCAAATCTTGTTTATAGCGATTTATCTCCTTTTCCGGAGTTTTCTTATTGAAATCCAGCGATGAAAAAGCAATTCTCAAAGCCCGGACAAAGAGCGAAAGTTTTTCATAAAATAAATTACGACGGGCATCATCACGTAGTAATTCTTCATAAGCCGCTTCATCATATTTGTTGGTAATTTCTTTGAAGATATCCCATAAATCAGACTGGATTTGAAGTAATTTTTGAATTTCAGTATTAATATTTGTAATTGTTCCATCCAAATCTTCTAAATCAAAGTTTTCCAGTCCAGAATAACTGGTGAGAGCCTGATCCAATTCACCTAAAATCCCATAATAATCGATAACAAAGCCAAAATCTTTCCCGGGATAAATTCGATTCACGCGGGCAATGGCTTGTAAAACAGAGTGGTCCTTTAGATTCCGGGTCAAATATAAAACAGTATTCCGGGGGCAATCAAAACCGGTAAGCAGTTTATCCACAACGATGATAATTTCAGGTGGTTCCTGTTTTTTAAAACGATCGATCATATTCTTCTCATATTTCGTTGAATTTCCATGGGCCTGCATCATTTTTTCCCAAAATTGAAGGACTTCCGCTGCAGGTTTTGAATATGCCGTTTCAGAACCTTCATGCAAATCAGGAGGCGAAATCAGAACTTCCGAACTGACCAGCCCAATTTCATCCAAATAATTTTTATATTTGACCGCGGCCAGCTTGTTTTGACAAACCAATTGACCTTTAAAACCGTTCGCTGTCCCCTGCCAGCTATCTTTAAAATGGCGACTGAGGTCCCAGGCTATCGCATAAATTTTTTGATCGGCTATATTTAATTGCTCAGCGCGACTGAATTTTTGTTTTAAATCCGCTTTTTGCAGATCAGCGAGAGGCTCAGCAATCTTGTTAAAAGAACTATCAATTGGTTTTGATTGTACCTCCTGTAACGCATGCCGACCTTCATACAGCAGCGGAACCACTGCCTGATCTGCAACCGCAGCACTAATCGGGTAGGTATCAATCATCCCGCCAAATTTCAGTGCCGTATTTTTTTCTTTTTTCATTAACGGCGTGCCGGTGAAACCCAAAAAATACCCATTTTCAAAAGCTTTTTGCATACTGATCTGAAAAGTACCATATTGACTACGATGGCTTTTATCCACCAATATAAAAATATCCGGTGAGGTGAATGGCTTTTTTATCTTCCTGACTGCCGCCTCAAACTTATTAATAACCGTCGTGATAATCAAATCACTTTCACTGGCTAATAATTCGACCCGATGAATCCCTGATTTGGCACGCTTTACCAGTTTTCCACACTTATTAAATGTGTCGGAAAGTTGATCGTCCAAATCAATCCGATCCGTAACCCGAATAATTTTAGGATTTCGAATCGATTTTTCCAAGGCCAATGCCTGGGCTAACATGACCATGGTCAGCGATTTTCCACTTCACTGGGTATGCCAGATAACGCCGCCTTTACGCTTTCCACCGGTCATATACCGCACGCGTTCGATTGTTTTTTTAATGGCAAAGTATTGCTGGTAGCGGGTAATTTTCTTTTCACCCGCTTCATAGACAATAAAATTATGAATAATATCCAAAAGCCGTTCGGGACGGCAAAGATTATATAAAAATTCATCCTGAAGGGTGACTTCGACTTTTTCGTGTTCAAGCTGATCAAAATAATAACGAACATATTTAAATCGATCATCAAAGAGTCGAGCTTTTTCATCTTTTGATAACTGTTTGTTTTTTAATTTCTCAAGCTTTGCCTGATATTCTTTTCCCTGCTGCGGCGTGATGAACTTCTCCTGCCATTTTGACCAGAACGCCTTTTCAGTACCGGTGGTCGCAAAGCGAGCCTGATGCACCGCAAGTGCCAAAATCATCTGAGAATATACATAAAGCGAACGAATTCCATCCTCCTGCTGATTTCGCAAATTTTGTGAGATAGCTTGTTCCAACGGTTCCTTAATATCAGGACGTTTGCATTCGATTACCACGAATGGAATACCGTTGACAAATAAAACCAGATCCGGTCGATAATGCTCTTTGCTGTCAGCCCGTAATACGGCAAATTCTTCAGTAACATGAAAAACATTATTTTCCCATTTTTCCCAGTCAATATATTTCAAAGTAAAACTCTTTTTATCCCCATCGATGCTTTGTTCAACTGCCTTCCCCAATGTCAACAAATCATAGACATATTGACTCGCATGAATATAACCTTCCTGCATCGGCACATCTTTCAACGCCTGAATTGCAACCGCGATATTATTTTCTGAAAAAGGCAAGAACTGGCCTTTAAACTGAATTTGATTTATCTTTTTAAGCTGTTCGCGCAGAATTTCTTCCAGCAAAACCGCAGCCGTTTTATGACCGCGATATTGTAGGGCAGCATCAGGCGATAGGTAATGATAGCCCAGCTTAAGCAAAAGCTGCAAAGCCGGAATCTGAGAGATATGATCTTCTTTAAATGAAGGTGTTGGCATAAGCATAAAATTTATCGTTAAGGTTCAAAATCTAAAACTTACCTATAAAATTTTATCGTACTGAGTTAATAGTCGAATCCTTGCTATCACTTTTTTTATATAAGGCATTAGTTTAGAAATGCTTCAACTCGATGAAATCTGAAACACTTGAGATGGTTTTAAATAGCAACAATCTTCTTACTTATCATTGCACCAGGAGTTCACATGATTTAAAAAATACTTGACTTTTTGCCCGGAATTTACGATACTTCGATTGCCTTTGCCTGTTGGCTTAGGATCAAAACGGCTTAAACCGCTGTGCCATTTTTAAAACAGCGGTTTTTTATTGAATTTAAATTTTTTAGGCTTTGACTTTTTAAAAAATTTTTAATATAATTAATGAGAGACCTTGCCGGGACGTATGTTTCGGTTGGGCCTCGAAAAGTCCCCGGTTTGAAACCGGGGTTTTTTATTTTCTGACAATTCCGCACGGATCATTTTTACAAGCTTCTAAAAGCAAAATTGGTGTCAAATAATCGAAATACCGATCAACTCCAAATTTTTTAAGGCTTCCTTTTGAATATTCTTTCCGATAAAGGCAGTGAGCAATTGAATCGACTGTCTGAATGAAATACGAATGTTCTGAAATCCTTATAAAAACATCCTCGATAATATTATCTGCCGGTTTATTGTAATAATTTTGAAATCAAGAAGGAATAGGATTATAAACCCGCATTTTACATGTCAATTTTCGAATTTTGGGTTCATCCGTATCATCGGAGATGATTACCCCTCTTGAATTTTCCTGCTTTTTTAAATAATTATCAAATCTTTGGATTAATCTATTCCAGGCCAATTGCTGCAGGTCGGTATCGTTTGAAAAATTTTTTTATCCAGACAGATATTAATAATTCGCGATGTACTAAAAATGATTGGTATATTTTGCAGAAAAAGTTCTAAAATTTTTATACGATCAGCTTTTTTTATCTTCCGGTATTCAGTAATCTTCTTTATTCTTATTAATTCTACAGTATGCATTTCATTTTTCAAGAGGAGTCCATAAGTTTTTTTAATAAATTGCCGAAATTCCTTCAGCTTTGACAAGGCATCCCGCCAGCCCTCTTCATGAATTATGAGACCACTTAAAATATAATGTTGGGAATTGTTACTTTGATACGGACCCGGATCTCCACTTTCGTCAACGTACATCAGCTACATATTAATCCATTTTTAAACTCAAAATTGGATGATCGTCTTTTTGTATCCACTCAATATTATCGGATCAAATTCAGACCTTCGCGGTTTTCTGATTGAAATCCTTTTATTTAACTGAATGTTGTAATTTCAAGAGAAAAACCTCAAAGGTCTTACCCTCATTTTTTAAGGGGATACGTCATTTTCATGAACTTAACTTCTAAATTTGTACTCTTATCTTCCCCGTCAACAACACCTGCATCAATCCCTTTTTCTGCTGCTGCAACGCTGCCAATTTTTGTTTCAAAATTGCTATTTCTTTATCAGCGGCTTATAATGAAATATAATAAAAACCATAGGTAGCGTTTGTATTCGCTTTGAGATTTTTGTTATCGATTTTGGATACATCTTCAAATTTCAAAAAATCCCAATCTTCTGGTATCCACCCAATTTCAGTCTTTTTATATCCCGGTTTTATATTCTGCGACATCAATTTTCCTTTATTAAATTCCACTTCAAAACCATTCATAAAAGCCACCCGGAGCCAAAATTTTCCAAATGGCCAATGAAGGGGGGGCTCCGCTTTTAGCAGCTATTCTTCCCAATCTTCAATTGTCAGTTCGGTAATTTGGGACAATTCTTTGGTATTGTGGGTGACCAGGATATAGCGACTGACTACGGCTGCGGCGCCAATGAGTAAATCATAAGGACCAATTGGGGTTCCTTTTTTCTCCAGTTCCACCCGGATTCTTCCAGCGGTTTCGGCAATCCGCTCATCCAGTTCAATTGTATCAAACGCTTTTAAAAAATCCTTTAATTTCACCAGCGTTTCATTTTTACGATGACTTTTATAGGCTCCATAATATAACTCAAACCGGACAATTGCGGGGATAATAATATCATCAGTGGGGATATATTCAATTTTTTTTAACATGGGAGCAGAATCACCTTTTAATAATCGAATGCACGCATTGGTGTCTAAAATGTACTTCATAAATTTTCCCTCGCTTCATAGTCACCCTGGGGCGCTCTTTCCGGAAAATCCGGTAAAATTCCAAAAAAATCCTTTAATAATCCAGGCTTCAGGCGCGGCAATTCTTCATCAATGAGAATGATTATTTCCCCTTTTTTCTGAACAAACTCTTTGGGAATCTGGATTATCGCCGGTATCGCTGCATAAATTGTTTTGGTGGCATTCATCAGACTTATTCCTTTGTTAATTTTAAAACGATAATTCAAATTTTTCTTTTGCTATAAATTTCACGCCTTAAAGGTGGTTTCAGTTCAACAGCAAACCACCATGAGTATGATATCTATCGGTATCGAAATATTCGCCAGATTGTCGTTCATGCAAGGCCTAAATCCCCAACTCCTTCAAATACCCGCGCATCTCTTCCTGTACCACCGCCAATTCCTTTTCCAGACCAGCAATCTCCGACTGTACCGCCTGAATATCAATCTCCGGCTCTTCCTCAATTGTATGCACCTAGCGCGGAATATTCAGGTTAAATTCATTTTCCAGAATCTCGGTAAATGTAGCGCTATAGGCATATTTTTTTTCCACTACACCCGCCGCCCATTCTCCACGAGTGAACTTCCGGTAGATTTCCACAACATGATCAATATCGCGGGGGCGGAGCTTGTTCTGGTTTTTGCCGGCTTCATATTCCCGGCTGGCGTCGATAAACAGCACATTGGTATTGGTGTCTTTTCCTTTATTGAATATCAGAATCGCGGCTGGAATACCCGTTCCAAAAAACAGGTTCGAGGGCAACCCAACCACCGCCTCCAATAGATTTTCTTCAATTACCTTTTGCCGAATTTTACCTTCCGATGCCCCGCGAAAAAGCACGCCATGGGGCACGACCACCCCCACTTTACCTTTCCCCTCGTAAGTGGTTTCTATCAGGTGGGAAATAAATGCCCAATCCCCCTTACTTTTCGGTGGAACGCCACGCCAAAACCGACGAAAAGGATCGGCCTCTGCTTTATCCGCGCCCCATTTATCCAATGAAAAAGGCGGATTGGCAACGACCGTGTCAAATTTCATCAACTGGTCACCTTCGAGCAATTTTGGATTACGAATGGTATCGCCCCAGCGAATAGTAGCCTGATCCACCCCAGGCAGGAACATATTCATCACCGCCAGTGCCCAGGTACTCCCGTTGCTTTCCTGGCCATAAAGTGAAAAATTATCTGAATCCACTTCTTTGGCAGCTTTAATCAGGAGTGAACCAGAACCACAGGTCGGATCACCAATACGGGCACCAGCCGGCGATTTTGTCAATTTGGCAATCAAGGTAGAAACTTCGGCCGGAGTATAAAATTCTCCGGCTTTTTTCCCGGCATCCGAAGCAAAATGCGCGATTAAAAATTCATACGCATCCCCGATTACATCATTACCACTCCCTCCCGAAGGACGCAAGTCGAGTTTGGGATCATTAAAATCCTGAAGCAGTGTTTTTAAACGGGTGTTTTTATCCCGAGCATCCCCAAGATTACTGGAATTAAAATCAATATTCCGAAAAATCCCGCTGCCATCTTCGCCCGCCAGTTTATCGCGATTTTCTTCTTCAAGTCCCGCCAACGCCTCATTAATCAGTTCTCCGATATTCGCGTCGTTCCGATGCTCAAATAAAAAATCAAAAGTGCAGCGAAGGGGGACGACAAAACGTTCAAAACGCAAAGCGCGATCAATTCGGGCTTGATCACCTCCATATTTTTTATTATAGTGGTCTTGTTTATCCCTCCAGACATCATTCACATATTTGATAAAGAGCATGGTGAGGATATAATCTTTGTACTGTGCGGGATCAATTACGCCACGAAAAGGATCACAGGCTTTCCAGACCAAATTATGAATCTGTCCCTGTTTTTTTTCATTCATTTTAACCTCATTCCAGGGACATACGTCATATTAATGTCTATTCAAAATTATTAAAAGCAGCCGTTGCCTGAATAATAGCTGACGCGTTTAATATAATCGAAAGAAATAAAATTGTCAAACAGAATTTTGAATAAATTGGTTCTTTTATTCCTTTCAGGAGCATTTTAAACTCATACAACAAAATAAATTTGGATGGATACGACGCGCACTTGTTAGCTAATTAATTCTGTGGACGCAAATTAAGAATAGAAAAGAAGGTATCCACTCAATAAAAAATGGTCGTACACCCTTTCAAAAGTTTTAAACCTTTGAAAGGATAGATTTCACCATCCTTTATTGAAGGGATACAAAAAAAGGGATGTCATACTCAGATGTATGATTTTCAACCACCCGCCTATAATTTTCATAGATTCATCAATAAATTTTATACACCATCCGATCAAAATCAAACACCATCCCTTCATTTTCAAACACCATTGCTTGAATTTAATAGACCGGCTCATCAAAAACAATGATCTGATCATAAGAATTTATGAGTCGTTCCTTGAATTTTATAGACCATCCTGTAAATTTAATAGGACGGTCTATAAAAATCATAGACTGTTCGATAAATTTCAAGGAAAAATGTATCGGGAAGATGAAATGATTAATAAAAAACAATGAATTTTCATGGAAGCTGAAGAGTTTTTCAATCGATTTTCCAGGGATTTGATAAAAACTGAATGGCCGGTCCATGCGGATGAAAGGCCAGCCATTCACGGAGATAAAAATTTAATTAAAGAAAATGGGAATTTTATTCTTCAGGATTGGCGGCGCTTTTTTTAACAAAGCGTTTGGCCAGGTCATCAAAAGTCTCGGTGGCGATGTCGCCAATGTTTTTATGCATTTTGATGAGGGCGTAGATATAAAGGGCCGAAGAATAGGATTCGGCACCCAGTTCCTGTAAAGTGTCTTCGATTTTTTCAAACAGGGTTCGTAAAGGTTGCTGGATGCTGTATAACTTTTCATAGAGGTTAATATCCCGTCCCATTTCCGCCAGATCAAAGCTTGCAGGGAGAATATTTTTATGCTGCTGGGCTAATTCATAAGAACGTTTTACAAAGGCCACACTTTTATCCCCAAATTTCGGCAATGACTTTTTTTCATCGGACGTCAGGGTAATCAGGAAGGGCAGGTTCTGGTTAATTTGATTGATACCTTTTAAAATTTCTTCCAATGCTTGTTGTGCCAATTCAGCACTCACTTTGTTATCCATAATCGAATCTCCTTTGATAAAATGACTGGGGTTTGGGAATTATGTGAATTAAATCCCAATAAATAAAATAAGTTAAATCAAAACATACAAACTCAAATAAATGGGAAATTATTTATCGGGGATTTTTTATTTTAAAACCTGAAATTTTAAAATGAATCGTTTGCTATGAAGTCTTGCCCCCCTCTATATCTCCCGCATTTTCAAAAAGCGAAAATGGGGGAGAGAACCCCGCTTTCTCTCCCCCAAATTCCGCTTTTTGGAATTTGGGGGAGGCAGGAGGGGGTCCTACATTGATTCTGAATATCAAAAATTTCAATTTTAGAATTTTAGGTAAAAATTTTAATGGCTTAATTCTGGTTTTATGCATCGATACATATCTTTGATACCAGCTTACAAGCGTATGAATAGTTATGTTGGATTTTATTATGTTTAAAAATGAAACAAGCCAGGTTAAATCAAATTAATTACTCTGAATTAAATATATAAAATTAAATTATTGAAGTCAATAGAAAATTCATAATTTTCATAATTTTATTCTCAATTTATACTAAATGATAATTTCATTATTTTTAATTTCACATTCAACAGAATAATTTCCTTCCTTATTAATTAACAATAAGTTATACAGTGTTCTGCGTAACCGCTCACAAGGTGAAAGCAAACAATTTTCATTTTTTGTGTCCAGGGCAGCGGTGGATAAAGTCTGCCAGAATATCCTCAAGCCGACGGCGCCTCATCAAAAGATCAGCTTTGCTGAAAAGGGTGAACACTTTATTGAATGTTGTCATCCGACATTGTCGCTGAAAAAGATTGCGAAAGATAACGTTGGCTGGATTTGACCCATCCGGTTGGTTGCGGTAACCCCTTATTCACCTTCGTAATCCGCCAAACCCGGAACACCACCAACCTTATTCCCTTATTGGTGATGATAA
>DYKB01000104.1:8692-14602 GCA_020722815.1 Caldithrix sp. | reverse complement strand
ACAACATTCAATAAAGTGTTCACCCTTTTCAGCAAAGCTGATCTTTTGATGATGCGCCGTCTGCTTGAGAATATTCTAACAGACTTTATCCACCGCTGCCCTGGACACAAAAAATGAAAATTGTTTGCTTTCACCCGGTGATCGGTTACGCTGAATTTAATTTAACTATTTTTAAATCAATAAGTTAGTATGTAAAATTTATATCCGCTCAATAAAAAAAGGTACAACCTGTCATGCCCGTCCGTTAGCTAACGGATTGTCGGGCATCCATTAAAAAATGTGGATTCCCGCCCAAAGCATGCGGCAATGACTGATGATCATTTTGCTCTGTCGACTTACCCCAACATATTGAGAAGATACTAAAATTTAGCCAACCAATTCGCCTTATTATGGTATAATTACCCCATAAAGCAGTCAAGTACGAGTTTAGTGGGCATCTGTTTTCCGGAAAAATAATAAATTTCCAGTATAAGCATTCAGTCCTGACCTTATGCCTTTTATGCTGAAATTTAAAAAAATCTTTTTAATTTGCCGAACACTATTGATTGATAACACAGTAATAACCGATTCTTTCTCAGGACAAGCGGCGTAGCTGTTTTTATGCTCTAAAAAGATAATGACAAAAGAAATGTGTGATTTCTTCAATTAATAAGTTATCCTGAAAAGATAAAAATGTGTAATGCGACCTCAAGGTTGCAAATTGGCCAGGCTGTTTTATTCCTCAACGTATGCTTCCTTGGGTGTAAATTGATTCAGAGATATCTCAATTCAAATAATGAATATAATATTTTTCTGCCATCAAAACAACATATTTTTCCAATAATGATAAAATAGTAGAAGTTTGAAATTTTCAAATGCCGGGACGTTCCTTAAAGATACTGCTTTTACGCCCTTCGTTCTCTGATCCGTCAGATTGCGAGGACAATTATATTACTACTTAGTCAGATTGCATTAAGCGATATTAATTTTGTAATTTCAAGCTCACGAACATCCTCCCCTGGCCCTCCTTCAAGGGGGGGGGAATCGCTAAAAGTCCCCCTTTGAAGGGGATTTATGGGGATGTTGGAGCTAATCTGACTCAGTAGTATCTGTCCGCAAAAGCCGCTGGTACTGTCATTGCGAGGATCGTTTTCTGCGACGAAGCAATTTCCGCTGTTTAACGATGGGATTGCGAGCCTAAAAAACAGGCTGCGGCAAAAAACGCCTCGCCATGACAGGTCTTGATATTTTCGGACAGACTCTAAGTTGTAATATAAATTTAAAAAAGGTTATAATTGCGTGCCTTGAGCTAAAAAGTCTGTCCGGGAGCTGGCGCGTAAGCCGTAACCAGACAAAATGATAAAAAAGTAACCGTTCACAGGGTGGCGCCAATCTGTCATTCCCGCCTGTTTACCTGACAAAAACCTTCGGGTACAAGTTTGGCCGGAATCCATTCTTTTTCAGACGAATTGATGCCCGATAATCCGTTAGCTAACGGCGGGCAGGACAGAAGTTACTATTTCAGCATACCGGTGAAAGGATACATTAAAATAACAGTAGGTTAAATATTTTCATTGATTTTGAATAAGGTAATTGTATCCACTCCATATTGGTTGGTAAATGACAATGTACGACAGTTATCGTGAGATAAATCTTCAGGCGTCATGCGTAAAACGTCAATTAAAATTCCGCCATATAACCCGGATAAGAGCTTACGTATCACGCATTCCGTTTTACGCTGCACTTAAAATTTTTCAAAAATAAAGGGCTTTCGTTTCCGCCCTGATTTATTGAGGGGATACAAATTTTCTTCTATTTCATCATAAAGTCCTGCCCGTCCGTTCGCTAACGGATTATCGGGCATCCCTTGCTACTTAAAGACGGATTCCCGCCAAAAAACATGCGGCAATGACGGTGACCGGTATTGAGAAAATACAGTAATTCATTAATTTAATTAATGTGAGGGCATAATTCATAGCGGGTGCCAAACACTATTGATTTGTAACCATATAATTTTTTTTCCGGTGTTTTTTTATATGGAGACTTTTTGATTTAAACTTTTAGTGGATTCCCGGATGATAAATTCGGTTTCCAGAACGACTTTTTCGTTAGGCAGCAAGGCCGGGGATTCAATATTTCGAATCAGGATTTCCGCGGCTTTCCTTCCAATTTCACCCTGAGGTGCGCGAATCGTGGTGAGGGGTACCGGATATAATCTTGCATAATAGATATCATCATTTCCAATGATTGAGATATCCTCAGGTACTCGGATATTTAGTTCTTTTAATGCCATCAGCACTGCCAACGCCTGTTGATCATTAAAGCAAACAATGGCGGTTGGATAATTTTCTCGGTTTCGATTCGAAAAATATTTCATGGTGTTGTTGAAACTTTCCTCATACCGGGATCCGATATAGATAATCATCTCTTTACTAAAAATCAGCGGACTTTCACTAAAAGCATGCCGGAAGCCTTCGATACGTTCCTGCGTATGCGTTGACTGCGATGGGCCGGCAAAATGGACAATTTTTGTATGGCCACCATCAATCAAATATTTGACAGCTTTTTTGATGGATTTTAAATTGTCAATTGCAACGACATTCGCCTGAATTCCCTTCACATCTTCCAATAAAACAAAAGGATAGTTAATCATCTTCAGCTTAAACAGATGCTCAATTTCGGCGGTCCCCTCAACCAACGGCGCAATGATGGCGCCTTTAATATCCTTTGACGAAAAAAGATGGGTAAATTTTTTCTCACATTCATGATCATTTTCAGAACTGGTGATAATAACAGAATATCCTTTACTGTTCGCATATTCTTTTGCACCGGTTGCGATTGAAGTATAAAATGGATAATTTAAATCTTTAATAATGATGCCAATACTTTTATCATGACCACCATTTTTTAGATTTCTGGCCATACCTTTTGGACGAAAATTGAGTTCTTTCATTATCGCTAATATATGATCTCGCGTTGCAGGTTTAACGGTGTTTTTTGAATTAATAACGGCAGATACCGTCCCTTTTGAAACCTCTGCACGCTTCGCTACATCTTCAATCGTCACTTTTTTCATGGGATTTCCTGATGTTTTATGATAAAATGATTACTATTGAAACGGTTTAATTTTTTAAGAAACAATATACATTTTTTGGATGAGAAAATCAAGAAAAATTTTATAAACATAGTAATTATGCTAATGTTAATGATGTTTTTACAGGCGAAGGTTATTCAGCGCGAAAATTTGATATATGAATGGCGACGAAAACGGCGGCTAACTGTATTGTTTTTGCGAAAATCACGAATAGTAAAATGGCGGGGTCGATAGTTACTGCAGAGAAGAGTGCCTGGCGAAAATGAATTTTGATAAACCTATTCCACCCGACGATACGCTTTCGATGCTTGGCATTTCCCCCTGAAACGAAAATTGTATCATTCCATAAGAAAAATCACCACAAATTCATTTTTTCTCAGGCTTCATGCAAAACAGGTCACAACATCATCCGGTAACTTTCAAGTGCTGTCTGATCACTTGGAGAATCACCCTTCGTAACACCTGAGCCGCTCCCAGTACAAACTTTATCAACTTATTCATGTCTGTCATAAAATTGGCGAATAAGATTGACTAAATAGCTAAATTTGATTGATGATTGAGGTCAATCCGGATTGTGATTTTTAATTTGGCCAGTTACGAATGAATTTTGAATATGAATTCTCTGAATACCAAAAATTAATTCATCCTGAATTTTTTTCGAATCCAATCCATTTTAACTTGATAAGCATCTCCTGGTAAACCATGGCCGGAATAAGGATAGGCTTTGTATTGTCGCTCGACATTTAAATTATTGTAGGCGGCGAAATTGATATGCGGCGGGCAGACATTATCGCGAAGTCCCACGAACATGAATAAGGGCGCTTTAATCCAGGGTGCCAGGTTTTTAATATCGATGTAACTCAAGGTATGATAAACCTTTTCCCAGCCAATTTCAGGATGATCTTTTACATAATTCACAAATTCACCACCCGGCCAGGCCGCGACTTTGAAATAATCACGGAAATCGGAGAGGAAAGGAACTGCCGGCGCACAAAGTTTGACGCGTTTGTTATCCAGCGCAGCGGTGGCAAAACTGAGCGCGCCGCCCTGACTGCCGCCTTCGACCGCAATCCGACTGGTATCGACTTCGGGTCGGGAGCAGAGAAAATCCATGGCCCGAACACAATCCATATACGCCCCGCGATAGATATAGACCTCTTTATCGTCCAGATGGTGCTGGAGATAGCCGGGAAAGCCAGGATTGACATTATCCTGACTGTTACCATGCCCCCGAATATTCAGGCCGAAGTCAATAAAATCATCGCCACTGTTGATCCAGGCGGGCTGCATCACCGAACTATAGCCCTGCACATGCAGAATGGCGGGATGTTGGCCTGGCTTTTTCGGGACTGAATACCAGCCGCGCACCAGCACATTCCCCAGCGAACGCATTTCAATGAGAAATAAATCCTTTGTCGCCGAACAAAGGCTGTCTATTTTAATCGTTTTGAATTGCGGATCAACCGCAGCGAGTTCCTTTTTGGCACGTGCCCAGTAATTTTCAAAATCAGCCGGAGCGTCAGGAGGGGAGATGACTTTTTCCGGATCAACGCCAATGGCAAAGGGGAAGCTCTTATTATATAAAAAACTTTCAAAGAGGATCGAAGCCTGATAAAATCCCGGTTTCAGACCTTTGGCGTCGAAAGCGAATGATTTCGGTGCATTTTTATTGATTTTGATGTTTTGTTCTATGCTTAAAATATCCTCACCAAAATCGGATTTGATTTTAAGGGTCATTTTTCCGGAAATATTTTCATCGGTATCGTTTTCAATTTTTACCGGGATTTTGAGCATGGAAATTCCCTGAAAAATATGATCGGGAGGCGTTAAGGCGACACTGATTTTAAATTTATCCGCGAGCCCTTTGATGGTGAGTTCTGCCACGCCGGTTGCCAGACCGCCACTACCGCCATTATCAAATACACGAACCGCGATGACATTCGGCTGATCCCAGCGAATTTTATCACCTGGAATGGGATATTCCCGATCAACATTGTACTTCCCCTTATAATTGGGCGGGAAATCACCGGTTTGACCGAGTTTATCACTATTGAAGAACGTGCAATCCACATCATCGATTTGACCCAGTCGCAGCAGAAACCCTTCGTTTTTCAGGGCTTTGGTTTTCAGGGATGATGGGAAGATGACCGTGGTCCGGTACCAGGCATAGCCATCGTAAGCCGCGTATCCCTGCTGTTCCCAGGCAGTACCAGCTATGATTTCTGGCCAGTTGTTGTCATTAAAATCAATCTTTGCCCATTCAGGATTGTCGCCGGTTTGAAATTTCCAGACAGGTTTGAGCAGGTTCTGGGCGTTTAATAAGGTAAAACTAAGGATGAGACATAGAATTAAATAAAAAGTACGCATGATTTAACCTCCATTCGAATTGTTATAAATTTGTTATTGTGAAATAAACCGCAGATTGCATAGATTGCATAATTATTAACTGATATTTTAAATGAAAGATTCAAAAAATTGACCGCAGATTACACAGATTTCACAGATTGATTTTGTAAACTGAAAAATTCATCGCCACGAAGACACGAAGGCACGAAGAAGCAAAATCAAACCCAAATAGATCATAATCTGTAATCTATTGTATTGTTTTCTTTGTGTCTTGGTGCTTTCGTGGCAAAATTTATAAATAATCCAGGGTAAAGATTTTCATCTGTGAAATCTGCGAAATCTGTGGTAATATTAAAAAAAACAGGCCGCAGATTGCACAGATTTCACAGATTGATTTTGTAACCTGAAAAATTCATCGCCACGAAGACACGAAGGCACGAAGAAGCAAAAAACATTTTTAATGCTATAATACGGCAATGAAAATTTGTTAT
>DYKB01000104.1:0-8592 GCA_020722815.1 Caldithrix sp. | reverse complement strand
ACGAAGAAGCAAAAAACATTTTTAATGCGACATTTTAATGCGATCCTCAAGCTGAAATGGTTTTCGGATTTTATTTTAGTCATTTAAATGCCGTCACCTTTTGGGAACGAGGATTGAGATAAGGTTTAAACAATCAAATACTACATTGGCTTTCGATTAATAAAAATTTCAGGCACATAAAAACCTTATTTTAAATTTATTTAACCTTAGTAGCCACGGATTTTCTCAATTCCTGAACCTTATTACTTTATTTCATGAACAATAAGGTAATAAGGTTGCGTTTCATGGCGGGCCGCGACTACTAAGGTTTTAAATATGAAAATAAGGTTTAAAAAAAAAAATAAAGTATTCGCCTGATAGCGATGAAGCCAGGAACAGGTTTGTTGCTTACTTTTTTTACTTTGTTCCCAAAATCCGAAAACTACTTCGGCTTTAGTATATTAAACTTTTGGCTCCCAGCCCTTCTGATATTCCCGACCCCACAACTCATTCGCCTTTTTATCTTTCAAAATATGGCCATTTTTTGTATCGATATTGAGGGTTCGACCCATTTTCCAGGCAATATTCGCCAGTAAAAGCAGGCTGACACTGACACTGCCTTCTTCAATGGGCGAATTCAATTTTTCACCTTCGCGAATGGCATTGATGAGATTTTGAAAATGCATGTCAGTCATCTGGCCGCCCCCACCAACGCCCATTGAAACGTTTTTCTCTTTATTCACGACTTCAAATATTTTTGAATCGTTATTATTGTAAATTTCATAACCATCGCGATCAATCAGGACCGTTCCTTCGGTGCCATGAATCGTCGAACCGCGGCCGCGGCCAAAATAGGTCTTGTTCTGGCAGCTTTTGCCTTCCCAGGAAATTAATTTGTCATCATATTCAAAATTCGTGATGATGGTATCATAAAATTCCCAGTCATCTTCAAAATGATAACGACCGCCCGCCGCACTGATGCGTTTGGGAAATTTGACATCCAGCGCCCAGAGACAGACATCGATTTCATGGGTTCCGTTATTGAGCGTTTCACCCGTGCCCCAATTCCAGAACCAGTGCCAGTTATAGGGGTGAATATTGTCTTTATACGGCCGGCGCGGTGCGGGACCCTGCCAGAGTTCCCAATCGAGGTAATCGGGTACCGGTACTTCTTTGCCGACGCCGATTGATTTTCGATTATTGCTATACCAGGCCTTTCCCATATAAACTTTGCCAATAACACCTTCACGTATTTTCTGAATAGCTTCAATTGTATGCGAGGATGAACGTTGCTGATTACCCATTTGAATCAGCTTGCCGTATTTCTTTTGCGCGTTGATGACCATTTCGCATTCGGCGGGATTATGACTGCATGGTTTTTCGAGGTAAACATGTTTCCCCGCCTGCAGCCCGATGATGGCCATGGGGGTATGCCAGTGTTCCGGCGTAGCAATGGTGATGACATCAATATCTTTATTTTCCACCAGCTTGCGAATATCTTTTTCTTCAGCCGGCGCCTGTCCAAAGGCCTCTTTCACCATCTGTGATCCCTGAACCAATTCACGCGTATCGACATCGCAAATATGGGTAATCATGGCGTTTTTACAGGCGGCAATGGATTTGATGTGTTCCCGGCCGCGACCATGTAAGCCAATGACGGCGAAATTGATGCGCTCATTTGCGCCCATGATTCGGCTGTAACTTTTTGATGAAAAGGCCAGAGTTCCCAATGCAACGCCGGCGGATGTCATCGCGGATTTTTTCAAAAAGGCTCTTCTGGAATAGTCTTTCATATCGGATTTCCTCCTTATTAATATGAATGTTTTGAATTAGATGCGACCAACTTACTGAACTAATTATCAAAATAAAAAATATCAATTTCAATCTTTTTTTTGATAAATTATAAATATTCAGGTGGTATTTTTAGCGAGAGATGAGAATCAAGTTTTCTGGACGACGTGTTTTTTGAATAAATGCAGCCGAAAGGCTTTCATGAATGAGGTGCTTATGCCCGACGAGTGAAACGATATTGATGTAAGTGAAAAAATTTGTGATTCAATCGTATCTGCTGGACTAGAAAAGACTTGAATTTCAGAATAATTTATTGTAAATAAGCATGCTGATAGAATTTTGTTATAACCGCTAATAAAATAGACAGATGTCTATTCCTTTCAGGCCCGAATGCTTTTATTTGGTATCGATTTGCGATAAAGATGAATAGATTTCCGCAAATAACTGATGGGAATGGCAGTTTTTGTTTTATCCGGTGAACGAAATATATTTTGTTCTGGTTTTAATAATCAAAATATTTTCTACCGTACACTTTTTTATATTACTTTAATGATTCATTTTTAAACCACGCTCAAAGCCCTCACCCCAACTCTCCCAAAGAGAGAGGGCTTAGCTATTCCCTCTCCCACGGTACCTGAGCTTGTCGAAGGGGGAGAGGATTAGGGTGAGGGCCGGTTTGCTTAATCAGAAAGTATACGATAGTGAATTAAAAAAAAGGAATTAAAATGCGCAACTATCTCCTGATAATATGTCTGTTGTTTTTAATATTGACTCAAGAGAGCTTTGCTTTTTTAAAAGTAAGCGGTCGTGATATATTAGATAATCAGGGTCAGAAAATTTTATTGCGTGGCATGGGGCTCGGTGGCTGGCTTGTGCCGGAAGGCTATCAATTGCACATCCCGGGACGTGGATCCCCTTCGGCTATCGAAACGATGATTCAGGATTTGATTGGTACTGCCAATACGAAGGAATTTTATCGCCTTTATCAACAAAATTATGTGCGTGAAATCGATATTCAAAAAATTGCTTCCTGGGGCTTTAATTCGATTCGTTTGCCTTTTAATTATCGGATGCTTTCGCCTGAAAATCAGCCAGACGTTTATTTAGCAGAAGGCTTTCAAATCATCGATCAATTGCTGCAATGGTGCGAAAAATATCAGCTTTATCTGATTCTCGATATGCATTGTGCGCCGGGGGGACAAAACGCGGATAATATCAGTGATAGTGATGGCACCGCCCGCTTGTGGACGGAGGCGGCGAATCAGGATCGAACTGTAGCGATCTGGCGTAAAATTGCGGAACGATATGCGAAATCAGAATGGATCGGCGGTTACGATTTGATCAATGAACCCGTTCTGCCATCTGGTTATTCAAACACCAATTTGCGTGCCCTGTATATGCGCATCACCAAAGCGATTCGTGAAGTCGATCCCGATCATCTTGTTTTTATTGAAGGCAACAGGTACGCAACGGATTTCACTTCGCTGACGCCGCCTTTTGATGTAAAACTCGTTTATAGTTTTCACAAATACTGGAATGAAACCAGTACGGCATCTATTCAATCATACATGCAAATTCGGAGTCAATTTAACCTGCCGCTCTGGCTGGGTGAATCCGGCGAAAATTCAAACACCTGGTTTCATGAATGTGTCAAATTGATGGAGGATAATAATATTGGCTGGTGCTGGTGGACGCATAAAAAAATTCAAACCACCACCAGTCCCTATTCTTCGCCAATCTCTTCGAATTATCAAAGAATTCTGGATTATTGGAATAAAACAGGTTCAAAACCATCCCAGAAATTTGCACGCCAGGCATTGTTTCAGATGGCTGCCAATCTGGCAATTGAAAAATGTGATTTTCTGCCCGATGTGGTGGATGCGCTTTTTCGTGCTGATTTTAATTCAAAAACACTGCCCTATCAAGAACATCATCTGCCTGGTTTGATTCAGGCCATCGATTACGATCTGGGAAATGTTCAGGTTGCCTATGGTGATAAAGATTATCAAAATGCCCGTGGCTTGAATAGTGGCGATCAGTGGAATCGGGGGGGCAGGTATCGAAATGATGGCGTCGATATTGAGCCGTGTCAGGATACCGCCGGGACGCTTTATAATGTCGGCTGGATTGAGGATGGGGAGTGGCTGCTGTATACGGTCGTTATCGATGAAGCCGGCACTTATTCTGTCGAATTACGGGTTGCTTCCTCATCCAATGCTGGACGATTGCGATTGTTTCTGGATAATCAGGTCATCTCCCATGAAATTTCTGTACCCAATACAGGCGGCTGGCAAAATTGGAAATCAATTTTAGCCGCAACTTATTCGCTTCCGGCCGGGACACATCGAATAAAAATTAATGTTACGAGGGGTGGTTTTAATCTGAATTACTTAAATTTCACTTTTAAATCCAGCGGCATTGCTGAAGGTTCACCGATTCAAACAAACATCAAATCCATGTCCCTGGCTCAAAATTATCCGAATCCGTTTAATCAATCCACCGAAATAACTGTTTATAGTTCAAAAACCGGGTTTGCAACTGTAAAAATCTATAATCTGCAGGGTAAGCTGGTCAAAACACTTTATTCTGGGAATCTTCCATCCGGGAAAAATACTTTAATCTGGGATGGAACGGATGATTTGACCAGGGTGGTTAGCTCCGGGATTTATTTTTGCTTTCTGGAAAGCGAACAGTATCGGGAAAATCGCCGATTGGTATTGCAACGATAGTTTTATAAGATGGGGTAGAAAGTAATGGAAGAAAATTATCAAAATGATGGCGAGAATAATGATCTTGAAGAACCACTTGAAGATGAAGAAATTGATCCCCGGCTTTTACAACTTTTATCTGAACAAAATTTTGATTTTGCTTTGCTCGCGGGCATCGGTGCCGCATTATTTGGCGCTTTCTTGTGGTTTATTATCGCCGCGATTACCGAACACCCGGCTGGCTGGATGTCGATGGGCATTGGATTATTGGTAGGATTTAGCATCCGCTATTTTGGCAACGGAATCGAAAGAATTTTTGGCATTTTAGGGGCGATTCTCTCGCTAATGGGTTGTTTGCTGGGGAATTTTTTGGCTATTGTTATGCTTGTTTCATACAGCGAAGAGGTTTCGATTTTAGATTTACTGACCAGCCATAGTTTTGGTACCTTATTTTCAATTATGTTCGAATCGCTTCAGTGGTTCGATTTGCTATTTTACGGAATTGCGATATTGGCAGGCTATTTTTTGGCCATAAAAAGTGCCCGGCTGGAAATTGGGTATAGTGAATAATTTAAAGCATCCCCCCCTAAATTACGCATTACGAATTATGCCTTACGAATCACGCCTTACGAATCATGCCTCACGCAAAATTAATTATATTCCAATCAAACACTCACTTCACAAATTCCCGGTACTTCTCAATCTTATCCATCAACCGATTCGCCAGATACGCACTCCCCGCTTTTAATGATTCATAAATCAGAATCGCTTCTTCGCGGTAACTCATTATTTTTTCATTTGTCCAATAGGATGGTGGCCTTTGAAGATTTGAAATTCGATCCGCCAGTTTTACCATCCAGATTTCAGTCGGCTGTTCCTGAATGCGTTTCAGGCTGTCGGCCA
Organism: Caldithrix sp.; assembly: GCA_020722815.1. Lineage (GTDB taxonomy): Bacteria > Zhuqueibacterota > Zhuqueibacteria > Thermofontimicrobiales > Sulfurfontimicrobiaceae > DYKB01. The sequence continues at coordinate 3,211 of DYKB01000104.1, read as the reverse complement.
TCTGGAGCGGTTTGGGAAGTGATTGATTTTTCGTGAGCGCTTTCACACCCTGCAGGACGGTTTCACCAAATTCATCTGCCAGCCGGGTATCGGTAACCGGTGTATCTTCAAGTACATCATGCAGAATAGCGCACTGAACTGCCAGATTGGGATTATCGGTTGTTTCAATACTTAATGCCGCCATCACTTCCATGCTCACAAAATTGAGGTGCATCAGATATGGCAAATCGGTTCCCGGGTACTTTTGTCCCTGATGTGCGGCGGCTGCAAATCGAAGTGCGCGGATATAAGTTTCCTGCGACCAGGAAGGTTGTTTGTTTTTTATCATATTATTTTTTCGTATGATAAGACCATTTCAGGGTATCCGCACAATTTCTAAGGGAAATGATACCACCTTTCATTGCGATGAAGCAATCCCCTTACTGTACCGCAGGAGATTACGCGCCTAAAAAAGCCGGCGTCGTCAAAAAACACCTCGCCATGACCGGTTTTCTCACCCTAAAATATTGAATGGATACATCGAATCGGATACATTTACAGGTTCAAGGTTCAAAGCTCGGAGTTGAGAGGCCTCTGACTTAAGTGAGTGCGCTTGAAATAAGCTTTATTCGCACTCTATCTTTGACAACATGAGATACAACAATAACCAGGAACGGTAAACCTGGAACCTGTGAACGGTTACTTATATTATTCTGTTTGGGGAACCCAGTCAAAAGTTTCATAACGCCAAGAAAATTGGCCATCTTTGACATCCACCACCACAAAACCCATTGGAAAATCATGATGCGGGCCTTTCCACCAGCCACCACTCACGGCGCCACCGGTGATGAAATGCGTGTTGCGAAAGATGATTTCTTCAATGATATGAAGATGACCCTGAAGAACCAATACTAAATTATGATCCTGAAACAGATCGAGAACTTCTTTGGAATTAGTCACCACCGAACCCGGTCCAAGCGGCGCTGTGCCGCCTTTTCGCATTTGTTCCCAAACTGAAACAAGCGGAATATGGAGCGAAACGACAATCGGCGTTGATTTATCGACTTTCTTTAAATCCTCCGCCAGCCAGAGGAGTTGCAGTGAATCGACTTCACCAATGTATTGGCGTTCCGGCGTAAAGCCAATGGCATCCAGGAGGATAAAATGCCAGGTTTTATGGTCAAAAGAAGTGTAAGTTGAACCCTTACCCAATTGTTTTTTGTACATTTCCTTACCATATTCCGGATGATCGGGCGAAATGCCACTTTTGGTATAGAGACCGAAAATTTCATGATTACCAATGGTGTTGTAAACCGGTACGGTAAATTGCTGACTCACTTCTTTATAAAGATTATAAAGTTGTGTCGCGCGTTCATTGGACTGCCCCAGGGCATCCATGATAAGATCACCACCAGTAATGACAAAATCAGGTTTCAGGGAATTCACTTTCTGGATGGCAACCTTAAATCCTTCATCGGCTTTTAATTCCGGTTGAACGTGAATATCCGTCATAAAAATGAATCGGAAATCTGGTTTTTCATTGGCGTAGGCGAAAATGAGTGAAAATAAAATTGATACAGTGAGAAAAAATGACAACACGAATCGTTTTTTGGGGTAGTACCTTGACATATCCAGCCTCCGTTTGATGAAATTGGTAAATTTTAAAGATTGTGAACCAACTTTACGTATTGCTAAAATAGCAGTTGAATGTTATAAATTACTGAAAATATAAAAAAAGGTTCCCCCGGAGGTCTGAAGAGGTGAATTTGATGTCGGAAAATAAACTGAATATGAGAAATTTTGGTCTGAAGATTATCAATTTCACTGAATAACGGATAAATCACGCATACAAAACTTTTACATTACTTTTACAAATCATCCGGTAAATTTTGGTTATATTATAACAACTTTTACATGATGTAATCTGTTTTGAAAAGGTTTGTAAAATCAAGCATTAATTGGATGAAATCGATACTTACCGATGATGGAGACAAAAATGGAAATACCAAAATTGCAAATTGGAAATCTGATAGCTGAAATTCCGATAGTTCAGGGCGGGATGGGAGTGCGGGTTTCACTTTCATCGCTGGCCGCAGCCGTTGCCAATGAAGGTGGAATTGGCACCATCTCTGCCGTTATGCTGGGTGATATAAATATCCACCGAAATGACTATGAACGCATCTCCCGCGAAGCCCTTGCCGCCGAAATCCGTAAAGCCAAAAACTTGACTTCCGGGTTGCTGGCGATCAACGTGATGGGAGCTTTGAGCAATGTTTATGATCTAATTAAAACCGCGATTCAGGAAGGAATCAAGATATTATTTTTTGGCGCAGGATTGCCAACCAAACTTCCTTCCGTGGTCGAGGACCCAACCGTGAATCTCGTTCCGATTATCAGTTCAGCCCGTGCCGGTAGCCTGATATTGCGTCACTGGGACGAACGTTATGGTCGCACTGCTGATGGACTCGTTCTTGAGGGACCGCTGGCAGGGGGGCACCTGGGCTTTACCGAGGAACAATTAAATCATATTGATGACTACTCGCTGGAACGACTGCTGCCCGAAGTGCTGGAATCGATTAAATTCTTTGAAGATAAATATGGTAAAAAAATTCCGGTGGTTGTTGGCGGCGGTATTTATGATGGTAAAGATATTGCGAAAATGCTAGCATTAGGTGCTTCCGGTATTCAGATGGGAACCCGTTTTGTATGTACTGAGGAGTGCGACGTTTCGCCAGAATTCAAACAGGCGTATATTGATTGCAAAGAAGAGGATATCATCATTGTTAAAAGTCCCGTCGGACTGCCTGGCCGGGCGATTAAAAATAAATTTCTGGAAGATGTTGAAAATAACGGAAATGGCAAAATAAAATGTCATTACAAATGTCTTTCGATTTGCAAAATTGAAAAGTCGAAATATTGTATTGCCAAAGCGCTGATTAATTCATTTTCCGGTGATGTCGACCACGGACTCATTTTTTGCGGTAAAAATGCCTACCGCGTCAATAAAATCCTCTCCGTCAAGGAACTTATCAACGAACTTGTTCAGGAATTGAAGCAACACTTAAGCCCGAATTAAATCCATCCGCAGGCGATCTCAAATCACCCCCGAAACCGTTTTGCCAAACCTCCCCGAACCAACCATCCATCTTGCGCGGCAACAATGACAATGAATCACCAATCTCCATCGGATCCACTGGTTTGGTAAAGCTGATTTGGCGAGCATCGACCGGGA
>DYKB01000042.1 GCA_020722815.1 Caldithrix sp. | reverse complement strand
AACCTGACGGCTATGCTCCCAGAGGGAGAGGTGATAGCTACGCCCTCTCCCTCTGGGAGAGGGTTGGGGTGAGGGTCAGATGGATGGTTCGCCTTAAATATTTCTTATATATCCAACATCTTGTTTTCAAATAAATTAGAGGGTTAACCTGACGGCTATGGCATTACGCCACTCCCTCTCACCGGACAGCATTAATTTTTTTTAAGGTCCACCATTGGTTAACCTTCTCCCCGTCTTAAATCAATCCCCTTCCTCCTGATTTCTATTGATTATTAACAAACATTTATGTATATTATTTCCATTTTTTACGACACTGGAACAGGATTCTAAACAGGAGCTTTCTTATGAAATTGGAACAATTTGTTAATTTACTTCCCGAAAAACAGATTACTGGAAAAATTGAACCGGTCGAGGTCCAGGGGATTGCGTATGATCCGCTTCGGGTAAAACCGGGATTTGTTTTTGTGGCGATTAATATTTACACGCAATTGGATAAAGTTGAAATTCCGGATGGACATGATAAAATTGCGGATGCAATTGCTAATGGCGCAATTGCTGTTATCTATCAAAACAACATAACCATATCAAATACAATCCCTTATATAAAAGTCCCCAATTCCCGACTGGCATTAGCAATTCTTGCGGACGCATTTTATGGCCAACCTTCCCGAAAATTGAAAATTCTGGCGGTCACGGGCACCAATGGAAAAACCACCACGACCCACATTGTCGAAAGTATTTTTATTCAAAAAAGTAAAATTGGACTTATTGGAACACTCTACTATAAATTACAGGGTGTTATTCACAAATCCAAAGATACGACGCCTGAACCGCCTGATTTGCAGGCAATTTTGAAACAGATGGCCGATCAGCACTTTGATTATTGCGTGCTTGAGGCCTCTTCGCATGGGATTGATTTTCATCGGCTGGGCGGCTGCCAATTTGACGTTGCGGCTTTTACGAACCTAACGCAGGATCATCTGGATTATCATAAAACCATGGAAGCCTATTTAACTACGAAACTCAGATTATTTCAATGGCTTGAGCCGGATAAACACGCAGTTGTGAATATCGATGATCCGGCTGGCGTACGTTTTATAAACGTCACAAAGGCACAGGTGCTGACTTATGGATTGAATCATAATGCGGACATTTCTGCTCAGGATATTAAATATTCAATCCAGGGAACACAATATCGTCTGGTAACGCCAAAAGGCGAAATTTTGGTTAATACAAAATTGGTCGGAAAATTCAATGTTTACAATGCTTTAGCTGCGGTAGGGATGGCTGTTAGCCAGGGAATTCCGTTGGAACAGATAAAAGCCGGGTTGGAAAATAAAATAACAGTTGCCGGGCGTTTTGAATCCATTGATAAGGGGCAAAACTTTTCGGTGGTGGTTGATTATGCCCATACACCGGATGGTCTGGAAAATGTTTTGAAATTGGCGCGCGAACTGAAACCACATCGACTGATTACGGTATTTGGCTGTGGTGGCGATCGGGATAAAGAAAAACGGCCGATTATGGGGTCTATCGCTGATAAATATAGTGATACTATCATTATTACCGCGGATAATCCCCGAAATGAAGATCCTGCCCAAATTTCCAGAGAAATCATGGCTGGAATTAAAATACAACCAGTTGAAATCGTGCTGGATCGGTATGAAGCCATTAAAAAGGCCATTTCAGCGGCTCAAAAAGGCGATATCATTATGCTCTGCGGGAAAGGCCATGAAACCACCCAGACGGTTGGAATGAATACCTTTCACTTCAATGATCGGGAAGCGGCAGAAGAGATTTTGAGTCAGTTGGCGTAGTTTCAAACTGCTTTTCATGATTGCAAATTTAAAATACAACATTCAGGCGGGTGCGTTGTTTTTGCAAGCGACCGCCTGAATGTTCTTCATAATTCATCACCTCCGCTACCAGGTAGACGACTCCTGATTTATTTAAAACGAAGTGTTTTCGGATATTAATGAAGTTATCTGAAAGCCCTAACCCGCTCCCTCCTCCTGACATTATCAGAAGTAATCCCATAAGGAATATCTGAACGCATCCGGTCTCCCTTTTTAATTTGTTTGAATTTGACACTTGTTTGCCCATCAATAATTCTATTTTGATTTACAAAAGCCAGAAAAAATTCAAATTCTGTCCAAATAAAGCTTGAAATTTTAGATGAAAATTGCTATAAAAAATAAGGAGAATATATTTTCTTAGTATCCGAATATCCAAATTTTTATTGAATGTCCTTTAACTTATTTATGGGGATAAATATGAGGGATAAATCCGATTTAACAAAGCCGGTCAATGAACAGAATTTTATTCCAGATATTGATAAATATTGTGATGAATGGTGTGAACGATGTGCGTTTACAGACCGATGTGGAAAATATTCTACCCATGAAATGGATTATTTAGAAACAGAAGAAAATGATGTCACCAGTGAAGTGTTTTGGGAAAAATTTACGGAAACGCTGCAAACGGCGAAAAATATGTTATCAGAAATTATTGAGCGGGAAGGAATTGATCTGAATACGCCGGAAATGGATGCGATGATGGCAGAACAACAGGAACATGATGATATCGCCTGGGAGCACGAATGCTCGCGGGATGCCAGAGCCTACACCGGGATGGTAAAGGACTGGTTTGACGCCGCCAAAGAACTTTTTGATGATAAACGCGATCAATTAGTGCTATCCGCCCAGCTTGAATTGCCGAATGTCAATCCTGTCGCCGAAGTGAACAGTATTCAGGATGCGATCGATGTCATTCTCCGGTATCAAATGCAAATATCTTTAAAAACTATCATGGCGGTGCGGCGAACCATCGTCGATAAATTAAAGGCATATCCTGATTCTCCCAGAGATCCGGAAGGTTATGCCAAAGTCGCTTTGATTAGTATTGATCGGTCCGTCACCGCCTGGAGCACGCTGCGGGAGCATTTTTCCGATCGCGAAGATGAAATATTGGATATTCTGATAAGCCTGGATCGACTCCGTAAAAAAATCGAAAAAACATTTCCGGGGGCACGGGCGTTTGTCCGGCCGGGGCTGGATGAGATTACGCCTTAACTTAAAAAATATGGCTATTTAATTTGAGATTAATTATTTTTATAGTGAACGGACAAAATATTTATTAATGACTTAGGAGTTATAATGTGTCTATGAGATAGAATCCAAAATAGATAAATTCCCGAAGTACCTGAGGCCACAACTCAATGATTTTGAGGAATTTTTATTGGCTAAATATGGCAGTAAAGATGGAGACAGAACTAAATTTAATTTTGATTGGGAAGGTGGACTGTCAATGTTACGCAATCAATTTACTTCTGTGGAATTACAACATAAATCTATGAAGTAGCATTAATATTTGAATTAATCCGAATATTTCTGGCGAAATTTTACTGAGACAAGGTAAAGGTAAAATTGTTGATTCAATTTTATAATCCTGATTTTGGAATTTCAAAACCATGATATTGGCTGCTATTAAAAAAATTATCATCTTTCTCTTCCTGCCCCTCCTCCTCTTCTCTCAAACTCCCTATTTCGATAAATCCACCGAAGGCTATCTGGTCTTTCATCCAATCAAAACAGATGAAGCCCAGAATATTGTTCCCTGGTATGGCTCTGAACCGGGGGAAGCATATAATTTTGTCATCAATACCGTCTGGAGCTTTTGGGATACGATGCGGATTGATATGAATGGCCTGCCATATTACATGAACCATCAGGTGTGGCGGCCGGGCATTAATGATCGGCGGGGAATCGGCGGCGATCAGCTTGCCATGGTGCTCTATTCGGGGGCGTTATTGTACCAGTACACGGGTAATGAAAAAATCAAGGAAAATATGAAGTTTATCGCGGATTATTATCTGACCCACGCCCTGTCACCCGGCGATGCCCAATGGCCGAATATACCGTTTCCATACAATACCTTCATCTATTCGGGCATTTATGATGGAGATATGGTGCTGGGGAAAGGTTTTGCACAGCCGGATAAAGCTGGTTCGTTCGGGGATGAACTCATTACATTATATAAAATGACTAACAACCATGGCTATCTGGAAGCCGCTGTTAATATTGCTAACACCCTTGCCCGGCATACGCGAAATGGGGATAATGACAACTCGCCATTGCCTTTTAAAGTGAATGTATATACCGGGGAGATTGGTAAATTAAAAAGCAATATAGGCGACCATTCCGATGTTGGTCTGTCATCCTATACGACAAATTGGGTTGGCGCGTTGCAATTATTGGAAAAACTGGAAACACTCAACGCTGGTGATGCGGCGGCATTTCGCCGGGCAGCCGATATCATTCTGGAATGGATGAAACAGTATCCGCTGAAAACAAACAAATGGGGACCATTTTTCGAGGATATTCAGAAAGCCATTGACCATCCCGGTTGGGGGCAGCGGAATAATCCACAGATGGAAAAGCGACTGGCAACATTATTACGTGCCTGGCGGCAAACGCAGCGGCCGGTTATTCATGTTCGACATTATTCCCGCGAACCATTATCCACCTATCGTCCGGGCCAGGAAGGGAATGAATTCAAACCAGAAGTTATGCCGGCTGAAAATGAATGGATAATCGAGAAACAGACCAATAGTGCCTTCATTGGAACTGAGCTGGAAAAGCGACTTCGGGCTGCAGGGATTGTAACTTTGGTAGTAACCGGCGTCATTGCCAACAATTTGGTAGAGGCAACTGTACAAATGACTGGCAATCTGGGATTCGTCCAGGCCCGGCATCCCGGAACCACCCATTTCGAGATGGAAAAAACAGGCCAGCCGAGTCGATGGAATATGTTAAGAGCTTTACGGGTGTTGAAATGTTTGTGACCGTTCTTAAGGCGAAAAGAGGACAGGATAACAGGATGATCAGGATTTACCGGATTAAAATTTAATAAATCAAATCGATCTTTTCTTCTTTGCAGATTCTTTGCACCTTGGCGTCTTGGCGTGATAATTTATTTCAGATATCCCTGTGAACGGTTACAAAAGTTTTGGTATAACTTGTTGATTTTAAAATATTAAAAAGGATAATGTCTATGAAACAAATTAAAATTTTTTATTTTCTGGTGCTCATCAGCCTGTTAATTTATCCAGCACTCATTTTTTCTCAAAATTTAAATCTCATGGAAAATCCTGGCTTTGAAAAAAAATTTATGGGTAATTGGAAAGGAATTGATTCATGTCGAGTTGAATTGAATAATCTTGCCAGACATTCCGGCAAATACTCGCTGGCCTTTTATCCATTAAAGGCGGGTGATGGTGTCCATATGGATGTTTCCGCGATCATGAAACCAGGCTACCGGTATGCTTTTACCGGCTGGTTTCGGAATGCCGAACTCAATTGGGGGCAGGCCGATGTTTTGCTCGGCTATAAAGAGGCCGGAAAAATTCAGCAGGTTTTCATCGGCCGGGCTGATTGTGATAAAAACACCTGGACGGAATTGACCAATCAGTTTTTTATTCCGGCAGAAGCTTCACCTGCCGGGCTTCAATTGGTTATCAAAACCGGCTGGGGACAGAATTCTTTTCTGGTAGATGATCTGGTACTTCGGCCGGCATTGCAAATCAAGACCGATCGACCATTGGATGCAATAGAACCTGATATCATATTTCAGGTTGGTCCGCAAGACAAAAAGCGTAGCAAACTTCAGGTAAATGCGAATATTCTTGATCATCGGCTCAATTTAGTCAAACAAATCAAACAATCATTGGATAGTCCCCTCAAGACTTCACTGCCGGCTGGTTTCTATCATATCGTCGCTAAGACGCAAGATCTCGATGCGAAGCCTCTCGAGGCCGAAAAAATCTATTATATCGGGACTTTGCAGCAATTAACCGAGAATCTTAAAAATCAATCAAATGAAATTTTAACTTCCAATAAACTGGATCGCTATCACGGTTGGCTGAGATATCTGCAATATTTAGTATCTTACTATCAAAAACGGGAAGGGGCCGAAGCAGATCGAACCCTCCAGACAATTTATCGATTAACAAGATGGACTCAAACCATCCAGGACAATCCGGCTGCCCTGGATACCCTGTCCGGTGTGCAGGAATGGGCCTATTTTTCAAAGGTTGATGATTCCGGCCAGCCTTTCAAACTCGCGATTCCTATCGGGTATGATTCACAAAAGACCTATCCCCTGGTCGTGGTCATGCACGGCTATGGCGGCAATCATCTGGACTATTCCGGCGGTGTAAAAAGCAATCCTGATTATTTTGAATTGCATGTTTTAGGTCGCGCACGTGGGGGTGGTTACACGAATCTTTCGGAATCGGATGTTTTGGAGGCTGTGGATTATGTACGGCAAAATTGGCGCATCGATGATCAGCGAATTCACATCACAGGAACCAGTATGGGCGGCGGTGGCACCTTCAAAATGACAGCCCGTTATCCGGATCGCTGGGCCTCGGGACGTCCGGTTTGTGGTTATGGAACTGACCAGCCAGTTTTGAATGCCCTTTATGTTCCCATCTACTCGACGCATAGCGTGGATGACCCCACCGTGCCTGTACTGACTTCACGCGCGCCGCTTCAAAGACTCATCGCGGCCGGTGGACAGGTTATCATCGATGAAACCGCCGGTTTGCAGCACGCTGCCTGGAATTATACCGAGGGCAATAACCGCGCTTTGAAATGGATGGCCGATCAGGTGCGGCCGGATAGCCGGGAAGTTCGATTTATCCAATATACGGCACTGGACCGTTACGCCTGCAAAGCCTACTGGCTCAAAGTGGCCGAATGGGGCAAATTCCCCGGTCCAGCACGATTCAAAGCAAGAGCAGGGTTGGCGAATCGACTTTATCTGCAACTGGACAATATTCGGGCTTTGCAGATTCAGGTGCAAAATTCCCCGTTCAATCCGGCGCAGGATTTAAAAATATCAGTCAATGGCAAGATTTTCATCACCCTGACGGCGCCGCTTCCCGATTCTGTTTTTGTGATTGAAGAAAATGGGAAATGGTCCGCGAACAATAATCGGGTTAATCGGCCAGCTTTCGCGCTGCACACGCCGGGGAGCGTGCATAATCTTTACCACCATGAGCCATTGCTAATTGTTTATGGTACACGAGGTAATGATGTCGCAAAAAAGGCACTGGAACACGCCGCGATCTCAGCCAGCAAGAGCGTTCATCCAATGTGGGTCGGCGATCAGGGCGATATCCGGGATGGCGTCCCAAATCATCAGTTGTTGTACGGTCATTTGAAAATGAAACCGGATACGGCGGTCACGGCCGCGGATCTGGCAAAACACCACCTGGTGCTCATTGGCAAAGCGAGTGAAAATCAGCTTGTCGCACAAATGCAAAAGCAATTACCAGTTCACTTCAGTCAAAAGATACTCTGCTCTGATGGAATAGAGTTACCTGGTGAGGGTTCCATCATGGGACTTTATTTCTATAATCCGCTGGCGCCGGCGAAGCTCATCTATTGGGTTGCCGCCGACAATCCCACTGCATATCGACCTTACAACATTTTATTTCAGCTTCAGGATGACAATCCCTGTGGCAGTGACCTGCTGGTGGTTCAGGAAAATCCGCCTAAAATTGTTAAAGTACGTCATTTCGACAGCCGGTGGAATTGGTCAGATGCGTTTAAGAATTCCGCACCAATCACCGAAAAAGAGAATTCTTTTGGCTATGTTTTTGAGCAAATGGCCAAAGCCATCCGAATGGCTACCGGGTCTGATTTCACCCTTCAAGCTGTACAATTGCCACCCGAACTTCAAGCCGGGATTACAGGCATTACGCAATGGATGGATTTCGCGGCACTTGATATGACATCATCGATTGCGACGGTGCCCTTGAAAGGGGCGCAATTACTGAATTATCAAAAAGGTTTTACTGAAAAACGCTCGAATTTGCGTTTTTATCCGGCTATTGATGAGAAAATTGATCCGGAAAAAGTCTATCAGGTGGCGCTGAGCGCATCCATTCCTCAAATTCAGCAGTTGATTAATCTGCAAAATCAGGTACCGGATTCTTTTATGATGACGAATATGACGGTTTTTGAAGCAATACACCGGCTTTTGTTCTAAAGTACACACCAACCATAATAGGATTAAATTTAAAAATAATATAAATTTGAACTGAGCGTTTGGTTATTTGAAAATAACCCTTACATATTGATTTTTAGATAATTAAATCATATTTGTAGTATCCCATCAATAATTGAGAGTGAAAAGATCTGTCATGGCGAGGCGCTTTTTGCCGCAGCAATCTCCTGGGGTACTATAAGGGGATTGCTTCGTCGCCAAAAACGCGCCTCGCAATGACCGACAGTCGTATTTTCCATCGTAATTGAGCAATTTAAAATTCATCAATTCTATTTCGGTGGTTTCTTTATTCTGTGGCCAAAAATTTTTATGAGTCAGTTAATCGAACATTTTTTAACCGGTATTTCATAATAATCAGTAAAAAATCGCTCAGTTAATGAATTATATTTTTTGATTTCTAATTTAATCATTGTTACATGATGCTGGTAAATAAAATTAATTACCGACAATTTGTAACATTAGTCAAAATACGAAATCATGGTAGGAAAGAGTTCGGTAGAAGTATTGACAGATACTTTGCGGGTAAAATAATCCGAAATCCAGCTTTTCTGGCTTCAAAACATCATATCGGACGCACCATTTCGCATGCTCTACAACCTGATTGACAATATTTATTTCCATAATTTTAAAAAATAACCAGTATACTGGTAAAAAATCATTGATTTTAACCAGTATAATGGTTATTTTATTATCGACGATGAACAGAGGAATCTATTATGAATAAAGAAATCTTGTTTGAAATTCTTGTCAGGTGGAATTCCTGGGGACGCAAATCAATCGAAAAACTGCAGGACCGAACGATAGTCCATCATATTATTCCTTATTTGGACGCTGCCTTCCCGCTTGCCTTAATTGGCATTCGACGTAGCGGAAAATCATCAATATTGTCCTTACTCATGCGGCACCTGACGGAAAATGAAGCCATCTCGCCGACCCAGTTGCTGCTCCTGAATTTTGAAGAACCGCTTTTTACACCGCATTTATCAATAGAATTTTTGGAACATCTTGTATCAATTTATCGGGAACGGATCAATCCAGATAAAAAGATTTATTTCTTTTTAGATGAAATACAGAATTTACATGGATGGGAAAAATGGGTGCGTCGTGAGGCGGATTTGAAGGAACATAAAATTATTCTGACTGGTTCTTCTTCAAAATTGATGAGCAGTGAAATTGCCACCCTGCTAACCGGTCGTCATATTACTTTTAAAATAATGCCCATTGATTTTGAAGAATTTCTTATCTGGCAAAATATTCCTTTTCAAACTGAAATCGATCGTATCGAAAATAAACCAATTATTCGAAAATGTTTTTCTGAATATCTGGAATGGGGCGGCCTTCCAGAAATTAATTTAACTGAAAACAAGGAAAAAAGAAACCGAATTCTCCATCAGTATTTTGATGATATTCTGTTCCGGGATATTGTCTTGCGATATCAAATCCGGGATGCTCAACTTTTACAGCGGTTGGCTGAGTATTATATGACCAATCTCGCTTCTTTACATGCATTTAACCGCATACGAAATGTTTTTGAAACGTCGCTGGATAATATCCGTCGCTATACGCATTTTTTAGAAGAATCACAACTGATTTATTTGCTTCATAAATTTTCCTTTAAATTAAGCGATCAACAAAAGTCGAACCGCAAGATATATGTAACAGATACCGGCTTAAGAAATTCTATCAGTTTTCGTTTTTCACAGGATACAGGTAAACTATATGAAAATGTAGTTGCCAATTATTTTAAAAACCATGCTGACGAAATGTACTACTTCGCCAATAGTGGTGAATGTGATTTTGTCATAAAACAGGAAGGCAAGTTTTTCCCGGTTCAGGTATCCGCCAGCGACCTTTCTGATAAAAAGCTGTTTGATCGGGAAATACAGGGACTAATTTCAGCGATGCAATATCTAAAACAAAAGGAAGGCTTGCTGCTCAGCGATGATCTGGAGCAGGAAATTATGATTGAGGAAAAATTTATTCGAATTAAGCCAGTCTGGAAATTTTTGCTGCGTAAAATCTAATATAGAATGTTAACGCACCTGTCTGTTATCATTTAAAAATGGTCCACTATAAAAATAAAGCATTGAAAATATTGCATGATTCATTAAAGCAAAATTTAATTAAATAAATTTAAATCCGGAGCCATCAAAATGTCTAACAATATGAATTTTCTTACTTTCCTCTTGCTTCTTTCCCTTAGCAGTAAAATACAACCGCAGATAACGCAGACAGCTTTGATTAATGAAAGCGTTCGCCAGTACCAAAAAGCCGAATGGAATATCACGCTTCAGGCCGAATGGTCGGATCCCCATCATTCTGCTGATGTTGCACTCGACATGGAAATCACTTCCCCTGCCGGCAAAATAATGATTCTCCCCTGTTTTTATGTATCTGGTGAAAGTAATCAGGAATCGCAGTGGCAAGCCCGATTTACACCACGTGAGGCCGGCGCCTATCAATATAAATTCAGGCTGATGGATAATGGAAAAATCATCAATACCACGCCATTGTCAGAATTTTCGGTATCCACTTCGAATAAAAAAGGCTTCCTGCAACCTCACAATAACTGGTCCTTTAAATTCGATAACGGCGAAGTTTTTAGAGGTATCGGCGAAAATATCGGGTGGGAGGCCCGAGTCAATGATGATTCACGATATTTTAAAGAATTGCATGAAAATCCAAGATTCAACTATCGGTACATGCTCAGTAAACTGGCTGCCAATGGTGGTAATTTTTTCCGCACCTGGATGATCTTCTGGAATCTGCCGGTGGATTGGAAAACAGCGCAGAACTCCCATCGCTACCAGAAGAGCACTTCGCGATTTAACGAAAGCGGCATTAAGCGGATGGATGAACTGATTCACCTGTGCGACTCACTAGGTGTTTATGTGATGCTGGCGCTTGATAGTCACGCGGGATTTGGTGGATCAGGTTGGGAAATAAATAGTTATAATATCAGAAACGGTGGTTTTGCTGCCACACCGCTCGAATTTTTTACCCTGGAAAAAGCGCGCAAACAATACAAAGACAAATTGCGCTTCATGATTGCCCGGTGGGGCTACAGTCCAGCCATTGCTGCCTGGGAGTTCTTCAATGAAATCGACAATGTCATGTATGCCGGTCCCCCGGAAAATCGAATTCCGGACCGTGTCATCACTGAATGGCATCGTGAAATGAGCGAATATCTGCAGCAGCACGATCCCTATCAACACCTGATTACCACCAGTATTTCGCACCGCGATGTGAAAGGGCTCAATGACATCCCTTCCATCGATTTCAATCAGAAGCATATTTATAAGAATACGACAGCGATTCCAAAAATAATAAATCAATATCTCCAACAACACAACAAGCCTTACGTTATTGGCGAATTCGGCTATGAGTGGGATTGGCAGAAAAATTTCAATGATTTTGGTGATGAGATGGACCGTGACTTTAAACGCGGTCTTTGGTATGGCCTGTTTTCACCGACCCCCGTTCTGCCAATGTCCTGGTGGTGGGAGTTTTTTGAATCCAGGGGGATGATGCAACATTTCAATCGGGTGCGGGAAATTCACAACAATATGCTACATGCCGGAAAAGGGGATTATGAGCCCGTTCCGGTCTCCGTTTCACTCAAAGAAATTGTGGCTTTCGGTGTTCAATGTGGTGAAAAATATTATGTTTATCTCTACAATCCCGCAAAAAATGAAATTCGCCCAAATATCAGTTTAGAATCCAAAGCAGAAAGCCCATATACCATTGATTCCTACGATTGCGAGACAGGAATGTATCATAAGCTGCAGGAAATTTCACCCGAAGCGAACAAACTCTTCTTAAAGGAATTTGAATTGGCGGGCAAGATGGATGTGGTTTTGGTATTTAATAAATTTACGAAATAATGAGCTGATTATTGCAGTTCCCTTGTTGTTGGCATTCCGGAAAATACCAAAATTCATTTTCGGACTTATTATACGGAGGGTGATAGGACGGCTGGGGCTGGGGTGCCGGATTAGCCTTGGATTTCGATGATAGAAAATAGTGTAGGAGCGGTTGTTTTTAAAATTTTTTATTGATTTTAGGATGAATTTTTGAGTTTCAAACGTCTATACTATTTAAGGCGAATGGCAGAATACAAATTATTAGAAAGTTTCAAAAAAGGCTTGAAAAATTAAAGTGTATTGTTTAAATTGAGCAAATAAAAGGGGTTATAACGGTATTAAAAATAGTGAAATCCCATTAGTATGAATAACGAAATCTCCGGGTGGGTGTTGGAATTGGTAGCAGCAATTATGGGAATTGCTATATCGAAAGGTAAAAATATTTCGATGAGAAAAATGAATCATTGAGATTGACTAAGTATTTCATGAGTGAAAAAGTGGGGGAATTAATTCAACAGTCTGTAAATAGGTTAGCTTTATAAAAAAACTATTGTAATTTAACTTAAAAATAAGTATATTGTAACGTATTCCGTTACTCGAGGAATAACGAAAATTGCTTACAATAAAATTTTCTAATCGTAACCTGGAAAAATGCTATCGCAATAGAAATCAGGCTATTCACCGTTGGGGCCATGTTATCGGTGAAAATTATATAAAAAGAGTCAATGCAATATTTGCAGCAGATTCTATAGACGATTTATATAAAATTCCCCAGCTTAAATTTCATCCATTGACCGGTGATCGTAAAGGTCAATATGCCATCTCTCTGACTGGACGTGCACGATTAATTGTCGGAATAGAAAACAATAGTATTATAATTATAGAGGAGGTGAATACAGAACATTATGAATAATATACCATTTTATACTGATTCACCGATTCATCCGGGTATCCATTTAAAAGATACTCTGGAAGAAATTGGTATTAATCAAACAGACCTTTCAAAACGGATTGGTATGTCCCGAAAAGTAATTAATGAAATTATTACGGGTAAAGCTCCAATAACTGCTAATACAGCCATTTTATTAGAACGAATTACAAATGTCCCTGCTCATTTCTGGAATAATCTACAGCGAAATTATGATTTAAATATAGCAGTCATTGAACAAAAATTAAATATACAACAGGATTTTGAATTACTAAAAACATTTCCCGTAAGAAAAATGATAAATTATGGTTGGATACCAGAGGCGAAGACAAGAGAAGAAAAAGTTTATCATTTATATAAATTTTTTAGCATTGCAAAATTGAGTAATTTTGAAAACTCATTAGCTATTCATTTTCGGCGTTCTATTAGAGAAAGTTATTCTAAAGAATCAATTTTCGCCTGGCTTAGACAGGGTGAAATTGAAGTCCAAAAAATAAAAACGGAAGATTTCAACAAATCAAAACTGACAGATGCCATACCATATTTTAGAAGTCTCACCAATAAGACTCCGGAGATATTTCAGCCTGAAATTATTACAACTTGTGCCGGCGCGGGTGTTGCTGTCGCATTTATCCCCGAATTACCAAATACTTTTATAAATGGTGCGACCTTTTGGATTAATAATACTAAAGCTGCTTTGTTGTTGTCCCTCAGATTTAAAACAAATGATCACTTATGGTTTAGTTTTTTTCATGAGATCGCGCATTTGCTAATTCACAAAAATAAAAATTCTTTTATCGATATTGACGACAACATGCTAAGTCCCGAAGAAATAGGTAAAGAGAAAGAAGCTGATGAGTTTGCTGCCAATATACTGATACCAAAAGAGCTGTGGGATAACTTCCGAAAAAATAAACTTTTTTCCAAAGCGAAAGTACTTGATTTTTCAATGAAAATAGATATTGCACCCGGTATTGTTGTGGGCAGATTACAAAAAGAAAAATTAATTCCATATTCACATCTTAATGGATTAAAGGAAAAATATGACTGGATCTAAAGCTGACCATAGTTTGGTCAGTTAAAAAAACAAGGCAATCGTTAGCCCCATCTCAGTAAATCCCATAATTCGGCTATATTCTTGCTTAGACTAATTATTACGGCGTTTATGATATTGGCCGGAACTGCCGATCTGATAACTGAAAATATTTCAAAACATTTGAAAAGCACAAGACGAAAGAAACGCGCTGATGGCTAAAGACCAAGCTTATTTCGAAGCAGAAAAGAAAATCTAACAAGCCCTGAAATCAGGTGCAACGGAACTTAACCGCAGCAAAAGATCTCGAAAAATTATTTTTGTATGATAATAGAAGCAAAATAAAGGCCGATCACATTCCCAAAATTATTCGAATACTTGATCGCCTGGAAGCTTCTACGGCACCTTATGATATGAATCTACCCGGCTACCGCTTACATGAACTAAAATGTCAGGAAAAAAGAATTTGGTCGGTGTCTGTTAGTGGAAATTGGCGTATAACGTTTCAATTTGAAGGAAATGATGCTATCAATGTTGATTATATAGATTACCATTGATTTTAATAGTGGAGTAATTATAATGATGCGAAGAAGAAAACCAACACATCCCGGAGAGGTATTACGAGAAGATGTGATTAAACCATTTGGTTTAACAGTTACAGAAGCTGCAAAAAAGTTGGGTGTTACTCGAAAAACTTTGTCGGCTTTACTAAATTGCCGAACATCATTGAGTTCTGGAATGGCTATCCGAATTAGCCGGGCTACAGGTACTTCCCCTGAAAGTTGGCTATTGATGCAAGTAAAATTAGATCTTTGGCTGGCAGAGAATAGACCTACCCAGGTTACCCCTTTTGAGAATACTTTTGCTGCTTGATGAGTCGGCAACACACCAGGCTAACAAAAACTGGTGCGAACGGAAAAGATTTTTATTGATCACCTATTTCTAATTTTAATTTTTCCATTAAAGAATCTCGTCTATTTATCCACCGCTCAGCCTTTTATAATAACATTATCCTATAATTTTGGTATAATTATAAGAAAGTTTTTAACTCAAACAACATTTTTCTAAACCAGGTTTTAATGATGGATATGGCTGCGATAAAAAAAATGGAATTGATCAACAAAATAGCCTAATTGCCCGAAGAAAAAATACCTGAAATTGATAAGTATATTCAACAAATGCTATTGCAATTAAAAAGTGAAAAACCGAAGCCAATAAATTTAAAAGGCATTTGGAAAAACAAGGGATTTGAGAAGATAGCAGATTTAGACTTTGAAATTAAACAAATTCGAACCGAATTAAATGAGCCGACTTTAAAAAGGGTCGAATGAGCCTTAATTTAGCTCCTTCAATAAAAAAAATGATCTTTCATTAAGCTGTTCTCTCGTAAATTTTTTTCCGGAATTCACGTAACTCAGTGAATCCATCAATTCGTCAAAATTACATCGAGTTCTATCCGCGGTTATAAACTGCTTTAACCATTTACGAAACCAGTGATTCAGGGTCGTATGCTCGCGTTTGGCTTTTTCAGGTGCTTGTTTGATAAGTAGGGCATCGGCACTTAATGTAATCTTTTTTAATATGAGGTTACTCCAGGAAACTAATGTGCCCGAAAATAGTGTATATTTATATACCGGTAAAAATTTATTTCTTGCAAGAGAAAAATCGTAATCAAGAGTTCAAACAAAATCCTGTCAGTATTTGACAAGGAAGGGCTCTATTATAAGACTGTTTTGTTCCCGGTTTATTTCTATTCGCTCACAGATGTAACATTCATTACTCATCGTACATATATAATTGGAATGAACCGATGCAAACATTATCCCTGTTTTCAAAAGGTCTCAAAAATATTCCCGCTTCCGTTACCTGGTATATTGCCGATATTGCCGAGGCCAAAGGCAAGCAGGAACTCTATACCAATCAGTCGCCTCAAAAGCTGAAAGTGTTGCGGGAACACGCGCTTATCGAGAGTGCCGTATCATCAAACCGGATTGAAGGCGTTGAGATCGACCAAAAACGAATCGGAACGGTAATATTTGGAAAACCTTTTCTCCAGGATCGCAACGAAGAGGAAATACAGGGATACCGGGATGCTCTTCGATGGATTCACGATGAGAATAAAACAATTCCTGTCAATGAAATGGCTATCAAAGAGCTGCATAATTTGGCTCGGGGGGAAATTTGGGATTCTGGTAAATATCAAGAAAAAGATAGTGATATCATCGAGCATTTACCAAATGGGTCAACACGGGTGAGATTTAAAACAGTCAGCGCTGAAAATACAAATCAAGCCATGCAAGAACTTGTTTCCTTGTACAATGAACTCATGAAAACGAAAGTTATCCATCCACTCCTCACAATCGCAGCCTTTAACCTTGATTTTCTTTGTATTCATCCTTTTCGTGATGGTAATGGTCGGGTGTCACGGCTATTGCTTTTGCTCCAACTTTATCATGCTGGATATGAGATGGGTCGCTATGTTAGCCTTGAACGTCTGATTGAAGAACATAAAGAACGATATTACGAAACGCTTGAAATTTCTTCGCAACGTTGGCACGAGGGTAAACATGATCCCTGGCCATATATTAATTTTTTGCTATATATTCTTAAGAAAGCTTATCATGAATTTTCAGAGCAGATGATAACCATTCCAGGTCCGAAAGGAGCAAAGACAGCATTAATTTTCGAACAAATTATGAAAATGAATGGTGAATTTACCTTATCACAACTTCATTCAAAATGCCCCGATGTGAGTCGGGATATGGTGCGCAAAGTGCTGAAAGATTTAAAAAAGCAAGAACAAGTTGTTTCAGAAGGGCGTGGCACAGGAGCACGCTGGCGAAGAAAGGGTAATGATCTTTCATAGAGGTAATAATAAGGGTAATTTGTACGAAGATTAATAGATTATTAAAAAAAGAAAGAGTTGAAAACGAAGGGATTCCGTAGCAAATTTTAATTACCTCTATCCTGCATAAGTATGTTACAAACCAATTCTATGAAAAAGAGGAGGTTTTAAAATCCATAAAA
Source organism: Caldithrix sp. (assembly GCA_020722815.1). GTDB lineage: Bacteria > Zhuqueibacterota > Zhuqueibacteria > Thermofontimicrobiales > Sulfurfontimicrobiaceae > DYKB01. Next base: position 42,419 of record DYKB01000042.1, on the reverse strand, counting down.
CTGCTGGCCGATGCCTGATCCGGTAAAAAAATTAATGATGCGCCGACGCTGTAATCACCGCTGGAATTATACATGCCACCATCATTGCTGCTTGCATGGCCTGGATCGCTTCACGGGTAGCCTGACCTATCAGATCACCATTGGCAATCTGCTTCAGCCGATTTTTTTGCTCCTTCAATTGACTTTTGTCAAAAATTGTTTTCAGTAAATCAATGCTATCCGCCAGTGCAATTAAAATCACTGTCGACACATCCAAATCGGATTTTTCGGTGAAAATGGCCGCGCGTAATCTTTCGATAATTTCATGCTCTGGTTCGGGATTCACTTCCGGATAGATATTCCGGGTAAAAAGGAGCAACACTTTATCCTGTTCGGCTCTTAAAATGCCCTTGTTAACCAGTTGCTGAGCAATTCGATTTTTTAATTTCTTGATGTTCGTGAATTTGGTAACCCAGTAATTCATCTCGGCGCGTTTCTTCCTTTTAATAATTAATTGCAGCGCTTCATCCAGAATGGGATCACCAATAGGGGTTGTATTCACAATCTGTACGTACTTATGCTTTTTTTCAGTTACGATGTCAACCCGCTTTTGCAGCAGCAGTTCAGCCAGTATGGCCCCGGCCAGCCCAAATTGATAATTCACCCATGGATTCATGGTTCCTTCTTTATCTTTCAGACACAATAACAGGATTTCTTCATTTAAATAAAGTTTCAATTTGTCCCACATGGCTGACCTCCTTAATAAATTCATCAAAAACGACTATTCATTTTTAATATTTTTCGTCACAAATACATGTTCGCCGGATAGTACATTTTCAAAACAAATAAAATCGCCTGCCGCTTGACCGCGTTTCATTTTCCCATCAATTTGCGCGATTAAATTTTCTGCGTTTATTTTTGGTAAATAGACCATTGCCGCACAATTGACGGGAATATGCACTTTCAATTCAAAAAAATTATCTTTCTCCTGCCGAAATTCAACCTTGATCGCGCCCCGAATGGTCGGAATGGTCATTTTTCCTGACGACAAATTACCGGGTTGGGGTTTGATCTGAATTTTACCAAAACCGGGTTCCAGCGGCTGAACACCCATCAAACCGCGGGGAATGATATTGGCTGGCGCGGCACCCCAGGCATGGTTCCAATCAAGATTCTTCTTGTATTTCATGTCCCAGGCTTCGAGGGTAATGGTAGTTCCCACGTTATAAATCGCATGTGGCCAACTGCGGTCGGAGCGATTGGTCATCAAATACAACGCGTAATTGGCTTCCCCGGCCGCGTACAGGGCTTCCAGGAGATATTGTGCCCCATAAACGCTACAAGCCATACCACGGCTTTTGATGAATTCCACCACTTTTGCCTCGTGTTCAGGCGGGACCAGTCCAAATGCCAACGGGAACATGTTTGCATGCAACGCGGCATGATCCGTTCCGATTCCATCACGATAAACCTGGCGATTCCTATCAAAAAAATGCTGCTGAAACAACTTTTTCACCTGTTCGGCGCATTTTAAATAAAAATCAGCATCGGTATTTTTCTCCAGTGCGATGGCAATCTGATGCATCAAAACCAGTGTCCGATAATGAAAGGCATTTACCACTGTATTATAATCGGTGAAAACAAACCCATCGGTCTCGCCGCGGCCGCCCTCCGTAAAAGAACCCGGCGGCCAATCCACAATATCACGAAGATTTCCGCGAAAGTGAATGGATTTCAGCACGGAGTCGGTAACCAGGCCCGTTCGGGTGCTGATTAATCCATCTTCCCGCGCCAGGGCTGTTAAAGTTTTCGCTTTCAACTCATTATAATAAAAGGAGATAGACTCTTTATTTCCGGTATACAAATAGTCTGCCCAGGCCATTAGTACCGAATGCAAAATCCATTCCGTCGGCCAGGTGGGATGGGTGATGAGATATTCATGGCTCAATCGGGCCATGGTAAATTCGCGATCCACGGCATAATGCGACAATTGATTGATGTACGCGTCCGCCTCATACGGAATTCGCTCCCGATCCCCGTCGACATAGACGCCGCAAAAGCTGGTGGCCTTGATGCTATATTTACATAAATCCCAGACCGCGTTGAGTGTCGTATCCGCAGAATGAAAATATGAGGCATCATCCTGAAACGGATAATTGACCGCGATCTGCCGGACAGCATTTTTATCCAGCCTTGAGGGGCTATTTTTTATTTCGCAATAGCGAAAAGGTAAGACTTCACCAACTTCAGCCGGCATTTTGATAGCTGTTTCGCGCGTATTTCGTTCATCTGGTGGAATTTTCAGGATATAAGTCTTTTTATCCGGTTCCAGATTCAAAGGAATCATCCGATAGCGAATTGTCCCACCCGGCCGGGGATCAATGGTATTCTCAGCCTTCAACTTTTCACCGAGATGTATTTCGACGATTTGGCCGGGTTTAATTTCGGAAAAAGTTATCTGAACGGTGCCAAAAGCTGCCCGTCTAAAATCAACGAAGTATTCCTGATTGCCTTTTTGAACAAATTTGACTGGCTCCACAACGCGTTTTCCCCGCGGATAAAAAGCTGTTCGATAAGGCGGTTCCAAATTACCAGTCCGAAAGAGTTGATGCGTAGAATATGCGCCCGGCTTTTCTTTTATATCCCAAACCCGTACTTTCCAATAGTAGACAGAATTTGACGAAAGGGGCTTACCTTCATATTCAATATTAATGGAAGCATCTGATTTTACTTTGCCGCTATCCCAAAAATCACCTATATTCTGATCCAGTTTCGTTATACTGGAAGCGACCAGAATCTGGTAGGCTGTTTGATGATCCCCCTGAAGTTGTGAAGTGAGAATCCAGCCAAATTCGGGTTTGGAATCAAAAATCACGGTTTTGTCGGGGAAATCCAGCAATTCGCACATCAATTTTGTCGGGGCATCCATAGAATAGCCATTTTGTAAAAGGAGAAAAATTAAGGGTAGCGTCAGGATAATTTTTAAATTTTTCATTTTTCGATTCAATCAAGTAAAATTGTTTTTATAATATTAAGACGTGGAAATTGAGATTTTAATCCAATTTTTTCAAAATACATGAATATGAGCCGCAGATTTCACCGATGACCCAGATTTTTATCTGTGAAATCTGTGTCATCTGCGGTTAAAAATTTATTAATTTAAAACCCGGATTTTCAAATTACGGAAAGAGACGCCGCCGCCATGATCCTGCAGCAAAATATGTCCCTGCGGAAATTCGCCAAAGTCCTTGATTCCTTTAAATTTGCTTTTAGATTTCTGTTCCAAAAAAGCTTTGCCACCCCGCTCAAATTCCAGCACCATGATGCCGTTCAGCCAATGTTCAACATGCCGGCCCTGTACGAGAATTTTTCCCTGATTCCAGGAGCCCATGGGGTTGACTTTTTTATTCTTCGCTGAAAACAATTCGTACAAATCGGCTAATTCTCCGGGGTATTTGACTTCCTTTAATTCTTCGATAATCTGATATTCCAGGCCCAGACTGGTGCCGGTTTGTACAAAATATTTGATACCACTGTTTGTGCTCTGATTCAGGTCTTTTGCCATTTTAAAATCGAACTGAAACTCGAAATTACTGTATTGGGTGGTTGTAATGATGTCTTCATTCACTTTCACGGGGCGTTTATCCCGCGGTATTGTCAGCAGTTCACCATTTTCAATTTTCCAGCCGTTCGTCGGAATGGTATCGGTTTTGGCGCCCCGCCAGCCGGTAAATGTTTTACCATCAAATAGCAATTGCCAGCCGGCTTTTATTTCCGAATCTGTTAAAATATTGGTTTGTGCTTCAGCTCTGCGCCATGAACTTATGATGAGCATCGCAACTAACAATAAATGGATTAATTTTTTCATGTGTGTTACCTCCAGCTTGTCGTATTAGTAACATTTTTTGAGTTTCAATAGATTCATTGGTTTTGAGTTGATAGAAATAAATTCCTGAACCAACCGTTGCCCTCTGATCATCCTTCCCGTCCCAGGTTACAGAAAATTCTCCCCCTGGCTGCCATTCATTTAACAGGGTTCGTATTGCTTCACCTCGTAAATTAAATATCTGAAGCACTACATTATTTACATTTGACAGCGTATAATGAATTATGGTGACGGGATTGAATGGATTGGGGCAATTAAATAGTTTAAAAGTTTTTTTTATTGGATTTTGGCCCCGAATACGTGTATTTGATGAGTCAACTGGGTGATATTTGAGTGTAATAAAACGCGGTCGATAAATATCCGCATTGGAAAAATGTGCAAAAAAATCATAAGTGTTCACATTGTAGCTGATCAGCAATTCATTCGGCGCGGATAGATGCGGGTGCGCCTTGGCATTATAAAGCATGGGCTGCCAATCCATTGCCACTTCCGGACAGAAATAAACGGTTTTGTAAATCCCAAATGGACCGGTGGGACTTTGACCTGTTCGAACAGCAACCTGTTCTCCTGCCTGAAAAACTAATAAAAATCTGCTATCTGAAATGGGTGATACGCTAAATTCCTGTGAAATCTGATTGGTGAGGGGGGCACAATCCTGGATTTCTGTTCCCCATGTCGTGCCATTCCAGTAAGTCCATTGTGAGAAATCTTCGAGATTTTCCGGCAAAACACGGGCAACAACCAACTCCTTTTGTGTTCCTTTATCACGCGGCCCGTAAATATAGATGAAACCATCTGAAGCCGGGTTTTGAGAGGCGTCATGCGGCGGCATAATTGCCTGCCCTATTACGATGGACCATTTCCCGGTGGGATGCTGATAAAACAGCGGCGTTTCAACCTGCGTTACATTTACCAAATTCAAATTTGCATCCGACTGAAATGAAATGAGCGAAACGCCTGTCACTTTAAAATCAAAGACATCGCCTGTTCCGGCTCTTTTCAGTCGAAGTGCAAATACGTGGATTTTTCCATTCAGGGCAATGCCATCCATAAGCCAGTACCATTCACCTGCCGCTGAATTGGGTGTTTCCGGGATGAAAACCGAAAGAGGTTGCCCGCTTTGATTGGTCGGCCAATAAAATTGAATTTGCTCGAGGAGTGGTTGATTTCCTTCTAAAAATGCCAAGGTATTATTAATGATTCGGGGATTGATTCGCTCACCATTCGCATTGACTTCGCCAATAAAGGTGTCACTAAATAGGAGCAGCGTCTGCTCCTGACCAGAATCATCAGGAATTTCGCGTCCCGATAGCGGAATCGAATAAATCCCATCAGCGCCAGTCCAACCAGACGTGCGTTTAAAAAGGGCATCCCAGTCAGAAGTTGGCTGAGCAGTAAATTCAGCCTTGCATTTTGAAGAATCCGGAATCCCGATTGGATGAGGATAAGAAAAGGGAGCCCAGGCGGGATTGCCCGAGTTAATCAGATTGGCAGTGGCTTTGGTCACGAGATACCCCAAATGAAAGCAACCTTCCTGTTCGCCCACTTGTAATTTAATTTTCGCTGTCACGATAATTGGATCGTTATAAGTATAACCTTTATCCGTAATCAGTCCCAGCCAGCGCCTATTTTCACCTATCAGGGCAGCGGGATAAACTGTTTCGATTGAATCGGTCCAGTTTGGGCTGAATTCCATGGTGCCCGTACCGAGGGAGCCTTCATAATTACCGGAAATAAATTTCCAATCATCAGGCATCAAAATCCCCACGAAGCCCGGATGGGGATTTGGTTCCGGAACCAGATTGTCATAAACGGTTATTGAAACCTCGATTATTTCGCCTGGCAAAGCAGTTCGTGGCTGAACGATTTTTTTGAAATTGCAGGAAGTGAAAAATAATAAAGGGAGTAAAATAAAAAATAGAATTAATTTTTTATTCATTGGGACTACCCTTAATTTGGATCGAATTTATCTTTTCTGGAGTGCTGCGTCTGCGTCGCAGCCGTTGACGAAGTTGACGAATTCATTTTTTTTTTGAACGCTTGAATGCTATTTACTGGGGCAAAATTGAAAATATGCCAACTTCGTTGGCATGCATCCACATAGCGGATGCACTCCATTGTCAATCTTAAACAAAAATTTGCTTGAATGCTATAGAAATTTTTAGTATTTGAATTTTTGCATTAATTAAATTCCATTTGAAATCAGTTAAAAATAAATTGAATTAAAGGAAAACGAATGAAAACACATATTAAGGGAGCAGAAATCCCGATAGAAAAAATCAACGAGAAAATGACCCGGCAGATTTTAGGTTACGATTCACAATTGATGCTAGTGAAAGTCAATTTTCAAAAAGGCGGCATTGGGTACGCGCACCAACATCCGCACCAGCAGGTCAGCTATGTGGCGTCGGGAAGATTTGAGGTTGAAATTGAAGGGAAAAAGGAAATTTTAGGGGAAGGGGATTGCTTTGTGGTGCCGGGGAATGCTGTCCATGGGGTGATTTGTTTGGAAGATGGGGTTTTGATTGATACTTTTTCGCCGATGCGGGAGGATTTTTTAAAAAACGCAATTAAATAACAGGATCGGCAGAAGAATTCCGCTGATAAAGCGAGGGGAAAGTCAAGCTTATGTTTGGGACGTGAAAGGCTGAATCAACCGCCAAGGTCTTGAAGGCCTTGGCGGCTCAAACATTACTTCGTCAAAATCATGCGTTTCATCTGAGAAAAACTCTTACCGGTATTGTCAAACGCTTTAATGGCGTAGTAATAAACGCCGCTGGCGAGTCCCTGACCATCAAAAATCGCCTGGTAAACGCCGGCCGCCTGGGAAGTATTGACCAATTCCCTGACTTCGCGTCCCAGTCCGTCATACACTTTAAGCGACACCGTCGCATCGAAGGGCAGCGAGTACGTAATCAGGGTTTGCGGATTGAATGGATTGGGATAATTCTGTTCCAGTACAAACGCTTCCGGCGGGATCGTTTCAACAAATTCACCCTCCAGTTGCTCATCCTCCAAAGCGATTGATTTTGACAAGGCACCGTTGACACTGTATAACGGGCCATCGTCCACCGCTGGTCTGACAGGACAAATCGGCACGGTGACTAAATAGGTCGCGGTACCGGTATTGCCGTTGCCGTCATTCACGGAAAAATGTATTGTATAAACCCGCCCGTTACGGAAAATATTTCGCTCGCGGCGTAATTTGACCGATTTGCCATCGGCGGCAATGACGATGTCTTTTTTGGTGAAACCATCCCGAATGCCGCGGGCATCTTCTTCTTCGTCACTGGTAACCCGACTAATTACCACGTCATCCAGCGTAAGACTGGCACAATTATCGGAAACTGAAGCCACGCACTGCGTGACCGTAAATGTTTGATAACAGGAAGTCGCCAGCCTAATGGTCGTGAAACCGGGTACCGGGACAATCACCGGCGCAACCTGATCGACTACCGTGGCGCTGATCACGAAATTATACGGATTTTCATCGGCGTCGTTATTGGCAATGGAAACTGTACCTGTCTTCACACCCAGCGCGGATGGGGTGAAGCAAATCGTAAAAGTGGTGCTGCCATTGGCCACCACCGGCGTTGTTGCGTCCGTGACCAGGCTGAATCCTTCACCCGTCACCACGACCCGGGACGAACTCCCCGTCAGATTGAGGTCCATCGCTCCCGTGTTCTGGATTGAAAAAGTGTGCTCAACCGCGCCGGAACCGACATTGATCTCGCCCCAATCGGTTCCATTGGCAATTTCAGGCGTGGTGGCTGCATCAGAGATTGCGGCCAATGGGCTGCCGCCCTGGACCTCGATTTCCGGCGTGCCCACAGGCAGCCCCGTGCCCTGAATGGCAAAGTCGTACGGATTTTCATCCGGGTCGTTATTGGGAATGCTGATAATGGCGCGGCGCACGCCGGGCGCGCTGGGATTGAATTGGATATGGAAATATGACTCCATGGCAACCCCAATCTCATTTCTAGTAATGTCAGTAAATGTAAAATCCGAGGCATTCGCCCCGCTGATTTGCACTTCCGGCCGGGCTGTCAGATAAAGCATAACATTATCGCCAAAATTGTCAATATGAAACTCTACAGTTTTAATGTCGCCGACATTTGCCGATCCAATATCCGTGCCGTCGCTTTCCGAAGGCGTCATGTCGCCATCGGCTATAATCACACCGAAGTGCTCGCTGTGCTCCACAGACATCTCCGGTGCTTTGCTCTGTCCCCGAATGGCAAAGGTGTACGGATTTTCATCCGGGTCATTGTTGGGAATGACAAGGGTGGCGGTGCGCCAGCCGGACGCACTTGGTGTAAAGACGATATCAAATTCCGTATTCCCGTCCGGGACAATGGTGGTATTGTAAATGGTCGAAAGGGAAAAGTCGGCGGCATGCGGCCCGGTGAATTGCACGGCGGGCGTGCCGGTAAGATTCAGGTTGGCATTGCCAGTATTGTAAATGAAAAACGTCTGGGCGTCCGACTCACCAACACTTGTCCCACCGAAATTAGTGCCATCATCGAGCGACGGTGTGTCATCGCCGTTGGCAATGGAAATCAGCGGGCTGCCACCCCGCACGTCGATATCGGGGTCGCCAGTCTGCGCGTTGGCTTCACTCCAGAGAAGTACGGCCAGGGAAATAATCATCAAAATCCTGAATCCTTGTCTTAAATGTAACCATAGCTGCTGCGATTTAAAAAAATCGTTGAAAAATGTTTTGCTGGTATTCATACCATCCTCCTAATCATAAAAGGTTAAATTTTGCAGGTTGTTTTACCCCAAATCGGTGTTTTACTTTTAATTACAGTTGATTCGGGTAGAACGATTTGAATTAATTTGACACTTTAAGATACTAAATTTGAGCGAAAAAATCTTTCAACTATGTTGCAAAGTTTTGAAGTTATGTTGTAAATTGCAGAATAAAGGGGCCACAAAAATAAAGAGGCCACTGAGAGAAGAAATTAAGAAATGAAGGGGCCACAGAATGAAGCGGCCATTGAATGAAAGGACCACGGAATAAAGAGGCCACCGAAAAGATGAATTCCGGAAAGGTTGATTACTTAATCGTGAGAATTTGAAATTTGGTATTTATTATTTGGGATTTGTAATTTGTCACTTGGGATTTGTTATTTGATGATTACAAATTAATTATCTTTCCCGCCGGCTTTTTTCTCCGCGTATTCTTTCGGCGAACAGCCGAATTGCTCCTGAAAACAACGGGTAAAATAGGCCTGGCTGCTGAAACCAACCTGGTACGCAATCTCACCCACGGTACCGGTATTTTGGCGTAACAATTCCGCCGCCCGTTGTAAGCGTACCGACCGTAGGAACAAACTGGCCGACTGATTGGTCAGCGCGTGCAGTTTCCGGTGCAGTTGGGAACGGCTCATGCCAACATGGCGCGCAAATTCTTCGATGCTAAAGTCCTCCTCTTCCAGATGGGCTTCGGCGACGGCCAGCGCCTTTTCCAAAAAGGCCTGATCGAGCGGCGTGCCGGCAATTTCACCGGGTTTTAGGATCACCGTGCGCTGCCACTGTTCGCGCAGGCGACGACGTAAAGTAATGAGGTTTTCGATCCGCGCCAATAATTCCACCGCATTGAAGGGCTTGGTGAGATAATCGTCGGCACCAGTCTTTAAGCCGGTCACTTTGTCCGCTAACGCGGCGCGTGCTGTCAGGAGAATGACTGGAATATGGCTGGTGCGCTCGTCGGTTTTGAGCGCATAGCACATTTTATTCCCGTCCAGCCGCGGCATCATCACATCACTCACAATGAGATCCGGAATGAATTCGCGGGCCATTTCAAGCCCGGTGACGCCGTCATTGGCTTCGATCACCCGATAGCTGGATTCCAGATGTTCGCGAAGATACGCCCGCACATCGGCGTGATCTTCCACCACCAGGATAATGGTGTCGAATTCGCCGGCGTTTTTTTCCAGTTCTGATTGCTGCGCGGCGGCCGGCAGGGTCGCGGTTTCGAGGTCGATGAACGACGTCATCGCGCAGTCCGTCGTTGGTGTGGCCGTGCCGGGCGCGGCCATTTCCTGGGCGCTAAACGCCGCCGGGCTTACGGGCAGATACACCGTGAACGTACTCCCCACACCTTCCACACTGGTCACTTCAACGCGGCCATGATGTAAGGTCACCAATTCTTTCACCAGTGAGAGTCCGATGCCTGTCCCTTCGTGCTGCCGGGTGCTGGAATTATCGATTTGATAAAACCGGTCGAAAATATAAGCCAATTGATCCGCCGCAATACCAATGCCCGTATCAGAAACCGTAATTTCCAACTCCGTACGAGGATGCTGGTGCTCCGGCGCATTGACATCTTTATTCCCCCGATCCTCCGTCTCCTCGCCCGCACACGCGCTCGCCCTCTCCCGCCTTCCCGGCAGCCGGTCACAATTCCCGACTTTTACCGTCACAGAACCACCTGTTGGCGTGAATTTGAACGCATTCGAGAGCAGGTTGTAAAAGATCTTCTCGATCTTATCCCGATCAAAACAGAGCATGATTTCATGCTGTTCAAAGAAAAATTGTAAGCCGATCCCTTTCTGCTCGGCCAGCGAGGCGAAGGAGTTGGTAATCGAACTGAGCACAGGGACAATATTTCCCGGACTCACCTGCACGGTCATTTTACCCGTTTCCAGCCGGGAAAGGTCTAATAGTTGATTTACGAGGCGCAACAACCGGTGGGCATTTTTTTGCATGCGGTGCAGTTCCCGCTTCAGGGTGGTCTGCGGGATTTGCGCCAGCAAAATTTCAATGGGTCCGAGGATCAAGGTCAGCGGGGTGCGGAATTCGTGCGAAATGTTGGCAAAGAAACTGGATTTGATGCGGTCAAGTTCGAGTAACTTTTCGGCCTGAATGGCAAGCTGTTTTTCGTGCGCCACCACCTCGGCGGTCCGGGCCTGGACCGCAGCTTCCAGTTGCCGGGATCGATTTTCCAGGCGATGAACCCGACCCTGGACAATGTCAAAGACCAGCATCGCGGCTAAAATCAAATAGCTGGCGTACGCCCACCAGGTCTGCCAGAATGGGGGCGTAATTGTAATTCGGATCGAAGCCTCCGCCTCGTTCCAGATACCATCATTATTCGCGGCTTTTACGCTGAAAATATATTCACCGGGTGAAACGTCGGTGTAAATGGCTTTACGATTGGCGCCGGCCTGGATCCACTGCGGATCAAAATTTTCCAGCCGATAAGCGTAGCGATTTTTCACGGGTTCGGTATACTCCAGGGCTGCAAATTCGAAGGCGATCGTATTCTGGTAATAGGCCAATCGAATCGCGTTGGTTCGGGAAATTGGCTGCCGGAGCGGCGCCCTGGGATCGCGAAAGGAGACCGATTGATCGTTCAACTGAAAATCTGTAATCACCACGGGCGGTGTCTGCGGATTGTTGCGAATACTATCCGGATGAAAAATATTCAATCCATTGATGCCGCCAAAAAACATTTCGCCGCGCGCACTCAGAAAATAAGCGTTCCGATTGAACTCATTGCTTTGTAAACCATCCTGCACGTCGAAATTCCGAAAGGATTTGGTTTGTGGATCAAAGCGCGATAGCCCGCGGTTGGTACTCAGCCACAAACAACCGTGACCATCGGGCAAAATCCCGTAGATCACATTATTCGGCAACCCATCTTTTTCCGTAAAGTGCGTGAAGGTCAGCTTTGTTTTATCGAGGCAATTGAGGCCTCCGCCCGCCGTGCCCACCCAGAGGAACTGCGCCGGGGTGCGCGGATCCGGGAGCATCGAATATACCACATCGTTACTCAGACTGGCGGGATTGTGGGGATCATTTTGTAAAGTAATCCGTGAAGAATCCATGCGATTAAAGCGCATCAAGCCGGCATCCGTGGCCAGCCAGACGATCTGACTGGTATCTGCCAAAACCTTGTACAAATTAATCCCCGCCGCATTCAGGGCATCGGCATGTCGTTCCAGCCCTGGAATGCTTGTCAATCGATTCTGCACGCCATTTTCACTGACCACGCGCAGGTAGCCGCTGATCGGGAGCGCAGAAGGCGACAATGCAATTTTTTGAGTGTGTGGATCATATTTGAAAAAACCGCGTCCGGTGCTGAACCACAGCCAACCTTGGGGATCTTCGATGACCTGACCGATGGGTTGCGACACCTGGCTGAAGCGGCGCCACTGATCCGTCGCCCGGTCAAGCTGATAAAGACGATTATTTGCAGACACCCAGATCATACCCGACCGGTCCTCGAGAATGGCGCTAATGCTGAATCCAGACTGTTCCGCTAACTGGGATAGGATGCCGCCATAATAGTGAAAAGGTTTGGTGACCGGTACCAGTTTATTGATCCCTTTGCCCGGTGTTCCGAACCAAAAAATCCCGCTGCGATCCTGGAAAATCGAAATCACGGCGTTATGACTGATGCTCTCTGGATCAATTGGATTATAACGGATAAATTGAAACGTGCCATTGGCCGGGTCAAATAAGGTCAATCCCACCTGCGTCCCTACCCAGAATTTACCATCCGGTCGCTCCCTGATCGCCATGATGCTGCCCTGCCAGGGCTGCTGGATTAATTCGGAAATTAAAGGGAATAATTTAAAAGTTGGCGTTCCATCCAATTGGTAATCCACGCGCAACAAGCCGGCCGGGGTACCGACCCAGGTCGTGCCGTGGTGATCATTAAAGAGACAAGTAATCGTTTCGCCCGGCAGTTGATAACGCAGAAAGCCTGCCGACGCGTTTCGGGGCCAGGCATTCAGCCCCATCGAGGTGCCGATCCATAATGTACCCTGGCAATCAATCGAGAGCGAGCGGATCTGGCTGTGACTCAAACTCCGGGGATCGTCGGGATTGTGCAGGTAACGCGTGAAGCCGCCCGGACCATCCGGCGTGAACCGATTCAGACCCTGGGCGGTGCCGATCCATAACGCCCCGGTCGAATCTTCGATGATGGCGTTCACCGTATTATGACTGAGGCTATTCGCCCGCTTCGGGTCGTGCAGGTAGTGGTGAAAGGTCTCGGTCCGGGGATCGAATCGATTTAAGCCCGTGGTACCAACCCAAAGATTTCGGTGCTGATCAATGTAAAGCACCTTGACTTCCTGCCCGGAAATCGAGGTGGAGTCATACGCATTGTGCCGGAAAATAGTAAAGTGATAGCCATCGTAACGGTTGAGTCCATCCTTGGTGCCAAACTACATAAATCCCTGGTCATCCTGCAGGATGGTGTACACCAGACTCTGGGAAAGGCCGTCATCGATGGTGAGCCGCTTGAAGCGATAAGTATTCGTTTGCGCACAGAGAGTGGAGTTGTTTGGCATACCAAACAACAGGGCGATAACCACCAGAAACAAAATCCATCCGCTGCGCAGGTACATGCAAATAAAAGACTGTGGGCTTTGGTTTCTATTAATTCCCATAAGCTTGGTTCCCTTCGTGATCGAACCCATAATAATGATATTCAAAAATCTTTGATGATCACAAGCGATTATAACTCCAATGATCATCTCCCGGCTATTCAAATATGTCACGCTACCTGGTGCGATTGGTCATGGGCGCTCAAGTATATTTTTGTGAAAACATCCTTTGTTATTATTGCGCCAAGCAGGAGAAGGTAATGGTATTGATTTTATAATGACAAAATAAGGCAATATTGGCCATAATTGAACTCCATTAACCAATAATGATTTATAATTTAAGCTTTATATTGAATTTAATTTTTTAATTTACTATTGTCACGTCATTTTTTTTATATTTTTTAAATCGGAATATTCATATCATCGCAATTTAAACTTGCTCATTATCAGCGAGATGTTATCGTTGCTGCGGGAGGATTTTTTGAAGGGATAAAAATTTTACGATAAATACATGGTATCAGAATCAGGAATTTTGCCCCTGGTGATTTTATTATCACCGGTAAAATATGATTTTTTTATCGTGGTTACGTAACATAGCTTTATGATATTAAGGCGATATAATCACCAAATAATAAAATTTTTTTGGAATCATCCGAATGAATAAGAAACGGTTCCACATCTTTTAAAAGTAATTTTAGGTCAATAGAAGTAATTTTCGATAAAAGCATTGATTTTAATTCCGCCATATTGGTGATATTACTCTTTTGTTTTAAGTAATCAAAATTAATTTTTGATTTACCAAGCAAATAGATTGTATCAAGAAAATCACGCCCCATGGTTCGTTTTCGATACAGAATGGCCAGTAACTTTTGTGCTAATAATATATCAGTTGGTACAGTTAAAATTCGGGTAAAAACATCAAATTTATTAAGAATAACCTTCTCTGGAGTATAAGCAACTTCTTGCGCCTCAGCATCCAGACGAATCGTTAATTTTTCTTCCCGGTGTCCGGACAATCGATTTTCGTAGCGTATCTCTGCAATGTTTATATAACAATGATACGCCTGCTTAAATACGATCCTTTGTTCAATTGAATATCCCGCCAGCTCTAATTTATTTTTAATTAATTTCATAAGTTCTTCGAATTCAGGCTGTTCCAGGTTCAAATTATCAAAATCCAGATCTTCTGAAAATCGATTGTGACCATGTACAATTCTTAATGCTGTTCCGCCCATAAAAGCGAGATTATTGGCATGTGGTGAATCATAAAGGATTTCCAATATTTTATATTGCAAATATTCACGCAGGATATTCTTTTTATATCGGCGAATCGGTTCCGGGTAAAAAGATTCGATTTGTTTGAGGTCAAGCATTTCTCATGAACTCCAAAAATGATTTAATTGTCTTTGTTAGCTGTTGGCAGGAAAATTTTTCAAGATAGTTATTCAGTTGCACTTCATTCAACTGACTCCAGAATTTATCTGGATTGATGCGTAAACTATCAAAATCAGATTCAGATTTTAAATGTGGATGAAGATAAAAGTAATCCAGCACTATTTTCTCTACTTGGCCGATTTTGAAATATTTTCCATTATAAGGAATGAGCTGGTAGCCAAAAAACAACCCCGGCTTAATTTTACGATAATTAAACTCGGCGATTGGCGTATTCAGGTTACAAGGGCGGCGGCTGGAAACTGAAGTTATGCGATATACATTTTCGGGAATTAAATGATAATATGAAAGTGCCATTTCCAGTGATATATAAGATGGATTTTGAATTCGATTGGCAATTTCAAAAAGCACATTTTCATTTAATTCAACTTCAGAAAAGATATAATACCCTTTAATGATCTTTTTAATATATCCTTTCTCCTGCCATTCAGTTAATCGACGGCGATGGAATGACTTATCGATTTTTTTAATTTCATTCAGGGAAAACACCGTAAATGTTTTTAATGCCGCCCTGAATTCCATATATCGCATTTTATTTCTCCAAAATGCTATTTTTAGCACTTTTGTGTATTAAAAAATAAAATCAAATCTAAATTTCGGAGGCAAGGTTTGCACTTATGTAAGGAAATGCAGCCCTGAAACGGTCTCCCTCACCCATAATATGACATATTGCAGATATTTTGATAAATTTAACCTTTTTATTCACTTTAGTCAAGTCATTTTTTTTTATACTCTTTCGCCGAAGCGGGAGGATTTTTTGAATGGGTGAGTTGGGAGGATAATTTAAAGTCAGCAGATAATAAAAGTGATTTTATTTTGAAGGCTATATTCTGATGCGTGATTCGTAAAACGTAATGCGTAATGAGTTATTTGACTTACTCAACGTTACGTATCCCGCCCAATGCTTTTCCACGAATCGGCATACAATTTTATAAAGTGTTTGTATTGAATTTTAAACCAGTACATTCGCATCCAGCATGACCGTAAACGTACTCCCCACATCCGGTTGACTTTTGACAGTAACATTGCCATTATAAAGCATCGCAATCCGTTTCACGATCGTCAGACCGAGGCCGCTGCCCAGAATATTGCGCGTTTTCTCGTTTTTAATACGCACAAATTCCTTAAAAAGGCGACCAGCTTCTTCTTCGGTCAATCCAATACCGGTGTCAGCAACCGTAATCCGAATGCGTTCTCCCTCTTTGCCGAGTTGAATATCAACTTTACCATCCGGTTTATTATATTTGATAGCATTGGAAATTAAATTATTGAAGATGATTTCAATTTCACCGCCATCACAATTCATCATCACCATGCCGTTTGTCGTTAAATTTAAGGTAATGTTTTTTTCTTTGGCATCGGGAAGATCTGTTTCGACTGCGTGTCGTGCTATTTCGTTGAGATCGACAACTTTCAATTCGCGCCTTTTCTGGCCGGATTCAATCTGGGTGAGATCAATGAGATCACCAATCATTTTACGCATCCCCTGAATCCGCACGAAACAGCGGTCAAGCATGGTATCGTAGGTGGCCAGATTATCTCCCTGCACCCGCTTTTTCATGATTTCCAGATAGCCCTGAATTGAATTTAAGGGGGATTTCAATTCATGCCCCAAAACGGAAATAAACTGGAAACGGACCTGATGCTTTTCACGAGCGAGTTTGCGAACCTGCCGGGCCAGAATTAATTTTTGAGCGGCTTTGGCGATATTTTTTCGCAACTCTTCCGGTGTAAACGGCTTCGCCAGAAAATCGAACGCACCGCGCTTTACTGCAATGACTGCAGTTTCGATGGAAGCGTAAGCTGTGATCATAATAATGATCATTTCGCTTTCCTTGGCAGCCAATTTATCGAGAATTTCCAAACCACTGATTCCGGGCAATTTATAATCGAGCAATAAAATATCCGGCGGATCTATTTCGATTTTTCCCAGCGCTTCCTCGCCAGTTTCAGCCACATCGACTTCGAAATAAACTTCATCATCAACTTCCGGCAAGGTCAATTGATATTTATCCAGCACCCGCTTGATGCTCAGGCGCATGCCAATCTCGTCATCAACAACCAGCGTCCGTAGCTTTTCCATCCGTTATTTTCCTTCCAGGAAACGATTGATTTCTCGTATTAATTGTTCAATCCGAACCGGTTTCGCCAAAAAGGCATCAGCTTTCACCCATAAACGCTCTTCATCGGTTGAGGCATCGAATTCCAGACCCGTCTCACTCGTTACTGCCGTTACCAGAATCACTGGGATCTTTGGGTCTTTTTTCTTAATATGATACGAAAGGGCGAAACCTGCATCCAGGTGTTCCATCATCAAATCAACGACCGCAACATCGGGGTGGTTTTGCTCCAGATATTCTTCAGCTTGTTTTTGGCTTTCGGCAGTTTCAACCTCAAATCCAGCCGCTTCGAGATTCACCTGTGTTTGCGTTAAAAAATCCAGATCATCATCGACAACCAAAACTTTCTTTCCTGCATTTTGCGTATTCATTTTTATTCCTCTTTAAAATAATTTTTTAATTTTAATTTTGAAATAGGAGTGCTGCGTCTATGTCGCAGCCGCCGACAGAGTCGGCGAATTAGAGATTTTTAAAATAACAATTTTATCATTACATAAATGATTTTTATGCCAACTTCGTTGGCAGGCACCCACCCAGTGGATGCACTCCTTTTTTAGGCACGGATACCACGACGCGGCAAAGTCATCTTAAATGTCGTACCAGTGGGTCCGGCTGTCGGATCCGCATTCGATTCGACGCTAATATCGCCATGATGCATCTTTAAAATTCCATATGTAATCGCCAGCCCCAGGCCAGTTCCTTTTCCTAACTTTTTAGTCGTAAAAAAGGGTTCAAATATCTTCGCTAAATTTTCTTTGCGAATTCCGGAACCGGTATCTTTAATATAAAACCGAACGAAATTATCATCATCCTCGGTTTCAAGGGTCAAAATTCCCCCATCTTTCATCGCGGTGATACTATTGTTAACAAAATTGGTGAAGACTTGAATCATTTGATCGCGATCCAACTCTGCAATTGGATTTTTCAAGCGATGATTGATCTGAACTTTGATATTTTCCGGAAAAACAATGGGTTTAATGCTGTCCTGGATTAATTTGGGAATTTCGATTTCTTTTAAATTGACTTTATTTTGCCGCGCGAAATTCAGTAAGCCGGATACGATTTTTTTTGCCCGATCCGCATGTTCGGCAATCATGTGTAAATCTTCGCGTTTTTCAGAATCGGGGGCTAACTCATCCAGCATCAAATGCGAATACATCAGCACAACGCCCAGTGGATTATTGATCTCATGTGCAATTCCCGCCGCCAGTTGTCCCATACTTGCCATTTTTTCCGATTGAATCAGCGCCTCGCGGGTGGTGGCAAGCTGGTCGTTGGAATACGCCAGGTCTTTGTTAGCCCGGTGTAACTCTTCAATCGTAAAGGGCAAACACATTTCGGATTCTGCCAATCCTTTGTGAATCGCGATCGCATGTTCACGACAGGAATCATAGCCGCAAGCACCGCAATTTAATTCATCTTCCGGTCTATATTTTCCAATTTTTGCGAGGATTCTCCGAATCGCCTCTTCGTCAGGTGGTTTGATGCGTTGATCGTAGGGCGTAAACTTTCGGGATAAATCCAGTTCACTCAATCGTTCAACATATTTATGCCAGGTTTGTACATTAAAATTTTTTAAATTTTCCTGTACATAATGACTCACCAGCGCTCGTCGTTTAAAATAAGACGCTTTGGTTGTCATTCCCGCGCCCATGATACAACCATCACAACACAAGACATCCAAAAATTTGGCATCCGCCTGACCGGAACTGAATTCCATGATCGCATCAATAAAATTGGCGCGTCCATTCGCTGAAATTACCTCTCCCGAAATCAGGTCTTCAGGTATGGTTGCGGCTTCCAGCAAGCCTCGCCCAATTGGAAACAAAGCGCCACGATAGGCATGCGGTTGATCAAACGCGGTGGGCAGAATACATTCACTATGGATGTCCGCTTCTTGTAGCATCCAGCGAAGCTCCTCAAATGTCATTACCTCGTCTATTTCATCTTCTACTTCATCGCTATAGGCTTCAATTTTTTTGGCAATACAGGGGCCAATAAAAACTATTTTTAATTCTTTACCATACAATGCCCGCACCACTCGCGACATTGCCACCATAGGTGAGACGACAGGAGCCAGATGTTCAATTAGCGCCGGGTGATAACGTTTGACATATCCAAACACCGCCGGGCAGGCCGTTGAAATGTATCGTTTGCCGTTGGATTCAGCGAGTAACTTTTTTATTTCTAGAGCCACCAGATCCGCACCAAAACCGACTTCAACCACATAATCAAATCCCAGGTGCCGAATCATAGCGACCAATGTTTGAGCAGGTATCTCTGGAAATTCCGCCGCAAAACTGGGAGCGATACATGCGGCCACTTTAAAATCACTTTTAATGAGTTCTTGAACTTCATTAATAGAACTGACGACCTTTTTAGCCCGTTGACTACAAACACGCACGCAATTTCCACACCCGATACAGCGTTCCGGAATAACTTCAGCCTGGCCATGGGCGATACGAATTGCCTTGGCGGGACACTCCCGAACACAGGTGTAGCAAACCCGACACCGACCATTTATTGTTGTCACGGTTGGTTGTTTATATTTACTACTCACCAGAAATCTCCTTTTGCCGGCAATAGATTTAATTGATATCTGGTTCTTGACATCAAAAAAGATATAATTTCATTAAGTCGAAATTATAAGATAATGTTAAAATTCCCTATTTACAAGGGTATTTTATAATTTAAGCATTTAAAAACCCGCTATTTCCTCATTCAATTATCAATTAGCAATTATCAATTAACAATTCTCAATAGTTAATGCTCAAAAGGGAGAGAAAGGAACACCAGCCAGTCCCGGAAAACCATTTACCGGCGCTCCTTTCTCAGGGATAAAGTTATGAGCAGACGATAACCAAATAAACTTGCTTATTTTAAGACGTCCCGATTATGATAATGAGTATGCAATAAATGATGACTCTTCTCACTGAGCGGCTTACCCAAATATTCGGCGTAGATTCGCTGAATCTGTTTATTTTGATGGGAAGTTCGAACCGACGCATCCCTGTCAATATTATAAAGTGCTTTCAGTCTGGCTTTAATCGTCTCTACATTAATTGATCGTGGCTGACCACCACCCGCGATACAACCACCAGGACAGGTCATGATTTCGATAAAATGGACTGTTTTCATACCAGCCTTGACTTCATCCAGCAGCCGACGGGCATTTCCAAGACCACTGGCAACGGCAACGTTTAATTCGAGGTCTCCAATTTTGACCGTCGCTTCTTTGATTCCATCCAGACCACGTACCGACTGTACTTTCAACTCTTCCATTTCCTTACCGGTGATGAGATAATGGGCGGTTCGAATGGCAGCTTCCATCACACCGCCGGAGGCACCAAAAAGTTTACCAGCCGAACTGCGTTCACCAAATGGCGTATCAGCACCTTCCGGATCCATATTTTTTAAATCCAGACCACGCATTTTGATAATTCGCGCCAATTCACGGGTTGTTAAGACGGCATCCACATCCGGCAGATTCCCATTGGCCATTTCGGGCCGCTCCGCTTCAAATTTTTTCGCGGTACAGGGCATTATCGATACGGAAAAAATTTGATGCGGATCAATTCCCTGCTGTTCGGCATAATAACTCTTGATTAATGCCCCCATCATCTGCTGCGGACTTTTGCATGAGGACAGATTAGGGATAAATTCCGGATAAAACTGTTCCACAAACTTAATCCAGCCTGGCGAACAACTGGTGAGCATGGGCAAGGGGCCATTATTTTGAATCCGATGTACTAGTTCCGAACCTTCTTCCATAATGGTTAAATCAGCCGAAAATGAAGTATCAAAAACACGTTTAAATCCCAGACGTCTCAAGGTGGTGTTCATTAAACCAACAACATCATTGCCTGGTTTAATTCCAAATTCTTCACCCAATGTAACGGAAATACTGGGAGCGTGTTGTACCACCACATGTAAATCCGGATCACTTAACGCATCCAAGACTTCTTTGATGTGACTAGTTTCGCGCAACGCACCGGTGGGGCAGACGACAACACACTGCCCGCAATTAATACAACTGGAGACATTCAAGCCTTCGTTAAACGCGGTACCAATTTTCGAACGGCTACCACGCCCAATAAAATCAATGGCACTCACCCCCTGAATTTCCTCACAGACCCGGACGCATTTGCCACATAAAATACATTTGGCCGGATCCCGAATAATTGATGGACTGGATTTATCAATATGATATTCATTTTTATCACCCGTATAACGACGCTGCCGGACCCCCAATTCTTCAGCTAAATCCTGCAAATCGCAATTTTTATTGCGCACACAATAAAGACAATCATCCGGGTGATTCGCCAGCAGTAATTCAATAATCGTCTTTCGGGCACGTAAAGCACGCGGAGAATGGGTTTTAATTTTCATTCCTTCTCTTACCGGAAAGGCACAACTCGGAATCAGCCCCGGTATTCCTTCTACCTCTACGACACACATCCGACAGGCCCCACTGGGGAAAAGTCCTTTTATGTGACATAATGTGGGCACATTGATTCCCGCTCGTTCCAGGGTTTCCAGAATCATTTCTCCCGGTTTTGCTTCAATCGATCTGTTATTAACTTCTATATTAAACATGTTGTTACCTCATTATTTTACCAGAACCGCATCAAATTTACAAACCTCATAGCAATTTCCACATCGAATACATTTATCAGAAATAATGTAATGTGGTGTTTTGAGATTACCCATAATGGCATCCACTGGACAATTTTTCGCACAGAGTGTGCATCCTTTGCATTTATCTGCATCAATACTATAGTTCAATAACTCTTTACAAACCTTGGCCGGACAACGTCGCTCGAAAATATGCGCTTCATACTCATCCCGAAACCAACGCAGGGTACTTAACACGGGATTTGGTGCTGATTTTCCCAATCCGCACAGACTGGTATCTTTAATCACTTCTGCTAACCGATTCAGGTACATAATCCCTTTGAAGCGTTCCAGGGCGTCATTGCCGGTTTCAGTCTTGCGGCCCTGCGTAATACGATTCAAAATTTCCAGCATCCGCCGGGTCCCTTCACGGCAGGGAATACACTTGCCGCAGCTTTCACGCTGAATGAAATCCATAAAGTACTTGGCAATGTCCACCATACAGGTATCTTCATCCATGACCACCAGTCCGCCAGAACCCATCATAGCACCGGCACTCTGCAGCGATTCATAATCCACCTCTAGGTCCAGATGCTGGTTGGTAAGACAGCCACCGGATGGCCCACCAATTTGTGAAGCCTTAAATTTTTTATTGTTGGGAATTCCACCGCCTATTTTAAAAATAATATCACCAATTTTCGTCCCCATGGCTACTTCAACCAGGCCTGTGCGGCTGATTTTACCTGAAAGCGCAAAGACTTTGGTTCCCTTGCTTTTTTCGGTCCCAATGGAAGCAAACCACGCCGCCCCATTCTGGATGATGGCCGGGACATTTGCCAGGGTTTCCACATTATTGATTACCGTCGGCTTACCAAACAAACCACTGGTTGATGGATATGGCGGACGGGGTCGTGGCATCCCCCGTTTGCCTTCGATGCTGTGGATTAAAGCGGTTTCTTCACCACAAACAAACGCACCCGCGCCCATTTTAATGATGATTTCCAGATCATAGCCGCTATCCAGAATATTATGGCCAAGGAGTCCATATTGACGCGCCTGAACAATGGCATCCTTCAAACGCTGTACCGCCAATGGATACTCCGCCCGAATATAGATATAGGCCTTCGAAGCGCCAATTCCGTACGCGGCAATTGAAAGTCCTTCCAGTAACCGATGCGGATCACCTTCAATCACGGCCCGATCCATAAACGCACCGGGATCGCCTTCATCGGCGTTGCAAATAAAATATTTCTGATTGGCCGGCGTAAATAGAGCCAGTTTCCACTTTTTACCTGTTGGGAAACCACCGCCACCACGGCCGCGTAATCCACTTTTTTCAATCCAGTCGCATAAATCCTGTGGCGTTAAATGTTTGAGCATATACGCCAGGGCCTGATAGCCGCCATTGGCAATATATTCATCGATACTGGCTGGATTGATCACACCACAATTTTTTAGCACCCAGCGTGTCTGCGGGGCGAAAAATGGATGTTCATCCAGAAACCGAATTCCATCCCATGCTTGAAATTTTTCGTTACGAAACTGACCAATCGCCCCATCCACTGGTGGCTTTCCCTGAAATACTGCAGCCAGCAGTGCATCGACTTTATCTTCGGTAATCGTTTTAAACGATAATCTGGTTCGTCCCGGAAGCTGGACATCCACAATTGGTTCTTCCACGCACAGGCCGATACAGCCGACTTCCACAACCTCGGCATCGATATTTTTTTGTGTTAACCAGTTTTTAATTCGTTTCAAAGTTTTGCCGGCACCGGCTCCCAGCCCGCAGGTACCCGTTCCTATCAGAATCAACGGTTTATCCAATACCTCACGACGATATTTTTTCAAAATCGTCTGCTGAGCCGGTGTCAGGGCGGATTCTGATGTATGTAATAAAAAATCACACGGCATCGGTTGAGTGGTATTTAAATTTTCATTTGACGGTAGCATTCTCTTTTACCTCTCGACGACAGGTGTTAATAATTTTCTTTACTTTTTCCGGTGTCATCGCTGCATAAAATTCACCATTTACTGTGATCACCGGGGCCAGACCGCAGGCACCCAAACAGGCCACTACTTCCAGACTGAACAGACCATCGCGCGATGTCTGGCCAGCATCGATTTTTAACTCGCGTTTTAACGCATCCAAAACTTTTATCGAATTTTTCACATGGCAGGCCGTGCCCCGGCACACCTGAATGTGATATTTACCCAATGGCGCAAACCGAAACTGATTATAAAAAGTCGCCACGCCATAAATTTTACTCGCCGGTAAATTCAGATGCTTACCCACCACCGCAATCGCCTCCCGCGAAATAAATCCTTCCTGCTCCTGAACCTCCTGTAACAGCGGAATTAAGGCATCCCGTCCGGCATTGGGATATTTGTCTAAAATTGTCTGAAGTGAATTCATTTCCAATTTCCTTCTTTCAATAAAACTCAATTGGCTGATGCCATTATTGATTCAAAGATTGTATTAATTTAATATTGTGAAATTAAAGACGTTGTGATATTTTTCACAAAATAATATATACATAATTTGGATGAAAGTCAAGAGAATTTTTTGAAATTTTTATTGGACCGAAGGAGATCGATGGGGCATGGCGATGGGGTCTTTCAGGAAAAAAATTAGACTGGAAATTAATTGTGGGAAAAAACTGATTTTCTATTGTCTATATTAATAAAATATCAAAAAAATAATATAAGAGTCCACTCAAAAAAGACTATTTTTATTATTTTGAATAACATAAAACTAAGTGATTTTAAGTATTAAATTTTTTATAACTTAATAGATTATTTGCTTCACTCAGAATGACCGAATTATACTTTTTTAGAGAGGACTCATATAGATATTTATCTGCATTATTTTAAATTAAACTCATTATATATGTAATCCGCGTATTCAGCCATCGCTCGAGTGGATTTATGCCAAAAAACAGCCTGACCTGGTTCCGCTGCCAACGTTTGGTATTGCCGATGTCGGTCTTGATTCCATGACCTATTTTGATCGGAGTAATCAGGTTTATGGTATGATCTGGGAGCAAGTGCCACAGGAATGGAAAAATCTAACATTACATGTTAATTTAAACAATAATATGGAGCTTACTTTTCCCTCATCGAGTTCAGGTTATCGACTTGCGGTTGATGAGGTGAACGTGCCTACAGAGTGGATACACTGGCCGCCACTCTGGATCAAATTGGGTGACTTAATTGGCGTCTTTGATCCGCGGGGTGAACTCTGTGCCTTTGATTATTATGATGGAACCGATCAAAAGTTTACCATTTCCGGGAATGATCCACAAAATACCGATATAAAAGGCTTTGTTCCGGGGGAATAATTTACAATTCAGGTTTTTCGCCCGGATTCAAACCAGCATTTTACACTGACAGATCTTAAATTCGATCAGGGCATAAATGCTTATCGTGACGGCCACTCCCTTACTTTACTCAGTTTTAAATTTTAGCAAAACGCAACGAATCTGGCTGTTTTCAGAACAACTCAGGTGCCTGTGGAATTCGTGCTCTATCAAAACTTCCCGAACCCATTTAATCCGGAGACCGAAATTCGTTATGAATTACCCAAAGCCGCAAGGGTAAACTTGGAAATATATCATCTTATCGGTCAAAAAGTCAAAACATTGGTTGAAAAACAGCAGGATGTTGGTATTCACACGGCAACCTGGGACGGGAAAGATGCGTTTGGAAAGGATGTAACAAGTGGAATCTATTTCTGTCAGTTACAGGCTGATGGCTTTGTTCAGATCAGAAAATTGACGCTGATGCGTTAGTAAATTGTATTTGTTCGATAAATTTTGGGCAGCAGACCTTCACGGTTTTCAAAACCTTGAAGGTCTGCCTGAAAAAAATTTCCTACCGATGACCTTGATCAATAAAAATGCCTTGACATTTTAAAATAAATTATTATATTAGCTAATACGGTTAGCTAAATAAATACGGGAGATAAAATGTTACAGGTAAATGTGCATCAGGCAAAAACAAATTTGTCGAAATTGATTCAAAAAGTTATCGATGGTGAGGAAGTTATTATTGCAAAAGGGAATCGGCCAATCGTAAAATTAGTTCCCTTTAATCATCATACTCCTGAACGTCGATTCGGATCAGCTCTTGGGAAAATCATCATTTCGGATAATTTTGATGAACCAATAGATGGTTTTAAGGAATATATGCCATGAAATATATTTTGGATACACATGCTTTGTTATGGATTTTAACAAATAGTCCTCAAGTGAGTGAAGCGGCGAAGGAATTATATCTAAACTCCGGTAATACAATTTATTTTAGCATGGCAGGTTTGTGGGAAATGTCTATTAAAATCAGTTTAAAAAAATTATCGATTGGAGAACCTATAAATGAATTTGTTCAAAATCACATTAGCGGGAATGATATCACCTTATTAAACATTGAATTACCGCACATTTTTTTATTGGAAAAACTTCCATACCATCATGGTGACCCTTTCGATCGTTTATTAATTTGCCAGTCAATTTATGAAAATATTCCAATAATTAGTTCGGATAGTATGTTTGATTCTTACCCAATAAAAAGGATTTGGTAAGCTGTCATGAGAATGCTGAAAGTTCAGCACTTCCAAATTGGATTAATTTAAGGATTTATCCCGCTGCTGGTATTCCTCCTGTTAACCTCGATGGCTCAATTATGACTTGTTCTACACTAAAAGGATCTGTTAATTTAATGTTTTAAATTTTCTGTTGATTTTTATATTTCATTGGCGTATCTTAAGATAGGATTTGGTGTGTATCGCAAATATAAATAGGTTCGCTACTAAAATAAAAAAAATTTCCGAACAGCGATTTAAATGAAAGAAAACTTGTTTAATGAGCTAATCGATAGTATAAAACCAGGTGGTGCAATCATCCGGGGGAGAGCTGCATCCCAGTTGTCTTTTTGAATTTGATCAACTGGATGTACGATTAATTAGAGTCCGTCCAAAAATACCAAGTCCTGTCATTGCGAGGCGTTTTTTGCCGAAGCAATCCCCTTGTATAATGACTGAGATTGTTTCGTCGCAAAAAAACGCTCCTCGCAATGACAGAACCGGGTGCGTTTGCGGACAAACACTAATTAGAAAAAAATATGGATTATCTCAGGAAAAATTTGCTAATTTACCTGGAATTAGTGTCTCCACTTTAAGAAATTGGGAACAAGGGAGACGCAAATCTGAAGGACCTGCACGGGTTTTATTATATATTGCGGCATCAAATTCAGAAGCAATACCTGGAGTGGCAAATAATTCTATATAATTTTATTTACAAATTTAATTTTGAAGATATATTCAACGACTAATCCCTTGAACATAATCTGATTTAACAGCTTAATAATATTATTTTTATTGAGGAAAACTGGTAACCAATCACAGGGTGAAAGCAAACAATTTTCATTTTTTGTGTCCAAGGCAGAGGTGGATAAAGTCTGCCAGAATATCCTCAAGCAGACTGCGCCTCATAAAAAGATCAGCTTTGCTGAAAAGGGTGAACACTTTATTGAATGTTGTCATCCGACATTGTCGCTGAAAAAAATTGAGAAAGATAACGTTTGCTGGATTTGACCCATCCGGTTGGTTGAGGTAACACCTTATTAACCTTAGTAATCCGCCAAACCCGGGACACCACCAACCTTATTCCCTTATTGGTGATGATAATCAAATGAAAAAATAAGGTCATAAGGTTAAATTGCAGGGACCCTCGAATTGTTACTAAGGTCAATAAGGTCTATTGGGTTTGATCTCGCGGCCTGGTTGATTAAAAACCTTATTAACCTGAGTAATCAGTAAAACCGGAGACACAACAAATTTGATACTATTCCCTGTGATCGGTTACGAAAACTGGTATCTGTTTATCAGATCAGGATCGGCTGTTATGTCGATCCCCAAAGAGTTGTCTGAATCCTGTTAAAGAAAGTAATGTCTAAAAACATAAACAAAATTTGAGGTAAAAATGGAATCAAAAGAAATAGTTTGGAAGGTTTCTGATGTCATGTATAATGAAATGACGCAAGCCCAAAAAGAGCTTTCATTTCCTAACTTGATGGATTTGATTTCACATGCGGTTCAACGTTATTTGGCTGAAGTTCGGCATGAAACCTGGTGGCAAGAATTTCGTAAATTGCAGCAACAAGTTCATGCATCGGGCGGCTTTAAAATAGGTCAGACGAAAGAGGAAATTATCGCCAATTTGCGAGCGCAACGCCGTCAAATATTCGAGTCGGACTATGCAAATCTGTATTGACAGCAATCAATTCATTTTCGGAATTGGTGGTACTGATCCAGCTTCGGAAACCATTATGTCATTGTTACCAGTTTTAGAGGTGGTTATTCCGAGACTTATTATTAAAGAAGTTACACGGAATTTGACAGAAGCACAAACGAGGGCACTATTTACTTTACTTAATAAGACGCCTCAAGTTAAAATTGTAGATGAACCAGTACCGTTTGAGGTAGTTCTCAAAAATATATAAATCTTGGCTTGCCTGAAAAAGCGGATGCTTTTATCGGGGCATTTGTCGAATGGCAAGGAGCGAAATATCTTATCTCGGACAATCGGCACTTTTTATCAGATTTGTCTGGCGCAACATTTAAGGTGCTTAGCCCGGAAGAATTCCTATATCATTATTATCATACCTGGTTGTAGCAAATTAAGGAAGATGCTAATAAACGTTAGAATCTAAGCAACTTCCTTATTATTTATCCCGATTTTCATGATTGATTATTAATTTGCTTGTAATTTTTCCTATATCCAATAACATGAAAATGATCATCAATCCCATTCACATCCATTCATTTACTGTCACACCCCAACAAGCCATTCAAATCCAGCAAAATTTACGCGTCAGAGTCATCACCAGTGGAAAGGTGTCAAATCTCAATTATGTCGCTGGTGTGGATGTTGGCTTTTATAAAGGACAGGCAACAGCCGCGATAGCTATCTTGAAGATGCCTGATTTGCAACTTTGTGACCAGGCAGTGGCGACTCGTCCTGTTGAATTCCCATACATCCCTGGATTACTTTCTTTTCGCGAGCTTCCGGTCATTCTCGATGCGCTGGAAAAAATCACCATGATTCCGGATGTCATTATTTGTGACGGACAAGGGATTGCCCATCCGCGCCGGCTGGGAATTGCATCGCATCTGGGCGTGCTGACAGATATGTGTACCATTGGCGCCGCGAAAAGCCGACTTATTGGAACATACAGGGAATTACTGACACAAAAAGGTGAATGGGTGCCGTTAGTCGATAAAAATGAAACCATTGGTGTGGTTCTCTGCACTCGAAATGCGGTTAAACCATTATATATCTCGGTGGGGCATCGTATCGATCTGGAAACGGCTATTGAAATTGTGATGCGGTGCGTTACAAAATATCGCCTTCCCGAAACAACACGAGTGGCTCATCGAATGGCGGCGGATGCCAAAATAGCTAATGGAAATTTATGATGGGTTTACTTTGATGTTTGATTCGTTTTTTGTCACTTTTAAATTGAGTCAAATGGTGTATTACCAATTTTCAGGTTCCTTAAATAGTTCGTTAACACGATGACCTTATGTAATTTTTCTTGCTGTTCTGATTTTTATTGTTTCAATTGTCAGTTTATTCTGAATTTTTACTTCAAATGGAATCCCTTTTTAAAGGGTGATTTGTGTAAAATAAAGTGAAATCACTTCGGGCATCCAAATAGGTAGCTTATTTAGAGTCGGTCCGAAAATACCACGACCTGTCATTGCGAGGCGTTTTTTGCCGCAGCCTGTTTTTTAGGCTCGCAATCCCATCGTTAAACAGCGGAGATTGCTTCGTCGCACAAAACGCTCCTCGCAATGACAGTACCGGATGCGTTTGCGGACAAACACTATTTAAAATTTCCTGGGCTTTATTTTAATTTCAGGGTCGATGGAAGCTGGATTTTTGCAGTTTTGGGCATGGTAATTACTCTTGTTAATAGGTTCGACAATTCAGATATATTAACCTTACAATAAAGTTCATAATATAGATGATTAAAGTTGATATAATCTTTTTTCTGAAATTTAAAAGAACTGTTGCTTATTCCCAAAATATTTATATATTGTATCCGAAATTATTAAAGGGAAATCAGAGGATATCAATTCAATGATACACTATTTATGGCTTATTCCGCTTGGATTTATTATTGGCGCGTACGGAACGTTAATCGGAGCGGGGGGTGGTTTCGTTCTGGTGCCGGCATTATTACTTCTTTATCCCGAGGAGAGTCCGGAGATAATTACCAGCATTTCACTGGCTGTGGTTTTTTTCAATGCGCTCTCAGGCTCCTGGGCCTATGCCCGAATGAAGCGAATTGATTATAAATCAGGTCTGCTCTTTGCGGTGGCAACCATTCCTGGTGCTATCTTAGGCGCCTTTAGTACCACCCATATCCCCCGCCGTTTCTTCGATGGAACCCTTGGAATTCTTTTGATAGCTGCCTCTATTTTCCTACTTCTCTATACCGGAAATGTGAAACGAAAACAAAGTGTTATTCGTAAGCATGATATTAAGAGAAGTTTGGTTGATAGCGAAGGGACAACCTATTCTTACATCTACAATTCAAAAATTGGCCTTGGATTAAGCTGTATCATCGGTTATCTGTCCAGTCTTTTAGGAATTGGCGGCGGAATTATTCATGTGCCGATTCTGGCGCATCTTTTAAATTTTCCAATCCACATCGCGACCGCAACTTCTCATCTGGTACTGGCGATCATGGCGTTAACAGGTACCATTGTTCATATTTTAAGCGGTTCTTTTTCGCATGGTATCCGCCGAACAATTGCGCTGGCCATCGGTGTATTAATTGGGGCACAGCTTGGGGCGTTGCTCTCCAGTCGCGTACGTGGAAAATGGATTATTCAGGGTCTAGCCATCGCACTTGGTTTCGTGGGGGTACGGGTTTTTATCATGGCGTTGTGATGAAAATAGTTACAAATTTGTTACTAGAATTTGGTTTAATAAATTTAAATGGTAAATTTAATTGTCTCATGATGAGAAAGCCCGAGTTCATGATGAATCAATTTTATAATAATATTTGAATTCGAACTTTGACAATCCTCAGAAGTGAACTTTAATCCTCGTTGAATTCTGTAAATACCGGATAATCGGCTTGTTCAAATCATCTTCAATCAGATATTTAATCCATCGTGGAAGGTCCATTTATTTTCTATACAAAGACGGACTTTCTCTTAATTTTCTCAACTGAGAGCGTCAAAATAAATCAATATGGTACATTCTTTGTAAAAATATAAAAAATCGGTTATAGCGAGATAATAGCATGTAAATATCAAGGAAGAAATATATGAAAAGAAATTTCATTCTGTTATTAATTTTATTCATGGGAGTCATTCAGCTATCGGCACTGGCACAAAAAGGTTCTGGTTTATATGTTTGACCCACCGAATTGACCTTCGTTGAGGGTTCAGAATTAGTTAACTGGAGACGTTATGTTAAAATACAAAATGATCATTCAACCATTACGCTGCAATGGACGATAATAATTGAACAGCAGGAAGATTGGTGGGAAATTGAGAATGGTTCGCCACGAAGTGGTACTTTAGATCCGGGTGAGTCTGAACGCGTATTTATCTGTATTGATCGAACGGGTAAAGAAGACGGGGAATATCCGGGTAAATTTAAAGTCAGAGCGACAGGGCCGGGCTATAGTCGAACCGAAGAGGTTAACTTCATCATGAAAGTTGGCGGGGAAGAGCCGGTAGTGCCGGATGGCATTTTATATGAACCCAATAAGCCAACACTCATTCCTTTTGCGGATGACAGGAGTACGCCGGTTTGCAGTCAATCACTTCGCGTTGTTAATAAACATGCCACAACAAGCTTTAATTGGGAACTGAAAATTAATTTTCAGGATGATTGGTGGCAGATTTCGCCAGAATCACCGCGGCGGGGCACACTGAATCCTGGCCAAAGTACCACCATTGATATCACCGTTGATCGCTTGAATAAAGATAATGGTGAGCACTGGGGGCATTTCAAGTTGCATTTTTCTAATCGTGAGTTTCGCGATTCTGTTTTAGTGGCGCTACTAATGGAAGTTGGCGAACCTGATTCATCTGGCCCTCGCCTTATTAATATTAATACCAATTCAAGCACGAATCCTGATCGGCTTATTTTGACGTTCGATAAATATCTCGACATGAGTCGCGCGTATAAAACCAGTAATTTTATTATTACACCTTCAATTACTGTTAATAGTGTTTCTGTTCAACAGAATAAAATCCATTTAAAGACGAAATATCATAATTATGCGACGAAATATGTTATTAATATTCCGCAAATCGTTGATATGCAGAATCGAACCTCGGTTGATGTAAGTGGTGAATATCAATTCTATCATTGTTGTGCTGGCATTGATTTAAAGGTGACAGGTGCCTCCGGTAGCTATGAATGGGATGTTGCATTACCTGATAAACGCATTTATACCGATCAAACTTTTTCGCTGGGACAAATTCCGACTGATTTGTATGGCGTTGCCATGTTAAGAACGAGTCAACGCGATGCACTTCAAAAGGATTTATCAATTTCATTCACCGCCGGCTGCAATGATATCCGGGTACTTTTAGCGGGTGATCCCCGCCAATCGGGTTTATGGGATAATGAATGGATCAAGAATGACTATACAAAATTATCCCGTCAATTACTGGTCGATGGCATTCCGGGGGTAACATGTTTTGATTTATATGAAAGCAATGGCACTTTTCTTTCTGAGCAGGTAATTACATTATTTCAAAATGGTGCCTTGATAAAAGACGATCTGATGTATTTTGTATTGGTGAGAGGAATAAAAAACGTCTCCGGCAAAATCGATTATTATGCAACGAGCAGCGGAATTTCTGATGTTACATTGAATTTACCAACCAATATTCTTGGTGCACAAAGTGTCACTATCGATAGTATGTTCGAATTCCCGGAATTAACAGCATATTCAAATTTGTTTATTACACCCGGTAAGACCGGCGATATTACCCGAACGACTATTTTGATGCATGATGCCTGGCTGGCGGCACAGATAGCCAGCGAAAAGCTTTCCAATCCAACGGCAGAGCAATTGATGGCGGCTGATGTCGACAGTAGCGGGAAGGTTACGATGGCTGATGCTGAATCGATTGCCGATCAGGTCGTTGGACTCAATTCAAATTTAAAAAATCAGACAGGAAATTGGCGATTTTTTCCGGGTGCGCGATTTTATGCACCACTTCTGGAAAATTTGGCTGATCAAAATTTTACGGCAATGGTCCTTGGCGATGTTGACGGCAACTGGCAGCCATTAAATTCCCGGAATCAATTAAATTTGGCCAAAATGATTGATTCCACTGAAACCGTCAATCATATCTGGATTCCGGAGATAGTCGTTGCGAGCACCGAAACGACGGTTGTGGTTCCCATCGTCGTTACCGAAAATTTATCAGGTCAGGGAATCACGTCTTATACCGCAGAGCTTGAATGGGATCAATATGTTATGAAAAATCCCCATATAAGCCGGATTGGTACCCTGACGACCGACTGGGGTGATCAAAATTATTATCAGAATGATAAAACACCTGGAAAGGTAATTTTCGGTCAATTTTCCACTGTTTCAGTATTGGAAGGCAGTGGTGTCTTGTTTAAGCTACATTTTGATATAACTGGTAAACCGGGTGACAGCAGCCGGATTCACCTGAATTTATTGGCATTAAATAACAGCGAACCGGCACTTCTCGATAATCGTTTGCGTATCAATCATCCACCCGATTGTGAGCCGTTAACACTTTCTCCGATGGGGCCGGTCGATGATGATAGTCTGAATGCCGCCTATCGCTATCACGATACTGATGGCGATGCCGAAAAACAGACTCAAATCCAGTGGTACAAAAATGGAATTGAACAGCCAGAATTTAATAATTCATTCACCATTCCTCCGTCCGCAACACAGCCTGGTGAGCAATGGTATTTTGCTGTTACCCCAAATGATGGTATTGAATCTGGGAAAACAAAACAATCTCCTGTTGTGACTATTTATTATCCGGTCCGGGCACAGATGAATGTTTTTCCAATTTTTGGAAAACCGGATTCGCCGGTTCAATTTTTAAATTATACAACTGACAACTCTCTACAATTTCGTTGGAATTTTGGCGATGGCTTCAGTATAAATTTGAGCGGAACAGAACACCCACTGGTGCATACCTATCGGACACCCGGTTGTTATACGGTTTCGTTACGAGCTGCCGGCAATGCAGGTGTCGATTCTGTTGTTTACCCGCAGCTAATTTGTATTGATGAAAATGCTACTGAACTTCTGTTGATTAATGCGGGGGACACCCGGCCGGATCGAG
This sequence comes from Caldithrix sp., assembly GCA_020722815.1. Taxonomy (GTDB): domain Bacteria; phylum Zhuqueibacterota; class Zhuqueibacteria; order Thermofontimicrobiales; family Sulfurfontimicrobiaceae; genus DYKB01. Next base: position 8,657 of record DYKB01000042.1, on the reverse strand, counting down.
GCTGGATAAAGGCCATTGATCACAATGTGATCACCGCGGCGGGGAATGTCCTTACTACTTTGATGAATGGTTGGGCAAAGTTCGCATTTAAAAATGATGAAATCAGAGAAATTACACAAATTCGCCTTAAAAGATCAAATTATTACTCCACGAGTGCGCCTGGTCGAAAAGTTACTAAATTTGAAATCCAGGGGGCAATCGATTCGACAGATTTTCAACCAATAATCTCCGAACAACTTGATACTGATGACTGGATTATTTTTCCGATTAAAAGTGCATCACCAATCCGATACTTGCTCCTCAGATTAATAACGACGGTGGATTCGCAGCCGGATAGTTGTGAATTCGGTGAAATTCAGGTCTTTAGTAAACCTGTAAATACGGCGATTGAAGAAAAAATTGGCTATTTAAAGCCAGCAACTTTCCGGATAATTAATAATTATCCAAATCCTTTCAATAATTCAACCATTATTGTTTATGATATTAAAGAAACTGCCCGAATTTCTTTTTCGATTTATAACCTTCAGGGGCAATTAGTCCGTGAGTTAAAAAACGAAATTCAGGAGCCAGGTACCTATCAGCTTAAATGGGATGGTACCGATGAAAAAGGTCTAATTGTGGTTAATGGTGTCTATTTTTGCCGAATGCGAATTTCAAACAAGCAAAACGATTTTTATCTCCCAACGCATAAGATATTGATTTTAAAATGATTATAATGGCCCAACCATCCCTTGATATACTTATTCATCATTCACTCCTTCCTGACCTTTTCAAGTAAAATAGATTTTCATCTATCAAAAAGAAACAATGAACCATCTGTCCAGAAAAATTAAAATTTTCCTTTATAAGAATTAACAATTTGTGCCTTTCCATATTATTTTGATTGTTAACTTGAAAAAAATCAATTAAATTGGAAACTACTTGACGTATCATGTGGTTTTAAGATTATAATACTTACATACCGACAAGGTTTTCCAAAATGAAAAATAAAGCCACCACTCGTGCAAAACGGTCCGCCTGTAGAACGCAATCCAATCCTTTTTTTAAATTTTTTATTGATGATTCATTTTTAACTGGATTGAATCATATTGGATGAATATATTATATAAGGAAACTACTAATATGTTTAAATCCATCATTTTATTAATGATATTATTAATCATGACCTGTGGACAGAATGAAAAGATGCTGGTTTTAAAGAAAGAAAATTCAGGACAACAGATTGAGGTGAAATCCCAACAGGAATTCCAGATAGTGCTCGATGCCAATCCAACCACTGGATATACCTGGACATTAATTGATACCATCCCAACGATCAAAACAAGCCTTCAAAATAGCCAATTTACAAAAAGTTCTGATCTCCTTGGGGCACCCGGTCAACAAATATTTAGCTTTAAGGCTAATTTTACTGGAAAAATGGAAATCAGGTTCATATATCATCGGCAATGGGAAAAAAATGCAGCACCGATTGATTCTTATTCAGTGAAAATTGAAGTTAAAAAATAATAGTAAAAAGCTATCGGCTTCTTCTTTTAGCGCTTCATGATTTTACTATTTTTCAGCGATCGATTGATCAGGAAAAATTTCTTGTTTTACATTAATTAAAGGATAAATCCAAATTAAACTGGAGGTGTATCATGAAGTACAACAAATTTTCACTCATTGTATTAATTCTTATGCTTTCCCTGTTGATGTTCGGGGAACAATTCGATGAAAAACTTGCTCCGGAATCTCTGAAAACACAAATTGAACAACTACGGCAAGAAATTGAGAAATATCACTATTCATTTACGGTTGGTTTCAATCCCGCTCATAATTACACGTTGGCCGAACTTTGTGGTTTGCGCGTCCCACCAAACTGGATAGCGGGTGCAAAAGATAAAAATATTAAAATTATGCAGCCTCAAACACTCAGAACCGAGTCACTCACTCTCCCTGCAAGATGGGATTGGCGGGAACAGAATGGTGTAACTGGTGTTCGGAACCAGGGAAATTGTGGCAGTTGTTGGGCTTTTGCGACCATTGGCAGTTTTGAAGCACAATTACAAATCAAGCAGGATACCACTGTTGACTTATCTGAACAACATCTGGTTTCCTGTAATACCGAGGGTTGGGGATGCAATGGTGGTTTTTGGGCTCACGACATGCTGATAAATCCAGGTGCGGTTTTGGAAGCTGATTTTAAATATGTTGCCGCTGACGTTCCCTGTGGGGGACCCTATAATTATCCCTTCAAACTGGCCGGCTGGGGATATGTCGATGGCGACGAGAGCGTTCCCACTGCCGAAAAAATCAAAGAAGCTATTTATAATTATGGTCCTGTTTGCGCTGCAGTTTATGTCGGTAATGCTTTTCAATCGTACACTGGCGGGGTATTTGATAAAGAAGAATCGAAATCCAGTGGTTTATTTGGGTGCGGTGCTGCCACGCTTTCCCCAAATCATGGTATTGTCCTGGTTGGCTGGGATGATTCAAAAGGTGCCTGGATTCTAAAAAATAGCTGGGGTACTGGTTGGGGAGAAAAAGGGTACATGTATATTAAATATGGAATCAGCCAGGTTGGGTATGCGGCAGCGGTGGTTTTTTAGCGCATAATCGATCTTTCTTAAGATATTCCTATGTAATAATTTATTGCCCCTGGAGAGAACCTATAATAAAGTTTTTTGTTTTCAGGAGGAGAGTTTACGTATCATTTGATTTTTTTAAAGTTAGACCAATCATTATCTCTTCTCCTGAAAATTTCTATTGTTGCTTTATTAAAAAATCTATCGAAAATACTTTATCATAGAATATTGTCACCAATTTTTATTGAAATATAACAAACTAAAACAAATATTCGGTCATAAACAAATTTTTACGGCGGAGAATCGTGACAGAATAACAGGACTCTCGTCCGGTAATATTTTTATAAGGATTTGAAAATGAGACAATCAAAATATGGCCCTTGTGGCCTTTATTGTGGAGCCTGTGCGGCAGAAGATTGCGACGGGTGTCTGAGTGATTGGATTGACGATTCAATACGAAACTGTTATTTTCGCCGGTGCACCCGGGAGAAACATATTGACTTCTGCTGTGATTGTGAGGATTTTCCCTGCAATAAGCTTCTTGAATTCATGCATGATAAATGGCCCCACCATTGGACAATAGCGCCCAATCTGCAATATATTAAAGAAAATGGTGTGGGAAAATGGTTTGAAATTCAAAAAAAAGAGTGGTCATGCGAACATTGTGGGGCTTCTATTCTGTGGTATCAAAAATTGTGTTCGTGTGGCAACCAGTTAAATGCTTGGGAAGTACCCGCCTGATGGTGTTTTGCAGAAGAGCAACGCTTTTCACTCCTTAAAAATGATCAGCGAAAAAAAAACACTGGCAATTTGCATGTACTTTTCATAACTTTATTAAGTTAAAAAGATGAAAAGGTGTTAGAAAAACCTGATATCTCAGTGATACGCTTCAAGAAATGTATCGAAGGAAGAAATATGGATAGAGCTGATGTTGCATGGGATCTATTCTGCGAGTTACGGAAAGAACTCATCGAAAGTCAGAAATTACGTGCTCAAGTTATTGGATTTAAAATTACATTTGTTAGTGCGGCGATTGGCCTCATTGGAACAAACTTAGAGAAAATTCCCAATATACTGCTTGTCATTCCTGCATTTGCGGCAATTTTTTTTGACTTTCTTATTAATAGTTATCGTTATGCGATCAAACGTATTGGATTTTATAATCGGAATTATTATGAACCGTCAATTAGTAGTAATTTAAAATTACCAGATACATTCATCTGGTGGGAAAATTTTTTACACAATACTAAAACTGGTCAAAGTTTAGCTTTCATGGGCAACATGGGAATAACTCTTCTTGCAGTAAGAGCAGCAATTGTTGCATTAGTAATCCCATTTTGCCCATTTTTATCAAGTACGTTTTTTATTTGACTTGCTATTTTCCTTACTCTTGATAACTGGTCATTTAAACTTCCAAATCGGTTCCGTATCGAATATCTTGCTAGTAGAAATAAAAAATAGCGATGAAACACCATCAAAATACGCTAAAAATTCAATACTTTCTTTACAAAATTAAGGATTAAATGAATTTCTCTTATCGTATCAAAACCACCTTGAACAACTGCCGAATTTTCGGCCCACTTAATATCACATAATAAATTCCAGAACTGACTGGCTGATTCAACTCATTTTCACCATTCCAGATAACCGTCTGAGAGGGTGCACTCAATTGGCTGAATTCAAAATTTTTCACTTTTTGACCCAGACTATTATAGATTGTCAGGGTAAAATCGGCCAGGGAAATATCTTCGGGGAGCGTAAAAGTAATACTCACCTGCGAGTTAAATGGATTTGGAAAAGCCTTCAATGCAATTTGAGGATTATTCATGGGTGTCTTTTCATCTACACCTGTCCATTTATTATCCTCTCCGCCGGTGTTTTCCGAATTCTCCTGATAACCCTGGTTTTCTTCCAGCCGATAAATGAGGAAGCCAGTATATGGTGTGAGAATGTTTTTCGCCAGACTGAGATTCATGATTTCAACAATCGTTGCGTTGGTTTGCTGCTGCTTCAGTAATTTTTGAATATGGCTGCCATACCAGAAAGCCGCCAACTGCTCATCATCCGGAACCACATCGCCCTCGGTGATGGTGTGATTTTCAGTCACTTTTTGCAATCGGGTCTTGCCCAGTACCGTCAAATCCAGTGGCAAACTTCCGCTATAGCGTCCCACCTGAATGATGGGAAATCGCAATGGATAGTAGCCTTCATGCAGCGCCAGCAGATGTTTGCCATAGGCATAGCCTGAAGCAAAGCGTGTTTGCACCTCCACCTGTTCGTAATGGCTGATTTGCTCATAAAAAAGGGCGGCCAGAATATTTTTGATGGCATGATAGCGCAGAAAAAACAGGTTCCCCATGCTTTGATAACACAACCGGCCATAAAAACTTTGCAATTGCGTTTCATATTGACTTGATTCGTAATTATACCAGAGGGCCGATTTATTATCCAGATCAATGACATGAATTTTTGTTCCTTTGGCAAACATGCCGATTATTTGATCAGCCAATTCATCCTTCGAATAATATTCCAGGATGATCTCATCCGTATTCGTTAACATGATGATTTCGGCATTCTCGTTTCGGCTTTTCAGATACTGCGCCGCGGTCGCAAAGAGCATTTGAAAATTGCTATAAGCTGGAAAAGACCGCTGTAAAACATTTTTAAATAATTCGTCAATATTTGTCTCGGAACATGCCAGAAATTCAGGTGCGCCATAAACCACATCTGCATAACTTACCATAATATTTGCCGAATCCGTATTCGTGAGTGCTTGCTGCATGGTTTCTTTCAGAGAGAGCAAAAGTAGTTCGCCATCCAGTCCGGTCGTATTAAATCGATTAAAATCCACCAGCATTAAAAATTTGCGTGGCGTTCGCTGTTCAGGAATTCCGGGTGGGTAGAGTGCCAGTTGATAAAATGTCTCATCCTCCTCTTTGAAATGACTGAACCAGGGCTTATTCGTAATATGTGAAGGATAGACCAATTCCACAAATCCATTGTAATCCAGTCCGATTTGAAAAGTCCATCCAGTTAACTTCGAATCGTACCGTTCATCTTTTAACTCGGTGCCCAGCAAAACCGGTTTTTTTTCATTTTTAAAAATAATTTTTAAACTATCGGCACCGGGACTTTGTCGCGAAGTCAATTGAGATGTTGGCAGCCAGAGCCGCAAAGTTTCATTTGTTGGACGGGCGGGTATCAGATAATGAATTTTAAATTTGCGTTTCTCCTGCCGCATGACGGGGTAGACACGCAGGTTATAGGTCACCTGCCCCTCACGATTTGGGAAGGATTGAGTTAAGATTCCCGGATTTCGTACCGGACTGCTGACCTCACTGAAAAGAAGTTCAGCGGTCCATTTATCCATAATCGTTGGCTTCAGGATGGAATCGCCCACCCAGAGCCAGAAATCATTCACCACCACCTGATCCGGGAGACTGAAACTCCATTGAAATTCCAGTTCATTGTAATTCTTGAAGAACCAGCTTTGAAAATCATACGAAATCGTTAGCATCAAATCCATTTCGATATAAGCCCCGCGCGGGGTAATTATCAATTCCGCATCATCGAGCCGCACATTGTAATCTTTCACATTGGGGTAATTGGCTTCATAGACACAAAAATCGGCTGCATGGCCGAATGATAATAGCGCAGCAATGAATAATATTATTTTATAAATTCGCATAATATTGTCCTTTCAAATATTCCAAATAAATTTGGTAAAATTAATCTGGCAATCTAAATTAAAAAATTACAGCCAGATGCCAAAAGCTAAAAGCCAGTAGCCAAAAGTTAAAAGCCAGAAGCTATTTCAACAACGTCACTTTAATATTGGTCATCTGATTTCCAGCCTGTAGCATCACCAAATAAATTCCAGAAGCGACCGCCTGATGCTGTTTATCCATCCCGTCCCAGAAAATTTCTACCGACCCATCTGAACTGCTGTGATCTATTTCAAATTGACGAACTTCCTGCCCGAGATAATTAAAAATTCTAATGACGATTTTGGGATGGCTTAAAGCGTCTGGAGATTCCCAGGTGAACGTAGTACTGGCATTAAATGGATTGGGAAACGCATTGAGAGTAAATTTTTTAGCTTGTTCCGGGGGTTCTGCAATCCGGTCATCCGGATTCTCAACAGCGGTTGCCAGTTCGGTCAAAGCGTTAAATCCGCATTTCTCACCCGGCCCGGGGATCACCAATCCACTATAAATTGTTAAAATCCGCTGGGCGACCGAAATTTGTTCGATATATTTGATAGTTTCATAACTTTGTGGTTCCAGTAGTCGCTCCTGGACATAGCGCGTATACCAGAATTGAGCGACTTCCGGCCAACCGGTATCGTCCTGGATTCGGTTAATGGGCACATCCTGCCCATAGACCTCACCATCAGTCATCCCGAAATAGTGAACTGAAAATGGATCAAATCCGTCAAACAGGCCAATCTCATAATAAGGCTGTGTGATTGGAAAATTAATGCGTCCCTGATTGAGCGGAATTCGGGAGTAGCACAGTCCTCCAAAAGGCTCCGGATCGATTTCCACCGTATTAATTGTCGGTGCCACACAATCCAGCATCGCCTCCAGCCCATCATAATATTGAAAATCCCGCAATTTTACAAAATTTCCTTTTGACAGGCGCGCCAGGTTTTCGTATAAATAATCATTCCCCGGATAGTATTGATTATTAATATATTTTGCCGGCCAGTTTTGTGCATCGTTGGAAAGTATTTTGAAAGCCAGCGGATACTGGGCGATGTTCAAACTTTGCTGAATAATCTCCATGGCTGTCTGAATAGGATCCGCGTGAGAGCGAGCGTTCGTGATGAGCCAGATTTCGCCGGCCTTTTTCTGCTGATTAAATAATTTTACAGCCTCTCGTAATAGGAGTGGTAAGGTATTCAGTTTCGGGATGGTTTCATTCCGAAGTTGCGTCATCATTTTCTGGCAAGTTTGCGAATGATACGGGACAAATGCTGAATGATAAAGTTGGGGGATAAATCCTGAATAGATTAAGTTAATGGAATCGTAGGCACTACATGATAGTTCAACGGTTTGTTGATAAAGATCGATTGCTCTTTTAACGTCAAATTTATTATAGCCCTCAATCGTGAGATCAACGGCCAATAAAATATTCTTTGGTTTTCGATTTTCAGGGGGCAGTGGTGTTGGTATTGAAATTTGATAAAATTGACCTTCTTCATTTGAAAAAGTGCGGAGGTAGTTGCGATTCGAGCTCTCGGCGGCGATCCCAATCACCGCCTGGTATGTTCCTTGCCAATAAATCTGCCCCTGCCAGTAGCCATTTATCCACCGCCAGCCTGGTGAAAGGTAAATTGCATCGATATTTAGTGGCTCGAAATCCGGATGATCCGGATCCGAAAATTTAATCAGGTTATCACTGAGATGTTTATAAACGCGGAACTCATTCAGTGGTAACAATATTCGCCGCATATTATATGCAGCCCGGCATGGGGTAAGAAATGAAAATTTTATAACCGGCGTTTTTACCAGATCAACAGGATAAAAAACCATTTCATAAGTTTTCACCAATTTGGCATCCCATTGTCGTTGCCATAACTCCCGTAAAAGTAGCCGGGGTTGGGCACGAGGAGAATTTTGATAAAGCATTTTAGCCGTTGTTAAGTCGAGTAGTTCGGCAGGAATGTAATTTCCCGGATCGGCGCCGGCTGGCTGCATTTGACAATCGGTTATAACAGCATCCGGCACCAGCGAAAACGTCCAGTTAATTTCATAAACACCCGGTACTGGCGCATTGTTAGATACTGGCGTTAAACCAATTTCAAATTCGATTGTTGTTTCATAAAAAAGTCCCTTCACATCGACCTGACAATTGAATTTTTTCAGCTCAAAATTTGACCAATATTCTCCCCCTTCTTTTGGAATCGCCCTGAAATAAGCGGATAAATAGCCAGTCAGGCATATCACGATGATGGATGCGAAAAATATGCGTTTCATTCCTAATCCTCCTTCTTACATAACATTAATAATTTTAATAAAATATGTAACTTTTATGGTAACCGATCACCGGGTGAAAGCAAACAATTTTCATTTTTTGTGTCCAGGGCAG
>DYKB01000199.1 GCA_020722815.1 Caldithrix sp. | reverse complement strand
AGGAGATTTCCTCAAACAACGCTGCATTTCTTCAATAGCCTACATTTATGTTGGCGACAGCAATCTCATTCCATTTATCAGCTTAAAACCTTCCTGGCGCAAACCGCTTCGCAACGGCGGCCAGGATGGTAGATTGGCAAAATTTGAGATATTTGCTTCTCATTTCAAAAATTGAATTTTATGCACGGCAATCAAATTTTCAGTCAAATACAGATGAACAAAGTAGATTCCTGACGAAACTGTCTGTCCGATTTCTGATTTCCCGTCCCATTCGACTGTGTGTTTACCGGCAGCCTGCATTTCCTCAATTAAATTTCTCACCAATTGACCGCGCAGGTTGAAAATTTGCAAGCGCACGGCAGATGATTTTTTCAATTGATATTCGAACCGCGTCTGGCTGTTGAATGGATTGGGGTAATTTTTCAAAATAGAAAAATCAACCGGCTGCTTTTTTGTTTTTGGAGTAACTCCTGTTTGCAGCGGCGCTAATTTTTCTGAAATGCGCAGTGCCAGTTTGTTTGCCAAACGGTTTCTCTCAGCAACTACATCTGGATCATTGTAACGCGGATGATCCGGATGCGCCAGATTTTCTGTTTCATTCTGATCGTGCGCCAAATCATACATTTCGTATTCCGGCGCCACGTTGTCGTTGATGTCGTAGTACCTGGCAAATTTCCAGTTCTTTTCCCGGATGCAGTAAATCCGATTGGGAGGATCAACTAACTGTTCAATGCCCGGCGTGCCGGCGCGCACGTCGTCAAACGTGAACAAAATATCCTCCTGAACAGGGTCGGCGTCCGGGTTTTCGATAATGGATGAAAAATCTACGCCGCGCAGATCGTATTTCTCCAAGTTTGGCACTTGCGCCAGAGTCGCCACTGTGGGCAGAATATCGATGAGCGAAACCAGCGCGTCCGAAGTTTGCGGCTGAGGAAAAAGCGACGGATTGGAAACGATAATCGGCACGCGGAGCACTTCCTCGTAGGCGACAAACATTTTTTGTCTGAGCCCGCCATGCGAGAGACCCATTTCGCCGTGATCGGCGATGCGAAAAATAATCGTGGATTCTGACAGCGGGGGGCTGTCCTGACGCGGCGCTTCGATGGCATCAAGTACTTGACCAATTTGCTCGTCCACGTGTTTGAGCAGATTGCCGTAAAAATTGACGTAATTCTTTTTTCGCGGGATAGTGGTCAGTTTTCCCAGACCAATGTCCAATTTTGTGATCAATTCCGCTTGCGCCGAAGGTTTAAGATTTTGTTCAAGGTTTTCGTAAACCGTCGGCGGCAGCTTCAAGTCGCCCTCCAGCATGGAATTGTCAAAGTCATCGGCGAAATTGTCAGGATAAGCGGAAATGTCGTGCGGATTGACCAGAGACACGAAAAGCGCGAATGGCTGTGAATCATCGATTTGCTGTAAAAAATCAACGGCGTCCGCCGTAAAGCGGGCATCATGGTTAGCGCGTCCGGCGCCGTAATTTTCCGGCGTAACATCTTCGCCGGCATCCGGCGGATCCCAGTCGTCGCAGCCATATTTTTCCAGATCCGAAGCCTGCCACTCGCTGCCTTCGGGAACGCTCATGTGCCATTTTCCTTTATAATAAACCTGATAACCCGCAGAACGAAGCATTTGCGCCAGGTTGGGAAATTCAGTGCTGAGCGTAGTTTCCAGCAAAGGTTCGCTGCTGCCTTCGGCTTCGGGCAGTGTGCCGGTGACGCCATGCAGCGCCGGGTAGATTCCGGTAAAAAGAGTCGCCCGGCTCGGGGAACACATGCACGAATTGCAAAAGGAATTATTGAACGACAGCCCGTGATTTTTCAGACGCGTGAGATTTGGCAAATTATTTTGCTCCCAGTTGTCGGGAAAATGTTGTGTTGATCGTTCTTCGTCGGTAATGATGAAAATAAAATTAGGCCTGTCATTGAGCCTTTTGGCAGGAGAATGAGAAAGCTGGTCTGAAAAACGCAGCGGAAAACCAGCGAGCAGAGCTCCGCCGCCGATTGCTGTTTGTTTCAGAAATTGCCGTCGTGTTGTTTTTTTGTTCATATTTTCGCTCATTTCAATTTTAAGTGAAGGGTTCAAAGCAAGCAAAAGGGCAAGTCAAATAATTGTGGTTTAAGCCCCTTGTTGTAAATTTCCCAGTATTTGAAAAAATGCACAAGTTTTTTGATCCTTTTTTTAA
>DYKB01000041.1 GCA_020722815.1 Caldithrix sp. | reverse complement strand
GTACCGCCACCCTCGAAGTCCGCTTCGCCCAGGTCCTGGTGTTACCCCCCAAAAAATCAACCCGCGGCCAACCGCCAACCGTCTTCACCGCTGTCTCATCATCGACCTCATCGTCGCCTGGCGCATCTTCTTCACGCTCCGCTTCGGCCGCCAATACCCCAACCTCCCCTGTTCCGTGCTCCTCGAAACCGATGAGTGGCAGGCATTATTTTGCTACCATTATCAAACCACCATCTTGCCCCGCGCCGAACCGTCCCTCGAAGAGATGATTACCATCATCGTCAAACTCGGCGGCTTCCTCGGCCGTAAAAATGATGAAAAATGATGGCCCCCCCAGGTATCACCACCATCTGGCGCGGTCTCCACCGCCTTTACGATATCGTCACCGTCTTTCACCTCTTTTACCTCATTCCGCAAAGTCAAGAAAAACTTGTGCGTAATGATTAGTCCTGGGAGAGGGAATAGCTACGCCAGCGCCGAAGCGCTACGCCCTCTCCCTCTGGTTCAGGGCATGGCGCCACATTCACAACGCGTATTCCACAGATCATAAAATGGTGGCTGAAGCGTTACATAATTTTTAACCTTTTGCTCCCGTCAAACTAATACTCTCAATAAAATGCTTTTGCGCCAGGAAGAAAATCAGGATCACCGGTAATAACATGATAACTGATGCCGCCATTAATAGGCCATACTCCTGATTCCACCAGCCGATTTTAACGATAAATAATCCCAGTGGTAATGGTGTTTTGTTTTGCGAATTCAGGAAAATCAGCGGCCGTAAAAAGTCATTCCACGTTGCCATAAATTGAAAAATGACCACTGCCGCCAGCGCTGGCCGAATGAGGGGCAGCGAAATATTAAAATACCGCCGAATGAAGCCGCATCCATCGAGTTTTGCCGCTTCCTCATAGTCGTATGGAAGCGTCATGAAAAATTGACGCAGCAGAAAAATATAAAATCCAGTCCCAAAGAGTGAAGGCAACCAGAGGGGATAAAAAGTGTCGTACATTCCCAGATGTCGAAATATGAGAAATTGCGGAATCATGGTCACCTGGGGAGGCAGCATCATGGTTGCCAGTACGACGCCGAAGAGAAAATCACGTCCCGGCCATTTTATGCGCGAGAAACCATAAGCGATTAATGGGCAGACCAGTAGTTGGGCACCAATATTCAAAATAGTTAAAATCACTGAATTTAAAAAGAACTGGACAAATTGAACGAATCGAATGGTATCAAAATAATTTCGTGAGAATTTTCGCCAGGTTGCGGTTAAAAAAGGAACCTGTTTGATGTTCAATCGAAATAGCGCCAGATTTTCGGCAGTGATGCTACTTTTGGCTGATTTATCCGCCGAAAATTCGATGATTTGCTGACCATAAAGTGTTAATCCTCCCTTTTTTAATTCCTGCTGAATCTGTCGCTGCCAGATTGCGCCCATCCAGGCATGGCTGATGATTTCGAATGATTTTTGTGCCTGAAAAACCTGTCCATTGGTCTCGATAGTCAGCCAGCCTTCATGAAAAGAGAGATCCCCATGGACAGGCAAGATAACGCGCTCCACCGAATCGAAAGGAATGGGTAAGATGGTGAAAAATTGATATTCGATATTTTGCTGTTTCGAAAAGTCATATACCATTTCCACACAATTTTTCGCGTCGATATTAAACCGGGAAAGCGTATCCCCGGTTACACTTTGCCATCCCAGTCCCTCCAGCCCCAGCGTGTCTGGTAAAGCCCAATCCTTTCCTTCGTGCGTTTGCACTGTCATTTTACTGATAGCCAGGTTTCGATAGAGACTCACCAGATTTTTATCAAGACGTTCTGGATGTAGTCCCTGTAAAATCTGCTGTACGATTTCAGGAGATGTTCGCGTCGTCTGATAATGTTTACCCTTCGCAATGACATTTGTCCACAGCCTTTTGCCATAATATCGAATAAATGGATTCCATCGCCCGGGCTTTTGGATGTCCAGGATTCTTTTTAAATTTTCTTCCCAGCGATAATCATGAAGCTGTTCCACCCCGGTGCTCCAAGCTGCCAGATAAAATTCCTCCTCTTTGGGGGTAAATTTCAAATTGCGAATAGAATCAAGTGGTACTTTTTCAATCCAGTTATTATTTTGTTGATTATAAGTTAAAAATGATCCCCAAACCAAGATCAATTTTGCTAAATTCAGTGTATCACTTAACAATAGTTCATGAATAATTTCATGTGGGCTTTTTTCGGAGATGCGATCCCGAATTTCGTTGATGATTCGGGTCAGAATGCCAGTGATTAAAGCTGTTTTTAAATCATCCCCAAATCGTTCATATTTCACCGGATCGTTTTGTATTTTTAATAATGTTGGATTCTTTAAAGAGCAAATTCTTGCCCAAAGTGAATCTTTGAGTGCCGGCAAAATGGTGTTCCAGGTATCTGTCGATAGACCAGGGGGAGTTGGTATACTTTCAAATTCATCAGTCGCCACAAGAGGTGAGGTTTTCACCGAATAGGGAAGCGGCGGCAGCCAGCGCGGGGGATAGGCGCGATATTCTTCGCCGGATTTCATACTGGTTGTCAGCAGCCAGAAAAACGGGATGAGAAAGATAATTGCGCCAACGGTTAAACTGAAATAGACGAAAAATTTTTGCAGCACTTTGCGATAATTTATTCGTTTTCTATCCAAATTCGAGTCCTTTTCGATTTTTATGATGTTCAATAAAAAATTAGTGGGCTATTAATTGTCTAACCGTGAACGGTAAACTTCAGGAATCTCAATAACTATTTTGTTTTCCCTTCATAATAAACCCATTTAGGCGCCATTTTTAATTGAATGACAGTTAAAATCAGGATAATGATAAACAGAATCCAGGCCATAGCTGAGGCATAGCCCATTTTAAAGTCCACAAAAGCCGTATTAAAAAGATAAAACACATAGAAAAGCAGTGAATCCAGCGGGCCGGTCGGTTGGGTGCCGGCACTACCCAGGATCATTGCCTGTGCAAAGATTTGCAGTGTACCGATGACTCCCATGATTAAATTAAAGAAAATATAAGGCGTTAACATGGGGATCGTAATATGCAAAAATTTTCGCCACCAATTGGCACCATCCACTTCGGCTGATTCATAAAATTGCACCGGAATGCCTTTCAATCCTGCCAGCCAGATAATCATGCTGCCTCCTGCGGTCCAGAGTCCCATGATGATAACGGCTGGTTTGGTCCAATTGGCATCGCCCAGCCAGGCTGGTCCCTGAATGCCAATATGACCCAGCAGAATATTCAACACGCCATTCGTTGGGTCTAAAATCCAGATCCAGAGAATTGATGTCGCGACAAAGGGTCGCGGCCTAAAATATCGATTGCGGGAATGACAGAGTCGATCCACCCGGTGAACGGTTACTATTTATCGCGTCTTCCTGAAGGGAGATTTTTATAGACCCTGAGTTATCCTTTAAATAGTGTCTGTCCACAAATGCCGCCGGTACTGTCATTGCGGAGAGCGTTTTTTTGCGACGAAGCAATCTCCGCTGTTTAACGCCGGGATGGCGAGCCTAAAAAACAGGCTTCGGCAAAAAACGCCTCGCCATGACAGGTCTTGGTATTTTCGGACAAGCCCTCAATAAAGGCAAACTTCCCGCAGGGGATACCGAAATCAAAAGTAACGTATATTTAATAAAAATATAACATATTTGTCATAATAATTGAACAAATTATAAAAAATTTTGTTTAATTCCACTTAAACCCATTGAGAGTTTTTAAGGTTGAAGCATCTAAATATCAGATAAATATAAAATTCAAGTATGGAGTAGAAATATGAGAAAACCAATTTCTGTTGTTTTAATTGCGCTGATGGTGATTTTAGCGGCAGTACTTATCACAAATTCATTTTTACAATCAGATGCGGCTGTGCCCAAAAATATAATTTTATTTATCAGCGATGGCTGTGGCTATAATCAGGTTGAAGCCGCCAGTATTTATCAATATGGTGAACCGAACAAACAGATATATGCCACTTTTCCGGTTCAGTATGCCGTGAGTACCTATTCTTTTTCGGGTAATGGCTATTCTTCTGATTCAGCAAAAGCTAATTTCGATTATTTGAAGCGCAAACCAACCGATTCTGCGGCTGCGGCAACGGCAATTTTTGCCGGGGTGAAAACCTACAATGGATTTCTGGGCGTTGATACCAACAAGGTCCCTGTTGAAAATATGGTGGAACGGGCTGAAAAACTGGGAAAATCGACTGGTGTTATCACCAGCGTTCAATTCAGTCATGCCACGCCAGCCGGTGCGTCGGTTCACAATTCCGGACGGGGTAATTATGAAGAGATTGCACGGGATATGTTAAATAGCCAGCTAGAAGTGATTATGGGGGCAGGGCATCCGCTGTTTGATGACAACAGCCAGCCTGTTACGGAAGCGAATTATCGCTATGTCGGTGGGCAGGAGACCTGGGAAGCCCTGACTGCCGGGAAAATTGGTAAGGATATGGATGGTGATAATGAACCGGATCCTTGGATGCTTATTCAAAATCGCTCTGATTTTCAAAGACTGATGACTGGTTCAACACCGAAGCGAGTTATTGGCGTCCCAAAGGTAGCGAAAACGCTGCAGCAATCGAGATCGGGCGATGATAAAGCCGATCCATATATCGTGGCGTTGAATGATTCTGTACCCACTTTAGCTGAAATGACGGCAGGCGCTTTAAATGTGCTGGATAATAATCAAAAAGGCTTCTTTTTGATGGTAGAAGGGGGTGCGGTGGATTGGTCTGGTCATGCTAATCAATCAGGCCGGGTGATAGAGGAAGAAATTGACTTTAATGATGCGGTTGAGGCTGCCATCGCGTGGGTTGAAAAAAATAGCAGTTGGAATGAAACATTGATTATCATAACGGCGGATCATGAAACGGGTTATCTGACCGGACCGGGCTCTGGCGTTATTCAGAGTACTGCCGGGGAGAAAAAATTTGTTATCAATCCATTAAAGAATAATGGCAAGGGAAAATTGCCGGGTATGGAATGGCACATTGGTGAACATTCCAACTCATTAGTTCCTCTTTTCGCTAAAGGTGCTGGAAGTGAACAATTCCATCAATATGCGGATGAGACAGATGCAAAACGCGGCAAATATATTGATAATACTGAAATTGCAAAGGTGGTTTTTTCGTTGTTTGAAGTTAAATAGTGTCCGTGTTGTAAATTTATCTTTCTTTTATGTAAAACGACTCAGGTTCATGGTTTAGTCGTTCCTGGTTCAGGGTTAAAAAATATTAAAACACATGAAATTCTAAAATGAAACATTTTTTTCCAGAGGAATCTTTTTCAGTGGGAAATTGACCCCCTCTGTCTCGCCCCCATTTTCAAAAAGCGAAAATGGAGGCAGGAGGGGGTTTTCATTGATTCATAACATCATAAATTTCCATTTTAGAATTTCAGGAAACAAAAGATTTTGCCGTGAACGATGAACCCTGAACCAGCCAACCCAAGTCACCTTTTTTCTATCGTTCTCCTCATTCTACCGAATCCTCAAAATCATTTCACTACTCCGCCCCAGATCATCCATACAAACCAGCCGATGATCCCCACGTTCCGGTGAATAAAAGACTTTTTCTTCAGGCCGACAAGTATACAATAATTTCCCATCCATGAACCAGTAAATTTGATTCACTTCATTGGAAACCGCGGCATCAAGCAATATTTTTTGATATTTTTTATCAACGCCCTCGCGAATGATATAATCACAATCCAGTGAGGGCGAATGAATAATTGGCGGTGCACCCTGAATGACACTGGTGCATTTCGAAAAGTGTGGTGGAATCTTTTGAATGGGGTAGCCATTTCGTTCCATCCAGGTTGCCAATCTTGGCGGCCATTGGGTGACGATTTCCTCATGATATTTTCGATTTTGCTGACAGTGCACACAGAGTGTTTGACCTGTGACATTATCGATCTTTATTTTTTTATGAATGTTACAAGGTTGAATTGGTGAAACGCCTGGAATAAAATACTCTTCCTGTGTTTCCGGACAATTTTCGGTTGCGGGCATTCCACTCAACGCACAAACCCGACGAATATCAATCCCATCCGGCATCTGGAACCAGCCATTGGTTTGGGAATTATGCAGGGCATTAAAAAGATTGAAAAGCAGTGGCGTAGCAACTTCCGCCCCGACCAATTCAGGCGCGCCCTTGCCAGAGAAATTACCCAACCAGACGCCAATGGTCATTTCCGGTCGATACCCAATACTCCAGGCGTCCCGATGGCCGTAGGAGGTCCCTGTTTTCCAGGCCACTTTGGGTTGATTCAGTGAGAATTCCCAATAAGCGGGGAGTTCCGGTCGCTCTAATTGTGTCAGAATTTCGGTGATGATGTAACTAACCGGTGCTGAAATGATCTGTTTTGGGATTGCTGTCGCTTCATCTTTTAATAAATGATAAGGGCGATATTGACCTTGATTGGCCAGCGCCGCATAAAGGGTGGTTAATTCAAGCAATTTAACCTCACCGGAACCCAGAATAATTGGCAATCCATATTCTTCCTGTGTTCGATGGATAGTCGTAAAGCCTGTGGCTTTTAATAATGAATAGATACCTTTATCATCGAGTTGAGCTGTTAAATTGACTGCCGGAATATTTAACGATTGTGCCAAAGCCCGTTCAACGGTTACCACACCATGATAAATCGCATCAAAATTTTCGGGTGAATAACCGGAATAATCAACCGGAACATCTTCCAAAATCGATTTTGGGGCGATGAGGCCTTGATCCATTGCCAGCGCGTAAACGAACGGCTTCAGTGCCGAACCTGGCGAACGTGGTGCAATCGTGCCATTCACCTGACCAGAATTTGTCTTATCAAAAAAATTGGCCGAGCCTACCATTGCCAGGACTTCCATCGAATGATTGTCAATTACCACAATCGCCCCATTCGAAATCCCGCGCCCGCGTAATCCCCCCAGATGTTGAACCAACAAATTTTGACAGGTATTTTGAATTTTGAGGTCGATGGTGCTCTGAAATTCATACGTTCGGGGATAACGTTGTTTCAAATAATCGCAGAAATGCGGGGCAAAAAATGGAACTTCCCGCCGAACCGATGGAACCGATTCACTCACAGCATCCCGATATTGATGATTTGAAATATTCGCTGTTTTTAATAACCGATTTAATACTTTATTTCTCCCCTGGAGAGCCAATTGGGAATTTAAATCCGGGCGAAGTTGGGTTGGGGAATTGGGCAAAGCGGTTAACAGGGCAATTTCGCCAATACTTAATTTTGCCGGTGGTTTTCCAAAATATAATAAAGCAGCCGATCCCACGCCCTCGATATTTCCGCCATAGGGTGCAAGATTAAAATAAATTTCCAGCAGCTCTTTTTTGGAAAAAGACCACTCCAGTTGCAACGCTCGTATCGCTTCTTTTATTTTTGAAGCGAAATTACGTTCTTTGGGCTCAATCATCCGGGCAATTTGCATCGTCAGGGTTGAGCCGCCAACCAGAATTTGACCGGCTTTAAAATTGGTGATTGCCGCCCGAATAATCGAAATTGGATTAATGCCGTAATGCCAATAAAACCAGCGATCTTCATAGGCGAGCACTAACTTCTGATGGAGTGGTGAAATTTCATCAATTTTGCAGTGGATACGCCAAATATCGTCATCGGCTGTGTAAGCCCGAAGCGGTTCGCCATCACGGGCGTAAATTAAAGTCGAAACCGGCGGGAAAAGGCGTGCTTTAGGTAATGGAAAAAATAGATTTAGTCCTTCAAAAAAGAGAATAATGACGAAGATGGGGATGATGACCCAGCGATAATTTTTCCATTTTTGTCTTTTGATAAAGGAAAGTAAGCGGTTGAATATTAAATAAAATTGCATGATTTACCCTTTGATACATCCCAGTGGCTGTAATTTTGCGACCATTTTCGAAATTCCCGCTCCCTGAACCGCTTCAACGACATTCGCCACATCTTTATAAGCCTCGGGCATTTCTTCGGCCATGGTCATTCGATCAGTTGACATTACAAAAACGCCGCGATCTTCCATTTCACGAAATAGTGAACGTCCTTTGGCCACCTGTTTGGCCTTTTCCCGACTCATCACCCGACCAGCGCCATGGCAGGTTGATCCAAATGTTTCCTGCATGGCCTTTTCTGTTCCGGCAAGCACAAACGAATAACGTCCCATATCACCCGGAATCAGTACCGGTTGCCCAACGGCACGATAGCTTTCGGGAACCTCCAAATGACCTGGACCAAATGACCGCGTCGCGCCTTTTCGATGGACACACACTTCTTTTAGTTTGCCATCGACGAGATGTTTTTCGAATTTGGCGATATTATGCGCTACTTCATAGACAATTTCCAGACCTAATTGTTTAGGCGAAATCTTTAGGGCTTTTTCCAGCGCCGCCTGTGCCCAATGACTGATAACCTGGCGATTGGCAAAAGCATAATTGACCGCACAAATCATGGCGGCAAAATATTCCCGACCTTCGGGTGAATTAATTGGCGCACTGCAAAGCTGGCGATCCGGCAATTCAATCCCATATTTTTCCGAAGCCCGTAGCATTTTTCGAATAAAATCATCGCAAACCTGATAACCAAAACCGCGGGAACCAGTATGGACACACAGAGTCACCTGACCTTCTTCCAGGCCATAAACTCTGGCGATTTCTGAATCATAAATTTCGGTCACATAACCGATTTCACAAAAATGATTACCTGAACCAAGTGTCCCCAGTTGAGGGCGTCCCCGTTCAATGGCTTTATCACTCACCGTAGTTGGATCCGCGCCAGCCATTTGCCCGTGCTCTTCAATCTTATCCAGATCCGATTCATTTCCAAAACCATTTTTCACCGCCCATTTTGCCCCTTCCACCATGACTTTTTTTTCTTCACCGGACCGGAGTTTAAGAGGGCCTTTGGAACCTACACCACTCGGAATATGCTGAAAGAGGGATTTGATGATTTCCTGTATTTTTGGCGCTACATCGTCCTTATGGAGATTGGAACGTATGAGCCGGACGCCGCAATTGATATCATAGCCCACACCACCCGGAGAAATAACACCTTCTTCCAGATCAAAGGCCGCCACGCCACCAATTGGAAATCCATACCCCCAGTGAACATCCGGCATGGCCATGGAATATTTCAAAATTCCCGGCAAATGGGCGACATTCGATAGTTGATCCAGGGCTTTTTCATTATAAATCGCATCCAGCATATTTTCCGTCGCATAAAATCGCCCCGGCACTCGCATTTTACCTTCACGTGCAACTTCATACGTATAATCATGTATTTTTTTTACTTTTGACATGGTTTTCCTCGCTTTTCTATTACCATTAAGTCAGATATACTATCATTCTGAGTTCCGCGTTTTTTGCGGGACGGAGAATCTCATAACTTTTTGAAAAATATAGACTTTTCATTTCACTTCCCTCCGTTCAGAATGACAGAAATAACCTGGACTCACAATTAAATATCAAAAATCACCCACCCGCGCCACCCATCCTTCGTTTTTTCAATTTTCAACTGATGAAAAGTAACCGCCTTAATCTCCATCCGCACCGGATGTATAGCTGGATCGCGGATTTCGCCGATGACGCTGGCCTTGAGGTGCTTTTCATTCATTTCGAGGACTTTAAATTCACGAAAAAGTATATATTGCGTTTGAAAAATAAAATTAAGCTCCGAAAGCCAATTCACTAGCAATTCTTCGCGATCATTGCCTGTTACTTCAATTTCATAATTTACAATTGGTTGTACCTTGTGCATATCTGTTACGATATCAAATAAAGCAAAACCGGCGTTTTCAAATAATTGTTCCAACGATGTCCCCAATACTTGAATGCCAATATCGCCGGTATGTTCAATCAATTGATAACGCATCATGCTGGCTCCTTACATTATTATATAGTCTACGCGCGGTGAAAAGTTTCCGGAGTTTTGTCTAATTTTACCTTGTTTCAAAATGAAAATTTAGCTACATTAATTTAATAAATCAATTGATGATAGCAAGGATTTTTTGATCAATAATCCTGATAAATGGAACGAGCGGAATAAAATTATCGTACTGCCTGATCAGGGGCAAAACTTCAATTATGTTTTGAACTTAATTAAAAAAAATAAGTACTATTTCTGGAAAGGTTATTCTATTGTTCTCTTTGAAACTGTTCCAATCGATAAAGGAGCTTTTGATGAAGTTAAAAATTTTATATAGAATAATATTGGTCTTGTTTCTGATAGCCATATTGGGCTGTTTCCAGGTAAATGCGCAATATTTTGGAAAAAATAAAGTCCAATATGAAAATTTTAAATGGGCGTTTATCCAATCTGAACATTTTGATATCTATTTTTATACCGGTGGTGATGAAATCGCCGCTTTCGTCGCGGATATTGCCGAAAAAAGCTATCAATCTTTAAAAGCCGATCTGCGGTACGATCTGGTTGATCGGATTTCGATCATTGTTTATAACAGTCATAATGATTTTGAACAAACGAATGTGAGTTTGGGGCCACCAGAAGAATCAGTTGGTGGATTTACTGAACTTTTTAAGAATCGGGTGGTCATTCCGTATCAGGGCAATTGGGAAGAGTTGCGGCACGTCGTCCACCATGAACTGACCCATGCGGTGATGTTACAAATGGTTTATGGGGCGGGAGTTCAATCGATCATTGTTGGGATGGCACGGCTGCAATTGCCACTTTGGTTAATTGAAGGGTTGGCTGAATATGAAAGTCGGGGTTGGGATACCGAAAGCGATATGTATATGCGGGATGCGTCCCTGAATGGCTATGTTCCCCAAATCGATCAACTTTACGGATTTATGGCGTATAAAGGCGGACAGTCGGTGCTTTACTATTTGTCACAGAAATATGGCGGTGAGAAAATTGGCGAAATTCTGGGCAAGATCAAGGTGAATAGAAATGTTGAAAATGGTCTTAAAGAATCCATCGGCGTGGGAGTCGAAGACCTGACGAAACGCTGGCATCTTTATTTGAAAAGAGAATATTGGCCGGATATTGCGGGTCGACAGGAACCGGAGGAATTTGCCAAACGCCTGACCGACCATGTTAAAAATCGAAATTTTATTAACACCGGGCCAGCGCTTTCGCCAAAGGGTGATCGAATTGCTTATCTTTCTGATAAATCCGATTATTTTGACATTTATCTGGCGAGTGCTGTGGATGGCCGGGTTATCAAAAAGTTAGTAAAAGGCCAACAGACCAGTGATCTGGAGGAATTGCATTGGCTTAAAGCGGGTATCACCTGGTCACCTGACGGCTCCCGGATTGCTTTTGCCGCCAAAGCGGGTGAACAGGATGCATTGCATATTGTCAGTGTAAAATCTTCTCGAATTATACAATCGTTAAAATTTAATATTGATGGGATTTATTCGCCAACCTGGTCACCTGATGGTAAAGAAATTGCCTTCACTGGAATTCAGAATGGTTTTGGTGACCTGTATGCGGTAAACCTGGAAACCGAAGAATTACGGCAAATTACCCGTGACAAATTTAGTGATCTGGAGCCCGCCTGGGCGCCGGATGGAAAATCGCTGGTTTTTGTGAGTGATCGGGGTGAATTTTACAATGCCGATAATGATTTGGAAATTCAAATTCAGGATATCAACTTTCGGAATCTGGATATTTTCCTGATCCAAGCTGATGGAAACCAGATGACACGCTTAACCAACACGCCTCATCTGGAACGAACGCCTGTTTTTCATCCTGGTGGCGGAAAGATTGCCTATACCAGTGACGAATCCGGTATTCCAAATGTTTACATCTTGGACGTCGTGTCAGATTCAACCTATCCAATAACCAATGTTCTTACCGGAATTTTTCATCTGAGCTGGGCCGATAAAGGCGAGAAATTAGCTTTTGCTTCATTTTATAATGCTGGTTATGATGTCTACCTCATGAAAAATCCAATGGCCATTAAACCAGGTGATATCAAACTTCAAAAAAGCAATTTTATTCAAAAACAGGAGAAAAAAGCAGAATTGGCGCAAAAAAATGTAGCAGCCGATTCGGCCCTTCTTATCAAATTAAAATCAGATGAAAAGGAACAAAAAGCTGATTATAAAAATTTTATTTTTGGCCAAAATTTCGTAAAAGGTGATCTGAATAAATCAATACCGAAATTAAAAAATGTGTTTCTGGATTCTACTCAATACCTGTCTGAATCCGGTCGTTACAAAATTAATCCATATAAATTGAAATTTACGCCGGATATCGTTTATGGCAATACCAGCTATGATCAGATTTTCGGACTGCAGGGAAATACTCAGATTGCATTTTCGGATATCATGGGGAATCATCAGCTAAATCTTTATTTTAACTTGCTTTATGATTTCCGTAATTCGAATTATATGTTTAATTATTTTTATTTACCTCGTCGGATTGATATGGGATTTGGCGCTTTTCATTATGCCTTCTTTATTCCCACATCCATGTACGACTGGGTGCGGGATCGCAATTACGGCGGAAATGTTTATCTCGCTTATCCATTCTCGCGTTATAAGCGGTTGGAATATTCCTTTACTTTCCTGGCAATTGATCGCGAGTACCTGACGTATATCATCCCCAACGATCAACGGCGGGTCTTCATTAATAATATTAATTATGTCAAAGATACAGCCCTCTGGGGGTATACGGGTCCAGAAAATGGGATGCGCTATTCATTTGGTTTGACGTATAGTCCGGCGTTAACCAAATATTCGCTTGATTTTGCCACTCTGCGTGCTGATTGGCGGAAATATTTTAAAATCGGAAAGGAATATACTTTTGTTACTCGCTTGAGTGGTGGGCTGAGTGAAGGTCGGAATCCACAGCGATTTTTCCTCGGTGGTGTCGATAATTGGTTGAATCGCCATTTCCAGGACAGTGTCCGCGTGAATATGATGGATGACATTTATTTTTCCAGTTTTGAAACACCACTGCGGGGAGCAAACTATTATGAGCAGGTCGGAACGCGATATGCCCTGGCGAATCTGGAATTTCGATTCCCGCTGATTCGCTATTTCATCCTGGGTTGGCCGCTCCCAATTGGCTTCCAGAATATTCGGGGGGCGATTTTCGCTGATCTTGGTTCGGCCTGGGCGGATGACGCCGCATTTCGACCCTTTACAAAGGGTTTCGGTGGCTTTCCGCGGCTGAATGATGCAATTATGGGGTACGGACTTGGTATCCGATTACATTTAGGTTTCATGATTTTTATGACTGATATTGCCTGGGATACGGATTTCACGTCCGATTTTTCGAAACGCGCCCGACCGAAATACTATTTTTCGCTTGGGGTGGATTATTGATTAGGGGATGCGTGATAGGTCATGCGTCATTCGTGAGAAATCATATTTTATTATTCCTGAAATTTTAAAAAGAAGCGTTTTTTCTCAGGTTAAGGTGATAACAATATGAATTTCAATAAGTTATTGTTGAATTGCCACGAGCTTTAGCTCGTGGTTCCATGAACGCCTCCCGATAATCACCGGGCTTTTAAGCCCGAGTCCTTAAACTCCTGGGGGTTAAAACCCACTTTAATATTGGGGGAGCATGATGATCCACGAGCTAAAGCTCGTGGCTATTCATTTGTTTATTAATGATTTAAAGCCTTAACCTGACGGCTATGCTGTGAATGGATACAAAAATTTTTTACTTTCCTTCCTTTCTCTTTCTAAAGCACAATTCAAATTTCATATTTTAAAAATAAATACCCCTTTTCATCGTTATTGATTAAATTGTGTCTGTCCAAAATTGTAGGACAAATTGTTAATTTGTCCAAATTGAGTGTCTGATACAAGTGCTAAGCTGGGCAAATTGGCAATTTGCCCTACCAAAAAAGGTTTTGTGACAAACACTAAAAATATAAAATTTTGGCCACAGCGTAAAGAGGTCACAGAAATTTGTCGGACTGGTTGGGGACTTCTGCATTCATTTGTCATTTTATTTGACGGCTCATAATTTTCGAAAATGCTAAATATCTTTTTTAGACTTTTTATGGCTAATCTATTCTTTGGCCTTGAAAAAAATTCAAAAATAAGCGATTTGCTCGATTTTTTACTTGACTTTTAGGAAATAAATGCTTATATTATACCAGTAAATCGCTCAAATAGTTTTTTGGTATTTCAACTTAATTTTGAACAGGAGAGAGCATTATGAAATATTTATTTACGATACTATTAATTACCAGTTTTTTCATCAGTGCAATGGCACAGGAAAAAGGAACAATACAGGGAAAAGTCATTGATGCCCGTACCAAGGAAGCCTTGTTAGGAGCTAATGTTGTAGTCATGGATACCCAATTAGGTTCATCCACCGACCTGGATGGTAAATTTTTCATTCGGAACGTTCCGGTTGGTACCTATCGTTTACGGTTTGATTTTATTGGTTATGATGCCATCATCAAAACCGATATTGTGGTGAAGACCTCAAAACCAGCCGAAATAAATGTTGAGATGACCGAGCAGGCCCTGGAAGGGGAAGAAGTGACGGTAACCGCAGGCTATTTTGTCGAGGAACAGAAAATTCAACCCAGTACAATTGGCCTGTCGCGAGAAGAAATTCGAAGGTTCCCCGGTGGGTTTGAAGATGTGGTTCGTACCGTTTCCACGCTGCCGGGCGTGGCGATAAATGCGGCTGGTGGAAGAAATGATCTTTTGGTTCGTGGTGGCGGACCTTCCGAAAATTTATATATTGTTAATAATATTGAAATTCCGAATATCAACCACTTTAGCACCCAGGGGAGTGGCTCTGGCAGCTTAAGTTTCATTAATCTTGACCTCGTAGAAGATGTAACTTTTTCGACTGGTGGATTTGGTGCGCAATATGGTGATAAAATGTCATCCGTTCTCTCTTTACGTTTGCTCGAAAGCCAAAGTAAAGGTCTGGAAACCAAAATGACAGTATCGGCTACCCAATATGGAATTAATCTGCAAACTCCAGTTTTTGATAAGGGAAACTTCATTTTTTCAGCCCGGAAGAGTTACCTCGATTTAATTTTTAAGGCCTCAGGCTTACCGTTTGTCCCGGTTTACACGGACTTTAATGTTATCGGGCAGTACGATTTCTCGCCGGTAGATAAGCTCTTTATAATAGGTCTTTCCGCTATCGATCGAGTTGATCGGGACCTGGATACAGAACAGAATCGGGTATTTAACGCTGGACTAATGGATAATTCACAATATCAGGGAATAACCGGCGCCAACTATCGCAGGCTACTCAGTAATGGCTATCTCGACCTGACACTGAACGTGAATTTAGCACGTTATCGTTTCAATCAGATTGATGAGTTTGAACGCGAGTATTTCCGAAGCGAATCTGATGAATGGGAGTTTAATGGCAAGCTGCAGCACTATTGGGTTATGTCCAAAACCGCTGGTTTAAGAAGTGGGATAGCCGTCAAGAATTTTGTTAATGCGAGCACCACCGCTTTTGGTGATACAATATATGATCGAAATGGAAATCGCCTGCCAGTGGCGGAGCTTGGCGTTAATCCAAATACCGTTATTAATGCGAATGGTCAAAAGTATTCAGGTTTTATGGAGTTGGACTGGCTATTGTTTCCAAATCTTAACTTAAATATTGGCGTCCGGTCTGATTATTATAATTTTATCAATTCACCACTTTATGTAGCCCCCCGTATTTCACTGAAATATAACTTAAATGAAATAAATAGTTTACGTTTTAGTACCGGAATTTATTATCAGTCCCCGTCTTACGTTTGGGTTGTTAATCCGGTGAATAAAGATCTAAAGGCACTTCGGAATCAGATGAGTGTGATTGGCTGGGATTATTTTCTGCGCGCTGATTTGCGGTTTTCGGTTGAAGGATTTTATAAAAATTATCGAGATCTACCAACTGGCACTATCCCCGGTGTAAATGATCATATTGTCATTACCAATACCGGAACAGGTTATGGTGGTCGTGAGGACGATTTTCAATCCTTTGGTTTCTTTCCAATGTCATCTGCCGGGAAGGGGCGGGCTTATGGTATGGAATTTTTATTGCAAAAAAAATATTCTGAAATACCGCTTTATGGTCTCTTGAGTTTTTCTTATAATAAAACAGAAGTGACGGCGCTTGATGGCAATACCTATCCTGGCCAGTACGATCAGCGGATCATTTTTAATCTATCTGGCGGATATATTTTAAATAGTCGCTGGGAATTTGCTGCCAAATTTCGATATTTTACCGGTATTCCCTATACACCGGTCTATCGACCCGATGAAAATCCTTTACAGACGGGTGTGATTCAGAACGTACCCGCTGAATACCTGGCGAGCCGCTTGGAAGCCGGTCACCATCTGGATATCCGGATCGATAGATACTTTTCGTTAGGTAATCGCACATTAATTCTTTATCTCGATATTCAAAATATTTATAATTATAAAATACCGCAACGGCCACGCTATGATTTCTGGACCCAAGAAATCGTTCGCAATAGCCAGCTTGGGATTTTACCTTCTATTGGTGTTAGTCTGGAATTTTAAAAGGAAACACTGATGCGATAGGAGAATGAAGATACAGTTACCTTCCAATATGATTACAGAAAAAGTTAGAAAATTGCCTGAATCATACAAAACAAGTAGAAAACCTGGGCAAATCTCGTAAATTGTATAAAGAATGTGTCTGTGTCTTCATCTCCCATGGCCATCGCGCGTCGTATTAATACAACCATGATGAGATACCAGATAAAAAGCCATCCCAGCGAAATTAAAAGCGGAATCCATTCCAGTAAAATTCCAAATTTTGTATTCCAGGGAATCCGCCAGATGACGGACCAGACTTTTGATAGAAAACTACTATCTTCCGGAAAAAAATGATGGTTCTTTTTTCCCTGAGAAATAAATAAAGATATCCGATTGATTGGTACCGCGCTAAAATTATCCCGACGGAATGTAAAATTCCATTCACCATTACTCAATTCAAGATTATTGATTACCTGAACGAAATTTGACGTCCGGTAATTTCCAGAATATGTTTTGGAAATTACCTGAAATGGAAAAAATTCCAGAAAAATTAATGTACACCCTAAAATCAGGAGTCCCGCTTTCGGAAATTTTGTGAAAATTGATTTCCTTTTTCCCGAATGCGTGATAATTTCAGTTTGATCCGGATGTTGTTCCCAAAGATGTGTCTGCATTGTCCGATCTCCTATTGGTCAATACTGATTAATTTGTCAGGATTTATGTTGATTTAAGGAAATTTCCAGGAAATGTTTGAGATCCAAGCGTCTAACAATATCCCATTTCAAAGAACGGTACAAATTAATAGTTGTAGCGTTCGCTTCTCGTTTTCTGATGGTAAGCAATTATTTACGGATTGTTTACCTTGAAAATCAAGATCAATTTGCTTCTGATAATTCCTTTTAATGAAAATATCGAAATGATATTTTCGATTTTTCATTATTAATTTACACATATTTATTGAATTTAACAAGGGGGAAAACTAAAAAAACATCATAACATAATGAAAATTTTGAAATTGGCTAAGCATAATAAACTTAGCAAAATAGTGTCGATTAACGTGAATTATTATAATTTATTGATAGTTAATGTACAGAAATGGAATTGTCAGAAGAATTAAACTTAACCCGGTATAGGCGAATAAAAAAAATTTAGACAAATATATCCACTATTATCTTCTTAAAGTTGCTTTCAAACGGAGGGGATTCAATAAAATATCCAGCGCCGAATGAATATCAGAACAAACAACATCCGCGGCTGACAGCGCCTCTTTTGCCAGTCCTTCAGCCTGGAGAAGGGCAATTCCCAGGACAGCTTCTTGCAACATCAAGGCATCATTACGCCCGTTACCGATTGCGACAACGGTATCTAAATTCAACTGCCTGATAAAATTGAGCTTGGCAAAGTCCTGTTTCTCTGTTGGAATAATGATAAGCTCGCATTGAATCTCAGCGACCTCCTTTCGAACACTTCCGAAGGTGTCGGCGGTAATAATATGAATATGCAGATTTTGCGCCAACTGGTTCAATTTATCCGCTAGCCCTTGAATCAGCCGGCCATCGACGGCTAGGGTTCCATTATAATCCAGAACCAGATGCGCTAAATTTAATGTACCCGTACCGGGTATTTCGACTGATAGCATGAATTATCTCCTTTGATATAGAGTTATTTTATTCACAGATTCGTTTGCCAAAGATAGAGAGACTGTACTCCTTCCCATCCATCACGGCGATATTGGGGAGCCGTCCCCATTCATCAAAACCGAATGACTGAAACAATCGGATACTGGGTTCATTATGCGAAAAAATATAACCGACCAGCGTTTTAATTTGAAGATTTTTAGCAATTTCAATGGATAGGGCGAGTATTTGGCGTCCGATGCCCTGTCTTCGGTATTGGGCATCAATATAAATACTGATTTCAGCCGTGTGAAAATAGGCTGGTCGGCCATAAAACGACTCAAAACTGACCCAGGCGACTACTTTTTCATCTTTTTCCATGACAAAAATTGGTCGGTGATCTGGTTTATGTCTAAAAAACCACTCTTTTCGGGCTTCAATCGTTACCGGTTCTGTATCAGCCGTTGATTGTCGGGTTGGAATCGTGGAATTATAAATTTCCACGATTCGGGGTAAATCAGCAATCGTTGCGATTCGCATAAAAGTACTTTCAAAGGATTATTTTGTTGCTTTTATTTTCAGTAGAAGATCGATGAAATCAGCCGGATGGGAAATTTTTAATGTTCCATCAGCGTGATCTCCTTCGGATGAATTAAAAGTCGCCCCTGTTTCAGGATTGATCCAGTCGATCCGATATTTTCCTGATTGTAAATTGAGGGCAAGATCGACTGTATCTGATTTTTCCGGATGAATATACAAGCGATCCAGTTTTTGAGCGTGTAAATCGATTAATGGGGCTATTCCACTTTTTACTTTTTGTGTCAGTTCCAGAGCCTGATAGAGTTCATAATTTAACCCTGGCGTTTTTTGATCAATTCCCAAAAAATAATCCTCGGAAATAATTTTTTCCTTTGTTCCCTCATTAATTTTAAATTGTAATTTTTGAAAAATTAAATTCATCCTGGATCCAATTTTATAAATTTTAGTGTTATGATGAAAGGCGGGGAAGCTGTTCCCTCGATATAGATTTTATGAAAACGTGAATAAATTCTTGTAAAGTAAGATATGAAATAAATTTAAAATTTCAAGAATTTTCTCAAACTACCAGCAAAATTTGGTAACCTTTTTCATGATTTTCACGTCTTAAATGCTTGAAACAGGCTGAAAGGCGATTAAAGTCTTCATTTAATACCGGAAAATTGGGAGGAAAATTGAAATGTTGAAAATTTTTACTGTTTTGATCGTTCTTATCGCACTATTGACTGTTTCCTTCGCGCAACAGCGTGATTCAACTGTTTCCCACTCGGCGTTGAATTTAACCGTTAAAAATGTGGGGATCAGTATTGGTAATTCGAGCGTAACCCATGGTCTACGGATTAATTTTCGTGATAATCATGTTGAAAAGGTCAATGGATTAAATTTAACGCTTTGGAAACCGAAAAAAAACCCTGATTTTATCATGAACGGCCTGGCAATTGGATTGTTTGCGCCAGAAGCCAAAGAAATTAATGGTTTGGCGGCGGGGATTGGTGTTGCCGGACAGAGGGTGAGCGGAATTTCATTGGGGATCCTGGGGGTTGGTGGTGAGGAATTAAAGTGGATTAATATCGGTGGGCTTGGTGTCGGCGGTGAAAAGATACGCGGTCTGACGATTGGTGGTTTGGGCGTTGGTGGGAATGATATTGCTGGAATGACGTTGGGTGCGCTTGGCGTTGGCGGAGAGATTGTTAACGGAATTACTTTAGGTGGACTGGGTGTCGGCGGGAATAAAGTTCATGGGCTGGCCGCGGGACTTCTCGGTGTTGGCGGGGAGGAACTTCGCGGAATATTTCTGGGAGGGCTTGGCGTTGGTGGTCAATCTATCAAGGGATTTGCCTTCGGCGGGCTTGGTGTCGGCGGGGACGAGTGCCGTGGCGTTTTTATGGGTATCGGCGGTGTTGGTGGAAAGGACATTCGGGGAATCGCAATTGGCGGGCTTTTTATCCGGGCTGAAACCATGAAAGCATTTGCTGCGGGTAGTTATGTGAAGGCTGACCAATTTTCAGGTTGGTCTATTGCCCTGTTAAATATAGCTAAAAAATTGAATGGAATTCAACTCGGGGCAATTAATTATGCCGGCAATAATCCAACACTTCTGAAAATTTTACCGCTCATAAATCTGCATTTCGAGTAAATTGTTGAACATTTTTTTCCCCGTGAATATGAACCATCCAAGGCCGGGGCGCACTGAAATTGTAACGAATCCGGTTCAAGGTTCAATGGTTCCTGGTTCAGGGTTAAGAAATATTAAAAACGAAAGATTTCTAACCGTGAACCATGAATCCTGAACCCGCCAACCTGAAATTACTTCAAATTTAATAAAAAAGGCCAGGAATGCGGGTGCATCCTTGGCCTGTGCTTAAGTGTATGGTCAATTATCTGGAGATTTTAATTCGCGTGGGAATGATCGTGATCATGATCGTGGTCATGGTCATGATGATGCTCTTTCGCTTCATGTTCTGCAATCTTCTTTCTCACATCATCCATATCCAGCTTTCGGACTTGAGATATTAAATCTTCCAAAATTTTTTCCTGCAATAATCCTGGTTGTTTAAAAAGTAATATTTTATCCCGAAAAATTGCCAGGGTAGGAATTGAATTAATTCCAAATGCGGCGGCTAAATCCTGTTCTTCTTCCGTATTGATTTTAGCAAATTTAATATCAGGATGTTTTTCGGACACTTTTTCGAAGATGGGACCAAACATCTTACATGGTGCACACCACTCCGCCCAGAAATCCATCATTACGATGTTATGGTTTTCTAAAATTTGCTCCAAATCATTTAATCTTAAATTAACAGTTGCCATAATACAAATTCTCCTTTTCAATGTTGATGAAGTTTTGGTTTTAGTTTATTATATAGATGCAGAAATTTAAAAAAGGATTTAAAAAATCAAACAAATTTTCTATTTTTTATTGGGCATTATTTTCGGAGTGGTTATTTAGTGCTTGTCCGAAAATACCGAGACCTGTCGAAGCGAGGCGTTTTTTGCCGAAGCAATCCCATCCTTAAACAGCGGAGATTGCTTCGTCGCAAAAAACGCTCCTCGCCATGACAAAATTAGGGCATTTGCGGACAGACACTAATTATGGATTGGCCTGGACGGTGTGATTTGTTTTCGTGTTCCTGGTCTTAAAAATTTATTAATTTTATCCGATTAGCTTAAAAAAGATGACTGGAAAATGATGAGACGGAATATCCCCGAATTCATAACCAGGACGTAAAGATGCTCACAAAATAACCACAGGAGAATAATCAATGGCCCATTTAACTCTAACCCGTCAGCGTTTTTTTATCTTTATGATAATCTTTATCTTTCCACGATTTGCTACTCCGGCCTTCAGTCAACCTGAATGCATGGCCTGGGGTAACCTGACGGGTATTCGTGTCGAAGGCCAGCTTATGGAATTTGAAACCAGCCTGTGTCTTATCGGCTCGAACTTGATGGAAGTCACCCAAACCGCCAAAGAGCAGCAGCAACCACTTTATCGCCTGGATGGAAATAAACAAACGATTACCACCAATCTTAATGAAATCACTTTCGCAGAGG
This sequence comes from Caldithrix sp., assembly GCA_020722815.1. GTDB lineage: Bacteria > Zhuqueibacterota > Zhuqueibacteria > Thermofontimicrobiales > Sulfurfontimicrobiaceae > DYKB01. Next base: position 38,322 of record DYKB01000041.1, on the reverse strand, counting down.
TGGTCGAGGACCTGGGGAATGGCCGGGTGCAGATTGATGTCGAAGCCAAAGCCGCGGCTGATACGACAATGGCTGGTGCATTTTTTTGTCTTGAATTGCCGGCAAAAGATTTTATGGATGCAAAAATCAAACTTATTGACTCCACTGCCTCACAAATTGAACAGATTTCAGTCTTTCCGGGAAGGCGATGGCGCCGGTTTAGTCGCAATATTCAGGCATTGGTGAAAGGTGCCCGTATTATTGCCGCGAATCGCCAGATTGAAGTTAATGTCAACGAACCGACCGAAATTATTGTACAACCCGGTAATCGATTTTTTGGCAATCTCAACACCAGAGTCTATTTAGTGTCTGTCCGAAAACGCCTCCAGCGCTGTCATTGCGAGGAGCGTTTTGTGCGACGAAGCAATCTCCTATTGTTCGATGAGGGGATTGCTTCGGTAAAAAACGCCTCGCAATGACAGGGTTTTGAATTTTCGGACAGACTTTAAATATATTGGTGCCATCTCTTTTCATTCCTGGCGGGGGTGTGACAATTGGACGCTTTCGATTTGGGCCGATGCGGCAAGAGAACTGAATGTCCCCTTACTGGTCGGTGAGGGAAGTACAGATGCTGCTGCCCACCGTTATCCTGACATTTTTCTGCAGCCGACGTCCGCATTAAATGAAATTGACATGTATCTGCGAATTGGTGCTGTTTGTCAGGCCGGATCGATATTACAGTGGCAATTGATGGCTGATTATTCGGTCATGGCAGGCGATGGTATCTATCATACCAAAGGCAAACTTCGTCCGACACAACGTTTCTGGAATTTAAAACAGCTTGGTTCGACACCAGCTGGTTCTTTTAATCTACCCATATCGTGTGACAGGCCGAATGTCAGTTGTGTGGCATTTAGCAATATTGCGAATGTTATTTACAGTATTCATATCGTCAATAACGGTGCCAGCCGACAGGTTACGCTGAAAGGTCTACCGAATAGTGTGAAAGAATTGCAAATATATGTTACCGATCCGAAACGGGGTATGGAGAAAGGAAAGTGGCTTCAGGCGAAAGATGGAGTCGTCCAATTTATGCTGGATGCCGGATGTTTTACTTCTTTATTTTCCAAGAATGAGCCAACTATAAAAAGGTAGAATCCTGTCATTCTGAGTGAGTCTCATAAGTCTTTAAAAAATATAGATTCTTCACTCCGCTTCGCTCAGTTTAGAATGACGATTGTATTCTTTCTACAACGGACTTATTTATTTTTTACGATCTGTTTTATTCCTCCGCCAACTCCCGAATAAAAACATTCCGAAAATAGAGTGGCGAATTGTGCGATTGAAGCTCAATTTGCCCGGTTGGATAAATTGGTTTATCGCGTTCCCAGTAGTTTTCCATCTGCACATTATCCACAACGAGTACGTTGTTTAAATAAACAGTTACCCGATCATCGCGCATGATAATTCGAAACGTATTCCACTCGCCAATGGGATTATCTGCCCGTTTGAGTGGTTTACTCGGATTTTTTTGATTATTATACAGTCCGCCGGAACCTTCTGGCCATTGTGCCGGGTCCCAAATCTGAACCTGGGGCGCACCACGCAGATAGATACCACTGTCACCAAATTTTTCAATTTTCCAATCCACCAGCATTTCAAAATTGCGATAATCCTTCGCGGTACAGAGGCTTTCACCTTTTCCATCAAAGAAAAGTACATCATCGATGATTTTCCAGTGAGCATTCATCAGTGCGTCGGCTTTTGCCTGGGCAAGCTGGAGTTCTTCGGGTGACATTTTTGCTCGCTTCACTGGATTTTCCACCAGTCCTTTCCAGCCGGTCAGGTCCTTTCCATTAAAAAGGGCAATAAATCCATCCGGAGGTTGATTTTGCCTGGCTGCAAATTGCGGATTATTTTTGATTTCTGTCAATGCATTCGGATTTGCATAGCTTTCAGCTAAAGCAAGTAATATTTGCTGCGGCGTAAATTTCGATGGCTGATCACGTTCTGTTTCAACTGCTTTTGTAGCAGCCAACAGCGCTTCAAGTCCAAGGGAGTCATTCTGAAAATAGGGTGCAACATATTTTAAAGCATCAAGAGATTTCAATTCACCGATTGCGGCCAAAACCATACCTTTTTCTTCCTGACGCGTGCAAATTTCCATGAGATCCTGATAAAGCCAGCGTTTTCGCAGCTTATCCATCGGATTTTCCTGGATGATTCGCAATGCCCCCCGTATTGCCAGAACGCGGGTTGTTAAATCTTCCTGACTTTTAGCAAGTCGAAAAAGTGACGCCAGTGCGGCTTCATTTGGCCAGTCCGTTAAAGCCTGGATGGCGGCTGGTTTCAGCGCTTTATCATTTAATTCCGTTTCAATCAGCGCCAATGATTGATTATCGCCAATTCGTTTAAAAACATTTAATAAAGTTGTTTTTTCATTTTCATTGGCGGAATTGTAAATTGTGGATAATTGTTGAAAAGCCATTTTTTTATCTTTCGTCTGGCTATAGCTGGCAGCAACGGCTTCTGTTGCTGTGCGTTTTTCGGTTGATTTATCACGCGTTAATAAAAAGCGTGTTAATTCAGACAAATCATCCGCACCAGCCAATTTTTCGAGGGCTTTTAAACTGGCAATTCGCACGGTCGGTTCGGTTGATTTAAGCGCTTCTTTTATCAGTGCTTTTGCATCCTGAACGCCACGTTGACCTAAAATATCGATTAAAAGTATTTTCGAAGCCGGTGGTAATTGGCCAAATTTTCCGGCAGCATTGGGCCAGATCTGACTGGTTGGTTGAGACGATAACGCCAATTGGATTGCTGATAATTGTGTCTTTTCCAGGGATTTTTGCAGGAGTCCAATTAATTTCTGAGCAACATTTTTATCAATCTGACTAAGTGCGTTGATAGCGGCTAATTGAACCTGTACAGAATCATGAACGAGTGACTCCTCGATAAATGGGAGGGCGGTGGTCGCCTTTGCCTGTCCCAACATGTCGATGATTTCGGCCTGAACTTCCGGGGATTGATTTTTGGCAAAAGCGACCCATTCAGCGATTTGCGAACTTTCGGTGTATTTTCGAGCCAGATTTAAAGTCGCAACACGCAGCTTTTTATCATCTTCCTTTATGATAGTAAATAGCGTTGACAGCACATTTGGGCCACCATATTGAACGAGTAAATCTAATGCCGCCAGTCTTTGTTGATTTTTGTAATTTTTTTGTGAATTTAACAAAATTTCGCGGCAAATTGTAAGTCCTTCATTTTTGCCGGATTTAGTCAATTCTTCGGCAAATTTTATATAATAAGAGAAATATGTCGGATTTCCTGGTGCTTCACTTTCGAGTAAATTTTTTGCCGGGAGATAGGCTATATTAGCCAGGGCAAAAAATGCCATCGCCTTTAATTCAGCATTCGCGGAAAGCTTCATTAATTCAGTGCCGGCGGGTGAATATTTTAATTCACCGAGCGCCTTAATTAAATGGGGATTTGATTTTTGTTGAGAAAATGCTTCAAAAATCATTTTTCCGGCCTTTTTCCCACCAATTTGGACCAGCGCGCGTGCGGCTGGATCGGATAACGATTTATCGGTTAAAAATGGTTTCAAAATTGAGAGATATGCTTCGTCGCCGAGGTTTTGCATGAGACTGATGAGAAAGGCTTTATGCTTCGTGGGTAAATCCCCGGCCAGCATCTGCTGCGTGGCCTGTTTTAGCCATTTCCGCTGATCTTGACTCCCGTTTTGCGCCACCAAGTTTACTATTCCATCAAGCGCATGTTCGGCCTGAACGGATTGAATAGAATCAGCGGACGGAAGCAGCCGGCAAATTTTGATAATTCCTTCGGTTTGATGCGCCAATAAATGAGTGAAAATGAGATTTTGTTCCAATCCATCCGTAGCGGGGAGTTTTTGGAGCAATTCTTCAATTGGAAAAAACTGAAGGGATACATCCTTAGCGTAAGTTGTATTAAATAATAAAATAATGGAGATAAATAATAGGGTTATAATTAAAAGCAAATGAATAATTTTGGGTTGCATGGCACTTTTTCCTTTTATATGAATCGTAATTTTGCAAAATAAAGATACTCACCTTTTATCCATGATTGAAAATTTGCCAACTTCGTTGGCAGGCATCCACACAGAGGATGCACTCCAGTTGTTCGATGTTAATAAATGTAAAAGTATGTTTACAAATGCCACGGCGCCCGCATGGGTTCATCAATCAGTCGGTTGGCTTCGTCATCATTTAAAAAGCACTGTTTTTCCGGATCAAAATGTAATTTTCGACCTAATCGAACGGCGATTTTGCCCAGATTGACGAGTGTGCAGGAGCGATGGCCATTCTCCTCATTGAGTGCAAATTTTCGACGTTCACGAACCGCTTGCGCGAAATCTGTCACCTGGGGTTCGGGATCGGGAAATTCAGCTAATTTTCGTTCCAAATCAGGAATATCTGACCTAAAACCAGGATAAAGTTTCCCCAATGGGCCTTCGATATAAGGAAGATTTTTATTTTTAGCCTCACCATCCAGCACGATCTCGCAACCATCGGCATATTTTAAAGAAATCCGCCGCCAGCTTCCCACTGCATCCGGATGCGCCTGGGGGGCGTCTACATCGATTTCGATAGGGCTGGTGTCGTCTTTATCTAATAAATATTGTACCGGGTCCAAATAGTGCTGGCCCATATCGCCCAGTCCACCGCCATCATAATCCCAATAACCCCGAAACGACACGTGCACCCGATGGGGATGATAGGGCTTAAAGGGCGCGGGTCCCAGCCACATATCATAATCAAGTTCAGGCGGAACAGATTCTGTTGGCAAATGCATTTTTCCACACCAGTAAAATTTCCAGGCAAATCCGGTGGTTTCGCTGATATTCACTTTCAAAGGCCAACCCAACAGGCCACTCAATATTAACTTTTTAATCGGTGCGACCGTCGTCCCAAAGTTATAAAAGTCACCATTAAATCGAAACCAGGTATTGATTCGGAAAATGGAACCATATTTTCGCATGGCTTCGACAACTTTTTGTCCCTCTCGAATTGTCCGGGTCATGGGCTTTTCGCACCAGATGTCCTTCCCGGCTTCAGCCGCCGCAATTGACATGAGTGCGTGCCAATGTGGTGGCGTGACAATATGCACAATATCGATATCCGGCCGGGCCAAAACCTCCCGAAAATCATGATACCCTTTGACATCGGGACTGACGCGTTGAAGCGTTTGCTGTAAATGATTGTCATCTACATCGCAAACCGCCAGGAGCCGTGCCCCTGGATACCGAAGATGTCCCTGCCCCATGCCTCCCACACCGATAACAGCTTTGGTGAGTTCATCACTGGGTGAAGTATATCCAGATCCTCCCAGTACTTTTCGGGGGACGATTGAAAACAGACCGAGTGTGGCCAATGAGCCTTTTAAAAAGTGACGTCGATTCAAATTTTGTTTCGGAACCATAAGAACTCCTTAACGTATTTAAAAGTAGTAAGGTATTTGATTTTCAAAATGATTTATGCCATTTTTTACGATGTATTTATAATTGGAATTTATGATATTTTCAAGGATTTATTTTAAAATTTTTAAAGGGTTGGTCAATTAATTAATACCTGAAATTCTAATATGAAATGTTTTTCTTTGGTGAATTCGTTTTAAAATTGGAAATTGACCTCCGCTGGATCTCCACTAAATTCCGTTCTTTGGAATTTGGGGGAGGCAGGAGGGGGTCACTAATTGGTTTATAACCTCATAAATTTCCTTTTTAGAATTTCAGGTAATAATATCAATGCCGACGTCGAGATACGCGTGGTAGCGAATGATACCCAATTTGTGCTACAAAAATATAATGGTTTTCAGACTGGAGTAATTAAACGTGGTGAGTTTAGGAAAAGTTTTGGCATTTAAATTTTCAAATATAGCTTATTTTTAATTTATAATGTTTTTAATTGATTGATAATGATTATTTTTGAAATTATAGCTTAAACTGAAAAAAAAGTGAGAAAAATTATTAGATTTAAGGGATTAATTATTGATTTTAGGCGTCTTTATATATCAGACAAGAGCAAAGATACCCAACAAAATAGTATGATTTTTTAACCCAAAATTATGTCACCATAATTTTAATTTTAAAGAAAGGTGATATTTATGGAAAAATCAACATTGATTTTCGTCTTTGCCGTTAGTTTATTCCTTTTGCTGGGTGTGCTGATTGCTATCTTAACTTACTACTGGCGTAAATATCGAGCAATCAAGGAAGGGAAAAGTGAAGTTACGTTTTGTTTTGGCTGGATTAAACTTGTTTTATGGCGTCCCAATGAGGGAATCGTTATTCTTCGGAATAAAGAGGTTTCTTTTGTCAGTCAAAAGGGAAATGGCGGTGCACGACTTATTTATCCCATTTGGGGTGATGAAGTTTTTGAGCGTGTTCCGATGTCGATTCAGTATTTAACATGGGAAGATGATAATGTACTGACGCGTGAATCGATCCAGGTTTACATGAAGGTAGCTGTCTGGTGGCGTATCTCTACCATCCGGTCGTATGTTTTTGAAATTGGACGATTAATTAGTGAAGAAGATGAACATTTGCTTCGTAAGCCCAACGAGTGTGCGGAAACATGGTTGAAATCAATGACTGAAGGTACGTTGCGGCGTTTAGTTGCTCAGTCCAGTATCGGGCAGATCATTTCTTCTACGCCGGCGAGCTATTTGCATATTGATCATAATGGACACAATGGGAACAATGGACATATTGGACACAGCGTGCATATTCATCCTGATAATTCAAACGAAGGCTATCCTCAATTGGTTAATGACCGAAGTATAGCTTATACCGTTGCCGAAAATCTGGGTGAGAAGCTAAAGAGCGAACTGAACCAAAAGATTTTTGCGTATGGAATTCAGATCAATCGCACCGAAATTCAGGAAATTCGGTTTTCCAGTCAAATTCAGGAGGCAATTAATCAGGTTTGGCTTGCTGCTTTGAAACCGGCGAAGAGTGAATTTGAAGCGACGGCAATGCGGAATCGCTTAAAGGCAGCGGCAGATGTGCTGGGTGTCGATGCCATGGCGATGGAGCGGATTCTGAAAGCTTTTCGGGGCGTCAATTTTATGATGACACCTTATTTTATGCAAGATTTGTTTTATATGATTGAGCGTGAGAAAGAAAACTATCGTCCGAAAAGCGTACCAGGAAAGGAACCTCAGTCTCTCGATGAAGGAGGTTCCACATTCAATGGGACTCACACCCGTGAGTGGGATAAAGAGCGACATCGCCGATAGCCGAACAGGCACAATTCTGGAATCATCACAAATTTCAATCGGGGAAATCGACGGCCTTCAAGCTTGGTAATTTTGAAGGCCTTTTGCCGCATTTTGATTGAAAAAATTTGATTCTGCAATTATCTTTCATTTTCGCTGCTTCCAGGTCTTCTCAATATACTCGCTGGCTATTGGTGTCTTGCAACTGGTATCACCATGATCGACCTCAACTTTCCCAATCTTTTGGGCACTCTCAATCGCTTTGCGTTTTAATTCTGGATTTCGGATTCCGATAGCGATCAGGGCGGCATTCATTGCATATCGCGTCCGGTTTTTACTCACGTGGATTTTTTGTTCGATGATTTTGAGAAGATTTTCAAAATACTCATCCGACAGTGTTTTATCATTCATCGCCAGTAAGGCGAGTAATTGCCAGCCAGCACGTCCGATCCATTCATTCTCAGATTGCGTCCATAATTCCATTTTTGAATGGCAGAAAGAAGTTTTATTCACAAATTGCGCAAATGAATCAGCCAGAATGTAATCTTTTAAATCCAACACCCATTGATCGATTTCCACTTCGGTTACAATTTTGGGGTCAGCAATCATTGTCGCGAGATTTCGGGCATCATGGTTACCGGTAACCCATAGTTCCCGTGCCAGGAGATGATTGGCTTTTATTTTTTTGGCTAAATTCCTGAGATGCGTGAAACTCACACCAAAAAAATTATCCATCACACCATGTTTTGAATATATCTTTCGATTCTGCTCGGTTCCAAGTGACTCGAGTTCGTGCATAATATTTTCAAAGTTCATAAATTTTTTCCAGCGCGTTTATTAAAAATATATCGACTTTTCAGTTTCGATTCATTAGATGAAGATTTCTATCAAATTATTCCAGAAAAATAATGAAGAGTATATAACTGATTTATTATTGTGGTAAATGAATGCCATTTTATCATTGAATTCCTGTAAACTAGAAAAAAATGATGAAATATTCATTTTTATGGATCAAATTACATCTTTCAAACGTCTATATAATAGCACAATTTATTTAAAATTTTGTTTTTGAAATTAATAAATCATACTTACAAAATGAAATGACGAGGTCAGAAATGAAATATTTTGATTCTTATGCCTTTATTGGTAAACGCCCGTTGGAATCCGAAGAAGAACTCTGGACTAAATCCGATGTGATGCAGCTTATGGACCGTTGTGGAATTGATGCTGCACTGGTCTATCACACCATGGCACGGGATTATGCCCCGGCTTTTGGAAATCAGGAATTACTCGGAATATTAAAAGATGAACCCCGGCTGTTTGGGTGCTACGTTGCCATGCCACATTTCACGGGTGAAATGCCACCACCGGATGTCTGGTTGCAAGATTTTTATAAAAATAATTTTAAAGCGGTGAAAATTTTTCCTTCGACCCACAAATTTGAAGTCAACAGCTATACTTTGGATCCGATGTTAAATCTACTCCAGGCTGAAAAAATTCCGCTTCTGATTGATATTCCGGAAACAAATTTCGCTGCACTGGAATTTTTAGCGACCCGCTATCCACAATTGCCTATTCTGGTACAAAAGCTCTATTGGGATCAATCCCGCCAATTCATTCCCCTATTTGCCAAACTCAAAAATCTCCATGTGGAGTTCTCCTCTTATCAGGGATTTTGTATGCCGGATTGGTATTGCAAGCAATTTGGCCCGGAACGTTTACTCTTTGGCTCGGAAATGCCAATCAAAACGCCCGGTGCCGCCCGATCGCTGATTGATTATGCTGATATTTCGCCGGCGGATAAGGAACTTATTGCGGCTGGAAATTTGATGCGGTTGCTGAAAGTGAAAGCACTTCCCCCTTTTGAATTTAAGCCCTCTGATAAAATTATCGAGCAGGCAGTTACCGGAAAACCGATTACGAAAGTCGAAATTATTGATGCGCATTCACACGTGGGATATGAAAATTTTCAGGGGGCTGACAGAATTTTTATGCCAAACGCTAATCCTGAAAATCAGGCGAAAAAAGATCTTCGACTGGGTATTAAAAAAACCTGTGTCAGTACCTGGATTGGCATCTGGCATGATTCTGTATTGGGAAATATCCAAATGGAGCATATTCGACAAAAATATCCTGATCATTATATCCCGTATGTGACTATCGATCCGACATTTTTGTCTAATGATGAAATCAAGTCGACGATCAATACTTATCATGGCAAACTAAAATATCCGGGACTTAAACCCTATTTCCCGCGAAACCGTTATCCATTGACTGGCCCGCAATATCATCAATGGTTTCAATACGGAAATGACCATAAGCTATTTGCATTGATTCATTATGATGTTCCGACAACTTATAGTGATATTGATAAATTGGCTCCCAAGTATCCTGATTTGCTTTTCCTACTTGCCCATAGTGGCTGTTCATACACTGTTGCAAACCGAGTGATTCAATTGGCCAAGAAATATAAAAATGTCTACGCCGAATTGACCTTCACGTCTGTTTTAAGCAAGGTAGTTGAAATTCTTTGCCGGGAAATTGGTGCCGATCGGGTACTATTTGGTGCCGACACCCCCATGCGTGATCCCGCACCGCAGCTTGCCTGGGTTGTTTATGCCAATTTGACTTTTGAGGAAAAGAAAAAGATTCTTGGTGAAAATATGAAGCAGATTTTAAAACGGGCTGGCTGGAAATAATTTGATAGCCTGCTTTTTTAGACAAGATGAACAGGATTAACTGGATTCTGGTAAATAAGGGTCTCTTGATTTTTCTTGTGTCAATCCTTTTTTATCCGGTTAATCCTGTCAAATTATTATATAACATTTTTTTAATCATTCTTGCGTATACACAATAAAACTTTTTTAAGAAAATCCTCCTGATCCCAGTTATGATATGGTGAGTATCCCAATCGGACCACGACCATATTTTTCTGTGGGATGATGGAAACAAATTGTCCATCATGGCCGCGTGCTTCAGAGATGCCATTGAGTAAAGTATCACTCGAAGTTGATTCGGCAGGTGGATAGAGCCAGAAATGCGCACCATAAATTGGGTGTTTTGAAGTGGTCGTGGGTGTCGTTGTATATTTTACCCACCCTTCCGGCAAAATGCGTTCACCATTCCAGATGCCATCCTGTAGATAGAGGAGGCCAAATCGCGCCCAATCACGGGCCGTGGCGTACATGAAAGAGGAACCAACAAAAATTCCGGCTGCATCCGGCTCGATGATGGCACTGGGCATACCCAGGGGATTGAAAAGTGCTTCGCGGGGAAATTTCAAATATTCCAGGTCATCGCCTCCCAGTGACTGTTTTAAAATTTTGCAGATGATATTGGTTGTGCCGCTTGCGTAAGAAAATTTCGTTCCGGGTTCCGCGATAAGGGGCTTATTCAGGGCGAAATTTGCCGCACTCTTTTTTAAAAAGAGCATTTGAACCACATCCGAGAGCAAGTGGCTGTACTCTTCAGCAAATTCCAGACCGCTACTCATCTGGAGCAGATGATTCAGTGTGATTTCTTTCCGCGGATCATTTGGTTTATTCCATTCAGGAATTGCGGCCGCCGCTTCGATTGCTAATTTGCCCTGCTTAACCATTATTCCCACCAAAGCATTGATCACACTTTTGGTCATAGACCAGCCAAGCTGCGGCATATCCCTTGTAAAGCCATTGCCATACTTTTCCGCAATAATCTGGCCGTTGTATACGACAACGATACCGCGCGTTTGCCGGGGATGAGTTGTATCCGGATCAGCAAAGGCTTCATCCAGAATCGTAATCAGAGCGTTTTGGTCAACTTCTGGTGGAAGTTGTTCCAAATTTACCAACTCACCAGCCGGCCAGGCAATTTGTGCTTGTTCAGTCGATGGCTTTTTTGTTATGGTCACTTTAATGTTTTTTTGATTTTCCGGTAAATCCAGTGTTGCTCCCAAACCATCCCTTAAATATGCTGTTCGCTGAATGAGACCAAACAAAGCCTGAAAAGTCACTGAATGCCTGGTTGAATCGATTCTATAATCAAAATAGTCGAGCAGTGGATTGTTTAATTCAGCTTTCAAGATGGATTCTGGATTTCTTCTGGAAATAAAAACGCCGGAAGCCATGGTCTTGGCGGCAAATCCGCAGGCGACTTTGGCGATTTTATAAAAATGGTTACCATAATATAAACCTGCAGACAGAATTCCGATTAATAAAACGATGATAAGTGTAGAACGTAATTTTTTCATAACTGCTCCAGAAAAAATGTAAATGAGACCTTTTTAGCTTAAAAGGTAAGAATTCTGTTTGAACATTGCAAGGAAAATTTATGTTTTATCAATTGAAATTTTAAAATTTAAAAAGTTGCAAAAATATCAAAAATATCAAAAATATCAAAAATATCAAAAATATCAAAAATATCCCTTGATCGAACATTAAAATATTGCTATATTTATTACCGAACCCCGGTGATAAAACTCGATTCCATACGAGTTGAGTTTTATGACATTAATTTTCAATATGTTATCAATTCTGGATAAACAAGCATGAAAAAGGGACTATTTACCATCAGTTTTATGCTCATCATTACCATTACTTTCATTGCGGTTCTGGCTTATGTGAATGAATCTACGTTGGTAATAATTCAAAAGAATCAGGAAATTGAAAAATATAAATCAATTTTATATGCTTTTGATATTTTTCCGTCTGGAATAGCTGAAAAAGACTTACCAGCCACCAGCATTACGGCCGATATTCCCTGGTCAAATCCGGATCAAATTATAGAAACCTATCAGCAAACTGTTACTAAACTTCGGCTGCCAATTCCGACTGAATTGAAAGAACCATCGGCGACAATTTTGACCGGACTCAGGGATTCGGTCGATATCTATATACAAATTGGTGAAAAACAACAGGCCAGTGCTTTTGGCTTTTTAGTAAACGGGAAAGGCCTCTGGGGTACATTGGAAGCTTTTGGTGCGATTTCCGCCGATTTGAAACGGATGGTCGGAATTGATTTTACTTCACAGGTGGAAACCCCGGGACTTGGCGCCCGAATTACTGAAACTGAATTTAAGTACTTTTTTCGGCAATTGAATCTGGAGGGATTTAATCAACAGGAATCGACGCGACCTGTACTGATGATGGTCAGTAAAAAGACAGAAACCAATGTTCAGAATTCAACAAACAGTCTGCAGGCGATTACTGGTGCAACGCAAACTTGTCATGGCGTACTGGACATGCTTAATACAGATTTAAAGTTTTACATTGCCTTGATAAAGGCGAATCAAGATTTATTGCGGTCAAAAGGATTTTTGAATTAAACGATTCATTACCGTACACTTTTTGCCTGATTAAAAAGTGACGGTTGCAAATTAAACGATTAATAATTAGGCCAAGTCGAATAAAATAGAGTACTTTTATGCCGAAGAAAAAAATTTCTGAAGTAATGTATGAAAATTTATGGAAGAATAATCCCGTCACAGTTCAAATTTTAGGAATTTGTTCCACGCTCGCGGTGACCAATATTTTTATGAATACCCTGATTATGGGCCTGGGGCTGACCTTTGTGACGGCTTTTTCATCTTTTACCATCTCACTTATGCGAAACATTATTCCCCCGCGCGTCCGAATGATGGTTCAGACGCTCATTATTGCCAGTTTTGTGGTCATTGTGGATATTTCGTTAAAAGCTTACGTCCCGGACATCAGTCGGGCATTGGGTCCGTACGTCGGCCTGATTATCACCAACTGCATTATCATGGGGCGGCTGGAAGCGTTTGCTTCCTCGAATCCACCGGTTCTTTCTTTCATTGACGGCATCTGGTCGGGAATTGGCTATTCCTGGGTGCTGCTGGTCATCGCTTTCGGCCGGGAATTACTTGGATTTGGTACTATTTTCGGTTATTCGGTCATGAATCCCCTCATGCATCGCCTGGGGGCTTCAGAAGGCTGGATTCAATGGTCATTTATGATCATGGCGCCGGGTGGCTTTTTCATGCTGGCCATTTTCATCTGGATCGCCAATACATTTGCCAAAACAAAAACTGTTCAAACTCAAAAATAGAGGTACTGATTCATGGAAAATCTATCGCCCTGGGTGATTTTTTTCGCTTCGATTTTTACCGGTAACATTCTCCTCTCCTTTTTTCTGGGAATGTGTTCGTTTCTTTCGGTCTCGAAACAGGTGAAAACAGCGTTAGGATTGGGTTTAGCCGTTACTTTTGTTTTAACAGTTACTTCAGCGTTGAATTATGTTGTTTTTTATTATATTTTGGAACCATTAGGTATTGATTACTTACGATATATTGCATTTATTGTTGTTATCGCCGGGGTGGTGCAATTACTCGAAATGATAATCGAACGTTTTTCAGAAGCGCTGTATATTAATTTGGGAATTTTTCTCCCGCTGATTACGGTAAATTGTGCCATTCTAGGCGTAGCGCTTTTTATGGTGATTCGAAAATATACTTTTATTCAAAGTGTGATGTTTGGTGCTGGTAGTGGCCTGGGGTGGCTGCTGGCAATTCTGGCGCTGGCGGGTATTCGGCAACGGCTGAATGAACAAAAAATTCCACCGGCATTACAGGGCGCAGGCATTACATTAATTATTTCTGGACTCATGGCAATGGCTTTTATTGGTTTTTCGGGAATGGTTCAAATAATGTAAACCTGGGAATATGAGATGGGCGAAAAAATAATTATCACCGTCGCGGCAATGAGTGCAATCAGTGGAACATTGGCAATTTTACTGGTGATTGCAGAAAGATTTCTCGCGAATTATGGTGAAGTTAAAATTTCTATCAATGATGAGGCGAAGCCATTGGTGTTACAGGGTGGAACCAGCTTATTGTCGGCACTCAGTAGCCAGAAAATATTTCTGCCCTCGGCGTGTGGCGGGCGAGGAACGTGTGCCTATTGCAAATGTAAAATTTTGAGTGGCGCTGGTACAATTTTGCCCACGGAAGCGCCTTTATTAACGCCGTTTGAAATTAAAAATAACATCCGGTTGGCCTGCCAGGTAAAAGTCAAGCAGGATTTACAGATTGAAATCCCGGAAGAATTGTTTAATATAAAGGAATTTGAAACTGAAGTTACGCTGATTCAGGATTTGACCTATGATATCAAACTCGTTCGTTTTCAACTCCTGAATCCAACTGAGATTAATTTTAAAGCTGGCCAATATGTCCAGTTGCAAAATAATCCGTATGAAAAAGTGAAAGAGCGTGCTTCCCGCGCGTATTCAATCGCCTCGCCGAATTATGAAAAAAATTATGTTGATTTGATGATCCGTCTGGTTCCGGAAGGGATTGTCACCACCTGGGTTCATAAATATCTAAAAGAGAAGGACCGCGTGACGTTAGTCGGTCCTATGGGGGATTTTCACTTGCGTGACGGTGATGGCGAAATAATTTGTGTTGCCGGCGGTTCCGGGATGGCACCAATTGTGGCATTATTGGCTGAAATTGCATCAAAGAAAATTCCCCGAAAGGTTGTTTATTTTTTTGGTGCCGTTACAGCGAAAGATTTATTTTATCTTCAGGAAATGGAAGAATTTACAAAGCAGATTATTGATTTTACATTTATTCCGGCACTTTCGGGTGCAAATGTCGGTGACGAGTGGAAAGGTGAGCGAGGATTAATAACGGTTCCTTTAGCCAATCATTTACAGGAAAAAGATAATTCCAAAACGCAAGCTTATATGTGCGGCAGTCCGGGAATGATAAAAGCCTGTAATATTGTCTTACAGAAGTATGGATTGAGTGAAGATCGTATTTTTTATGATCCATTTTCCTGATAAAAAATTATTTTAGGAATTTCAATATGATAGAAACTCCCGATGAAAAAAAATTGATAAAAGCGAATTTTGCCCCCGGAAAGATTTCCAAAGATGGATTTCTCGGAAGTGATGAACGACATCTTCCTGATATTATCGCTCAGGATAATCAAACGCTGCTGTCGCTTGACATTTCACGTGAAGAAATCGCAAAAAATCTACAGATGTTGATTGATGAAGGCAAAAAAGGGCTTGAAAGTCCCATTGATTATGGAAATTTTATAATTCAGGTGCAATGGAGTCGTGGGGCGTTACCTTGTCCGTTTGGCGACAAAATTTTTGTGCCCAAAATTATGGCAACGGTTCGCCACAAGCAACTCAAATCTACCATCGAGTTTAGTCAATTAAGCGTTCATTTAATTGGAAAGCATGGTTTCTTCGGTGGAAAAGGCAGCCATTTTCGATTGGAGCCTGTGGATTTAGTTGGATTTTTAAATTTAAAAAGATAGATAATTTAATTATTATTTCATCATTCTATTTAGAATAAAAATGGCAGAATTATTCTGCCATGAAAAAAGTCATCCGAAATTTTCGACTCATAATTGTTGAGTCTGCGCTAATAAGGTACCGTCTTGTCATTCCAGGCTAAGCGAAGAATCTCCTAAGTCATTTAAAAATATAGATTCTTTATTCCGCTTCGATCCGTTCAGAATGACAAGTTTATACAGGCTCATTGTTTGAAGAATATAGAATAAGCTGTATTGAATAATTTTGTGGATCCACTTTAAACTGCCGATTACACAGGTTTAAGTCGGCTCAATCGAAGAAATCTGTGGAAACTGTAGTTCTGAAAAACAGTTGTCTGAAATTCAACCGGACTGGAATCGGATTCAATCTATTGATACTTGAACTGATGATGGACCTCTTTATGCTGCTAATCTGGTTTGTTCTTCCCACTAAAAAATTTATTTAAAATATTCCTGACAATTTTCGTGAATCTCTTTAATGACTGCATCATCTAAATGACTAAAAATTAATAAAAATTTAAAATACATACTGCGAAATAAAATATTTCAATTATCTTGCTGTTAATTTTACATTTAAATTAAAAGGAGTTCACGTTGAAAATTGGAATTCCTAAAGAAATTGCTACAGGAGAAACTCGAGTAGCAGTGGTACCGGCCATGATAAACGTTCTCACTAAAATGGGACATGAAGTTTTCGTTCAGGCTGGTGCCGGGGAATTGTCATCATTTTCTGATGATCAATATATCGAATCCGGGGCGAAAATTGTAAAAAATGCCAATGAACTGTTTTCGCAACTGGATGTTTTACTAAAAGTACAACCACCCCAGGTTAATCCAGCCACTGGAAAAAACGAAATCGAATTAATCCGCGACGGCGTTACGTTGATTGGGTTTCAAGCACCACTCGCCTCTCAGCAAAATATTAATTTATTGAAAAATAAAAAGATAACGACTTTTGCAATGGAATTCATTCCACGGATTACGCGTGCCCAGAGTATGGATGCCTTGAGTTCGATGGCCACAATTGCCGGGTATAAAGCCGTATTAATGGCTGCTGATCATCTGGGCAAAATGTTTCCTTTGCTGATGACGGCTGCCGGAACGATTCCACCAGCCAATGTGCTCATTCTGGGGGCGGGTGTTGCGGGTTTGCAAGCCATCGCCACGGCAAAACGCCTTGGTGCCCGTGTTGAAGCTTTTGATCCGCGACCGGCGGTGAAAGAGCAGGTGCAGAGTCTGGGTGCTCAATTTGTCGAAATGGAGTTACCAAAAGACGCAGAAACCGCCGGTGGTTATGCCAAAGAATTGCCGGAAGATTTTTTAAGACGGGAACAGGAAGCCATTGGTTCCCGACTGCCGAAAATTGACGTGGTGATCACCACCGCGCAAATTTTTGGTAAAAAAGCACCGCTGTTGATTACTGAAAATATGGTTAAATCCATGAAACCAGGTTCAGTCATCGTTGATCTGGCAGCGGAACAGGGTGGTAATTGCGAACTAACAAAAGTAGGGCAGGCTATTGAAAAATATGGCGTTTATATCATGGGACCTGTAAATCTGCCCGCACAAATTCCCATCCATGCCAGCCAGATGTATTCAAAAAATATCACCAATCTGGTAAAGCATCTTTATTCAGCCAAGGATGGAGTGCTCGATTTTAATGATGAAATCACCAAAGGTGCCTGTATGACGCACGGGGGAGAGATTACAAACGAACTGGTAAAAAATTCAATGCAAACTGGAGGCAAAAATGAGTGAGATTCTGGTTTCAATTTATATATTTGTTTTAGCAATTTTTGTGGGATTTGAAGTCATCACGAAAGTGCCGCCATTATTACACACGCCGCTGATGTCCGGTTCAAATGCCATTTCTGGAATTACGTTGGTGGGAGCATTAATTAGTGCCGGTGCTGGCCATTCGCTGTTGAGCACAATTTTAGGATTATTCGCTGTTATTTTTGCGACAGTCAATGTGGTTGGTGGATTTATGGTGACGGATCGGATGCTGGAGATGTTTAAAAAGGATAAAGCGCCGAAAGCCGGGGGGGAATAATGGATACGCGAGAAATTATTACGCAAATTGTTTATCTGGTTGCTGCAGTACTGTTTATTTTTGGTCTAAAAGAGCTTAGTTCACCCAAAACTGCCCGTCGTGGAAATTTAATTGCGTTGCTTGGGATGTTGCTGGCAATCGTGATAACACTCTGGGACAAAAAAATTATCGATTTCACTTATATTATTGCGGGTATCATCATCGGTTCTGCGATCGGCGCTATTTCTGCTAAAAAAGTACAGATGACTGCCATGCCACAAATGGTCGCCTTGTTTAACGGTTTTGGTGGGGGTGCTTCTGTATTTGTTGCCTTTTCGGAATTTATCAGCACAACTTCCACCCCTTATTCAGTTATTACAATTGTGCTGAGTATTTTAATCGGCAGTGTGACTTTTACCGGGAGCCTCATCGCTTTTGCCAAATTACAGGGAATTATGCGCGGTGCACCGATAGTTTATCCGATGCAGCAATTGATAAACGGGATATTACTGGTTGCAATTATCGCCGCCAGTGTCTTTTTGGTGATTGATCCATCTTTTATGGCTTTAATGATTCTGGTAACGGTTATTTCGCTGGTCCTGGGTGTAACTTCTGTTATTCCCATCGGGGGAGCGGATATGCCAGTGGTCATTTCATTACTGAATTCCTACTCAGGTCTTGCTGCTGCGGCAACTGGTTTTGTGCTGAATAACAATGTTTTAATCGTCAGTGGTGCGCTGGTAGGTGCTTCTGGCATTATCTTAACCCAGATTATGTGCAAGGCGATGAATCGTTCTTTGACCAATGTCCTTTTTGGAGCTGTTGGTACTAATGATAGCAAGGGAGTTACCGCTGGTCCACAACGTCGGCAGGTCACTGAATATACCACCGAGGATGCGGCAATGATGCTGGAAAGTGCTCAGTCGGTAGTTATTGTTCCAGGCTATGGGCTGGCTGTGGCTCAGGCGCAGCACGTCTTGCAGGAAATGGCCAGTGAACTAATGTCGCGCGGGATTAAAGTTAGATATGCGATTCATCCCGTTGCGGGACGAATGCCGGGACACATGAATGTTCTGCTCGCCGAAGCCAATGTTCCGTATGATTTGCTGTTGGAAATGGATGAAATCAATGAAGATTTTAAAAATACCGATGTTGCGTTGGTAATCGGGGCAAATGATGTGATAAATCCGGCCGCTCGTTATAAAAAAGACAGTCCGTTATATGGAATGCCCATATTAAATGTCGATCAGGCCCGGACAGTTATGATTTCAAAACGGAGTTTGGCTTCCGGTTTTGCCGGCGAGGATAATGAGCTTTTCTACGATCCGAAAACGATGATGGTATTTGGCGATGCGAAAAAAACGGTAACTGCGTTGGTTCGAATGCTTAAAGCCTCTTCCTGATTTTTCAAACATTATTTAATATTGGGGATGTGATTTTTTAGTTCAAAAATTAATAAAAAAGGGTTGTTTTTTGACAAAAATATGTTTATATTCATTCCAGATTGTATTGATTACAAATTGAATTGGTAACAAATACGAAACGAATGGTCAGGTGATTCCTTGGAAAAATATAAACAGATTTTGGTAGCGAACGGAATCAAGCCTACTTATCATAGAATTAAAATTTTGGAATATCTGGCCCAAAACCGGACACATCCCACTGCCGACATGATTTATCTGGAATTATTTAAGACAGTGCCAACACTTTCCAAGACAACCGTTTATAATACAATGGATGTGTTACAAAAGCATCACCTGGTTAAAACTTTATCCATTACTGAAACTGAACTTCGTTATGAATTTCAGGGGCATCCACATCAACACTTGCTTTGTCGGGTCTGTGGAGAGATATTCGATGTGTTTTGGGATTGCCAGCGAAGTCAACTGACCGGGATTGAAGGGCATCTAATAGAGAGTAGAAGTTGTTATCTAAAAGGAATTTGTCGCAATTGTTTAGCCAGGATGAAGCAAAATGATTTAGCTAAAAAAGAGTGAGGATTTGATCAATGGCAGAAAACAAACCGCTGGAAATTTTTAAAGGGGCGTTGTTATTGGAGCGCAAAGGAAAAGCGTTTTATGAACATGCTGCTCAGCAGATTCAGGAACCAATGGTAAAAAAGGTTTTTGAAATGATGGCCAATGAAGAAAAATCGCATATCGAAATATTAACCCGTCAGTATTCACACCTGGTTCGGGAAGGCAAACTTCAGGAGCTACATTATGATCTGCAGCCAGTTGAAATTTCTGGCAAAATTTTAACGTCTGAAGTTAAAAATGAAATTTCGGCTGCCGGTTTTGAAGCCGCTGCCGTATCCGCTGCCATCGGGATGGAAGATCGCGCGGTTCGATTTTACAGTGAACAGGCCGATAAATCCACTGACGCAATTGAAAAAGAACTGTTCAGCTGGTTGGCTAACTGGGAAAAAGGCCATCTAAAAATGTTAATGGCGCTGGATGATGAATTGAAAGAATCGATTTGGAATGATAATAACTTTTGGCCAAGCTAATTTGTATTGTCGTCAAAAATACAGGATTTATAAATAATCTGGATCGACCAAAGCTGAAAGTTATCTAAATGAAATACAAGTTATTTTGAAAAATTTTCATAAAAAAATAAATCGTCAGAATTGGTTTATAACCAATTTATTGTAATTTAATAAACGAAATTAAATGATTAAGAAGGAGAAAACACTGATGTTAAGCGAAAAATTGAAAAATTTAATGAATACTCAAATTAAGAATGAATTTGAATCAGCCTATTTATACCTGTCCATGGCAGCTTATTTCGAATCAGATAGTTGGGAAGGGATGGCAAGTTGGATGAAAGTTCAGGCACAGGAAGAAGTCAATCATGCCATGAAATTTTATGCACATTTACAGGAACGAGACGCACGCGTTAAATTGGCCGGGCTGACAGAACCAAAATTTGAATGGAAATCACCACTGGATGCATTTAAAGCGGCTTATGCGCACGAACAATTTATTACTGGTACCCTCAATAATTTGATGAAGTTAGCCGTTGAAGAAAGCGACTATGCGGCTCAGGGTTTTCTACAATTGTTTGTAAATGAGCAGGTCGAGGAAGAGGCTTCCGCATTAAAAGTCGTGCAAATGCTGGAGCGAATTGGTGATTCAGGTAATGGCATGGTGATGCTGGATTATAAATTGGGAGAACGTGGTAAGTAATTTTTATGATAGCAGAAAATTGGATTATTATCCTGTAGGAGTTCACGATGGAAGATAAAAAGGTGATTGTGCTCGAAGCTTTTAAAAAAGCAGATAAGCCACTTCGACCTGGTGATGTTGTGAAAGTGACTGGTCTGGAATCAGAGGAAGTATCAAAAATTATAGAGGCGTTAAAAAAGTCAGGAGAAATTTTTTCTCCGAAACGATGTTTTTATGCACCCGCTGCGCCAAAGTAGTTGAGTTTTACCTTTCTTTCGGGATGAAAAATATTTTAATCCTGATGATAAATTGAATGGAGGTTGAACTATCAGCCTCCACAATTTTTGATATGAAATGAACGAATTTTTGTTTTATCTGAAATAATTTGCTAATGTACACTTTTTGATATAGCCAAATTTGACCCCTCACCCTAGCCCTCTCCCCAAAGGGGAGAGGGAATAGCTAAGACCTCTCACTTTGAGGGATGGGCAAAAGAAGGCTTTGCCAAGGACTTATAAAAAAGTATATGGTAGTGAATTGAAATACAAAATTTATAATAAAAAGGAAAAAAAATGAAAGAAAAAGTTGAAAATGCACTGAATGAAATTCGTCCGGCGTTACAGGCTGATGGGGGAGATGTTGAATTAGTGTCTGTCGAATCAGATGGTACTGTAAAAGTGAGATTGCAGGGAGCCTGTTATGGTTGTCCCATGGCGACCTTGACGTTAAAGCAAGGCATTGAGCGTGCGTTAAAGCAAGCCATCCCGGAAGTAAAACAGGTTGTTGCTGTTTAATTTGTTTATAGTTAAAAATTGAAATAAAATGCTTTCCATTCGGGCATTTTTTGATTTACTGATGGGATAAAAATCAATTTAGCTGATAAGTAACTCAAACTAGACAGGATTGGGAGAAATTATGCAGATTGCCGAAATCCTCCATCATGATATTCTCATTTTTGGCGCCGGCCTAACAGGTCTCAGTGCAGCCCTTGAAGCCCGTGAACGTGATCCACACGCCGATATTGCGATTATTTCCAAAGTCCACCCGGTTCGGTCTCATTCGGGGGCCGCGCAGGGCGGAATCAATGCTGTTTTGCGCTTTGATGATAGCTGGCACGGGCATGTGTATGATACGGTGAAGGGCTCCTGGTTTTTAGCGGATCAGGATGCCGTCCGCGTTCTCTGCAGCGAGGCGAAAGAGGCGATTTCGCGCCTGGATCGGTACGGTGCGCTGTTTAATCGGAATGAAGATGGAACGATTGCCCAACGTGCGTTCGGTGGACAGAGTCGCAAGCGGACCTGTTTTGTGGCCGATAAAACCGGGCACAATTTATTGCATACGTTGTATGAACAAGCCGTTAAGCAGCAGATTAAAATGTATTGGGAATGGTTTGTAACTTCTCTGATCATCGAGGATGGGCAGTTTAAAGGCGTTTTAGCCCTGGATATGCTTTCGGGTAATCTGTATTTTATTCGGGGCAAAGCCGTTGTGATTGCGACCGGCGGCGCGGGCCGAATTTTTGGGCAAAGCAGTAATGCGCTTATCAATACCGGTGATGGACCTGGTTTGGCTTATCGTGCCGGTTTACCACTTAAAGATATGGAATTTTTCCAGATTCACCCGACTGGCTTGTTAAATGGAATTCTCATCACCGAAGGGGCGCGCGGAGAAGGTGGCTATTTGTTGAATAATCAGGGGGAGCGATTTATGCAGCGCTACGCCCCGAAGTTTATGGAACTGGCACCACGTGATTTTGTGGCGCGATCAATCCATCTGGAAATCAAAGCCGGCCGCGGTGTCAATAATGAGTACGTCTTGCTGGATTTAAGGCATCTGGGTGAAGAGAAATTAAACACCCGCTTGCCGCAGATTCGGGAAATTGCCATGCATTTTGCCGGTGTGGATCCGGTGAAGGAACCGATTCCTATTCGACCAACCGTGCATTATACCATGGGCGGCATCGATGTGAATATTCAGACTGAAACCGCGATTCCAGGCATTTTTGCTGCCGGTGAAGCCAGTTGCGTCTCGGTTCATGGGGCCAATCGACTCGGTGGCAATTCGCTTCTGGAAACGGTGGTTTTTGGCGTTCGTTCTGGCATTGAACTGCTTAAATTTAGCCAAAATCATCCACTTCTACCTTATTCTGAGGCAGCCGTAAAGCGTGAAGTCGATAAATTGGATCGCCTCCTGAGTCGGGAAAAAGGGGAATCGGTGGCTTCCATTCGAAAGGGAATGGAAGCGACGATGATCAACAGTTTTGGCATTTTCCGTAAAGAAGATTTGATGCAGCAGGGATTGCAGCAACTGGTTGAACTTAAAGAACGCTATCAAACTGTAATTATTGAAGATAAAGGAAAAGTTTATAATTTAAATCTCTTCCGGGCGCTGGAATTGGAGAATATGCTGGACCTGGCGCATGTAATTGCTGTCGGCGCGCTGGCTCGTAAAGAAAGTCGTGGTGCCCATTTCCGGGAAGATTTTCCCAAAATGGATAATCCAAATTTTCTGAAACATACAATTATGGTTCGGGATACACAGGGAAATCCACAGTTGAGCTATCGACCGGTAACGATTGAGGATATTCAGCCATTGGAAGAAATTAAATATTAATGGAAAATTTGATTCGATGTTGTTTGAGCAAAGGTAATCAGCGACTGTTTGATTTTGTGATGCGTGAAACGTGATGCGGAATGCGTGAAAATTGATATTTTAATGTCCTTTAAATAAAGTCTGTCCGAAAATCCAAAGCACTGTCATGGCGAGGCGTTTTTTGCCGCAGCCTGTTTTTTAGGCTCGCAATCCCATCGTTAAACAGCGGAGATTGCTTCGTCGCACAAAACGCTCCTCGCAATGACAGTACCGGATGCGTTTGCGGACAAACACTAAATAGTGACTTTATTTTTTTAAAATAACTCCAAAAATGTAAGCATATAAAGTACTCACGAGGGAGTCGGTGCCGATGAATATACCAGTCAAGATTTTTCGTTATAATCCAGAAAAGGATAAATCCGGTCATCTGGTGGATTATTCGGTTCAACTGGAAACGGGGATGTCAATTCTGGCCGTTCTCCATCAGATACATGATGAACAAGATGCAACTTTGGCCTATCGTTTCTCCTGCCGCGGGGCAATTTGTGGAACCTGTGCCGTTACCGTCAATGGGATTCCGCGACTGGCTTGCAAAACACAGGTCACTGATATTTTGCAGGAACGGGAAGCGATTTACATCGAACCTTTGACGCATTTTGGGGTTATTAAAGATCTGGTGGTGGATAAGCGTCCCTTCTGGCAGGCCATTGAAAAAACCATGCCCTGGCTGGTTCGTGAAAAGGAGTTACCAGATGAACGACTGAATTATGCTGAAACACTTAATAAAATGCAGCTTGATCAGTTAAATCGTTCGGCAGATTGTATTAAATGTGCTGTGTGTTTTGCGGGTTGCCCCAAAATTGATGAAGAACCTGAATTTATCGGGCCGGCGATTTCGATCCAGATTTATCGTCAATTATTTGACCCGCGTGACGAAAATACCGAAAAACGCCTGGCCTATAGCACCAGTGAAAAAGGGGTTTTTGCATGTGATAAACATGCCGTTTGCGTGAAGGTCTGCCCGAAAGATTGTCGACCGCTTCGCGCGATTACTTTTATACAAAATAGAGCAAATAAGTGAGTTTTTTATGTCGAGAATTATAAATTTTGATCATGCGGCAGCGACGCCGTTATTGCCTGAAGTCATTGCCAGCATGGAACCTTTCTATCAGGAAATAATTGGAAATCCTTCCAGTGTTCATGGGGTTGGACAAAAAGTCAAAAAAGCGGTTGAAGAAGCCCGTGAAAAGGTCGCCACCCTGATTAAGGCATCGCCAGAAGAAATTGTTTTTACAGCATCAGGAAGTGAGGCAAATAATTTTGCAATTAAAGGTGTCGCTTTCGCCAATCAGCAAAAAGGCAAGCACCTGATTTTATCGGCAATTGAACATTTTTCAGTTTTACACGCCGCACGATCACTGGAAAAAATGGGTTTTCAGGTAACTTTAATTCCGGTCGATAAATATGGTCTGGTCGATTCGGAAGCGATAAAAGCCGCGATCACCCATCAAACCATTTTGATATCAATACAACATGCCAATAATGAAGTGGGGACTATTGAGCCAATCGAAAAAATTGCGGCGATTGCTCATGAAAAAGGCGTTTTATTTCATACCGATGCGATTCAAACAGTGGGTGTTTTGCCCGTGGATGTTAAAAAATTCGATGTCGATTTTCTCAGTCTTTCAGCGCAGACATTTTATGGCCCACAGGGTGCAGCGGCACTCTATGTTAAAAAAGGTCGCCGAATTATGCCCCTCATTGATGGGGGAATTCAGGAAGGTGGCCGTCGCGCTGGCACCGAAAATGTGGCTGCCATCGTGGGGATGGGAACAGCCGCGACATTAGCACAAAATGAAATGGAATCACGATTTAATAAATTATTGGCACTTCGGGATAAACTCATCAACGCGATTCCAGCCAAAATTTCGCATGTCTATTTACATGGTCATCCTGAACGGCGATTGCCGAATAACGTCAGTTACGGGTTCGAATTTATTGAAGGTGAATCCATTCTGCTATTTCTGGGGATGAGTAATATTATTGCTTCCAGTGGTTCAGCCTGTACTTCGAAAGCGCTCAAAGCATCGCATGTCCTTACCGCGATCGGAATTTCGCATGCTATTGCGAATGGAACGATTTTATTTTCATTGGGAATTGATAATACCGAAGCTGATATTGACCTGTTAATAGAGAAGTTACCGCCCATTATTGAACGACTTCGGGCCATGTCTCCCTTATATAAGAAATAAAAAATTTGAATTTTTACAAATTGATGTGATAAAAAGGATTATTTTATGGAAACACCCTATTCAGATACTGTTATGGATCATTTTATGAATCCCCGGAATGTTGGCGAAATTGAAAATGCCGACGGAATTGGAACCGTCGGCAATCCCGCCTGTGGCGATATCATGCAAATGTTCATTAAGATAGAGAATGAAATTATTGTCGAAGCAAAATTTAAAACCTTTGGCTGTGGTGCTGCGATTGCATCCAGCAGCATGGCAACGGAATTGATTAAGGGTAAATCGATTCATGAGGCGTTAAAATTCACCAACGAGGCGGTAACTAAAGCGTTGGGGGGATTACCTAAGGTCAAGCGGCATTGTTCAGTTTTGGCGGAACAGGCACTTCGTCGTGCGCTGGCGAATTATTATCAAACTAAAGGGCTCCCTTTTCCGACAGAACTGAAAACGGATGATGAATTAGAAGAAGATCATGAATAACCATGGCCGATAAAAATAAAGTATCACTCGTGATTTTTAGCGGCGATTTGGATAAATTACTGGCCAGTTTTATCATTGCCACCGGTGCCGCCGCTTCAGGAATGAAAGTCAGTATGTTTTTTACCTTCTGGGGATTGAAATTAATCCAGAAGGAAGGCGCAAAATCCAGCAAAATGTACTGGATGAAACGACTGTTTGGATGGATGCTGCGGCCGGGACCAGATAAACGCACGCTATCGCAAATGAATTTTTTGGGACTTGGCCCGGTCATGTTGAAAAAATTAATGAAAAGATCGAAAGTCCCTTCATTGCGGGAATTGATGATTTCCGCCAGAACGCTGGGAGTTGAATTTACGGCCTGTACCACGAGTATGGAAATAATGGGCATTACCAGAGAGACGCTGATTCCGGAAGTTGATCGAATTGCCGGTGTCACTTCTTTTTTGGCTGATGCAAAACAGAGCAATTTTACACTGTTTATATAGGTAATTGAATGAAAGCGGATATAACGATTGATTGTGTGGGACTTTATTGCCCCGTGCCGATCATCAAAACGGCGGAGCAGGTTCAAAAAATGGCCAATGGCCAGATTCTGGAGGTAATCGCCGATGACGAAGGGATTACGTCTGATATGCCGAACTGGTGTCAGATGACGGGTCATGAATTTTTAGGGATAGAGAAGGCTGATATGGAATATCACACTTTTGTTAAAAAAATTGTAAAATAGGTTGATTTTTTAAATAAATGCGAAATTTAACCATCATATTAATACTTTTAGCATTAATTGCTTGTGCTCAACCGGCTATGAAAGATCAGGAAAAAGAATATAAAAATCAGATTGAAAAAAGAATGCGGGAGATTCGGGATCAGGCAGTACATGCCCCCGAGTTTCCGGCGAATTTTCAATGGTTGAATACCAGCAAACCCCTTTCCATACAGTCGCTGAAAGGGAAAATGATTTTGCTGGATTTCTGGACTTACTGCTGTATTAATTGCATGCATGTGTTGCCTGATCTGAAATATCTGGAGCAGAAATATGCCGATCAGCCTTTGATGGTCATTGGCGTGCATTCTGCCAAATTTGATAATGAAACCGAAATTGAAAATGTCCGAAATGCCATTTTGCGGTATGAGATTGAACATCCCGTCATTCTCGATGATAATCATCAAATTTGGAGTGCATATCGTGTTCGCGCCTGGCCGACGCTGGTATTGATTGATCCGGACGGATATTTGATAGGCATGTTTCCAGGTGAAGGCAATCGGGATGCACTGGATTGGGCGATTGGTACGAGTCTCGAATATTATCGTCTGGCAGGCAAGCTGAATAATTCGCCACTTCAAATAGATTTAGAAAGAAATTTCATAGCACCACGTTCGTTAAATTATCCCGGTAAAATAGTTGCTCTGCCAGATTCTGAAAAGCTCATTATCTCCGATTCAAATAATCATCGATTTCTCGTGGTGAATGCGACTGGTAAAATCCTCGATGTGATTGGTAATGGAACGCCTGGTTTTGATGACGGCAGTTTTGAAGACGCCACTTTTTTTCGACCTCAGGGAATGGCGTTTCATCAGGATACGCTCTATGTCGCCGATACCGAAAATCACGCAATTCGGAAAATTAATTTAAAAGCCCGGACGGTGGAAACAGTGGCAGGTATTGGTATGCAGGCAAGTCATTTTAATCATGCGGGACCAGGAAAATCGACTGCATTGAATTCTCCCTGGGACCTTTTTATTCAGGATAATACCTGTTATATTGCCATGGCCGGGCCGCATCAAATCTGGACTTTGGATTTAAAATCCAATTGGGTTGCGCCATTTGCCGGAACCGGGCAGGAAGCGCGGATCGATGGCGACCGATCGACGGCTGCTTTTGCCCAACCCAGTGGAATTACGGGTGATGGTGAAAATCTGTATATCGCTGATAGTGAAATCAGTTCTGTTCGGCAAATTAATCTTAAAACGGGACAGGTTTCAACCCTTGCCGGTGGAGATTTATTCGAGTTCGGCGATAAAGATGGCCAGGGGAATGCTGTGAGATTGCAACATCCATTGGGAATCCTTTTTTATGATAAATTGCTTTACCTGGCTGATACTTATAATCATAAAATCAAGATCATTGATCCAAAAATCCAAATCACCAAAACTTTTGCCGGAAACGGTCGGGGCTATCTGGATGGTCAGAAACCGCAATTTTATGAACCTTCCGGGCTGGCTGTTCTGAATGGAAAATTGTATATCGCCGATACGAATAATCATCTCATCCGAATTCTGGATTTAAAAACAGGAAAAGTTGAAACACTTGGTATTCATGGCCTGGAAAAAGTTGAATCTGTTGCTAAAGTAGAATCTGATACTGATGAATGGCTTCTTCTGGCAGATGCGCCAACAATTGAGCTACCTGTTCAAAAATTAAAGCCGGATCAAACAATTCAACTGATGGTGAAAATTGAACTTAAATCCGGACAAAAATTTAATCCGGGTTCACCTTTGAAATATCTTATCACTATCGAAGTCCCATTGCTAAGCTACGAGTTCCAGGAACAGATTCAAGTTATTGAGATACCATCCACTGAATTCATGCTACCGGTTCAAACGTTATCCAATGCCGGCGATGGGGCATTTACTCTTGATTTACTTTATTACTATTGTGAAGACGCTGCTCAAAGTTTATGTTACATTCGCTCAGTTCGTTATGTCATCCCTTTTGAAATTGTTCCAGATGGGGCTGATAAAATTTTGATAATTGAAAATCCGGCGGTAGATTGATTTTCGTAAAACTGCCTTTTTTTTCATAAAGAATAAAAATAATTGGAGTGAATATGAAAAAAATTGCCCTGTTTGCGTTTAATGGGGATCCAATGTGTTTTGTCCATGTCTTGTTAAATGCATTGGATTTAAATGCCCAAGGTCATGAAGTGAAAGTTATTATCGAAGGGAGTGCGACCAAATTAGTTCAGGAACTGGCTGATCCCACCAAACCGTTTGCCAATCTCTATCAACAAGTTAAAGAAAAAAAATTAATTGATTGTGTCTGTAAAGCGTGTGCGGCAAAAATGGGCTCGCTTCAAGCCGCAATAGCGCAAAACCTCGTATTGGGAGAGGACATGTCGGGTCATCCGGGTATGCGTCAATATCTTGAGAAAGGTTTTGATATTATTTCCTTCTAAATAAAACAATTAACCCATCATCGTAATATTCATTTATATCAGGAGGTGTAAAATGGTTCAATTAATGCAAATTTATAAATGCGAAGTTTGCGGAAATATCGTCGAAGTAGTTGGTGCTGGCCATGGAACGTTGGTTTGCTGTGGAAAAGACATGACGCTTTTAACCGAAAATACGGTTGATGCTTCGAAAGAAAAACATGTGCCAGTGATTGAAAAATCTGGCTCAAAGGTGACGGTGAAAGTTGGTGGTGTTCTTCATCCCATGGAAGAAAAACATTTCATCCAATTTATTGAATTGCTGGCTGATGGCAAAATCTATCGCAAGTTTCTGAAACCAGGCGAACAACCAATTGCAACTTTTGAAATTACGGCGAATAAGGTAAGTGCCCGTGAATATTGCAATTTGCATGGCCTCTGGAAAGCTTAATCCTTTTTAAAAATTGTTTAGTTTTTTCAACCTTATTTTCGCGTTGATAACCAATAGTGTTCGGCACGCTCATGAAATTAGTTTCTATTTCTACAAAATAGAGCGACGAGTCATGCCCGAATGTTTTTATCGGGCATCCATTATTTCCAAGAAGATGGATTCCCGCCAAACTTGTACTCGAATGTTTTTATCGAGTAAAGATGCGGGAATGAGTGTTATCGGTGCTTAGGTTATATCGCACTTAATTTATTAATTTAATTAATTTTAAGGTACAATTCAAAAAGTATGCCGAACACTATTGGTTGATAACCTTAGTAGCCCCGGCAATCCCTAAAACACAATCTTATTACTTTATTGTTTATGAAAATGTGGTAATAAGGTTGAAGAATTGAGGAAATCGATGGCTACTAAGGTTAAAAAACTTAAAATAAGTTTTTTGAGGTACCTGACATTTATATTAAACGAGCGCCAAAGTCGTTTTCGCTCTTTGCCTGCAGCCGAGCCCTCTCTTCAAGGGAGTGAGGGCATTTAGATGACTAAAGAAAAATCCGAAAACTATTTCAGCCTGCCTATGACAAACGGGGGAGGGCGTAGATTTTACTTCTCCTGGTGGTGACGGAAAGTGAAGCCAGGTTTTGCCTTATTAAAAAGTGTAAGGTAGCAAAACAGTAAATTTTTGGCTCCAAAAAGCAAAAGGAGGTCTAATATGTCAACCCGTCGAAGAGAATTTTTAAAACATATCGGAATTGGAAGCAGTGCCCTGTTTTTTGGCAGTACGCTCTCGTCGGCGTCAGAATTTTCTGATGATAAAAAGAATATTCAAACTACGCCTGTTGTTGCTGGGGTGCACCAGCTCCCTGAATTACCATATCCTTATAACGCCCTCGAACCTGTCATTGATGAACAAACGTTGCGTTTGCATCATGGAAAGCACCATGCGGCCTACGTTAGTGGTCTGAATAAAGCCGAACAGGCGCTGGCTGAAGCGCGCGAAAAAAGTGATTTTGCGTTGGTCAAACATTGGGAACGTGAAGTTGCTTTTCATGGTTCGGGTCATATTCTGCACGCCATTTTTTGGCAAAATCTTTCGCCCCAAGGTGGGGGAGAGCCTGCCGGGCCATTGGCAGCCGCCATCCAACGGGATTTCGGTACTTTCGCCAAATTTAAAGCCCAAATGATAGCTGCGACAAATGCCGTTGAAGCGAGTGGCTGGGGAGTTCTCGCGTATCAAACGGTTTTCCAGAAGCTCGTCATTCTGCAAGCGGAAAAGCACCAGGATTTAACAGTCTGGGGAGCTATTCCGCTGCTGGTGATTGATGTCTGGGAACATGCCTATTATTTAAAATATCAAAACCGTCGTGCTGAATTTGTCGAAAATATTTTTAAAATTATCAACTGGAAAGATGTTGATGCCCGCTTCCAAAAAGCGAAAGGTTAATCATACGAAGGAGTGTCTGTCCGAAATTGTAGGAAAAATTGTTAATTTGTCCGAATCGGGTGCCTGATACAAGCCCGATGCAGGGCAAATTGGTAATTTGCCCTACAAAAAAGTGTTTTCAGACAGACTCGAATAAAAAGTGTTCGGTAGCAAAAAAGTGATTACTAATTCATATTATATATGATACTAAACTTTCATCTGGAGACTCACATGAAACAAATGACCAAGAATTCACTCGGCGATGCATTTGCCGGCGAATCTCAGGCACACATGAAGTATATGGCGTTTGCTGAAATTGCTAAAAAAGAAGGTTTTCCCAATGTGGCGCGATTATTTGAAGCGACTTCTTATGCTGAACAGGTACATGCAATTAATCATGCCCGGAATCTGGGTTATTTAGGCAAAACTGTTGAAAATTTACAGACCGGAATCAATGGTGAAAATTTTGAAGTGGATGAAATGTATCCGGCTTATGATGCCATCGCCAAACTGCAGGGCGAAAAAGGTGCGGAAAAATCCATTCATTTTGCTATGGAAGCCGAAAAAATCCATGCAGATTATTACCAGCAAGCAAAAGCGCAAGTTGAAAAGGGCAAAGATATCGGATCGGAAGATATTTATATCTGTCCGGTTTGTGGCTATACCAAAATTGGCGAACCACCGGATAATTGCCCGGTTTGTAATGCCGCCAAAGATAAGTTCAAAAAATTCTAAATTTATTGTCATTCACGATGAGGCGGTGCAACCCGCTTCATCTTTTTTTTTTAAAGAGTAAAAATGGTTGAAAATTTTTTAGACTTACTGCATCAGCGAAAAGCAACCCGTGCCATCGCTAGCAGGGAATTGAATGCTGAAATAATTGATAAATTAATGCAGGCCGCCCAGCTTTCGGCTTCCTGTTTTAATAATCAACCCTGGCGATTTTTATTCCTGACCGATGAAATCGCCCTGGAGAAAGGACGTAAGGCACTCTCGAAAGGCAATTCATGGGCTCAAACAGCACCTTTACTGATTGTGGGCTTTTCAAAGCCGGATTTGGATTGTCAACTCAGCGAAAATCGGAATTATTATCTGTTTGATCTGGGAATGGCAACGCAGCTCATCTTACTTCAGGCGACTGAATTGAATCTCGTTGCCCGTCCCATGGCTGGATTTTCTCCACAAATTTTAAAGGCGGAATTTTCCTTGCCGATTGAATTCGAGCCGTTTGTCATGATAGCTGTGGGTTATGAAGGCAATATTAGTGAACTAGAACCGAACTTACAAGCAAAATCACTAGCATCGCGAACCAGAAATCCGTTGAACAAGAATTTTTTTCATAATAAATTACCTGAGCAAATGCAGTAGGAGAAATATCTTATGATGGTGCGTCTCCGGCTAAAATTTGTCATTCTAAATGAAGAATCTCATCATTCTTCGATAGAAGCAGAAAGGTAAAAAAATTATGTTTAAAAAAATTTTTACTGGATTTTTTGCCATAATTATGATATTTATTTTTATGGCAAATTGTCGCAAAGACAGCCAAAATCCCACTGAGCCGAATTCAAATGTAAAAGATGATCCATCTTTTGTTGCGGATATTCAACCGCTTTTTTCTGGAAATTGCCTGGTTGCTGGTTGTCACGATGTCGTTGCCAGTGGCGGACTTGATTTGACAGTCGGTAAAGCTTATATGCATCTCGTCAATATTGCATCGACTCAGGACAAAGGGAAAACACGCGTTCTTCCTGGTGATGCGACAAAGAGCTATCTGGTGGTCAAACTTGAAGGAAAACAATCGTTTGGTTCGAAAATGCCACCTTCCGGGGGATTGAGTCTGGAATCGATCCAGTTAATTAAAAACTGGATCAATAAAGGTGCGAAAAATAATTAAATTGCGGGAGGTTATCATGTCAAAATCTATGGGAATTTTGATCATCCTGATTACATTTTCTACCTATTCTTTTACGTTTTTAACCGCGGAAGAAAAAAAACTTACGCCTGAACAGCAGAAATTAACCTGGCAAGTCGCCAAAATTTTTGAACAAAATTGTGCCACTTCTGGCTGTCATAAAGGACAATTTCCGAAAAAGAAATTGAATCTGGAAGCCGATAAATTTACAGCCGCCACGGTCAACGTCAAGAGTCTGCAAATCGATTCGCTTAAAATCGTGGACACGAAAGTCCCTGAAAAAAGTTATTTACTCATGAAAATTCGTGGCGCTAACGGCATTATCGAATCCCGAATGCCGATTGATGCCCCTCCATTAAAAGAAGCTGAAATCAAGGCCATCGAAGCCTGGGTGAAAAGTCTGAAAGTCGATGAAAAAGACAAAAAATGACCTGATTGTATTTTTTTGCTTTGATTTTAACTGATTGGGGATAAAATATGGTTGTCGATCTGAAAATTCGCAAGCCGCTGCTTTCGCTCTGGTTTATTTCCTTGGGCGGCTGGCTATTACATCTGAAAATCCATGCACCTTCATTCATCGTGGGTGAACCTCAAAATCCCGCATTTTTAATACCCTATATTTTGGGATTACTCAATGTTATTTTAGTTCCCTGTTTATTTCTCTTCAAAAAAACGGTCATTTTAGCCTATCTGATAAATGGTTTCAGCGTGGTAATCGGGGCGATCACGATGGGACAAATGAGTTTGATGAACTTACCGAATCCATTAACGCTGCCATCTCTTTTCATCAAGACGGCCCTGCCTTATATTTTTATCTCTTTGCCGAAAATGTGGATGGGACAGAGTCTTTTGGCGTACTATTACCCTGCCGGACTGGGTCGCATGTTCACGGCATACTGGTGGATTCGACATTTTATCTATTTTGCAGTGGTCTACAGGATTGGAATCTATCTCAGGAGTATTCTATGAGGATAAAATATTTTGTTCGATGGCGTATCGGCTGGTGGGTTTTGCATCTATTGATGATAATATTACTCCTTTGGCTGGGTTATCAGGTGCAGTTTTAGGATAATAATTTCTGAAAGACGGCTTTTTTCGATCATGACCAATAATAATTTTATCAATAATTTCAATTTATAATCGGAGGCTCTTAATCATGAAAGTGAAAGATATTTTAGCCGCAAAAGGAACACAGGTTGTTACCATTCAAGAAGAAGAAACAATTTTTGAAGCACTCCAGATTTTCGCGAAAAATAAGGTGGGATCGCTACTCGTTTTAAATGAAAGTGGTGCCATTGTCGGAATCATTTCCCCGCGGGATGTTTTGATGGAATTGCTGAAGGATTGTGAAAAAATCCGTCGGATCAAGGTAAAAGGCGTGATGACGACGAATTTGATCATTGGCACACCGGATGACGATCTGGAATATGTCATGGCAATTATGACCGAAAATCGGATTCGCCATTTACCTGTTCTTGAAAATAAGCGATTGGCCGGTATTATCTCCATCGGAGATGTGGTGAAGAAACAGATCAAGGAAATCCATGCTGAAAATCGGTATCTCCGGGATTTTATTGAAGGCAAATATCCGGCCTGAGAACCAGTGGATTCATGATGGATGTGTTTGGGATTTTGATTTTGGAACAGCGATTAACGAATGATGATTTGCGAAGGATTTATGATTATCTACAAAATTGGATTAAATAACGACTTGTTCGCCTTCATCAATCAAAAATCATTAATCTTTGTTCTTAAATCGTTTTTTTGTTTGAAATATCCTTTTAAAATATAGACAATTTTTAAAAAGCTTTCTATAAACCATCAATAACGAGTAACCTTTAAAAAGGGAGTAACCTATGAAAAAGTATGTTTGTGTCGTTTGTGGCTATGTTTATGATCCCCAAAAAGGCGATCCAGACAGTGGGATTGAACCCGGTACCGCATTTGAAGATATTCCGGATGATTGGGTATGTCCAGTTTGTGGCGCGGATAAAAGCCAGTTTGAAGCGGAATAAGATTTTGTAGCGTTTTGGAACACGACAGGCTGGGAAATGGATAAACCATGAATTTTCATCATATTATCGTTTTCCAGCTTTTCCTTTCACATTTAACAGGTGGAGCAACTCATGCCAGTTAATAATCTGACAGTCATTATTGGGGGAGATGCCGGACAGGGGGTCGAATCCAGTAGTGCGGGTTTTTGTAAAGCGCTGGCCAGGGCCGGACTGCATATTTTCAGCGTTCCTGACCATCGTTCCCGCATCCGGGGAGGACATAATTTTAATCTCACCAAAATTTCTGATCACCCGATTACCAGTTGGACTGAACCCGTCCAACTACTCATTGCCCTGACAGCCGAAAGTATCGAAATTCATCGATCGCAACTGGTGCCAGGGGCGGCGATCATTTATGATGCTAATTTCAAAATAGATGCAAAAGCGCTTGAAAAAGATCAAATACTTCCGGTTCCCATCCCAATTGACGAAATAATGAAAAGTGTGGGGGGGAGCAAAATTATGGCCAATACGGCGATGCTGGGGGCCGCGGCTGGATTAATGCATTTCCCACTTGAATTTATTGAATCTGTTGTCAAAGATAATTTTAAGAAAAAAGGTGAAAGCCTGGTACAATTGAATATCAAAGTCACAGAAGCCGCACATCAGTTCATTATTTCGCAATTTAGTGAAAAATTTCCCTGGAAATTAAAACCAACCGGTGGACCAAAACTGATGGTGATGTCCGGAAATGAAGCGATTAGCCTGGGAGCCCTGGCCAGTGGCTGTAATTTTACTTCTGCCTATCCCATGACGCCTGGAACATCGATTTTTCAATGGCTTACGGCTCATGCGGATAAATATGGCATCGTTTCCAAACAAACGGAAGATGAAATCGCTGCCCTGAATATGGCAATCGGAGCGGCCCATGCCGGTGCCCGTGCGATTGTTCCAACCTCTGGTGGTGGTTTTTCGTTGATGGTAGAAGCATTGGGCATGGCCGGCATGACCGAAACGCCTGTCGTTATCGTCGATGCGCAACGACCTGGTCCCGCTACGGGGCTGGCTACCCGAACCGAACAACCAGATCTATTATTTGTTATTTATGCCTCACAGGGTGAATTTGCACGGCTTGTTCTGGCGCCGGGCAATGTGCAGCAATGTTTTGAAGCTGGCGTACGCGCTTTTAATCTGGCAGATAAATATCAGACACCTGTTTTTATCCTGACCGATGCTTATCTGGCCAATTCACTTGTCACGTTGGAAAAGGATGAGATTGATTTTAAATCAATCGAAATTGATCGTGGCAAGTTACTGTCAGATGAAGCGCTTAATAATTTAAAAGAACCTTACAAACGTTATGCACTGACCGACGATGGTATTTCGCCACGCGCGTTGCCAGGCCATCCCCATGCGATTTTTAATGCTTCCACAAATGAGCATACTGAATTTGGTATCATCACGGAGGATGCCGAGCTTCGTACCCGGATGCAATTAAAACGCATGCGTAAATTGGAACTGGCTGAGGGCGATATGGAAGCGCCGCAATATTATGGACCCGAGAAGGCGAAGGTTACTTTTATTTGTTGGGGTTCCACCCTTCAACCGGCGCTGGAAGCGATGAATCAATTGAATGAAAAACAACCCAATCAGGTAAATGTCCTTCATTTGGTGGATATCTGGCCATTTCCGGTGCAAAAAGCACAACCCTTGTTGGAAAAAGCCAATGAATTAATTGCCGTAGAAGGGAATTCAACCGGTCAATTAGCTGATTTAATTCGAATGAAAACAGGGATTTTGGTAAATCGCCGAATTTTAAAGTTTGATGGTCGTCCATTTTCGCCTGAATTTATTATTCGAAATTATGAGAAAAGCTGATTGACTTTTTTTAATTTTTATATTTGGTAAAACCAACCCTCACCCTAACCCTCTCCCGGAGGGAGAGGAAATCGCTACGCCCTCTCCCGGAGGGAGAGGAAATCGCTACGCCCTCTCCCGGAGGGAGAGGAAATCGCTACGCCCTCTCCCGGAGGGAGAGGAAATCGCTACGCCCTCTCCCGGAGGGAGAGGAAATCGCTACGCCCTCTCCCTCCGGGAGAGGGTTGGGGTGAGGGTATTTAGCTTGGTTTAAAAGTGGGTGGTTCAAAGTAACCCCAAAAGTGTACTTTAGTAAAATATTCGCTATATCATTTTTTTATAGATGAGGATAACATGGTCGAAGTCAAAGATTATTTAAGTCCGGTAAAGCCTACCTGGTGTCCGGGTTGTGGCAATTTTGGTATCTGGAATGCGCTCAAGTTGGCATTGGCGAATCAGAATATTGCCCCCCACGAAGTTTTAATCGTTTCTGGTATTGGCTGTGGTAGTAAATTGCCAGACTACACCCGTGCTAACGGCTTACATACTTTACATGGCCGGGCGTTGGCCGCGGCAACCGGTGCGCATCTGGCCAATCATTCCTTAAAAGTGGTTATCACCCATGGTGATG
The DNA here is from genome assembly GCA_020722815.1 of Caldithrix sp. GTDB lineage: Bacteria > Zhuqueibacterota > Zhuqueibacteria > Thermofontimicrobiales > Sulfurfontimicrobiaceae > DYKB01. Next base: position 870 of record DYKB01000041.1, on the reverse strand, counting down.
GCGATGGTTTCAGCATGGGAGGTAATCATTTATTGCATGCGATTCGCCGAAATGTCCAATTTGTCGATATCTATCAGGACAATCGCGTTTATGGTCTGACAAAAGGGCAGTACTCCCCAACGAGTTCCAAAGGCTTTGTGACGAAAACATCGCCGGGGGGTTCCATTGAAGAGGCGTTTAATCCCATTGCGGTGGCATTGGCGGCAGGTGCGACCTTTGTTTCACGGGGTTTTGCCGGTGATATAAATCATCTGGCCTGGTTAATTGAACAGGCATTGAATCACCGGGGCTATAGCATGGTGGATGTTTTTCAACCCTGCGTCAGTTTTAATAAATTCTATTCCTATCAGTGGTATCAGGAACGGGTTTATAAATTGCAAGATGAATCCAATTACAGCACGGCGGATTTATCTGAGGCTTTCAAGCGGGCACATGAGTGGGGGGAGCGGATTCCAATTGGGATTTTTTATCAGAATGAAAATGTCCCCTCTTATGCCGAACAGGTACCGGCGCTTAAAGTCGGACCATTGGTGAAACAGCCCACTCGTTCAACATTGCCTGAATCATTAAAGGATGAGTTCGTTTAGAAGGGGCTTTTTTGGCTGGTGGCCGCTGGCTTTTGGCGCCTGGCTGGAATTTACATCGCGTATGTCTCGTTCCCACGCTCCGGCGTGGGAATGCCTTATTAACGTTTCACGTTCTGAAAACAGCATACTGCTGGCTGGTTAAGTTGATAAATAATATATTACTTATCGCGAAGCGACCGGGGATGCATTCCCACGCCGGAGCGTGGGAACGAGGTTCTGATTTTATGAATCACTTCAATCAATTTGTCTCGTTCCCATGCTCCGGCGTGGGAATGCCTATTTA
>DYKB01000198.1 GCA_020722815.1 Caldithrix sp. | reverse complement strand
CTGGCGGGCGAGGCATTTCGGGCAGGTAATTCGTAAAGATTATTTTTTGCCGCCTGTTTTAATTTCCTCCGCCACATTCCGCGGCACTTCTTCGTAATGATCAAATTCCATCGAGTAATTCGCTCGGCCCTGGGATATTGAGCGAAGTTGGGTCGCATAGCCAAACATCGAAGCCAGAGGAACAATGGATTTTATAACTTTCACCCGCGCGTTTCCTTCTCCGCGATCTTCCATTTCCTGAATCTGGCCGCGTTTAGAATTCAGATCGCCGACTATATCGCCCATAAAATTTTCCGGCGTGATAACCTCTACTTTCATAATCGGCTCAAGGATAACGGGATTAGCTCTTTTCACGGCTTCCTGCACGGCAATCGAACCGGCTATTTTGAAAGCCGCTTCCGAAGAATCAACATCATGAAAGGATCCGTCATAGACGGCCACTTTTATGTCAACTAAAGGATAACCAGCCACTACTCCGTTTTCCAGCGCCTCCTTTACTCCTTTTTCAATCGGAGGAATAAATTCTTGAGGAATGACTCCTCCTTTAATTTCGTTCACAAACTCAAAACCGGCGCCAGGCTCGAGCGGCTCAACCCGCAGCCAGCAATGGCCGTATTGTCCCCGTCCGCCCGACTGGCGGATATATTTTCCTTCCGCTTCAGCCGTTTGCCTGATCGTCTCGCGATAAGCCACCTGCGGCCGGCCGACATTGGCTTCTACTTTAAATTCACGCTTCATTCGGTCAACAATGATATCAAGATGCAATTCTCCCATTCCGGAAATAATCATTTGCCCCGTTTCTTCGTCAGACCGGATTCGAAAAGTTGGATCTTCTTCAGCTAATTTTTTAAGCGCCATACCCATTTTTTCCTGATCTGCTTTGGTTTTTGGTTCAATGGCGATTGAAATGACTGGTTCCGGAAACGAAATTGATTCAAGAATAACCGGCCTTTCCGGATCACAAAGCGTGTCGCCCGTAGTCGTGTATTTCATCCCCACCAGCGCTCCGATTCCGCCGGAATAAATCTCCTGCATTTCTTCGCGGTGATTGGCATGCATCTGAAGAATCCGACCAATTCTTTCTTTTTCATTTTTGGTGGAATTTAAAACATATGATCCGGCTTTTATCGTTCCAGAATATACCCGAAAAAAAGTGAGTTGCCCGACAAACGGATCGGCTGCCACTTTAAAGGCCAGGGCCGCGAATTTTTCGCCATCATCCGCTTTTATTTCAATTTCCTCGTCAGTTTTTGGATCGATTCCTTTAGCCGGCGGTATATCAATTGGCGACGGCAAATAATCAACTACTCCGTCAAGCACCGGCTGCACCCCCTTGTTTTTGAGAGCTGTCCCGCAATAAACGGGAAATAATTTCCCATTGATTACCGCTTTGCGCAGCGCTTTTTGCAATTCTTCAACGGATATTTTTTCGCCGCCTAAAAATTTTTCCGTAAGCGCGTCATCCGTTTCGGCAATTTTTTCTATCATTTTTTCACGCCATTCTCCGGCCTGATCCGCAAGCTCGGCCGGTATTTCTTTTTCAACAACTTTCTCGCCTTTGTCACCTTCAAAATAAACCGCCTTCATTTTCATCAAGTCAACCACACCTGAAAAGTCGCTTCGCTGCCCGATTGGAATTTGCACCGCAACCGCGTTCGGATTAAGCCGGTTTACAATTGAATTTAAAGAATAATTGAAATCAGCCCCTTCTTTATCAATTTTATTAATAAAGCATAACCGCGGCACATTGTATTTATCGGCTTGCCGCCAAACCGTTTCTGATTGCGGTTCAACTCCTTCTTTTCCGTCGAATACCACTACTCCTCCATCCAAAACGCGCAAACTTCTTTCCACTTCCACCGTAAAATCAACATGTCCCGGAGTATCGATAATATTTATCTGGCAATCTTTCCAAAAACAGGTCGTCGCGGCGCTGGTGATTGTGATGCCGCGCTCTTTCTCCTGTTCCATCCAGTCCATCGTCGCCTCTCCCTCGTGCACTTCTCCAATCTTGTGAGAAATTCCCGTGTAAAACAAAATTCGCTCGGTAGTTGTGGTTTTTCCGGCGTCGATATGAGCTATGATCCCGATATTTCGGTATTTTTCGATAGGATATTGTCGTGCCATACTTAACTTAATTCAAAATTCAAAAATCAAAATGCAAAATTTTGGTATCCCGCTTCGCGGGATAAATTGATGATAAATTGATT
>DYKB01000103.1 GCA_020722815.1 Caldithrix sp. | reverse complement strand
GCGCCGTCGGCTTGAGGATATTCTGGCAGACTTTATCCACCGCTGCTCTGAACACAAAAAATGAAAATTGTTTGCTTTCACCCGGTGATCGGTTACAGTTTACAATTTGTAACTAAATGATTTTATGTAATTTCAGGACTTATTCAGGTATCCCCTCAATAAATCAGGGCGGAAACTAAAGCCCTTTATTTTGAAAAATTTAAAGTGAAGCGTAAAACGTAATGCGTGATACATAATCCTATCTCCAGGTTATATTGCGGACTTTCAATTTACATTTTACGCATTACGTATCACGCCTGACGATTTACACGTTAAAATTGTCGTCCATTGTCATTTACCAATAAATATTGAGGGGATACTTATTCAGTTTACACTATTTTATCTGAGGTTAAATTCCAGGAGAGATTCGACATATATCATTTTTTGAAAAGGGAATAGTCATGTCCGGGATTGTTGAATGTGTTCCAAATTTTAGTGAAGGGCGAAATAAATCGGTTATTGATGCGATTGCGCGTTCTATTGAAAATACCAATGGTGTCAAATTGTTGGATGTGGATCCTGGCGCCGATACGAATCGTACGGTAATGACGTTCGTTGGTCCACCCGACACCGTAATTGTGGCTGCTTTTGAGGCGATTAAAACAGCCAGCGAACTCATCGATATGCGCCAGCATCATGGGGCGCATCCCCGAATTGGGGCGACGGATGTTTGTCCGCTGGTACCGGTTGCCGGAATCACCATGGAAGAATGTGTTCGATTGGCGCACTTGTTGGGAAAGTGCGTCGGGGAAGAGTTGAAAATTCCAGTATTTCTATATGAAGCTGCGGCGACTGTTCCGGAACGTACCAATCTGGCGGATATTCGAAAAGGAGAATACGAAGGATTGGCGGCGCGATTAAATGATCCGGTCTGGAAACCTGATTATGGGCCGGCTGAATTTAATGCACGTTCCGGGGCGACGGTGATCGGCGCGCGCGAATTTTTAATCGCCTATAATATTAATCTGAATACACGGGATCAAAAATTGGCGCATAAAGTGGCGCTGAATATTCGTGAAGCCGGCCGGGCAAAACGTGATGAACACGGTAATTTAATGCGCGATAGTGCCGGTAATACGATAAAAGAGCCGGGGACACTCCGGGCTGTCAAAGCGGTTGGCTGGTACATTCCCGAATATGGCCGCGCCCAGATTTCGATGAATCTGGTCAATTCCAAAATCACGCCACCGCACCTTGCTTTTGATGAGTGTTGTCAGCAGGCCGCGGCTTTCGGATTACGGGTCACGGGAAGTGAACTGATTGGACTCATTCCATTGGAAGCTATGCTGGAAGCCGGCCGGTATTTTTTAAGAAAACAGGAAAAATCAGCCGGTGTGCCTGATAGTGAGTTAATTCATCTTGCCATTCAATCCATGGGATTAAATGAAATCAATCCCTTCGATCCCATGAAAAAAATAATCGAATATCGACTGGCGCCGCCATTTGGCCCGCTGGCACAGATGTCGATTACTAAATTCGTGGATGAGACGTCGATGGATTCACCGGCACCAGGGGGCGGAAGTGTTTCTGCAACTGCTGGTGCCATGGGGGCAGCCCTTGCCGCGATGGTGTGCAATTTGACTATTGGCAAAAAAGGATATGAAACCGTCTGGGAAATTTTAAAACCACTGGCTGAAGAAGCTCAAAAAAGTAAAAACAACTTTTTAAAAGCCATAGATCGTGATACCGAGGCGTTTAATGCCGTTATGGCGGCATTTTCACTCCCGAAAAGCAATGAATTGGAAAAAACTGCACGGGCAACTGCTATTCAGGATGCGAATAAGGGGGCTGTTAAAATTCCATTATCGGTGATGCAAATGGGGGTCGAATTGCTTGAAAAAATTATTCCGGTAGCCGAAAATGGGAATGCAAATGCTCTGAGCGATATTGGCGTGGCAGCCCTGATGCTCCGTTCAGCCGCTGAGGGTGCATTTTTTAATGTAAAAATAAATCTGCCGAATATTATCGATCAGGACTTTGTGAATACGCATCAGATCGAAGCCGATAAATTATTAAGTTTAGCCAGAATTGCTGAGCGAAAAATCTTAGATATTGTTGAACAACGAATGAATCGAAAATGAATTAAATATTTTGAATTTTGTTGACTTAAAGACACGAAAACAAATTAACACGGATTGATGTGATTAAAATATGGATTATCCAGTTTGGAAGCAGAATAATCCAGCGTGTTGATACATTTGCACAATTTATGGTCGGGAACCTTTAAGTCCTGTGGTATGTTTATACTTAATCGTAAATTTATGTCAAAATTATAACAAAAGATAATCAAATTTAATTTCCAGAAAAGTATCGGCTGAAATTCATCCTTTCAAAACTATGGAAGTTGAAATCCTACTTGTCAAGAATAGAGAAAATGCCTCAGACTGAAGAAAGAAAGCGATTCGATTGTATCGGCGTTGGGCTCTGTGTGCTGGATTACCTGTGCCTGCTGCCATACTACCCGCAATCTGATGAAAAAATAACGATAAATCGCCTGGTGAAACAAGGCGGTGGCCCGGTGGCTACCGCGATGGTTACGCTGGCCCGGCTGGGTGCCAGAACTTCCCTTGTCAGTAAAATTGGTAGCGATCTGGAAGGTCGATTCCTGCAGGAGGAACTGGCGCAGGAAGGGGTGGATACTTCCAATATGATTGTTTCATCGCGGATCCAATCCCCTTGTTCATATATCTGGGTGGATCAGACCACCGGCAAGCGTACCATTGCAATGAATCGCGCCCCGGCGAATGATTTGCTTCCGCATGAACTTGAGCCTGAACGGCTATTAAATACAAAAATTCTGCATATTGATGGCTGGGAAACCGATGCCGCCCTTGAAATAGCCCGTGAAGCCCGAAAACGCAATATCCCGGTAGTGGCAGATTTTGGCAGTGTTCGCCTCCAGATGGAAAAGTTCTTATCTTTGGTTGACTTTCCGGTGGTTTCAGAGAAATTTGTCAAGCAATTTTTTGGTAAAACAAGTTTACACCTGGCGGTTCAAAAGTTGTTAAAATGGGGAGCCAAAGCAGCCGTAGCAACCTGTGGCCCGGGTGGAGCTTATGCTGCTGATTCTAGGCAGGCATATTATCAACCCGCTTTTAAAGTGTCGGCCATTGACACCACCGGCGCTGGCGATGTATTTCATGGGGCGTTTATTTTTGGCTTATTAAGAAATTGGAAACTTCCCCAAATTATCAAATTCGCCAGTGCGGTAGCAGCGCTTAAATGTACTGAACTTGGCGGACGGACGGCGATTCCCACTTACGAAAAAACGATTAACTTTATCAGAAACAGGCGTCTGGAAAAGGCTATTTAATTAAAAAATAGCCGGCTTCGGAGGGAATATATATTAAATTATCAATTTTAAAGATTCAAAACGAGGAGAATTTGTAATGAAAAAAGTAATCTGGTTAACGATTTTATCATGTTTGGTAATTCTTTTTTCTATTTCTGTTTCATATAGTCAAAAGACAATTTTTCTGAAAGCTGATAAGGAAAATTTACGGCTTTCCCCGCAAGGGACGGTAATTGGCCAAATTTCAAAAGGGACTGAAATGATTGAATTAGAACGCCAGGGCAAATGGGTGAAAGTCGCCTTTAGTGCCTGGATCTGGGCGGCTTCTACTACCGAGGCAAAGGATGAAGCGTTGGGGCCAAAAAATCGGGCTTCAATTATCATGCTTGAATTCCGGCAAGATGCAGAAGATGTATTGAATCAGTTAAAGGCGGGCAAAACTTTTGAAGAAATGGCTCAATTAAAATCAATTCATCCAACAGCCCCCAAGGGAGGCGATTTGGGCTTTTTCCGTAAAGGTGATTTTAACGAAAAGTTTGAAACAGCCATTTTCGCCCTCCAGGCAAACCAGGTAAGTGGTATCGTTGAAATTACCCTGGAAAACAAGACCTATTTTTGTATTTTTAAACGTGTTCAATAAATTATCCACGATAAATTTGTTTAATAAAATTTCTTTTTAGGCAATTGTTCGATGATGAAAATAGAACCCGGTGGGGATTTTATTTTAGTGCGGGAATGATTTTTTGCTGTTTGTATAAATTTACAAGCTAATATTTTATATAAATCATCCCCAATTTTCAGGGCAATTGCGTGTCAATCAGGAGTTATGTGATGGAAAATATTGGTTTTGGCAAGCGTTTAGTCGCCGCGGTTATTGATTTACTGATTTTTGCTGCATTTGTAAATATTTTGCAATTTTTTGTTTTTAGAAATGGATTTCTTCCTCAACAGCAAGCTGAGGCCATGAAATTGCTTTTTTCATCTTTATGTGGATTAGCCTATTACACTATTATGTGGGCACGATTTGATGGGGCGACAATTGGGAAAAAGATTTTAAAAATTAAAATTGTCAATAATGATGGAACAGAATTAACTGATCGGGCGGTAGTTATCAGATTTATCGGGTATATTCTTTCTGCGCTTCCACTGTTGCTGGGATTTTTCTGGATCATCTGGGATCGTAACAAGCAGGGATGGCATGATAAAATTGCTAAAACGCGTGTAATCTCGGCTTGAGCACGTCATTTTTCGCATTACCGCAAAGCTTTTGAATATTATTCGCCTTAATTTTTTTGGCCAGTCATCAATTTAGCCCTTATTCTCAATATCAAATCGCTGTAGTTCTAAAAATAAAGCACCTTTCCCCGGCTTAATTTCTATTTTTATATTTATTCTTTATACTCAGTATTCAATGACTGGTATTTTTGTTGTCGTTTAAATTTTTTCTCCATAACATGCATCGCGTCGTTGAACTATACCTGAATTCAGGCGATGTTTTCCAGTTCAAAAATTCCGGTTCAGGATCCGGCATTGAAGATGAACCGGGAATCCTGAACTCATTAACGAGACTGGTTTTCCCAAAATTGTATCAATAATTTTGCTTAAAAAATAAAGTTTGTGCGTTTAATAATTTAACCTCCTGTTGGCGCTGACCATTCATTTGTTGGCAAAAATGCCAATATTTTTCGTTTTTTTAATAAAAAATCATGACATAATTTCGGAACACAGGTTATTGAAAATTCGTTAAATAATCTGCTGTTAAGTTATGGATGCGACATCAATTTTATTTTTTGGCACGTAAATTGAAGGGAGGTGGTACTCGATTTTGATAAGGTACCGCCTTAAATCACCAGTGAAGATGAATTCATCAAATTAAAAATTTAAAAAGCCCGCGAATGGGGCATTAAATAACAGGAGTATAAATTCAAATCGAGAGGATTAAGCATGAAAAAAACATTCAAATTTTTTAGTGTTTTCGCCTTCCTGATCGGTATATTTTTATCAAGCGAAATAGTATTGGGACAGGTATTACAGGAAAAAAACCTGGACCGACCGTACGAAGTGCGAACAACCAATTTTGCCGGTTTTCCTGAATTATTAAACATCCCAACAACTCAAATTCATCTATTTGCCTTTCGTGCTGCGACTGGAACCTGGGAAGCAATTCCGTTTCAGATTGATGAAATGGACGGCGATGTCAAACCAAACTATTTTGTGACTCATAATGGATTAATTGATGGAGTTGATGAACTTTCTTATCTGGTTAAAGATGCTGGCGATAAAGTGACTCTGGGAAACTGGATTGATGATGAGGAATCGAAAACCTATTTTCGTTATGAAATTGAAATTTATGATACGACGGTGGCGAATCGTGGGAAAGTGGCCTGGATTTATATTTATCGTTCGTCAACTTTAAAACCGAATAATTTCGCTCCTTATATGGATTATGATGCAACCGCAGACTTTGTCAAATCGCTCTTTTATGAGGTGGGCTTTAATTCAAAAGGGATAATGGATTATTTTAGCGTTACAACACAGGGCGGAGGTACTGGTGTCGATATACTCGATCGGCAGAAATATTATCTGGAAGGTATTTTTCCGCCAAATCTTGAATTCACCGTAACTGAAAACAAATTTATTACCACCAGGGTGATGGCGGTGAAAGGTCCGGTTCGGGTCATTCGACGGAGTTTAAATGATTTGAAAATTATGTATGATCAGCCGCCATTTAAAAAAGATCAGCCGATGACCTCTAAATTTTATCCCAATTTCCTTCAATATTCATCCGGCGGAATTGAATTTATTCAAAATTATGGAGTTGGTCTGATTCGCCAAACCTGGGATTTGTCCGAAAACGCCATTGGCATGAAATTTCATAATACAAATAACCGTGAGGTTCCAATCGATGGCGTACCTGATAGGGCGATTCAGGATACTTTAGAACATAACGTACTCAACTGGATGATGGCGACGGGTACTCAAGGGACTATCTTAGCTGTAAATGATGTGGAATTTATTGGCGCCAGTCAACGACTCTTCTATTTCGATGACGCGACAGTTCAGAAGGACACAACAAAGTTTACGGGCGACATGAAATCTTATGGTGAAATGGGAATTCAAATTACGGGTTATCGAATTGCCGATACATTGACTTATAAATCGAATATTTTCTTCTTGCCAGGTAATCAGGATGCCTCACTTGGCGATAAAATATTAAATGATTTCGCGACACCAGTTACCGAAGCTTTAAGTAAACAGAACTTTTTAACCAATGTGAAATCGAAAGAACTGAATGGCCGTCCCAAAGCTTTCGTATTGGGCCAAAACTTCCCCAATCCGTTTAATCCGGAAACCGTTATTGATTTTCAGGTCCCCAGAGCAGCGTTTGTCAAAATTCGTATTTTAAACATCCTCGGTCAAAACATCAGGACGCTGGTCAGCCAGAATTTTGAAGCCGGTCGCTATCAGTTCACTTGGAATGGGAAGAATGATTTCGGACAAAAAGTTGGCTCCGGAATTTATTTTTACCTGATGGAAAGTGAAGATTTCCGTGATTTGAAGAAAATGATCCTGGCTGACTAATTCTATTTGGTTTATCCTACTTATTCATCATTCCTGGGATGTGGGACCAGACAACTTGGCACTGCTTCTTTTGCACAATGGTCCTACATCCCTTCAATTTTAGCAGGCAAAAAAATGATTATATTGAAAAGAAAATTTTATAGAATTACGATACCACTATCGATTGTTTTAATTGGAATGTTTTTTTATTGTTCGATGGACCATGGATTGGGTCCCATCCCGGTGATTAAGGGTAAAGTTTTTTTGAAAGGAAAACGACCGGATATTGCGGGTGAATTGATTACCGTTGTTGCGCCGGATTTCCCCCCCAAAAAATGGACAGATATTATTCGAACGACACCGCTTAATATTTCACCTGATTATGATCTGACAAATAAGGACACCCTTGAATGGGAACTCCCGCTTCCCACCGGGACGTATGATGTGGTGGCCATCCTTTGGAAGAAACATGATGAAGAATGGTCTTTTGAAACCGTATCGAATGTTTTAGGCGTTTATAATAAACCCAACGAGTTTAAACCAGCCGTGGTTGATATTGCCCCTGGTGTCATGGTTGTCGACAGCATTGACATGCGTGCCGATTTTGGAATGATTCGTTATGGATCTTTTGTAAAAGGGACAATAACCTATCAAGGCGATTTTCGTGATGATACCGCGATGATAATTTTGGCTGCTTTTCCAATGAAGCCCGAACGGGTGATTGATTACCTTTATGCCATGGGCTGGGATTTAACCGTTCCGACCATCCAAAAGGCTTACCCCCTTCATTATGTACTAAATATATCTTCAGGGTATATCAAATATGTTGCTGTTTTTTGGAAAGGGAAGAATGGCGGACCCTATGATTTTAAAAAGATTGGTGAATATATGCTCCAGAACGATCCGCCACTTTTTCCAGGTGCCTGGCAACCCGATGGCATCTGGGTTAGTGAAGGTGATACGTTAACGGACAAGTTTTATAATGCATCAAACGGCATTGATTCGACGAATATCAATATTGATATCGTCGCTGATTTTGGACGTACTTATTAATAGCGATGCTCTGACTTACTTTTGAGATGATTTTTATAGGGAATACATATTCTATTTAAAGGATTGAAATGATAAAAATGAATCTGTTCCGGCAAATATCAGCAATTTTGATTATCTTTTTATTTTTTATAAATACAGCCAATGCTCAAAAAGGGCGAGGAACGATCACCGGGCGAGTGGTCTCCGCCGAGAAAAAAGATGGCTTACCAGGTGCCAATGTTCAAATTGAAGGAACCTTATTAGGAGCCAGCGCTGATCTTCGGGGGAATTATATCATTCGACAGGTACCTGAAGGGCGATACACTTTAAAATTCTCGATGATTGGCTATGAAAAAAAAGAGGTAAAAAATGTCGTTGTCCAGGTCGGCAAAACAATTACTGTTTCGATTGATTTAAAAGAAACTGTCATTGGTATGAATCCGGTGGTGGTTACGGCCAGCAAGCGTCGGCAGGATATCACGATTACACCGCATAGCATTAGTGTCGTTTCCAGTTCCGAAATTATCCAGCGTTCACCTTTACGATTGGATGAAGCCCTTGAAAATGTCTCCGGGGTTCAATTTGTGGAAGGGAGTATCAGTATTCGTGGCTCGTCTGGCTATACCCGTGGTATCGGGTCCCGGGTTCTGTTGTTGATTGATGGGGTTCCCCTGATGATCAGTGACACGAATGAAATCAACTGGAATTTATTGCCCATCATGGATGTGGATCAGATTGAAGTGATTAAAGGGGCTGGTTCGGCATTGTATGGTTCCAATGCCCTTGGCGGGATTATTAATGTGATTTCCCGTGCCCCAACGTATGAGGGTGATATTAAAATCCGGGCCATGTATGGCGCTTATGATAAACCCCATTATTCGGAATGGGAATGGAGTAAGCGTCAGCTTCACTATCAACAGGTGCAGGTGGGCTTGGGGAAGACTTTTAAATTTAATGAAATGCCCACCGCGCTTCAATATATAGCACTTTTACCAATTCTCTGGCCTTTTCGGTTGCAGGTGGAAGAAGCGGGATTTCAGACGACAATTAATCGCCATTTTTCGACTGGCTATCGTGAAGAAAATAGTTTCGAGCGCTGGAATTTGAGCTATCGATCTGATATTATTTTTAACGATGGTGCAAAATTCACAACGTATGCCGGATTTAGTTATGAGGATCGGGCGGAGTTTGTGGAATGGCAGAATCCCAATCAGCCATTACATGTTTCCTATTGGTGGAGTGGAAAGCAGATTCAATTTCGGACAATTGATACATATGTCATGTATAATAAACCCATCTCCTCTATATCGGCATTAAAAATGCGATTTTCTTTCATCTCATCGCTTTATGCTGATCAATATAAAAATTCCGGTGATTACTTTCCAGCCAATGGTACGGGTGCCGAAATTCAATATGACTGGATGCCGCATCATTTGCATAATATCACCTTTGGTATCGAGCTCAAATCCGATGGTGGACATACCAAATTTATTGGAAAACGACGTGGATATTCTGTAGCACCTTATATTCAGGATGAATGGCATCCGATTAAAAATCTGACCATAACGCCTGGCTTACGTTTTGATATGTATCAGATTCCCGAAACTGATTTTAATGAAAATCAATTCTGTCCCAAACTGGGAATCAATTACTCCTTATCGCAGGGAACGACTTTGCGGTTTTCCAGTGGAAGTGCTTTCCGGGCGGCGTCGGTTACGGAGCGTTTTATTAGCGCAAAATTTAGCTATTTCCCGATTATTCCGAACGAAAACCTAAAAGCCGAGACTTCATTGTCCTGGGATTTTGGAATTTATCAACAATTTACACCTAATTGGTATGCTGATTTTGCTATTTTCTATAATGATTATGATAATTTTATTGAACCCATCGAAGAGATGGATGATCATTTCAATGTCTATGTCCAATTTCAAAATATTACCCGTGCCAAAGTCAAAGGCGTTGAATTTTCGACCAAGGCCAATTGGTGGCACAATCGCATGGGGCTCCAGGCCAGTTGCACGTGGATGGATGCGCGCGATTTAACACTGGATAAGTTTTTACCTTATCGACCGGAATTTATGAGCCTCCTGACACCGAATATCAAGTTTGGTAATCTTGATCTGCAACTGGATTATCGATATACCAGTCGCTTTCGGGAAGTTAAATTGTTCGATATTGATAATCGGGTGGCGCAGCATGTCGTTAATCTGCGGTTAATCTATAATTTCAAAAATTTTCAATGGATGTTAAGCCTGAACAATATGTTTAATTATCACTACACCCAATTGGAACGGAATCTGGGAGAGGTGCGACATCTGAAGGCTTCGCTGAATTTTGATTGGTGATAAAGGTGGTATTTATTAATATGCAGCATATATGATGCGTGATTCGTCACGCGAATGTTTTTTTGATAGATATTTAAATAAAAATCCCTGATGATTGCAATCATCAGGGATTTTTTATTGATTAAAATTTTAGATTAGCTACTGTAATAACAGCATCTTGCGGTATAGAACCTGATTTTCTGTTTTCAATTGATAAATATAGATGCCGCTTGCGACTTTATTCTGATATTCATCACAGGCATCCCAACGCACATCATATAATCCGGGTGCATACTCCTCGTCCACCAGTGTTCGAATTTTTTGTCCCAGCGAATTATAGATTGTCAGATTCACATAAGACTGTTCGGGAACTCCAAAACGAATCTGAGTTTCCGGATTGAACGGATTGGGGTGATTTTGATGAAGTGTAAATTCTTTCGGAATTTCACCCGTGTTGACGGTTTCTACATTATCAATCATCGTGCTAAAATGGGCAGGTTTATTACACATCACAAAATTGCCATCCATATCAAAAGCGGCCAGTGACCAGTAATAGGTGCCTTTTGGTTTCCGTTTATAAGGTGCCATGTAATCGAATGAATTGGTCGTTCCCGGCGGTAGGACCATGGCTTCCAGGGTATCGGCAAAGGTTGCTGAACGACTCAGAATGAAATAGAAAAAAGTCTGATCATTCGGATCCGGATCCACCACCTGCTGCCAGGTAAAACGCATGGGCCAGAGCCAGGTAAATAAATTTGAAGCATTTGGCGAAATTAAATCGAATGGCTGCGGTGGATCGGGTACAGGATTTACCGTTACTTTAAAGATTGAAGAATCGGCGGCGCCGGCGCCATCTTCAACGACCATAATGGTTATCTCTTCACCGCACCAGTCGGGTTCCGTAAAAAGCAGCATATCGCCATTGGCAGCAATCGAAAATTTAATATTGACATTATCAACCAGTTTATATTTAAATTCGCTGCGGACATTGTCCTCATCGCTGGTTAAATTTTCCAGAACGCTCCGGGTTAATATTTTTTGGGTATCCTCATCAAAACTTTGGTTCGGCACCTGTTTCAGAACTGGCTTCGCATTCACATCGCGAACTGTAAAAGTAACCATCGAACTATCACTCAAAGCGGTTGGATCCGTTACGATGAATGTAATTTGCTCCTGACCAAACCATTTTTTGTGGGGAATGATTATCGTTGCCACCCGACTGGATGAAATTTGCACCATTAAGTCTTTATTACCAATATAACGCCAGGATAATTGATCCGGCGTATTATCTTCATCCGAAACAAAGTTATCCAGATTGATTGGCTGAAATTCACTCCCTTCATTAATGGTTTGATCGGGAATTTGTCGGATATATGGCGCTTTACTGTTTAAATTTAAAATACCATAATCGGTTGAATATGTTTTTTGGCCATCATTATCCTTTGCTTCAACACGCCAAAAGTACATACCGGGATTCTTACCGTTTTGATTGTCATAAGTATAGGTATTGGTCGTCAGATAGGTTGACTGATCCAGGATTGTCTGGAAATTTTCAAAGCGACTGAGTACCCAACGATAAGTAACTTTATCATTCTGATCCGGATCGGTGGCATTATTCCATTTAAAAATGAGGCTGGCTGGCCATATCTTGAAATTTTCATTCAAGGGACTGATCAATGTAAAGGGCAGTGGTGGATCCGGCCTGGCTGTCACCCAGATAGTGAAATCTTTAGAATCACTACCTGAACCATCACTCACTTTCAAAGTCACCACTTCTTTACCACTCCAGTTTAGTTTTGAGTAGATCAATAAAGCTGAAATTCGACTATCATAAACCCACTGTGTATTCAGATTGTTCGCAATGGAATAGGTTAATTTTGACTTTGGTGTATCCGGATCAGTCACCAGTTGATCCAACTCTGAACGATAGATTATGGTCGTATCGTCTTCATCGATGAATCGATCGGAAAGATTGGTCAATTGGGGCGGGTCATTCACCGTTTTAACGGTAAAGGTAACCGTTGTCTGTGCCTTGTGTTGATCCGGATCCTGAGCTTCGAAAGTGATTTTTTCAGTTCCAGCCCATTCATCATAAGGAACGGATACCTGAACTTCATGTGTTGAAAAATTAAAATCGACTTCCAGTGATTCCTGTCCGGTATAAGTAAATGTAAGCTGGGCATCCGGGGTATCGAGGTCTTCAACGTAATTGTCGAGATCAAGGATCGGAAAATCTGTCCCTTCATTGACAACCTGTGGTGGAATAGCCGTAAAGGCAGGCCCAACCGTTCCGATGTTCACGGTTGCCTGTGCTAAAGCCTCACCGCCGTCGTCGTCTCTTACTCGTAATTTAATTATCTGGCTTCCCGGCGCATTAAATGTAGCCTCAACAGATTTCCCATTTAAATCATAATTTCCATCATTGTTTAAATCCCACTCAAACGTTAAGGGATCATTGGCACCAGCTGGATCGGTTCCCGATCCAGTCAGCGTGACCGGGGTTTTGACTTGCGTATTATAGGGTCCGCCGGCATTTGCGGTGGGATTTTCATTGCTGATCGTCGCTGTTGTCTGTGCTGTAGCCTTAGCTCCCCCATTGTCTGTCACCTCACACTTTATCGTGAAAGTTCCATTATCTGAAAAGGCATGGGAGGGACTTTTTTCGGTACCAGTGGTTCCGTCACCAAAATTCCAAAGATACGTATGGGTATCTTTAACGCCCGGATCAGTAACGGTTATTGAAAGGCTGACCGGTGCGCCTTCTTTGCCGGTGACGCTTCCTCCAATTTCAACCTTAGGGGCTAAATTGGTGATAGTAACCTGCGCTTCGGCTACTGCTGTCAAATTCGTGCGATCAGTCACCCGCAGCTTAATTGTTCCGGTATATTCATTTTCAAATTTGTGTTTTGCATTCGGTGAAGTGGATGATTCATCCCAGGTACCATTATTATCCCAATCCCACTCATATTTATCAATGCCAATATCATCAGTGGAGCCGGAAGCACTAAAATTTACTTCCTGGCCTTCTGTTCCTGTATAGGGACCGCCGGCATTGGCGTTGGGTGGATTAAATCCGGGGATGGCATAAATATGCAAATAGATAGATCCACTTCGATCATAAACCGCATAGAATCGCTTCATATAACCACGAACTTTAGCTTTATCACGGCCATCATAAGCTTCCTCAATTCCACCGGCCAGGGGTGATAATTCATTTGCATAGCTGAATTTGGCACCAAAATCTTCAGAAATTCGATAGCGGAGCTGGCCGCCAGGGGGATTACCATAGATAATCATAACGTATTTTCCATCATCACTGGTGGCAATGGAACCATGACCAACTCCCAATTTCCATGATTTCAGCTCATTTGAAGCGGTTACCACTGTATTTCTTTGAATTTCCCCGTTTACCATCCGAACATAACGCACCGAAGGGGTATAAGTCGCATCCGGATCGCGATCAGTCCCAAAACAGAAGTGAGAGACCCCCTGTTCATCCACGAAAACATCAGGACTTCCACAGGCCGTGTTAATATTGGATACGCCGCTGGTTCGAATATCGAGTCCAGGTTGCCAGGTATTTCCAGCATTCTGGGAGCGAAAGGTCATGGTCTCTTTCCCCTTGACTGGGCATCCCAGAACCATATAAAGGTCACCATTTCGACTGGCATCAATTTCAATATGATCATTGATTGTGTGTTCGTAGACGCCGGTCAATCTTGGTGCGGTGGTGATAATGGCGCCATTATGGATTTGAATATAGGATATTTGGGCGTAAGCGTCTTTAATCCATTCCGGATAAATAATATGAATGCGATTATTATCATCGCTGGTCATACGGAGTTGATTTCCGCGCGGAATACTGCTAAAGAGTTGTAACGGGGGAGCCCATGTACCGTTATCATTCCGATACGTATAAAAGGCATCATAAGTATTATCTTTAATATGAATTCGGAAGGTCACATGTGGCCGCCCCTGGGCGTCTACAGCGATGGTGCCGCTAAATTTATATGCCCCACCATCGTTTTCCGCGCCGGGAACAGGTTCCTGAATGAGTATTTTTCCATCCGGGTCGGTTTTCGTATAGATCAAGCCACTATTTTTGGGTTTATAAAAAACAAGATGAACATAACCAGTATTTCTGTCAATCGCAATATCCGGACTTTCGGCGCCTTGATAGATTTCTATCGCCTCTCTCCAGTCAGACAGGGCACTGGAGATGAGTACCAATATAATGAATTGGAGTCGAATCAGACTTTTAAACATCCTGTACATGATAACATCCCTCATATAATTTTGATTTGATTAATACCTGAATAATATGAACCCTTCTTGTATAATTTTATTGTACCCTGATCCTTTCCATCGTGTAGCCTTTCTAGTCGTGCAATATATGATGGATGCAAATATAATACCAGTTTGTCAATGATTTGGCAGCATCTCAATTTTGCAATTTATTTTTTCCTTTATCACTAAAAATTTTAATGAGTTTGCCGTATGGAGAAAAATGCCCAACTATGAAACATCTGCTTCAAAATAATCATCAGAGGTGGTGTTGATGTTTTTTTCCAAATATTTAATGTCCGGTTTGGGCCGTTCAATCTTAAAGGCTGATAGTATCCACTCAATAATTAATGGCAATTTGAGAATAAAGCTTGCTGTCATAAGCTCGCTTTAATATTCGCAGAATAATTTATAGCAGAATTATGCTGCTATAATCATTCTGCTATAAAATTTTTTTGTAACCGATCACAGGGGTAAAGCAAACAATTTTCATTTTTTGTGTCCAGGACAGCGGTGGATAAAGTCTGCTGGAATATTCTCAAGCCGACGGCGCCTCATCAAAA
>DYKB01000102.1 GCA_020722815.1 Caldithrix sp. | reverse complement strand
AGATCAATAAACATTTTTCTTAAAAGTCAAGGAAAACTTGTGCGTAATGATTAGCAGGGGGAGAGGGCGTAGCTATTCCCTCTCCCTCTGGGAGAGGGTTCGGGTGAGGGCAAGAGAAAACCGAAAACCAGTATGGCGCTAGAATATCATGATTTTTTCCTTGACAAATAATTTTTATTTCGTATTATTTAGACGAACGAATTTTTTAGCGGTTATGGAGATAAGTGCTATCGGGAAAGTCGATTGTGGATTCGGAATTGACTTTTGTATAATAACGAGTTTTTTTATTCTCTCAATATACTCACAAGCCGAAGTGGTTTTCGGATTTTGTGATCAGGATATTGAAGTGCTCACTTAACCCACCCCTGGCCCCTCCCAGGAGGGGAATTGGGCTTTTTTTTTTTTTGAATTTTACCTGAAATCACCACCTCAAGTTCCCTCTCTGGAGGGGATTTAGGGCATAGCCGTCAGGTTAAGGTATTAACTTATTAAAAAATAATATGTTGGTTATACATTAAAATTCATGGAATTCCAAGCATCTGACCCTCACCCCAACCCTCTCCCAGAGGGAGAGGGCGTAACTATCCCCTCTCCCTCTGGGAGAGGGTTAGGGTGAGGGTGTTTTTGAATTTAGCTTAATTCTTAATTTTCGATGAGTTAGAATCTTAACCTGACGGCGATGGGATTTAGGGGTGGGTCAAGTCCTTCTAAATCCGAAAACCATTTCGTTAATAGTATATTTCAGAGTAAAATTCAGACCTTCGGGGTTTGTGTTATTGAAATCCCGCGAATAAACTGAAATTCGGGAATCTCTGCTGAGAAATCTCGAAGGTCTTACCTCTTCTTTTTGAAAGGATACGAATTTTTTAATTCAATTAATTTTCATAAATTAACCAAATCATTTAAATAGGAGGTCTGTTCTATGCTGAAAATCATTGAATTTTCATTTACAGATTTGCATCTGGCAATGAAATACTTTTGTTTAATTTTAATGTTACCTGTTTTGTTGTGGGCGCAATCAAGCTCAAAACCGACGGTGACCAATTTACGAATAGAATATAAAACGAATCCAGTGGGAATCGATGTCTTGCAGCCGCGATTGAGCTGGCTGATTTTATCAACCGAACGCGGTTTTATGCAGGGGGCGTATCAGATTCAAGCTGCTGCATCAAAAGAAAATCTCCAGAAAGGGAAAAATCTCCTCTGGGATTCCGGAAAAGTGCCATCGGATCAATCCAATCAAGTTGGTTATGCCGGACCAGTTTTGGAGACTGGTCAACGGGTTTACTGGCATGTACGGATATGGGATGCGAAAGACAAAGCAACGGCCTGGAGCGAAATCGCTTTTTGGGAGATGGGATTACTGAAAGAATCCGACTGGCAGGCCAAGTGGATTGAATCCGAAATGGTTGAAGGTACCGATAAGTCACGCCCCTCCCCGATGTTCCGCAAAGAGTTCACTTTAAAAGGGAAAGTGAAAACCGCCCGCGCGTATGTTACGGCGCACGGCCTCTATGAAATGGAACTCAATGGCCAAAAAACAGGCGATGAGGTGTTGACGCCGGGCTGGACCAGTTATAACAAACGATTGCAATATCAGACTTACGATGTAACGGCTCAACTCAAACCGGGCTTAAATGCAATGGGCGCAACGCTGGGAAACGGGTGGTACTGCGGATTTCTGGGCTGGCAGGATAAACGTGATAATTACGGGACAACACCGGCTCTCTTGCTTCAACTGAATGTTGTCTATGAAAATGGCCAGACCGAAGTTTTTGGAACCGATGAAACCTGGAAAACGAGTACTGGCCCCATTCTCATGTCCGAAATCTATCATGGCGAAACGTACGATGCCCGACTGGAGATAGCCGGTTGGAGTAAACCGAGTTTTGCTGATCAAAACTGGAAAGCGGTAAAGGTTCAATCCTATCCGAAAAATATTCTGGTCGCGCCGCCGGGCTTACCGGTTCGGAAAATTCAGGAAATCAAACCTATTGAAATTATCAAAACACCGAAGGGTGAAACCGTCGTGGATATGGGACAGAATATGGTGGGCTGGATTCGACTCAAGGTTCAGGGTCCGGCCGGCCAAACTGTGAAGCTCGTTCATTTTGAGG
Organism: Caldithrix sp.; assembly: GCA_020722815.1. Lineage (GTDB taxonomy): Bacteria > Zhuqueibacterota > Zhuqueibacteria > Thermofontimicrobiales > Sulfurfontimicrobiaceae > DYKB01. The sequence goes on along the minus strand of DYKB01000102.1, from coordinate 13,194 downwards.
TTCTGGATAAAGAAGGTAATGTTTATCTCGAAAATTTACGAGCGGCGAAACAAACGGTTACCTATACCTTAAAAGGTGCCCCGCAGGAAATTTTTGAACCGCATTTCACTTTTCAGGGTTTTCGGTATGTGATGGTAGAAAATTTCCCTGGCACGTTAACGCTGGATAATCTGACCGGCATCGTGGTTCATTCAGATATGAAGCTGGCTGGCACTTTTGAATGTTCGAATCCCATGCTGAATCAGTTGCAGCATAATATCCAATGGGGTCAAAAAGGCAATTTTGTGGATGTCCCCACCGATTGTCCGCAACGCGATGAACGCATGGGCTGGACAGGTGATGCGCAGGTATTTGCCCCGACGGCCTGTTTCAATCATGATGTGGCAGCATTTTATACCAAGTGGTTACGGGACCTGGCCGCCGATCAATTCGAAAACGGCGTGGTTCCTCATGTTATCCCGGATGTACTTCAAGACGGTGGTTCGGCTGCCTGGGCCGATGCCAGCGTGGTGGTTCCCTGGACCGTTTATCTGTATTACGGCGATAAACGCGTGCTGGAAAATCAGTATGAAAGCATGAAACGATGGGTTGGCTATATGCAAAGTCAGGCGGGCGAAACCTATCTCTGGAATACCGGCCATCATTTTGGTGACTGGCTGGCGTTTGCGACCAATCGTTCAGATTATCCCGGCGCAACAACGGACAAAGACCTGATTGCAACTGCTTATTTTGCCTATTCCACCAGTTTGGTGGTTAAAACCGCTGCAATATTAGGAAAACAGGCGGATGTGGAAAAGTACAGTGCCCTTTTAAAGAATATTAAAGCCGCTTTCCAGCAGGAATTTATGAGTCCCAATGGCCGGCTTTCTTCGCATACGCAAACGGCTTATTCGCTGGCACTGGCATTTGATTTGATTCCGGAAAATTTACGTGCCAGAACTGCCGAGCGACTGGTGGAGGATGTGCGAAAATTTAAACATATTACCACCGGATTTGTGGGTGCCAATCTGATTTGTCCCGTTCTTGGAAAATTCGGCTATTTTGATGAAGCCTTTATGTTGTTAAACCGCCAGAAGTACCCATCCTGGCTCTATCCGATTACCAAAGATGCAACTACCATCTGGGAACGCTGGGATGGTATCAAGCCGGATGGTTCTTTTCAGGATAAGGGGATGAATTCCTTCAATCATTATGCTTATGGCGCGATTGGCGAATGGCTGTATCGCGTGGTGGCCGGCATGGAACTAGATGAAAAAATGCCGGGCTACAAGCACATTGTTTTCCAACCGCATCCCGGTGGCGAATTGACCATGGTGAAGGCAACACACCAGTCCCTGTATGGACAAATTCTGGCTGCCTGGAATATTGCGAATGGAAAATTTACGTACAAAATTCAGGTTCCGCCCAATACCACCGCCACGGTTCATTTACCAAAAGCTAAATTGGAAGTTGTCACGGAGAGTGGTAAAACATTATCCAAAGCGGTTGGCGTCAGTCAGTCCCGCCAGGAAAGTGACGGCGCTGTGGTTGAAGTGGGATCCGGAGCGTATGAATTTGTTTATTCATGGTAATGAATGGCAATTGTCAATTGAAAATTGATAATTGAGAATTGAGAATTGAAAATTGATAATTGAGAATTGAAAATTGAAAATTGAGAATTGATAATGCATAATTAACAATTAACAATTAACAATGGTTCACCCTCCTGTCATTCTGAGCGGATTATGGAACGTATATGGTGGTGTAAAACCCGCTTCACTCCGTTCAGAATGACAGCCGGTGAACTGCCCGGAGCGAAGAATCTCCTGTGTAAAGATATGAATGACCGGAACGACTATCACCGGCTTTACTACCGTACACTTTTTGATTAAACAAAACCTGCCCTCACCCTAACCCTCTCCCAGGGGGAGAGGGAATAGCTACGCCCGCTCCCTTTGGGAGAGGGTTGGGGTGAGGGCTTTACGCGTAGTTTAAAAATGAATCATTAAAGTAATGTAAAAAAGTGTACGGTAGAAAATAACCGGCTTTAATTTGATTAGAGATCTAATAAAATTGAATCAGAGACATGATAAAATTTGGTCTGAGACCAGTTGAAATTTGATCTGAGACCCGTTAAAATCTGATCTGAGATCAGAAAAAATTTGATCTCAGATCGATTTATATTTGCTTTCAGATCAATTTCGTTTTCATCGTTTTATTATTTAATCAGCATCACCTTAATTTTCGCCTGCCGTTCCTGATGCTTCAAATGGCACCAATAGATGCCAGAAGAGACGACCACGCCATTCATATCTGTTCCATCCCAATAACAACTATGCATCCCGGCCGCTTTAAAGCCCTGACTTAAATAACGAACCAATTCGCCGCGCATATTATAGATTGCCAGTGAGTGCTCACCAGGTTCATCCAGTTCAAATTTAATTAATGTGTGTTGATTAAACGGATTGGGGAAATTGGAATATAATTGAAAATGATACATAATTGATGAAGCCTGATTGATGGAACTGACTTGTTCCTTCACAACGATGGTCTTTAAAATTGTCCAGGATGATAAAGCACCTTTTTCATCCCGAAGCTGGCATTTGATGGCAAAAGTTCCTGGTGATTGATAAAGATGTTTAAAGACCTGGTTCGAATCGACTGAGACCGATATTGTCGAGTCTAAAGACCTGCCTTCTCCCCAGTCAATCAAGAATTGAACCGAATGTAATTCACTATCGCCGGCGGTGATTTCCAGCGTTACTACCTGATTTACAAAGACACTTTCCGGCTCAATTACAAAATTTTGGATAAACGGGGCGGTATTGGGATCGACGCCACAAGTTCCATCCCACAAAATATTTTCGCAATTGATTAGTAGCAGTTCTTGTCCCAGCTTTTCCATCGCCGTTCCCGATTTGATTTGCGGATTATGCTGTAAATCAAGATAGACCAGCGAGTCCAGATTGTACAAATTAACCAGGGACGAATCATTCAATTGATTATCGGCCAGAATGAGCGTATCCAGATGCAGAAGTCCCTGAAGCGGTTGGAGATTGCTGATGGTATTGGATTTCAAATTAAGTGATTTCAGATTTTTAGCAAATTCGAGGCCGGTTAAATCCTGAATTTGTTGATTTTCTGCATTTAGCTGAACAAGGTGTTTGAGATGCGTATCGCATATCGTTTCCAATGTATCTCCAAGCGCGCGTCGGACTGCTTTTGCCAGATTAGAATCCGGGAAAGAAATGGGACGGGGTTTGCCGAGGTTTTCGTACCAGAAGGCATGGGAACTGGAATAAGGCATAAATATAATGTCTGGATCACCATCATTATCTAAATCAACAACTTTCATCTGTCCATACTCCACTCCCAAACTTTGCAGCTCAAATTTATTATAAACAGTCACAGAGTCATATTCCAGATAATAATTACTCGTTAAAATATCAAGATCTCCATCCAGATCAAAATCTGCTATTTTTTCAAAATACCCAAGATTTTGGAATAAATCTAATTTTGTAAAATTTTGCATACCATCATTTTGCCAAAAGAAAATAAATGGGATAGCTTCAGGATCATCACGTTGCAAATATGCACTCTTTGATCCCAAAATATCAAAATCACCATCATTATCGAAATCCCAAAAGGTAAAACCAGAAACATGCTTATCAAAATAGTTCCGATTATAGGTTAAATTATCTTTGTTTTCCCAATATTCCAACTTTTGATCAAATCTAACGAAAAAATCATAATCCGAATCCTTATCAAAATCAAACGGGATAAAAGATTTTATATAATGTGTAGTACAAATCGTGTGTAATGAAAAGGATAAATTCCCGTCATTTTCTAACCAGATTAAACCGTAACTAGTGCTTGATGAAGCCAGAACATCGTTGTCCCCATCAAAATCGTAATCAATTCCCATTATTGAAGTTGCAGTATTGCATTTCATAAATTCATGAAATGTAAAGTTTTGCTTTCCATCATTTTCAAACCAACCAATATATCCAATCCTTCCGTCATTATTATTGACGGAGTACAGAATATCCACATCCCCATCCTGTTCCAGATCAATAGGATAAATATAAGAACCCCACGGAACGTCCGAACTAATAAAATGTTTTATAAAGTTTTGCTTGCCATCATTTTCCAGCCAGAAAATAAGCTCATTGGTCTGGCTAATGCCTATCAAGTCAATATCAGCATCATTATCCAGATCGACATCATGTATTGGATTTATATCATAGAGATATTTCGCTAGGTCGTGTTTTTGAAATTTGACCTGCGAAAAAGCAAGCGAAGAACAGAATAAAGTGAGAAATAAAATTTTGAATTTCAGCATAATTTGCCCCCTGTAATCAAAATAAAAGTTGTGTTATACTAAAGCCAGCGTGATTTTCGGTTTTTCTTGCCCTCACCCCAACCCTCTCCCGGGGGGAGAGGGCGTAGCTATTCCCGCTCCCCCCGGAAAAGGGTTAGGGTGAGGGCTTTAGGATGGCTATAATAATATCCGAAAACCATTTCGGCTTGAGTATATTTGAAATTAAGAGTGGAATGACATGTTGAATTATACAGGCATGGAAGGCGAATAGCAGAAAGTTTTTGGTCTGAGATTTAAATAAATGGAATGATTTTGGGGATTTATTAAATTCAGCGATATTTTGAGAGATTATCGTATTTTTTGACGGATTTGAGGGGTGTGATGCGTAATGCGTATTGCGTAAAAATATATGGACATTTCACAAATCCGCCTCTTACGTATCACGTATTACGCATTACGTTCGCCCCCTCAAATTAATATGTCAACCGATATTTCCGATTGCCGTATTGCAGCGCGCCGGGCGAACTGCCCCAGAACACGTCCGCGCGATGGCCGGTTTGGTTCTTATAATTTTCTACGACCTGTTCGACCGCTTCCTGGAGGAATTTCTTTTTCGCCACAATGGCCACCGTTCCGCCAGAACCACCACCGGTGATTTTGGCCCCGAAAATACCCAGTTGTTTCCCCACCTGTTTGGCAATCCGCACGAGGTGGTCGACCTCCTCACAGGAGAGATCGCAATTCCGCTGGTAGCTTTCATGCGAAGCGAGCATCAGGCGACCGATTTGTTTCATGTAGGCTTCATTATCACCCTGTTGCGATTTGTTCAGCAGATCGATGAATTTCAAAACCCGATCGTTTTCATAAATTGGATGAGCCGTTCGGGAGCGGACAAAATAGGTGTTTTCGGGAATAATTTGCGTGGCGGTGTCCCCCAATTCACCATATTGCTGTAAAAATTCTTCCCCGGTAATGATTTCCGGTAGAAGATTCCGATAGTGTGTTTCAAATTCTTCAGGGGTCAATTTACACAAATAATCCAAAAGCTGTCCTTCCGGGAGCAGACCGCGTTTTTGCATTTCCAGCGAAATGATTTTTCGACCCATAAAAGTACCAATCCGAACATTGGTATAGGCCGGGCCGGCTACTGAATGCTTTACCATGGAATTGATGCCCACAAATTCATAGTCTTCCGGAATTGAAATATTCCCAATAATTTTATCAGGCTGACACAAAATATGGGTTAAGCAATGCGCCTGACCCCAGGTAACGGATATCTGATCCATAATCCCGCATGGTGCCCCCACCACCGAATTTTCAGTCAATTGTCCCAAACGGGCCAGGGTGAGTCCATCGATTCCCAATCCTAACAGCAGATTGAGCGCATGCAAAGTCGCCATTTCAATCGTGGCCGAAGAACCAATCCCGACTCGCAGCGGCACTTTTGAAATGATCGCGAGATTCAATCCATGTTTTAAATCGCTCAGTTTTTTCTCTTTCAAGAGTACAAAAAGTACCCCCACAATATATGCCACCCAGGAAGTTGCCTGATCCTGACGCACCAGTTCACCGAACTCCTGATATGAAATTAATTCAGAATTTCGATAAAATTGTTTGAGGGAAATTTTAAATTCCGGCTTCAGGCCATACTCCTCAATTCCCAGACTTTTGATGCAAATCCAGTCATCATCACGAATTTGCGCGCCCAATGCCACTCCCAGTGCCAGCGTTCCTTCACAGACATTGGCACCCGAATAATCAGCAATGCCCCCGATAACATCCAGTCGGGCGGGAACACGCACCAGCGTAATATTGCCGGGTTGAAAAAATGAGAATAAATTATGTTGACACGATTGACTTCCTAAAAGTGCAATTTCAAATTCTGCGACTTCAGGGAAAATGTAAGAGGTACTACTCATCAGGCACTTCAATTCCATTGCATTTCTCCTCTGCTGTCTAGATTTCTTTTGATTGATTACGGTTTATTGGTAAGAGAAATAATAGTCGAAAATTAATTCAATGTCAAGAGAAAAAAGGCTTTAATAATTAAAAATTTACAAAAAGTTCTTTGAACTTTCGATTAATTTTTATAAATTGAGGTTCATTTTAAGTTATTAAAAGCTAAGTCTGGTAATTCAACATGCCCGGAAGTCGGTTTAAAATCGAGAAAAGCGGGTTTAAAAAATCAGGTTGAGTGGGAACGAATTTTGCTGAGGTGGTTAATTGGACGCTTTAAAAAATTTAGCGGCATTGTATGAAAAAACATTTCACGAACCTGCTGATGAAATTATTGCTTTGCGCGGTGATGGTTCGGAACGAAAAATATATCGCATGAAGAATCCCAAACGTTCGGTCATCGGGATCATTGGCAATAATATGCCGGAAAATCGGGCTTTTCTTTCTTTTTCGCGGCATTTTTTTCAAGCAGGCTTACGCGTTCCGGAAATTTATGCCGAGGATCTCGATCATCAGGTCTATCTGGAAGAAGATTTAGGCGATTTTACGCTGTTTGAGTGGATGGGAGCGATTCGCGCGCGTGAGGGTTTTACGGAGCCGATTATCCGGATGTATGAAAAATCACTGGCGCAGTTACCGCATTTTCAAATCCGGGCGGGTCAGGGAATTGATTACTCTTTTTGTTATCAGCATCGTGAATTTGGCTGGGCGTCCATGGTCTGGGATGTTCAATATTTTAAACATCGTTTTCTGGAAGTTTTTTATAAAAAACCAGTGGATATGTTATTGCTGGAAAGAGAATTTACCGGGCTGATTGAATATTTAATCACCGAGGAAAAAGATTATTTTCTATATCGCGATTTTCAATCGCGAAATATTATGATTAAAAATGATGAACCCCATTTTATTGATTATCAATCGGGCCGCAAAGGGGCACTACAATATGATGTGGCTTCATTATTGTATGATGCCAAAGCCAATATCCCGGAAGCGGTTCGTGAACATCTGCTTGATTTTTATATTCAGGAATTGCAAAAGTTTAAGACTATCGATGTAAAGCAATTTAAAGAATATTTCTATGGTTTCGTGTATATGCGTATCATGCAAGCCTGTGGTGCTTATGGCTTTCTGGGAATAACCAAACAAAAGCGTCACTTTCTTAAAAGCGTGCCGTTTGCGATGGAAAATTTTGAAATTCTGGCCGGGAAAGATACGATTATCCGCAATTTCCCCATTCTGGATGCGATTTTTCGCGATCTGGCACAGGATAAATCTTTGCGGGAATTTTAGTAATACGTAATACGTGAAGCGTAATGCATAATTCGTAAGATATAGAAATAAATCATATGGTTAATAATAAGCACTGAACACCGATTTCGCAGGTTGAGTATTAAATTTACGTCAATCTGTGAAATCTGCGGTTAATTCAACATTCATCATTCAACATTCATCATTCAACATTCATCATTCACCATGCTGACAGTACAAATATTTAGTTTCGGGTTCCAGGCATCCGGTATCCCTCGCGACAGAATGGGAAATGGCGGCGGCTTTGTTTTCGATTGTCGACACTTACCAAATCCAGGTCGTGATCCGGCATTTCAATCCTTGACGGGCCAGGATAATTCGGTAAAACAGTATCTGGAATCTTTTCCGATTGTAGCAGATTTTCTAAAAGATGCCTTTCGGATGGTTGATCGGGCCATTCAAAATTATCAAGAACGTCAATTTAAGGATTTAATGGTTTCCTTTGGTTGCACAGGCGGACAACATCGGTCGGTTTATTGTGCCGAACGGCTGAATCAGTATTTGCAACAGCAAGGTATTTCTACGATTTTAACACATGTCGAGCTGCCAGAAATTCGACTGCGAATAAAAATGCAAAATCTGACACCCACGTCACCAAAATCGACAACCAATGCCGGCGTAACCACTGCGGACAAAGTTATTTTTTGCGATACCTCCTGCCCGGATGCAAAATTACCGGAAGACGAAGCCATCGATGGTTCAAGAAGTTGCCGGACATTTAGGGCGCTCTGGTGTAATCGATTAAAGGAATATGTCTCCAAAAACGCCCCCTGTTCCTGGCGTTACGGGAAACGGCGGCCCAAGGCGGGGTGGTAATCTCTTTCTGGATTTTTAATGACCAAACCGAGGGTGACGAAGCAATCTCTTTTCATCAATCGATTAGAGATCGCTTCGTATCCTTTTTCCCTCGGGGTTGGGCTGATAGAATAGTGGGGTAAATCAAATTATTCAATGCAAAATGAATGATATTTTATTTCATCAAAATCATCTTCTTTATTTCTGAAAATGCTGGTTGATTTGAAGTTTTTGGTTTCACCTGAATCTGATAAAAATAAACACCTGATGCAACATTTTTACCAGTTGCATCCTGTCCACTCCACTTTATCGCATGTAATCCTTCCGGTTCATCACCACTGACCAGATTTTGTACCAGTCGACCCTGCATATCAAAGACCGACAGCGTCACTTCGCCAGCCTCTGGCAAATAATATTCAATCGTGGTTTCGGGATTGAATGGATTGGGATAGCTTTGTAACAAAGTGAATTCTGATGGTGCGAATTCCCGCTTTTGTTTTTCGATATCAGTAATAAGTCTTAACTGCGACGTATCCACTTTAAAATCAATTAAAGCACCCGTTGGATCGTTGGCGAATACATTTTTAAACAGCCATTTGGTGGTGCTTTTCATTTTTTCGGCATCCGGCATCATATAGGCTTTGATTCGCGTAACCAGTCCACTGTCCGCAGTGATACCGGCCTGGCCAAATTTACGGGAAATGGCAATGCTTAATTTCATGGTATCCGTTCGCGAAGAATCAATCATCGGAAAATATATTGCATCGGCTCCCAATACATTATTCGCTTTCGACTGAAGAGAATCGTTGTTACTGACAAAACTTTTACTTAATCTGATAAAATTTCGGGGGGTATAGCTCAGTTCGAAAGATATTCCAAACAGGTTGTTTACTTTTTTGACAAAGACATCGATATAAAAGTGATTTCCAGGATTGCGATTGCCATGAAATTTTAACATGATTTTGGGCGTATCGGCAACCGCTTCGGCTATTTCAGGTGCAATCTCTTTATGAAGCGCGAGCGTATGCGCTTTCCCCCAGTTTAATCCGATGGCCAGAATATCCGCCTGATTGACAACACCATCCCCATTGGCATCGGCATAAGTGGCATTCTGGTCAGGAACCCAGGGGGTAGCGGTATGTGCCATCCACATAATTTCCATTCCGGGCGGATGACAGGTTCGTTTTGGTCCGGTTTTTCCCCAATGCAAACCAATTGGCAGGACATCAGCCTGGTTCACCACGTTAAGTGGATCAAATGGATCATTGGTATCACCTGGCCAGACAATCAATCCGCCTTTTTGCAAAATGGTGGTACTGCTATTCTTTTGCAGGAGAATTTCGCCGCCCACTGAATTATTCGCCGCCACAGCGGAGAGATTAAAGTCGACGGGGGTATCTATGGTGACATCGGCTTTCACCCGAAATCGCACTTTAGCGACATTGCCGGTACCATTAACGCCACCCTGACCGGACTTTCGGGAAATACCAATATTAACCGTACCGGCGCTATTATCATGTTGTCCCAAAAAGACGACATCAGTACCAAACCAACTCTCCGAGTTTTCTGAAACGGCCTCCAGATAAGTTGTATTAAACTCTAAAACAAAACTGATACCGAATAAGTCCGTAACGTTTTGGACCTCGACATAAACATCAAACTCGGTCCCCATACTGCCGATAGCGGTTGGCGGACTGACGGGGTGAATTATTGGCAAAACGGTTGGTGCGGCCGGCTCAGCCAGAAAGCCGGGAAAAAGCTGAAAATTGGCACTCGAGGCTGGCTCCGTATCCGATGGCTGACCGATTGCATCCAGTACTTTATAACCAGCAGAGTGTGAAGGGGCACCGGCTTCGTCCTGGACATCTTTTTGAATCTTGTAATTTGTGCTGGACATTTGACCCACTGCTTTTGTTGGGGGGAATAATAACGCTGAAATCAGCAGGGCAACGATCAGCACAAATTTTTGTTGAATTTTTATTTGCATAATGATTTCTCCTTTATGAGCATCGACGACATCAATTTTATAAAATTTTCAATCAGAAAAATTTAAATTTCATTGATGTTATTTGTCATGCTATTCTTCATAATGTTCAGCCGTTTGCTCTGCTGCTTCTATTTTTTCTGCCTGACGCACTTTTTCCTGCTGATCCTTTATTTCCTGCTGGATTCTTTCCTGCATTTTTTCATATTCCATTCCCAGCGTTTCAGAAACGCCATTCTCCGTGGGATAGAGGTATTTACCGCGTTCATTACCCTCTTTTTCCACTTCTACCTGAATTCGATGGGCGTTCGCGAACGCATCCTGACGAATACCGGTGACCTGCCAGGATACTTTCAGATTAGCTTTTCCACCAGCAATCTTGAAACGATTATTCGCCATCTCTTCAGCAATATAGACTGGCGCATAACCGCCAATTGTTGTTAATTGATAGCGAAAATCCTTGTTTAAAGAACTAAACCATTTCGGCATTTCAACGGTTGCTTCGCCATTGGCATCCAGCACGATATTGCCATTATAAACATTCATCATATCCGGACTTTCAACGAATGAATGGCAGAGATATTTATTGGCTGGATCAAGTGGGTGATCTATCTTAAATGATCCGCTCCCTTTTGAAAGACTGCCAGTCACCTGTACATTTCCAAGGAAGTAGCCAGCGAGGCGGTTTGCAGGAGTAGCATTACCATTATACGCATAAATTGTTGCTGAATTTCCATAGGATGTGGCTTCAAGTCCATTGCCTGCCTGGGCTCTGACTTCCAGTGCATCACTACTGCTGTTGGTGCTGGTGGTTACTGCGCGGAGACAATTTGCAGATGAAGTCGTGTTATCGATATGGAAATAAGCCGTATTTCCTTTACTATTTGTGGCAACTTCAAGAATCGGGTTGGTGCTATTGATATTAGATGCGTAAAAATAGGCTGCATTACCAGTCCCACTCGTCGTTGCTTCGAGGGTGTTTTCTGCGTTTGTCGAGTTTGTAATTCGGAGTCTTGCAGCAACACCTGCCGTTCCAGTATTCGTTATCAGGGCTGTGGGCTCCGTTCCAGCAGAAAGGGCGTCCAGGGCATTTCCTTTGGAAGAATAGACTTCCAGGGCATCACTGTTCAAATTGGAACTGTAGGTCGTCGCCCGTAAACAGTTATAGTTTAAATTGCTGCCTGAAGGTATTTCAAAAAAAGCGGCATTATTCGTATTACCTCTTCCATAAATTCCCACCGCACTGGTGGTTGTCCCACCGGCCTGTACTTTGTCAGCAGTGAGCGTGGCAGTTGCGGTGACATTTCCCGAATTATCTACCCGAATACCTTCACTACCGCCGTCATTGGAAAGATAATGGCTATTCAGTCGGATATTTTGTGTGGCGGTATGATTCCCCAAATTATCGGCAGTCCCACCACCTGTGGCAGAGATAGTAATTCGATCGTTGGCATCATCGGGGGTGATAGTTACATTTGTTCCGGCAAGGAGATCGATATTTCCGCCATCATTAATCACACCATCGAGGCTGCTGACAATATTCGGTTGAATTTTCGCAGTGGTCACCGCATTTCCGACAATCATACCGGAGCTAATGGAATTAGCTTCATTTTTTTGAACAAAATCGGTTGAATTCTTACCATCCAGCACATCAGCTTCATAAGCAGTAAATGCATAGCCAACGCTTACCAGACGCTTTCGGGGGGTCATTTCGGGATCACTACCAACTTTGACACCCAGATATATATCCGGACCCTTAAAAACCGCATAAGGAATTGGATTGACGACTCCCAATAAAACATTCAAAAGGCCATTCTTGACCGCGACAGTCTGGGTTTCACTCCATGCGGCGAGACCACCCCCCGGAACAGTATAAATCGAAAATACAATGCCAAAATTTCCATCGAGTAGTTTACCACTTGCATTGGTAAGAACTCCTTGATAATTAATGACTTGTGGTTGTGCAAAAAGCGAAAAAGAAAACAGAAAGATGAGAGCGATTAGAAAAAGCGATTTGTTTAACATGATTTGGTCTCCTTAATTTGAAAGTGGTTTTTAGTTAAATTAATTGAAAATATGAAAAATAAATTCACCAAAATTTTATTGATCACCTCCTCTGATTACGCAGTGGAATATTTTACGCTGACGCTTTATTTATTAAAACAAGAGTAACCTGGAATTTTCCCATTTTTTCTTGAATATAAAAAAATTTTGGTTAAATAATTTATTCAATAGATGACATGCCCGTAAGATGAGGAACAAAAAGAGGATCAGGTGTTGTTATATCAGAATAAGACGCAATAATTTTAGATACTGAAATCGTTGGCCAGTCTATCTATTGCTTTGAAGCCATCGGCAAATTTGTAAAACTTAATTTTGTGATGTAAATTTACTCCTATTACTAAAACACACAATCATTTCTCAAATCGGCGAAATAGTGTGATTATTTATCGTCGTTATAAACACCTCACATTACAAGCAACTGGTAATAAATCATAGCTATCCAGACTTGTGAAAGATATAACAGCTTATTGAATCTTAAAAAAACAGTGGCGCAGTTTATGAACCATTGCAAAGTCAATAAGTAATATGGTGTGATACAAATAAACATATCAATAATTTTATTAATAAACAAGTGCTTTTCTTCAAAAAATATTTATTACCTAAAATTCTAAAATGGAAATTTATGATGTTCTGAATATATAAACAACCCCTCCTGCCATAGCCGCTAAGCTAAAATTATAACAATAATAATTTCAATAAGTTAGTACTGAATTGCCGTAACCGATCACAGGAAATAGTATCAAATTTGTTGTGTCGCCGGTTTTACTGATTCCTCAGGTGAATAAGG
>DYKB01000197.1 GCA_020722815.1 Caldithrix sp. | reverse complement strand
ATCAGTAAAACCGGCGACACAACAAATTTGATACTATTCCCTGTGATCGGTTACTAAATAATCTTATTACCAGGCTAAAAGCCAATAGCTAGCTGCTAATAGCTGAGTAGTAACTGTCGGGATTATCTTTTTGATAAGAAAAAATTATTAAATTAATAATTTTACCTTTTGCATCAGCCGGCTGATTTGCTGTAACTTTATAAAAAACAAAGCTTGATGTGCCGGAAAGAACCCTGGTATGCGAATTGCAGGTTTATTTTCAAATAAACCGTGAGGGAAAGAAATGCCGCAAAATATGACGCTGCTGGATCTGATTTTTATTTTAGTCTACTTTTCAGTTCTGTTCACCCTGGGCTTTTATTTCTCACGCAAAGAAAAAAGCAGCACTGACTATTTTCTGGCTGGTCGGCGTGTGGGTTGGGTGGCGATCGGTGCCTCATTGTTTGCTTCAAATATTTCCAGTGAACATTTTATTGGTCTCGCCGGTGCCGGTGCCAGCCGGGGCTTGGCAGTGGGACATTTCGAATGGATTGCCAGCTACATTCTGCTGGTCCTCGCCTGGGTTTTCGTTCCGTTTTATCTCAAATCAAAAGTCTTTACCATGCCGGAATTTCTGGAACGCCGGTACAACAAATCCAGCCGGATGTATCTGACTAGCATTTCCCTGATTGCCTACGTACTGACGAAAATTTCAGTCACCTTGTTTGCCGGCGGACTCTTGTTGCACGAAATTCTCGGCTGTGACATCGCGACTTCGGCAATTGTCATGGTGATTATCGCCGGGATTTATACCATTGCCGGCGGGCTGGAAGCGATTGTGCATGTCGATGTTTTGCAATCTGCGGTTCTGATTTTGGGCGCAACGTTATTAACATTTTTTGGCCTGCGCGAAATCGGGGGATTCGCAGCGCTGCAAGCCAAAGTTCCCGCCGACTTCTTCAGCATGTTCAAACCGGCAACGGATCCGGATTTCCCCTGGACCGGCATTATTTTCGGCGCCCCTATTCTGGGAATCTGGTACTGGTGCACCGATCAATACATTGTGCAGCGCGTGCTGGGCGGGAAAAATATCGACCACGCCCAAAGCGGAGCGCTGTTTGCGGGATTCTTGAAAATACTCCCGGTTTTCATTTTGGTACTCCCCGGCGTCATTGCGTACGTTTATTTTGAAAATCCGGCGATTGGCGACAAAGCGTACCCGTTACTCGTTGCCAGCCACCTCCTGCCATCCGGTGTGAAAGGGATTGTTATCGCCAGCCTGCTGGCAGCGTTGATTTCATCACTGGCCAGTTGTTTTAACAGCAGTTCCACCCTGTTTACCATGGATTTTTACCGCGAATTGCGGCCGGAAAGCTCCGAGAAAGAGTTGGTACTGGTCGGGCGCCTGGCCACCACCGTGCTGGTCATTCTCGGCATTCTGTGGGTTCCGTTTATAAAATTCATTAGTTCCCAGGTTTATATTTATTTGCAAAGTGTCCAGGCATACATTAGTCCGCCGATTGCAGCGGTATTCGTGCTGGGCATTTTATGGAAGCGGGTGAATGGCACCGGCGCCATCTGGGCGCTCATTTCCGGGGCCAGCGTGGGGACATTCCGTCTGGTGGTAGAATTACTGCACAAAGCCGGCAACATCCAAAATGAATGGCTGAAATTTATTGCGGAAATTAATTTTTTACATTTCGCGATTTTTTTATTCCTGCTGTCTGCCGGCATTCTCGTTTTGGTCAGTCTGTTAACTCCACCGCCGGGAAACAGCCAAGTCGCCGGGTTAACCTTGGCAACGGTCCGTTCCGGGCCCTCAGGCCTGGAATTGCCGACAAAATCCATTCATAAAAAATTAAATTTGATTCTATCCGTTTTATTGGTATTATTAATTATTGGTTTATACATACGCTTTTTTTAATACAATTCGAAGGAGGTGACGCGCGGCTTTCTAACATAGTGTAAATGGCCGGGTCTAAACCTGGAAAAGTCCATTCTTATTCCGGTTTCGTTTTCAAACAGAAATTTGAGAAATTCTGCATTTGAATGAGAAACCGGAGCAATCGGGAAATCCCGAAAATTACAACAGGTCGATCTGGTCAGAAGAAAAAACAATCAAATAAATTACTTAAGGAGCTAACCATGAAAAAGTTGTTTCTAGGATGTTTGTTTTTGCTATTGATCTCGTCGGCGGTAATGGCGCAGATGATTAATAATTTTGACGTCGCTTCCGCCGACACCAATTATTGGATGTGGTTTGATAATCAAGGGGGTCAACATTACCAGACCA
>DYKB01000040.1 GCA_020722815.1 Caldithrix sp. | reverse complement strand
TCTGTAGTTGGCATACAAACTGTTCCTTTCTCGCACGTTATGCGGGCTAACGGCAAATGCTAACTTGCCGAAACCTGCGGAGCACTGAACGTTCAGACTCGAAACATACTTTGTGCGGGCATCCAATTTTTTGGATTCGCACAGAGCGGTTTCGGTCAAGCTAAGCATTATGTTATGCAATTTTTTATTTACTAATGACTACGAAACTTTTTTCCCAGTAATGTGCTCTAATCTATTTATCAACAATTCTTTTAAATGAGTAATATTTCTATATTCTGGGACATTATGAACTACCAAATCAAAATGGAGCTTTGTCCCTTCCTTTCTATAAAGGATTGGTCGTTTACCCACTGCATGTGCATATCCAATTTCATAATAAACATTTGGTCGTTCACCCGTAAGATCAGCAATTAAAAATTCAGACGAACTAATTTTTTCTAATATCAAAGTTGTTATTACATCTTGATCTTCAAAATCATCAACTCTAAGTGCCTTTAT
Organism: Caldithrix sp.; assembly: GCA_020722815.1. Classification (GTDB taxonomy): domain Bacteria; phylum Zhuqueibacterota; class Zhuqueibacteria; order Thermofontimicrobiales; family Sulfurfontimicrobiaceae; genus DYKB01. Next base: position 60,335 of record DYKB01000040.1, on the reverse strand, counting down.
TTTAAATTTCTCACATACTTCTTTTATAGCATTAGCAATGTCTTGTAATTCAGGATTAGATTTTTCATCCATCCACATCATAATAAAAGCAGTATTAGGGGTGTAGGCTGGAATGCTTTTTATTATATTATCTTTGATATCTTGGAATTCAGATTTAGTCTTTGAAGTATCTATTTTAGGTCGAATAAATTCATCTTTTATAAAAATATTAATATCAGTATAGCTTAGAATTATGTCCCAAATAGTTGAAGACCTAAATGATATAAAATTTCTATCATCTTTTTTATCTATGGACAAATTTTGAAATTCTCGTGAATTGCTTGTTCTGATAATAAGATTTAGGATTTTAATTATTTCATCTTCATTTAATCCAGTGGGATTTTTTAAATCAGAAATCGAGATTTCATTTTGATCATACTTTTCAATAATAGCTTCTTTTAAACTAACAAGTATTTGATCAATTTTTATAAAAATATTATATGCTGGATCAATATGAGCAATACCGATAGGAGCAATAGAACTGGGTTGAGCTAAGTTTGGATCTATCTTAAAAGGATCAAAATTCTTTGGCAATTTCTTCCATAATTTCCGTTTAATCTTAATGTAGTCACCATACTTACTTTCTTTGAAAGCACAATAAAGCTCATTCAACCATAATTTTTCTACATCTTTTAATTTTCTTATTTTGAATGCTGTTATTTTTTTTATTCTTTTCATGTTTATTTACTGCATAACATTATAATATTATCTCCCCTATTCATTAACAAAATCTGTTTCTAAATACAGAAATAAATTTCTACATTTAGAAATTTTTACGGGCGGATCACGCTGCTGCAGGTCTTTATTACGGGACATTTTTCGTTTCTCCGGCTACCAACCGCAGCTCTAATCCTAAGGCTAAAACATCCTTATACGGTAACTCCCATACTTTTTTACTTTTATTCCACTTTCCGCCGGCGGCTTTGATTAACCTGGCAACCTGAACCTCGCCATATTCAACTTTAAGACCTACAATTTTATTTTTGGGGATTCTTTTTTGATTCACGTTCCAGTTTTTCTCAGCCACAATTATTTCAATCGTCGTAATGCGCCTCCTTTACTCTGCGTCATCCTTATAACGCACACAAATCAGGTTGGAACCATATTTTTCTAGCCATTTTTTCGTTCCAGGCTGCCCGGGTTTGATTTTACGTTGTGCTTTCATCATCATTCGATAAATTTTAGAGTGCATCAACAGGGCTTTTCACGCCCATCCCGCCTTTATTCATCACATGCGTGTAAATCATGGTGGTCGCAACGTCCTTGTGACCTAATAATTCCTGGATCGTTCGAATATCATAACCTGATTCCAATAGATGTGTCGCAAAACTATGCCGAAAAGTATGACAACTGGCATGTTTGGTAATACCTGCTTTTCGAATAGCAACTTTGACCGCTTTTTGAAGAACCGTTTCGTAAATATGATGTCTTCTTCTAATTCCTGAGCGCGGATCAACGGAAATTTGCGTCGCTGGAAAAATGTACTGCCACCCCCACTCCTTATTTGCATTCCGATACTTTCGTTCCAGTGCATCCGGCAAATATACCATCCCAAAACCATTTTTTAAATCCTGTACATGGAGTCGTTTGACTTTTTCGAGCTGTTTTTTCAGCGGTTCTATGAGCTTTTCCGGTAACATCGTCACCCGATTTTTATCACCTTTGGCATCCCGGATGGTGATCGGTTTATAGGAAAAGTCCAAATCTTTTACCCAAAGTTCAAGACACTCGGGCAGGCGTAAACCGGCGCCATTGAGCAGATTTCCCATAATCCAATTATTATCTGTTAGCTGATTTAAAACGGCGCTGGCCTCTTCACGCGTAAACACTACTGGTAATCGTTTCGGCCGCTTGGCCCAAACCAGTTCACCCAGATCACCCAATTCTTTCTGTAAAACATGTTTATATAAAAACACGATGGCACAAAGGGCCTGATTTTGGGTGGAGGTGGCTACTTTTTCCTTTATTGCCAGATGATTCAGAAAAAGCTGAACCTCCGCTTTCCCCATTTCGACCGGATGACGTTTCTGATGATAGAATATATATTTCCTGATCCAGTATATATAGGCTTCCTCAGTTCGCAGGCTATAATGCCGCACGCGAATGGCCGCCCGAACCTGATCAAGTAGCTTCGGTTTTGGCGTCGTCATCGATTTATTGACAGAATTATCCATAAATAAATCTCTTTCAGGAGCAACCGGCGTATTTGTAATTGTTACAAAGTTATCAAAATCACATTTATTTGTCAAGCTTTTTTGGGGAAAATATTCAATTTTTTTACATTATTTAGAAAAATCTTTCATCTATATTTCACAACTATATACTTTCGATTGAGCAAAACCTGCCCTCACCTTCTCCCAGGACTAATCATTACGCACAAGTTTTTCTTGACTTTGCGGAATGAGGTAATAGGCGAAAGGCGGTGACGATATCGTGAAGGCGGTGGAGACCGCGCCAGAGGGTGGTGATACCTGGGGGGCCATCATTTTTACGGCCGAGGAAGCCGCCGAGTTTGACGATGATAGTAATCATCTCTTCGAGGGACGGTTCGGCGCGGGGTAAGATGGTGGTTTAATAATGGTAGCAAAATAACGCCTGCCACTCATCGGTTTCGAGGAGCACGGAACAGGGAAGGTTGGGGTATTGGCGGCCGAAGCGGAGCGTGAAGAGGATGCGCCAGGCGACGATGAGGTCGATGATGAGACAGCGGTGTAGGCAGTCAGCGGTTGCGAGTTGGCGTTTTTCAAATTGACAGCCACTTTTGAGGATTTTAAAGAGCAATTCGATGAGCCAATGTTGTTGATACCAGCGAATTTTTTCGCGGGCTTCGGCGAAGGATTTGACGGAGATGGCAACATCCAGGAGATGAGTTCGACATTGGTCGGGGCGTGGATTTCCTGCGCCCAGACGGCCCAGCGGGTGATGGGTTGGCGGTTGGCCGCGGCTTGATTTTTGGGGGGTAACACCAGGACCTGGGCGAAGCGGACTTCGAGGGTGGCGGTACGGTGGCGTTGTTTTCCTTTGCGGGGGACTTTGATTTTATAGGTACCGGCGACGGGTTGTTGTTCCATGGCGGTCCAGAGGCGTTCAACGGTATGGTCGTCGGATTGGACGCGGCGATTCTGTGCCGCGCGCACCAGGAGGTTGGGGCGCCGTGGCCGGGGTGAGGGCGGGCCGCCAATGGCCATTTCCATTTGAATGGCGTGGCGGCGGCAACTTCACCAGCCCCAATTTTTCCAACTGCCGTAAGGCATGTCTTTGCACCGACCATTGGCCTGAAACCACTGGAGATGGTCACACACGGCCTGTGACAGAGCCGTGCGGTTCAACTGGGGATTGGTTTGAAGCAACTGCCGAATAAACGCTAAATCCGCCACACTAAACTGGCGATTGCAAATGAAGATCGGGGACGTGATTTCACTCATTTTCATTCCAACTGTAAATAAAATTTAAGATTTGGCGTGAATATAAGTAATTTTTTGGTTAGAGTTTAGTAAAATTTTAAAAAGTTATGCGTAATGGTTAGCCCCAAAGGGGAGAGGGAATAGCTACCCCCTCTCCCTTTGGGAGAGGGTTGGGGTGAGGGTCACAAGTGTGGTTTAACAATAATTTATAAAAAAAGTGTACGGTAGTGAAACCCTGAACTAAATTAACTCAATTTTCAAATAACAAACAAAAAATTAAAAGCAATTCTCTGAAAAAACATCTCTGCCTCCTATTTCTCAGTATTGGGGTTCTTTCCCTCAGCTTAATGCAATGCGAGACGAAAGTGCAGGAACCAGAAGTAACAATGCCAGATCCGGTTGATCCGGGACCAATAGGCACAGCCGATGATACTGCCATAAAAATATTATTTATTGGCAATAGTCTAACCTATTTTAATGGTCAACCACACCTTTTCTGGTACATGGCTAATGCCGCTGGTAAAAAATTATATGTTGATCAGGCAACAATTCCCAGTGCACAGCTTTATCATCATCTGGAGAGTGATTTTACGAAGCGTAAAATCAAGGCACAAAAATGGGATTTTGTCATTTTACAGGAAGCAATCGGGGAACTGGCGTTTCCGGACTATCACCAGGAAATGATAGCGATTATTCAGGTCTTGAAAAATGATATTCTGGCGAATAATCCGCAAACGAAAATAATTTATTTCTTGCCCTGGGCATCACAAGGGGGTGTTCTGAGTAATCTCCGATTTTACACTTATGCTGAATTTCAAAAGCTTCTGAAGGATGGGGCTGTGGCAATCGCCAGGAAAATGGATTTAATCGTGGCACCCGTCGGTTGGGCCTGGTATCAGGTGATTCAGGAAAAACCTGAAATTCTTTTGTTTAATCTGGATGGCTCGCATCCTGCTCCAGAAGGATCATATCTGAGTGCCGGTGTCTATTATGCAACGATTTTTCAGGAAACTGTCGTCAATAATCCTTACGAAACTCTTCTGGATAAATCTCTTGCCAACTATTTGCAGGAAATCGCCTCAAAAACAGTGCTGGATAGTCTGGATTATTGGAACATTAAAAAGACAAGATAACAGAAAAAAACCGACAATAAGGCAGTAATACTTTACAAAACCCTTGAAAAAATCGCTCAAAAATTTTTAGGACGCTGAATTTTTTGAAAAAAATACGGCTAGAAATTTCCAGACGTTGAAACTTTGAAAAAAATTCGGCTGGAAATTTCCAGGCACTGAAATCATTGAAAAAAATTCGGCTGGAAATGTTTAGACACGAAAACGATTGAAAAAAATCAGAACAGTTTAGTTTTTTGTCTTTTCAAGTAAAGCGCAAACCCTGTTTGTTTTATAATCTACAAAATTTGCAGGTTTCGAAGTTTACTGATTTCTCCCGTCGGTCGACAAATACTTTTCGTCATGAGAAGACTATTATCCGATCGATAATAAATTTAATAAAGAACATCGCTAAATCCGCGATCTATTTATCCTTCAGATTCCAGCCCAAAATTTTCGATCCCGGCTTCAAAATTTAATCAGTTCAGCACCTCATCTTTTTTGCTTTTCCAAACGATATAAAGCCCGACAGCCAGCATCAAAATACTCCCCAACAAAACAGGTAATGGTAAATTATTTTCCGAAATGATTCCGGAGAGTGCCTGCCGAACCGTTGGATAGGAAATAATCAATAAAGCCACCCCATTGTTAAGGGCATGGGCGATGATTGAAAGATAAATGGAGCCGGTGTGATAGACAATAAAACTGAGATAAATGCCAATAATTGCAGTGGGGATAATGCGAAAAAGGTGTATATGGAATAAACCAAAAAGGAAGCCGACCAGCACTATTGAAATGGCAGCGGAGAATTTCTTTTTAAAAGCCGAAAGGAGAACGCCCCGGAAAAGGACTTCTTCGCAAATCGCCGGACTAATGGCAAAAATCAGAAATCCCAGCATTGGATTAAAACCAGTTTTTTCCAGATTTAATATTTTTTCGATAGCCTCACCGATTTTACCAGCTTCGGGGAATAACTTAAGTTGCAATTGACCGACCCAAATCGTGGTACCAAGTCCACCAAAAGTTATTAGCAGGGTTCCAACCAGCGCCAAAATACCAAAACCTTTTAAATTCAACGCAGCTTTGAAATGAATCTTATTATACCAGATTGCCAGGAACGCTGGCAGAAATATCAATCCCCATTCGGTAATGAAAATACCCCATTCTTTAAATTTAAGCTGAGTTATTGAACCAATATAAAACAGGAATAAAAATAAAATCGTCAGCACCAGCAGCGCACTCGAAGGATCAAAAACTGACGCCGATTGAATTTCCTGGCGCCGAAATGAAAATTGCAGACCTTTCGCCTCACCAAAAAGTACTTCTTCAGCATTAAATAATTTTGAAAAAATGAGCAACGTTAATGCAGCAAAGATCGTGTTCGAAAGAAAAACCGCAAAAATCATCTCGAATGAATAGTTATTGAGCATGATTTCCTCAAATAAAAGGCTGACATTGACAATCGGTACCAGGGCCAGGATGTTATTTAATTCGATCCCCGGAACGGAAGTGATGATGGCCGGCAGCATCAGGATGAGGTAAAGCGGTGTCACCAGATTTTGGGCATCTTTAAACGAACGGGCAAAGATGCTCACCGAAAGCACCGCCGCGCTGATAAAAAGCGCCAGCGGGATGATAACGATAAACAGAATGAGAATATTCACTGGTGAAAAGGAAAATTCCAGTCTTCCGGCAGCCACCCCTAATTGAATAAATCCCAGCGAGTATGCCAGCCACATGGAAATCAGGTTTAAAGTGCCGGTGATTAACGCAATAGTGGAAACGGTTAGATATTTGCCCATCAAAAGCTCCAGCCGGCTCACCGGAACCGTCAGGATAGTTTCAAGCGTTCCCCGCTCCTTTTCACCCGCAGTCAGGTCAATGGCTGGATACATGGCGCCCAGTACCAGCGTCACCAGCAGGAGCATAGGAATCATGACACCCATAATCATCGCGCCCATGCGGGAAGGCGGGGCGGTATTGATTTGACGAAATCCAATGGGCTCCAGTGTTTCCGGCTGCAAACCATGGTTCACCAGAATTTCAGCTTTTAATTGGTCTTTATAAGAATCAATCAAAGTCTCCAGACGGTCTCTCGCTAACCGGGAACGATCCATCGCCGCATCGAAATACACAAAAATTGAATCTTTCTTTTCAAAATTCTTTACTTCCAGCCAGGCATGAATTTTCCGACTCGTTAAATCCTCAGCCGGATTGGGCGAAACCGACATTTCCAGATTTTTATCCTCATGCAATAAACTGTCTAAAACTGGTGGCAAATCCGGAATAAAAGCAATCTGGCTCTTTTCACTTTCCAGATTTTTTTTGCCCACCACCATCATCTGCCCCATTAAAGAAAACAGGAGGGGATAGAGGACAATGGGAACCAGAATCATCATCATAACGGTCCGACGATCACGTAGCGTATCTTTAAATTCCTTGCGAAAGACACTGAAAACTTTTTTAAGCTTCATCCCCATCCTCCTTCTGGCTGGCGATATAATGCAGGAATATTTCGGAAAGATTTTCTAAATTCGTTTTCTCTTTAAATCCCGCAAAAGTGTCAATATCCAGAATTTTTCCCCGGTGCAACAGGCCAATTCGATGACAGAGATATTCGGCTTCCTGCATATAGTGTGTGGAAAAAAGGATAGTCTTCCCGGCCTGGGCTGATGAACGAATGAAGTGGATGATGGTGCGGCTGGTAAGAACATCGAGACCCAACGTGGGTTCGTCCAGAATAAACACCGGCGGATCATGCAAAATACAACGCGCGATGGACGTTTTCTGCGTTTGACCGGTGGAAAGTTTTTCAATTCGTTGATCCACAAATTCATGCATATCCAGCAGCTCAAAAATTTCCTCACTCCGCTGCTTAACCTGTTGAAGCGGGATTTCATAGAGTTCGCCAAAATACTGGAGCAGTTCGCGGGGAGATAAACGACCATAGAGTTTGGTATTTCCGGAAAGAAATCCGATTGACTTTTTAATTTCATCCGATTGCGCTTTCAGTTCATAATCATTTATGAATGCAGTACCAGCGGTAGGAGTTAAAACAGTTGCCAGCATCCGTAAAAACGTGGTTTTACCAGCCCCATTCGGACCCAGCAAGCCAAAAATTTCGCCTTTGGAAATCTCCAGATCAGTGGGTAAAACGGCTTGTATCTCGCCCCGTTTTCGATCCCAGAAAGTTTTACTCAAATTTTCAGTTTTAATCATTTCGAAAGACCTTGTAAATTTTAAAAAGTGAGCACGCAATGATAATGAAAAGACTGAGCGTATCTACAAAATGACTCTAAGCTAACGAAAATAACATCAAAAGGTTTCCAAAAAGTGTTTGCAAAATTTCTTGATTTTAATTTTTTATTTTATTAAATAGGTAGCAATATCTTATAAAAATTGCATTGCAGATAAAAAATATTCTGGAAAGAGGTTCGTAATGAAAAAACGGCGAATTGTTATCATAACAGAAGGTAATACTGATCCAACACCAGCGAAGACGGCTGTGGGCGTCATTCGCTACCGAACAGGTGAAGTTGTCGCATTGATAGATTCAACACAAGCGGGGCGTGATACCGGTGAATTGTTAGGCGTTGGCAACGGAATTCCCATCATGGCCTCGCTCACCGAAACTTTCCGGCTGCAACCCGATATGCTTTTAATTGGAACAGCCTGGGCTGGTGGCCAGATACCAACCGCCTGGCGAGCAACGATTCTGAGCGCCATTGAACATGGTTTGGACATCGTTTCGGGGATGCATCAATTTCTAAATGACGATGAAGAATTTAAAAAAGCCGCCCAAAAACATCGTGTCGAGCTAATCGATTTACGAAAAACACCGGATGATTTAACCGTGAGTAAATGCCTGGCCAAAGAACAAAAATGCTTCCGAGTGCATACGGTGGGAACGGATTGCAATGTCGGTAAAAAAGTGGTTTGCCTGGAATTAACGCGAGCATTTCAGGAGAAGAAAAAAGATGCAGTCTTTGTCGGGACAGGACAAACCGGAATTTTTATTACCGGCAGCGGCATTGCCCTGGATCGGGTCATTGGCGATTTTATTGCCGGCGCTGCCGAACGACTGGTACTGGAAAATACCAATCACGACTATTTATTCATCGAAGGACAGGGCGCGATAACGCATCCTTTGTATTCAGGCGTGACCTTGAGTATGTTGCATGGTTTCATGCCCCAGGCATTGATTTTAGTGCATGAATACGGCCGGCCAATCATGCGTGGCTCCAAAGATACACCGGTTCTGCCGCCTGAAAAGCTCATTCCACTATACGAATCAATTGCAGCACCGGTTTTCCCGACCAAAGTCATTGCCGTCGCCCTCAACCTCCGCCGACTGGACGACAGAGCGGCATTGAAAGAAATCGAAAAAGTGGAAACCAATACGGGTTTGCCGGCGACAGATGTTATCAAGTTTGGAACAGAAAAGTTGGAAGAGGCGGTTTTGAGATTTGAGGGGGAATGGAGAAAAGAGCACGCGCTTGATTAAACGTATTTTTTAACAATAGGGAGACATTAAAATGAAAATTTAAAATGTATTTTCATCTAATTGAAAAATCTAAAAAATTTTTATGCATCTGGCGTTTACTTCTCCGGGATCACCATCGAATGATAAAATCCAATATCATTCTGCTCTTTTATTTTCATAAAGGAAGGGCTTATGTTAAATAAAATTAATTTGACACAGACTATATTTGTGTGGATCATTTTAACTTTTGTTTCAATTGGACTTCCTCAATCCAACAATTCCTCACACTATTTCAAAGCACTGAAATTAATGGGAAAACAGCAGTACGACCAGGCGCTCACGATTTTAAAAAAGATTCAGGACGAAGAATTCGGCTACGATGCCGCGGATAAGATTGTGGAAATTTATAAAATCAAACAGGATTTTGAAAGCGCCCGTAATTATTTCCAGCAAATTCAATCGGAAATAAAAAGCCAGGGAATTGGTTATTTCGGCTTGGCCCGGATCGCGTATGAGCAGAAACAATATGATCAGGGCATTGAAATTCTGAAAAGTGCGATTGCCGCTGGTTGGAACCACATCAGTATTTTCAATTGCTTGTGTCGCAATTATATTTGGGGCAACCAACTGGCAGAGATGCAGGTATATTTTGAAAATTTATTGCGACAGGATTCGACGAACGTGAACTATTGGTATGGTCTGGCATTGTTTTATTATGGCAAATTTGACTATGATACCTCGCTTACTCTTCTCAATAAATTATTAAAAATGGTGCCCGATTTCCGTCTCGCCTTGGTCTGGAAACAAAAAATCTATTTGATGACCAACAAATTGCGCGCCGGTATTGAAATTAATCTGCAATTGCTTCACCAAGCGGAGCAAGCGCAGAATCTGGAACAGATAGCGTATCATGCCAACGAACTTGGTAGATTTTATGACAATTTTAGTATTCATAAGGCATTGGCATATTATCAAAAATCTTTAGAATTATCCACAACAATTGGTATGAAAGTACCACAAAGCATTACGTTGGGCAATATTATTGGCATGTACACACTTTTAGGTGATGCGCGAGCGCTGGATTTTTTGCCGCGGGCGATCCAGTTGGCGCGGGAAATGAATCAACCCGATGAAGTTGGACGGCACTATCTGAATATTGGTGTATTCTATCAGAATCTCGATGATCGGGAAAAGGCGCTGGAGCTTTTCCAGAATGCGTTGAGTATCTTTGAAAAAATTGAACCCCAACACTTAGGCTACATCGCAAGCACACTTATAAATATCAGTGAACTACTGGTGAATTCAGGTCAATATGTAGCAGCCTTAGGTAATTTAAAAAAAGCAGCGGATTTAGCCCGATTCAGAAAGGATGCCGTCATTGAGGCTAAATGCTGGTTCAGGACAGGAAATATCTATTTCAAAACCCAAATATTTGATTCAGCCCGGCAACATTATCAACAAGCCTTAGTAATCTTTCAGAAAAGACAGGACCAACTTGCTGAAGCAAACTGTTGGAACAGCTTTGGCCAGCTCTACCTTAAAATGCAGGATTATCCCCAATCCGCTGCTGCATTCCAGCACGCATTGTCTATCGGGAAAAATTTAGCAATTGAAAAAATTTGCTGGGAGGCTGAAACCGGTCTGGCCCAGGTTGCCGAAGCGACGCAAAGATACCTAATCGCCCGCCAATATTACCAACAGGCCATCACCCGAATCGATCGTGCGCGTGACCAGTTGCGAATCGAGGATTTTCAAACGAGTTTTATGGAAAGTACCCGTGAAATTTATCAGCGATGGGTGGAATTGTTGCTGAAAATGCACGACCAGCAACCACAACAAGGATTTGAACGGGAAGCCTTCTATTGCGCCGAAAAAGCGAAAGCGCAGACGCTCCTGAACCTGATGTACCAGGGACAAATTTTTCAAAATCTGGATGAAATTTCGGAAGAACTCCGTCTGGCCTGGTTAACAAATGGGACCGAACTGGAACAGAAAAATAAAGCCTTGGCAACGGAGTTGGCGCGGCCGGATAGTCAGCAGGAACTGTCGCGGAAAAATAAAATTGAAGCCGAAATCGCACGCCTCCAAAAACAAAAGACCGCGTTACACCAAAAAATCGCCCGCCAGTACCCGCAATATGAACAACTGATGCGTCCCCGCATTTTTACCATTAAAGCGGCGCAACAAATGCTTGCACCGAATCAGGCGCTGGTGGAATATTTTGTAGGCCTCGAAAATACCATGGTCTGGATTCTACAACGGGACCAGATACACGTGGAAATGATCAACGTTCAGCGTGAGGCGTGGCGTAAAAAATTAGCCGGCATCAGTCCTGCGCTCTTTAACCCGGTCCGTTTCAAACCCGATCCGCCCGAAGCGGCCGCGGTTTTTCGCGATCATGCCTGGGCCCGGATTAGGTCGGATTCACTCTTCGCGCTGTATCGACTCCTGTTTCAGCAGCCAGTGGAGAAATATTTACCACCTAATGCGGAAATCATCATCGTGCCCGACGAGGCGCTATTTTACCTGCCGTTTGAAATGCTGGTGACCGCAATCGCCGCCCGGCCGCGCTATTTGATTGAACGCTTTCCCATTAGCTACGCCGCCTCGGCCAGTTGTCTGAATCCCGAATTGGTCCGATTAGGCAGTCCCACGAAAGATTTGCTGGCGCTGGCCAATCCAAGTTTTCAGCTTGAAAAAAAAACAGGCGTGCTGGCTTACCTGCAAGATACGTACGCCGCCATCTTTCGGGACGATCAACTGCTGCCGTTGCCGCACAGTGAAAACGAAGCCAAAGCGATCCGTCAAATGTTTCCCAATTCTGAAGTGTACCTCGGTGAACACGCTTCAGAAGCCCGATATAAAACGTCCGCGGCGCAATTTCGCTATCTCCACCTGGCGACGCACAATCTGCTGAATGACCAGCGACCGATGCTCTCCCGACTGCTGCTGGCGCCCGGTGCGGCGGGGGAAGATGGTTGTTTGAATATGTACGAAATTTTTAACCTCAAACTCAATGCTGAAATGGTGGTCCTGAGCGCCTGCAACAGTGGCCTGGGAAAATTTAGCCGCGGTGAAGGCTTGATCGGCCTGAGCCGGGCGTTTCGCTATGCCGGCGTGCCCAATATCGTCGCCAGTCTCTGGTGGGTGGATGACGCCAGCACCGCGCTTTTAATGCCGCGATTTTACGCCTGGTTAAAAGCTGGTTTTAAAAAGAGTGTGGCCTTACAAAAGGCAAAAATCGATCTGATTCAAATGACGGCGCCGGGGGCAAAGCCGGCGATGCGCAATCCGTTTTACTGGGCGCCGTTTGTGTTGATGGGGAATGAATAGGCGTACCTCTTTATATGACGAAATTGATGTTCAAAAAATTGTTTGCAAAATCTCTTTTAAATTAATAGCTGCGGTTTACCTTCCTTTAAAATTAACTCATAATATTCAACCTTTTTAAAGTCTGGTTTTATTAATTTGATTATAACAATCAGTTTAATTTTGTTAAACTATTTATAAATTTCAGTAAAAAAAGTGGGATGAATTTCTATGAAATGTCATATACTGTTAGATTTTATTTTGAATATTTTACTATACAATATTACTGGAGGAAATATGAAATGTGAAAAATGTGGTAAAGATTATCCAACCTTCGATAGTTTTAAAGATTATGGTACAAAAGGAAAATTAATTTGTCGGTCATGTACGCTGACAATGACTCAAGAAGAGCTTAATGAATACGAAGCAATTGCTTCCCTTGGAGAAAATCAATCATCTGACCGTTCCACCCATTGTCAAGAAGCTTCAGAAGCATTAACCTTAGCCATATTTAGTATTTTTTGTCTTGGTCCGATCCTGGCACCGATTGCAATTAGCAAAGCGTCAAAAGCCGAAGAAATAATCGCTAAAAATCCTGATATAAAAGGAGAAGGAAAGGCTTCCGCGGCAAAAATAATTGGAATAATCTCACTTATTATGTGGGGGATCGGAATATTATCTCTACTCGCACGAAATTAATAACAACACGCGCCTCTTCATAGTTACCATAAATTGCTAAATATTAAGAAATCATCATTTAATTGGAAGGATAAAAATATGTTCGGTTTAGTTCAAGCACAAATATGCTTCATGAATCAAAACCAGAAAAATATTTGGCGTCATGTTAATTGCGGAACCTGCAAAACTTTAGGTATGCAGTATGGGAATTTATCGCGATTTATCCTCAATACCGATGTCGTTTTTCTGGCTGAAATTTTATCAGCGTTGACAGGTGATATCAATCAAATACCTTCAGAATTTTCAACCACCTCATTAAAAAATTGCTTCTCATATAAAATGGATATTCAAAAAATTCCACTATTCATTCAATTTACATCTGCCATCAATATGCTTCTCTGGCAAATGAAACTGGTGGATCAAATTGAGGACTCCAGATCAATTTTGCCTCGAATTCTTAAACTAATATTTAATAAAAAGTTTAATAGATGTGAAAAGTATCTTGATCACATCAATTACCCTCTTGACCAATTCTGGAAGTGGCTACAGTTACAAAAGCAACGGGAAATTTCATTATCAAACAACCGGCAGGATCTATCAAACGATGAAATTATTCGGCAACTGGCTGAACCAACTGCAACCCTGACGAGCCTATCTTTTGAACATGGTGCGCAAATTATAAATCAACCAGAAATCAAAACGCAACTTTCGCGAATTGGTTATCTGTTCGGGGAATTGATTTATTTGCTGGATGCATTTGAAGATTATGAAAATGATTTTAAAAAAGAGACATTTAATGCAGTAAAAGTTGCTTTTCAGTTAACCGAGTCAGTTTTAAACGAATCCATCAAAAAGCTGCTCTTCAAAAAACTCACTCGTCTTCAAAAAGAAATCAGTGAAAATATCAATTCCTTGCCCATTTCACCCTCCCAGAAACAACTTTTTATCAAACGGCTGGAAAAAAGTCTTTCAGAGAAGCTTTTTCCAACGCCCCGAACCTCATGGATAAAATATTTTTTGAAAAATCGCTGGCAGCAGGCCAAAATAAAAGCTCAATCAGCAATTGTCGCGCGTTTTGCTAAATTGCCGGCCAGAAATTTTATAGCTTTCCCAATTTATATCTATTTTCTACTTATTAATTTAATTCTACCCCGTGACGCGACGGCTCAGAATATAATAAAAGCCGGTTCTGATAGTATCGATTGTACTAAAATTGGGGGTTGCTGTTGCACACTTCTCGTATTTGGAATGATAAATCGCGCATGTGAAACTTGTTGTAACCAGAATACGACGGAATAGTCGTTGGCTTTTTATGATTAGAAATATTTACATTATAGCTTACATAGCAAATTTTCATAAAAATAGGTCTACAAATAAAGGAGAAGCTATGGCAAAAAATTATAACCGCCTGTGGATCGCCTACTCAATTGTCAAAAATGACTATCAAAAATGCGCTTTTTGTCAACACTTTAATATGGGCGATCCCGATCGCTGCAAAGTATCCAGGCAACAAACCGGATTATTGGATCAATGTAATTCATTCAGTTTATCAGAAGATATTTTGTGCCCTGACTGCCAGAAAAAAATTAATCCAACCATGAAAACTTGTCCGGCGTGTAATTATAAACTCGTACGCGGCATATTTTCACCCCGGCTGGCTGAATTCATTATTGTTGTTGGCGCTCTTCTTTCGATTGCTATCGGTTCAAATTTAAGTGAAGATTTCGAACTATTACCAAAATTCCTGGGGGCCATTTTAATTTTAATTGGGTCAATTTTAGGATTTGGCGTGCTGGCCCAGCATTTATTCGGATGGGATATTGTTTATCGATATTTTACACGAAGGTTTGCTTTTTATCGAATTCCTTAATTCATTCAAATTTAGTAAATTTTTTTTTAAAAAATAATGAGTAACAAATTAATGAGTCCACTCTAAAAAGGTACGATCCTGTCATTCGGAACGAAGCGAAGAATCTCATAACTTACTGAAAAATATAAATTCTTCACTTAGCTTCGCTCCATTTAGAATGACATAATTAGACCTATTAGAGAAGACTCAGTAATAAATATTGAAAAATATTTTCATTAAAGCATTTTGCTACGCGCTAAAAGGAGGGTCAAATGGTTATTATTCATTTAAAAGAATTGACAATATTACTATTAATTTCTTTTTTTGTACTTTCATGTGGAAATAAACAAATAAAACAAGCTGAAACATTGATAAGCCAAAAAAAATATGATGAAGCAGAAAAAATATTAAATATTGAAATACAAAAGAATGAGAGAAATCCAAAAGCCTATTATAATTTAGGAACTTTATTTTTACTAAAAGAGGATACAACGAAGGCAAAATGGGCATTTGATAAAGCGATAGAGTACAAATCAAGTTATCGTAAAAAAGTCATCCTCAAATACATAGACATTAGTAAACAGACAATTAATGAAGGAAACATTGTATATCCGAATCTGCTGCTAAACCATTCCCTCACATTTGCACAAGAATTGAAACTTACAAAATCAGAAGATTATGCACAAGCAATTTTTTTATCAGGTTTATGTAGTTATTTGAGTGATGATTATGATCAGGCGCTTAAATTATTTAAACAATATAAACAGATAAAAACCACCGCGAAAGACATTAATAGTTTAATCGCGGATTGCTATTTGTTTACATTCAAATATGATTCAGCTAATCAATATTATCAAAAGTATTTTAAAGACAATGCGCTAGAGAATACATGGAAAGAAATTTTTAACCAATCAACTAATGATAGTAGTAAAAATGCCCTGATCGTTATGCATGATTCGGTAAAAGCTCATTCAATCGATGACGAGCAGTTAACCTATTTAAAAAAATATGATTTTTTCCCAATTAATAACCAGGAAAATACAAAATTATATTTTACAGATACAACAAAAAACTTCAGCATAACAAAAGCAGGTTGGATTTGTGAAAGCTATTTAAAAGAAATTTACACCGGTAGAACCTTTACATTTTATGAAGCCGGTGAACCGTCAGCAACCTATCACGAAACAGAGAAAGTACGATATCCTTTTGTAAATCCAGCCTCACCGATTGCTTATGATTTTATATTACACAAACTACCTGCTGAAAGTTTGCTCGTCGGACACTATTTTAATCGATATGAATTAATAAATTTTTTAAATCCACTCCTAATACCCAAGGCTAAAATTGAAAAAGGAAGTCTGAAAATACAGGATTTAAATAGAATTAAAATTGGCAGCCTGGAATTTGTTAAAATTAAATTCAACCAACTTAAAACCCCAAGCTACTGGATAGCTGAAAGCGATGTTAAAACCGTAGCAGGCGATGTTGATATATATCGTAATCGATTACAACTCCTCAAAAATCTTAATTTTTTATCTGAACATCAAAAAGAAAATATACTTAGTGGCTTAATAACTCAGGGTATGACTAACGGACTAATTAAATACCAATTAGGTGCGCTTGAACGAATGGAAATAAAAATTGACGAAAAAGATAATTTTTGGGAAACTTATCAAATTGATTCAATTAGCCTACAATTTAAAAACAATAAACTGGTTCAGTGGAAGCAAGTTGTTGCTCTATAATTTAAAAACATTTCTAGAATAATTAACTACTCTTAATAAGTTACTAATAGACAAATTAACCTGAAATAAAGGAGGTAACTCATGTTTTTTCAAACACGTCTTAAAGTTTTAGTGCGCTTATTATTAACTTTATGGATTTTTACAGGATTAGCTTATGGGCAAGGCTTAACAACAGCAGCAAAAATGAAAAACCTTAAGGTGGTAAATTACCATTATACAACTGCGATTTCAAATAAAAGTAAAATGAAATATGTTAAAAATCCCGATAATGCACGCTATCTCATTATTAAATTAAGTGCACAATTAGCCGAAGGGGGCAAAATATTTTCTGATGATTTCATTTTAAAATACTTTCACACCGATGGAAAAGAAGACCGTTCAAGTGCAGATGCAATTTCATTAGCTTTGACTCAGGAAATTGATGAATTTGATGAATTTTTATTTGGGCCAGCCGCTTGGATTCGATTAGAGTCAGGTCTCGTTTATTTTGGATTGGCATTTTTTTTAGAAAATGATATTTCCTCTTTTGAAATTTTCAGTATGGGAAAACAAGAACCATTATTGATTAATTTGGGTAACAGTGATCGAAAATATAGTGTATTTATTTCAACGAATTTGGGAAGTGCAAGATTAACACTTACGGAAGAAATTATTCGAAAGGGTGGGTATTATGTCAACTCATCGTTGGTATTAGATCCTGAAAAAACAGGTACGATAATTTATTATCGAGAAAATACCGAAAATCAGGCACGGGAAATATCACAACGCTTAATTGCAAAATTTGGCGATATTCCAACTTTAGAAGAAATGAATCTGATCAGTGAGTTTGATGTGGTTATATGGATGGGGCAAAAGTTATGAAATCTAAATTCATTTATATTTTACCATTACTCATAGCCTGCTTGCTTAATCCAGGTTATGCAGGTACAAAATTACAAAGATTCTACGCAAAAACAGGCTTATATCTTGGTTTGTCGGTTCCTCAAAATACATTTAAAACAAATTATGATAGGAAAACTATTCAGATCGGAGAAAACGAATTGTTGATGCCAGAAACCCAAAAACACAATGGTTTCGGCATTTTATTGGGTTCTCGCTACGATTTATTAGAATCGTTAGGGTTTGACTACAGCGATGTCAAAGAGGGCGCAAATGAACTAAGTTTTATTCAAACTTCACATGAAATTACTCAAGGTAATAAAAGCAGTAAGGCGATGATCAGAATGTTAAATTTGGAGATGAAATTATATTTTTTGCCAAAATTCCGAATACAGCCTTATATATTGGCCGGAATTGGTTATTCATGGCTTAAATTTGTAGATATTATTGCAGAATCATCTAATTCATACAAAGATCACCAGCTTAAAGGTCTCACTTTAAGTGCAGGATTAGGATTAACACTTTATTTCACACCAAAGATTTCAATCAATAGTGGGTTTTCCTGGCGTTCGCTAAATTTGGGGAATGTCAAAAATATTGACCAATGGGGATCGACCACAACATACACAGAAGATGAATTAGAGGGGACCGTCCGAACTTTCGATATTAGCATACGATATATTTTTTAAACTAATTTATCAATTACCATTTCTTAAGGAATAGGAGATAAAAATGGAAAAAAGTAATATTTTAAAAGTATTTCATATTTTTTTAATTATATTTATTTTCATTAATTTTATAATTTTAGTGAACGGTTGTGCACCGACCTTAAATGATCTCATCATCAAAAAACAAACATTTCAGGCATTGCAAAAAATAGAAAATACTCCAGATTTACTAAATTTAAAGAAACCTGATAAAAAAGGGTTGATGCCGATACATAATGCGGCTGAAAAAGGAGAATATCAAGTTGTAAGCGCCTTACTTAATCGAGATATAGCACCAGATATTCAAGATAACTCAGGAAAAACGCCATTGCATTATGCGGCAGAATGTTATGAAGAAAGTGCGATAAATGTCATAAATATTCTATTAGAACATTCAGCGAACATCGAAGCACGGGATAATAGTGGTTGGACCCCCCTCATGAACGCTGCCCACCATTCAAGACTTAATGTCGTCAATCGCCTTCTTGAATTGGGAGCCAAGATTGATGCGAAAAATAATAAGGGACAAGCGGCGATTCATTTAGCATGTCAAAATTTTATAATTTATCAATTCCAAAATCTGACGAAATTGGTTGGAATGAATTCGACAGTACCTGCAAAAGGATACAACCACCTCATTGAACAATCAATTTCGGTCATAAAAACATTGCTTAACGCAGGTGCCGATATTAATGCACTTGATTTTAATGGAGAATCACCAATTTTTTATGCAGTTAATATATCGCAAGATTATAAACTTTTACAATTTCTTATTAAAAATGGTGCAAAATTAAGCATTATTAATCATAAAGGTCAGACTCCTCTTCAATTTGCACGTGAATTAAATAAAATTGATATTGAATTATTTATGCAAACATATAGTTCAAAATAAAATATAAATCATTTTTACCATTAAAATTTAAAGTCCGACCAAACTGGTTTTTAAAGGAGATCACAGTATGTATCACCTGCCTCAATATTGGCTACCAATTTTATTACCGCTCCTTTTTGGGATCATATCGATTATATTTGAACTGCTGCCATCACGCCCCAAAGAACGAACGTTGAATCGTTTCATCTTGCGTAGTTCAATGAGTACTTGCTTTACTGCCTTTGCGATTGATTTATGGGCATTAACTACTGCCATTTCATTAAAACCAGTGACAAAAGCTTATTCCATCGAATTTATCACTGCCTGGGTAATAATTTTCCTTGCCTTGCACATGTTGATTTATGCAATAAGCCTCTTGATTACCGATACTTTTGAGTCTGGTAGTAAACTTAATTGTATTTGGAAAATTCCACTCTGGCTATGGGCAGTGATCCTCCTAATTTTCGCTCTTATTCCCATTATCTATGAAAGGAATTTAATTTGGCGTGTATTTTATGTTTAACAAAATCCATACTTAATATTATAAGAAAGGGAAAGAATGCGGACACAACAAATTTTATATATGACTTGTAAATTTATAGCTCTTATTTTAATTCTGCAATTAATTTTGAGCTGTAGTAGTGATAGTTCATCAAATTTTAAAATAGTAAAACTTTGTTATCAGTTAAATAACAAGCAAAAAATGGAAGCATTACCAGGAACAAACATTAATTTTTCAAAAGATGATACCCTGTCATTTTCGTGGTTAGAATTTGAAGCCGATTTTACAAGTAGTAAAGGTACCTGGGCCGAATGTTATTTGGTATCAAGTCAATCTAATGAAATCGAAAAAAACCAGGGACAATTTACTTATGGTAGCAAAGAGGTAGTTATCGGAAAAAATTTACTTAATTTTAAACCTGGCTCATGGATTCTTCAGGAAAATGATGATCGATTTACAATTAATCTCATTTTTCAATATGGAAATGAGGATCATGAGTTTAAAAAAGTTTCTTCTACATTTATTAATCTTAATTGTATTAAATAAATTTTTAAATTTTTTATTAATTATAGAATTTTTTTTTATTAAAATTAATAATAATTATAATTAATTTATTTTTGAATCATTATATCGCTTTGTTTATAAAAAAATTGAGGACATTATGAAGTTAATAAAACAAATTTTTGCTTCACTTATTTTTTTAATGATACTTTTCATCAGTTTCTCGTGTGACAAAGAGGAAGAAAAGGATAAAATATGTTTTGTCGTAGATAGATATTATATCAATGTATATAACGTTTGGAAAGATGGAACCATTGAGAAAGTGAACGTTTATGGGCTAACGGCAATTACCAGAACGGTTACAAGCGGTGATGAAACACATAAATTTGAGTACTCCAACATTAGTAAAAGTGGTGGAACCGTTGTAAGCTTCGACGTGATAATTGATGGGAAAAAATATCAATATCCTAAAAATAAATGTGATTTTAGTTCTACCACCAATATTTTCAATTGATAAAAGTGGTTAATAAATGCTTACATTAAACACAAAATTCGGAATAAACTAAAAAAAGCATGTTCTTTCCGCCGTTAGTCCTCATTTTATCAAAAATTAGTCCATCGTTTTTAATATGTCCCGAACCAACTCCCGATAAATTAAATCCGGCGACGGTATTTCCAATAATTTCTGCCAGGCCAACTTCGCCTCCTCCCAATTCCCCAATCTAAGCCAGGCTTTCCCTAATAGCCAGAGACAGGCTTCCTGATAATAATAATTATCTCCGGCTAATTTGTATGCGCGCGTTAAATAAAAAATGGCGTCCTGTGTTCTTTCTGTTGAAAAATGATGATACCACAAAATGTTTGTCTCGCCAGCAGCTAAATTCGCCAATCCCAGAAAATAATGTGCCTGATAATGTGAGGGCTGTTTTACCAAAAACTTATTAAAACCTTCAATCGCCGCTGTATAATTTTTTAAACGAAATTGATTCAAGGCAATTTCAAATTCATTTTGGCTGGATTCTGTTTTTAAAGTAATTAGCTCGGTTTCCTCTGTCAATTTCGCTAATTCATAATATTGAGGTTCAGAAAAAAATGAAAATAAAAATCCACCAATTGACAAGAAAATTATTGCGGCGATTGCATATCTAAAAAATTTTTGTTGCCAGATTGGTTGTTTAGAAAACCGGTTTTTGCGTTCAACGACTTCTTGATAGAAATTCTTATCTTTTCGCATAATATCAAGTGTCCGGTCCAGCCGGGCTAATTCGTCCTGACATTGCTGACACTGAATCAAATGCACTTCGAATCGTTCCATATCCGCTTCAGAAAGTGCCTTCAGAAAATAGTCATATACATATTGATGCATCAGATTGGTGTCCTTATGATGATTTAACTGTTCACTTATTAATGATTTTTTATCCAACTATATCCCAAATTTCTTTAATTCATTTGCTAATTTTTGGAGATTTTCCCGGCAACGTCGATGCAAGGTTGAGTGGGGTTCTCCCAAGAGCCGTTCCAGTTCATTAAAACTACGTTCTTCGATGATATGCAAATATAGCAATTTCTGACCCTCCGGGCTTAATTTTAAGAAACATTCCCTCACAATTGTGCGCTGCTCTTTTTCAATCATGAGCTCCTCATGGGATTGAGCCGGGTCCGGGCGATCACAAATCGCTTTCAGATACTGATGCTGCTCTCGTTGGTACTCTTTTATTACATTTCTTAAAATTCCAATGAGATAGGCTTCTTTATTTTCGATTGTTTTTTCCACGTTGCTATTCAAAAGAAAACGGTTTATTGTTTCCTGCACCACATCCTCGATAGTATCGACAGGAAGATGCCTGCGGGCAATACTCAAAAGCACCGGATATAATTTATTAACAAATTCTGGTGGATTCCATTGTTGGGAATTTTTGTCTTTCAAGCCCCTCCTCCATTATAAGTAAAAACAGTGCCTTATCGATAAACTTACGATTCCAGATTTGACAAAATAATAATAATCATTTTTAATAAAAATTTCAATACCAAAATTTATTTTTCACCAATTTTCAAATAAAATTTTATTTCCCCCCCACCATATTCATCTAACCGCGATAACCAGATTGCGTTCAGGAAACTTAACGCACGATTAAATCGTCTAATAAACTTAGAATCATTTGTAAATCTCATTCGGTGAGATTTGTATAAAGAGTCGATTTCCACTTAAATTTAACTAAAATTACACAGGAGGCGATCATGAGCATAAAAAAGTGGTGGTTTGGAATTTTTATTTTCATCCTTTTTATTTTTGCCTGTAGTTCGGATAAGCGGGAAAAGCCTACAGGTCTGGATAAATCCGAGCCTCTCGTCGAAGATCAGACGGCTCCACCTCGGATGTCAGTCCGTATGCAAGGAAAAGCTTCGCTGGCCAAAATTGCAGCGCCGGCACCGATGGCTATGCCGTCACAAAACATGCAGGTGGCGGTACAGGAAGACGAAACAGCCCCGCCTGAATTTCACACCGAAGAATATGATCGAATATATGAAAATCCATTTCTGGAAGTCCTGAAAAATCCATTATCGACTTTTTCGATCGATGTCGATGTGGCATCTTACAGCAATATGCGCCGTTTTATCAATAATAATCAACTCCCCCCTCCCGATGCCATTCGCATTGAGGAATTGATTAATTATTTTACGTACGATTATCCCCAACCCTCTGGCGAACACCCGTTTTCCATCAATACCGAAATTGCACCCTGTCCCTGGAAGCCTGAACATCAATTACTGCAGATAGGATTACAGGGGAAGAAAATTGAACTTGAAAATCTGCCACCCAGTAATCTGGTTTTTCTGCTGGATGTTTCGGGTTCAATGGAAGCGCCAAACAAACTTCCACTTCTCAAAGCGTCTTTTCGGCTTTTAGTGAATCAGTTACGCAAAGATGACCGCGTTTCAATCGTGGTCTATGCTGGTGCTGCCGGATTGGTACTCCCTTCCACCGCATGTGATGAAAAAGATAAAATTTTACAGGCAATCGATAAACTGGCGGCGGGAGGCTCGACGGCTGGTGGTGAGGGCATTCTGCTGGCTTACGAGGTTGCCAAAGAGCACTTTATTAAGAATGGTAATAATCGGATTATTCTGGCAACGGATGGCGATTTTAATATTGGCGTTTCGAGTGACGCTGAATTGGTACGCCTGATTGAAGAAAAACGCAAACAGGGCATTTATCTGACAGTCCTCGGTTTTGGAATGGGAAATTATAAAGATTCCAAGATGGAGAAACTGGCCGATCATGGCAATGGCAATTATGCTTATATCGATAATATTCTCGAAGCGAAAAAGGTGCTGGTGAGTGAAATTGGCGGCACGCTCCTGACCATCGCGAAGGATGTAAAAATACAAATTGAATTTAATCCCACGAAGATAAGAGCATATCGGCTGATCGGGTATGAAAATCGATTACTCCGGGCGGAAGATTTTCATGATGACAAAAAAGATGCTGGCGAAATGGGAGCTGGCCATACGGTGACGGCTCTCTACGAGTTGATACCAGTCGGTGTTTCCACTCATTTACCGAAAGTTGATAAATTAAAATACCAGGAGACGCAGATAAAAAAAGAGGCTTCTCAGAAAGGTGAACTGGCAACGGTAAAATTTCGCTATAAACCGCCGGCAGATTCAACCAGTCAGTTGATTGAGATGCCAGTTTTTGATAAGGAAATAAAACTTGATAAGACTTCAGCAAATTTTCGCCATGCAGCCGCGGTAGCTGGATTTGGGTTATTGCTTCGAAAATCAGAATTCAAAGGAAATATCTCTTTTGAACAGGTGTTGGAACTGGCAAAAGGAGCAAAAGGAACTGATGTCGAGGGATACCGGCAGGAATTTATTCAATTAATTGAAAAATGTCAATTGCTTTCGAAATAAAGGTTCGGTAGTTATAGGTTAACTGTATATTTTACAAGGAGACACGGAGGAAGCGGAGCAGACACTGAAAAATATTTTAATTTATTTGATTTTTCTCTGTTTATCTCTGTGCCCTTCGTGTTTCCTGTAAAAGAAGCTGCCGATTTAAATTAAACGATCTTCAGTTGAGTCAGCAGACCAAATTCATGTTCAAAATTCGGTGTAAAAACACCCGTTCCGAGATTATTGCGAATATCTTTGATTTTCCAGAATCGTCCCTCCTGGATTTCGGCTGCGGGGTATTCGAAAGGGCCATTGTGGATGCCTTTAAACGTGTAGACTAATTCACTCTCGATTTCATTTTGCATGACGTACCGATAGAGCGGCTGATTCGGCAAGCGCTTAATTCCCATTTCTTCTTCAAGTTCGCGTAACAGTGCCTGATCCACCGTTTCACCACTTCTGATATGTCCACCAACTGAAGTATCCCATTTGCCGGGCTGAATTTGTTTATTCGCTGCTCGTTTTTGCAGCCAGAGTTCACCTTTTGAATTAAAAACCAGAATGTGAACGACCGGATGCAGCAAATTGGGATTCCCGTGACAAAGCGTCCGGGGAGCTTTTCCAATGATTTTGCCTTCTGGCGTCACGATGTCAAACCATTCATCATTTGCAAACTTTTTCAGAAATCGTTTCTGTTCAATTTTGCCTTTAATGAACTGGACTGCCATCCCAAAGCCGACGAGAATATACAACAGACCACCACTGACAAACGCCCAGATTTCTTTTCGCTTCAAATAGCCAGCCGAATCAGGAGCCCCCACGTACAGGGCCGACAGGATAATTAAAATAATATGCCCAATAAAAAGCCAGAACATGCCATGCAGCATGCGCCGCATCATATAAATTTGCTGATCACCCAGTTCCATACCGCCCATGTAACGGGCTGACATCTGAATCAGTAATGGATTATCCGTAAAAATGGTGACACCGATGAGAACAACAAAAATGGCTTCAATAATGGCTGGTTTGATAAGAATGAAAACCGGATTATTCAGTGCAATCGATACGAGACCTAATGCCAGAATTAATCCCATATCAAGCAGAATGAATTTGTCAAATCGTTTTTCCCGATAATATGTTATTCCGAGTTCAATAAGACCAACTACCAATGCAATAGCCAAACTTATTTTAAGATCGAATAATTCATCAGTAATGATGAAAATCAACAAGGGGAGAAAAGCATACGTGAAATTTTTGAGTAGTATCTTTTTATTCATGTGGACTCGTTTCAAATAGTTTTTTCAGTAAGTCTTTGAGAGTATGGCAGAATTATTTTCAAATTATTCACAGTTCAGGTTCAGGATTGAAGCAAAGCTGGAATCAAAAATCTCCAAAATTAAAAAGCATAGGTCGCGGTCACACGCGGAAACATTCTTCCCTTTTCCCCACTCAAGATATAAGGACCGCGGCGTAGATAATCCTGATCGAGCATGGTATCAAGTGTAAAATCCTTAAATTTGAATCCAATTCCAATACTCACCCCAAAAGCAGCGCGCGAAATTTCCGATTTTAAAACATCATTCATATAAATATATTCAGCCTTTTGATTACCAATGAGTTTTTGCATCCCCATTCGTAATAACAGCCAGTTTCGGAGCTGCGCTTCACACCCGAGTTGAATAAAAGGGAAATATAATTCGTTATTCCGATTTGTTCGGGTGATATTACCTGGCTGACTGACTTCATTTTTAATCTGGTTTTGCAAAAAGTTCAGCCCACCGATAATTAGAAAATTTTTATATGGCTTATAATTAAATCCCAACCCAAAAAGCAGCGTATTTTCAGTGCGGATTTCCGTATAATAATCAGGCGCGGTTTGATATACTTTTTGACCGGCCGAATTTTGTAAATATGAAATAAAGGGAATGAGTGCATAAGATTCACCCCAGGAATAAATAAAGCGGCTATCAAGCGATATTGAATTATAATCTTCCGGTTCGGAAATTTTTATGCCACCGGCTTCATTTTTAAATCCGGTCATTTGATAGGTCAATGCGGCATCTAATATACCCCAATTGACGATGGGCAAGCTTAATCCGGCCGTGAATGAAGATACGGAGATAGATCTTTCAAAATTATTGGTTTCGGCGGGTCCGGTATAACCAGATAAACTTTCGACACCATTGCCATGTTGTGCCCGAAAACCTAACGAAAAAGCATTGAAATGAACTCCATAAAAAAGGTCATAATGGTACCGCATCTGACCTGGAGAAAAAGGGGGTTGTTCATTATTTCCATCAAAAAATACCCCCAGCACATGCCGTGATAAAATGCCAAAAGTTAGACCGGCATAGGGCTTATCGACGGTTGCAACCTGATCCTGAAAGGCAAATTGGTTGCCCCCAAATCCAACTACCACATCATCAGGATATTCCACAATTGATGATGGGAAAATAAAAATATTATAATAATCCCGCATCAAACAATTTGCGTTCCCCATCGAATGGACACGGGTATCGCTACCAAATGAATCAGCAAGATGTATAACCAGGAGAAGAAAAATAATCAGCCCAAGTGATAAGCTTTTCATAAAGGCTCCTGAAAAATTAATGGCATCAAATAGACATGCCTGGTGAATCAATGCTTTATAATCCACTATTCGAATAGTTCAAGAATGGAAATTACTCAATAAAAGTAACCAAAAATTTTGGGATGTTAACGCCCGAATCCAAAATTTCGGGCTTTAATATTTCAGGTAATAATTCAAATTAATTCGGTTGATTTCATCAGCGCTGGTTGATTTTGATTAAATATGAAAATCAATATTCAGTGCATCCATCACAAAAATAATTGGCGAATGAACGGTGACCTGGTCTGAACCGGCAAACAGGAGTCCAACCGCCTTGTTATTGGCTTTCGAAACAAGTAAAGAGCCGGAGTCACCAGGACTTGACATATTGGTCGTTAAAATCTGATCTTCAAAGCTGGCGGTCCTTCCATCACCATAGCCAACCTGAATGTAAGCATTGATCGAAGTAATCGTTCCTTCCGTCGTACCGGTGGTTCGGCCACTTTTCCAAACCGGCATGTTCAATTCTGCACTTTCAACATCATTTACTTTGCCAATATCGATGATTTCATCAGAAATCGCACCGGCATCCAGCGGTTTTGCAACGGCTGCATCCATCCGATTGGGCTCAACCGCCTGCGTTTTTATCAAACGTTTTGCTTCAACGCGATGTTTCGATCCAACAGCGGAAGCCAGAAAATTCAATAAGCTGACTAACCATTTAACAAATGAACAGGTTGGACTATCATCGTCGCCCCCCTCACTTTGATCCATCTGAATAGTAACAAAACGTTCAAGCTTTGCGATATTGGATTGAGGTGTCTGGCCGCCATCCGCTCTTCCTGGCTGTAAAATCATATCGCCCGGCTGGGCAATATTGCTATTTGCCAGGACATGATTATTGGAGAGAATTAATTTCTCGCCGGTTTTTACATCCCGCACAACAGCGCCAAAAGTACCAGCCGTAATATCCACATGCCCGATACTCACCCCGGGAGGAGCCGGACGCCACCAATCGGTCCGAGCCTTGTGAATGACGATATCGCCGATTTCAATTACATCGGTTTTGATGCCCTGAATTTCCACCGGCACCATATCCTGTGTCGTCAACACTTCGGATTTTCGCTTTTTATTCACAAATACGACAAGGCATAATTGATCTGTTTTCACGCCACCAGTAACTTTATACCCAACCCCGACGCCTGATACATTTTGTTTTTTTAATAAATCTTTTTGAAATTCTTTTTTAATTGTTAAAACCTGTGCTTTTGTCGTCATTTAAGTCTCTCCTTAACAAACATTTTTTGAATTGTGTTGGCAGGAAAAAGTCCTGATCTTAATACTTTATTATTAAATTGATTAAAATAAAATTGGTTCATTTTTTGCGTTCGTATCAAATTCGATAATTCTTGTAATTGAAAAAAACCCCAAAAACGGGCAATGATCAGTTCCGGCTGCAAACAAATCTGGCGCCATCGCCCTTCCAGTAAAACATCTTCATAATAACCTGTTTCTTGTAACCTTTTGATCGCGACATTTTTTTCTAATTCCTGCGTATGGACCTGAATACAGAGCTGGGTTTCCAGGATCGTCTGCAATAACATCAGGTTTTGCGCCATTAAAAAGCGTGGTTCATAGCCGGTGAATCCCTGTTTTGCCATAAAAAATGGAGCGAAAAGAGACCATCCCTCCTGAATTGCAAGGTCACCCCAGTACTTTTGAGCCAATGATTCCACTGAATCAGCAAAAACCATTTGCAAATAGCGCCCGGGGATCAGGTGGCTGAGGATAAGCACTTTCATCATGCTCTGATTATAATTTTTCGTAAATCCCAGCACTTCAGGCCATGACCAACGACGATCCCCTGTATTCAGATAAAAATAATAAACCGGTTTTTCAAAACGTCGTAATAAACCGGCACAGAATTCACTTCTATCCCCAAAAAACGGAAGTGGTTCAAATTTAAGTTCGATCCGCGCGAAAGGTAAACTTAACAGATTTTTTAGATCAACAAATCGTTCGCTCTCCTTAAATAGTGGACGTATGGCAGTTAATTCATTCTCCAGGTCTGTTCGCTCGTTCTTAATATAATTAATCGCATCCAGCAGCTTTTTCGTTTCGGAATTCGGAAGATCTGAAGAATAAACACGCTTGTTATAAAATTTTTGATGAATTTCGCTGGCAATTGTCAGCAAATTATTTTGGGCCTCACGAAGCTCCTTTTCGGTCATTGCCAGTAATTTTTCAGTAGTCAGTTCCGCCTCGAACAGGATATTCAATAATTTATCGAATCCATTTTCACCCAATCGAAATTGAATACTCACATGCGGTAACAGGTTATTTTGAAGATATCGGTTCCAATCGTCCAATTGTAAAATTGCAAAATTAACAGCGCGACTGACAGAATCGGCAATGGCAGGGGTATTTTTGGCAATTTCTGCAGGCTCTTTTTTAAGAAAATCAATTAAGCCCGCGTTCAAATTCAGCGCCATTTCCACCTGAACCGAATTCGGAGCAATGACATTGTCTTTAACCTGCTGGATGTATCGCGGGAGTTGATTTAATCGTTTTAAAAAAATGTCAAGTTGTTTTTCTGGCGGTAAATCGGCCGTTTTTATCGGCCAATATAAGGCGTTTCCAAGCAATTGGCCGTAAAAATAGACATTTCGTTGCGCAATTTCACGATCTTTTAAGTTAAATAATTCATATTGAAGATGACGTTTGATTAGAACATACTCAAGTTGGCTGTTTTGATTAAATTTTGAGGTATCGAAAGCCGCCAGGTGGTCTTGATAGGCCTCAAGTTTTTTGATTTGCTCCTGAAAGGTAAGCTGACTTACATCTGGTAAATTATCATCGAGGAAATTTTGAATTTGGTAAATTAAATTATGTGTTTGATAATGCGACAGGTAGTCAATCTGAAATCGCTTGAATCGTTCCTGTTCAGGATTTTTTAAGCAACTGCTGCCAAGAAGACAACCTAATAAAATGAAAGATAAAAACAGTAATTGAATTCGATGCCTCAAGTTTAAAAAAAGGAGCCAGAAAAAATCTGACATGAATAGTCCTTCCAATTTAAATAATGGCGCCTGCCCGGTAACTTAGATCCCATCTGGTAGCTCTACTTCCTGAACGATTTTCAGGCAAAAGGGTGATATTTGATTTCACTGATAATAATAAATCAGCTTGAAAGAAAAGCTCCGCAAAAATAAAAAATTTCATGTATCCTCAATTACTCAAAAAAGCTAACCTCCCCTTTTCCACGACGTAAAATCGAAGGTGGTTCAGTTGTCAAATCGATAACTGAAGAAGGTTCGAATCCAAGAATTCCACCATCGATGGTTAAATCGATAATTTTCCCCATCTTTTCTTCGATATCAAGCGGATCATTTAAAATTTCATTTTCAACTAATGCGGCACTCGTGCTGACAATGGGATTTCCAAAAATCTTGAGTAACATGAGACAAATGTTATTGGCTGGAACCCGAATGCCAACGGTTCGTCGTTTCGTGAGCATGAGTTTGGGGACCAATCGTGTCCCCTGAAGAATGAACGTATACGGACCAGGGAAAAAATGTCTCATAATTTTATAATCAGCGTTGGAAACGATAGCATATCTGCTCACATCTTTTAAATCCGGACAGATAAAACTCAAAGGTGATTTGTAATTTTTCTGTTTGATTTGATAGATGCGTTCGATTGCCCTTTTATCAAAAACATTGCAGCCAATGCCATAAATCGTATCGGTTGGATAGGCGATGATTCCGCCATCCTTGAGAATATCAACGGCTTTCTGAACCAATCGAGCTTGAGGATTATCCGGATTAATCGAGAGCATCATACACGAGACCTTCTTTCATGCGCTGAATAATAGACAGATTTGCTTAAGGTGGCTTTAAATGTAATTTTGATAATTTTAAAAGCCGCATGGCTTTTCTTCTATCTTATTTCAAAAATGCAGATTTTTACCGGGCTGAGAGTAACTATTTATCGTAATCGTTCGCAGGTTCCAGGTTCACCATTCCCCGTAATCGTTGTATTTCGTATTTTCATCAATCTGCTGCTAACCGCGCTTAATTCAGGTGCATCCATTTAAGCAGAAGAGGTCTTGCACTGAACTTTGAACCTTAAAATCTGAACCTGCGAACACATCCTGTTTATTCTTCTAAATAAACAGTACCCTATCACCCTCTTTTATTTAAAGAAATATATCACAAAAATTATTTTAACGCAAGCTATTTTTTTCAGTTATCGGGTTTAGCTAAAAAAAAATAAACTTTTAGCCCAAAATCCAGGTACCCATTCAATAATGTTGGCTAAAATTCAGACCTTCAGGGTTTTCTGATTAAATCCCGCGAAAAAGCTAAATGTCCGCCGTCTTGCAACAAAACCGCTAAGGTCTTTCCACTTTCTGAGCGGATACAAATTCAGACTGGCTATCGTGGGTGACCTATACCTGACGTCGCCAAATTTCATAAATTTCCTGCAAAATCTGCTTTTTCGTCTGCAGCATCTCCTGTTTACTATCACAATACGCCGTTCCCCCGGCTGCGCCAGCATGGCCATCCCCAAGATTTAACTCCCGCATAATTACGCCAACATCGCGTTTGTGCGATTTGTTGTTAAGAATTAAACTCAGGGACATCGATAGCCCAAAGTTAGTTGTCTTAATTCCCCGATTAAAAAGTGCATTCAGTTCAATCACAGCCTCGGCCGCAGGAAATAGCAAGTAAGCTAAATTTTTGATCACCTGCGGACGTCGCTTAAATTCCGTAAAATCAAGGATTACAATTTCTTTATTCTTATCCACGGGTAAAAAAGATGAATTCGCTTCAATAAGGCGGAGTGACTCGTCCTCCTCTTGCTGATATTGTTGATATTGCTGCACAATTGAATCAATCCGGGCTACTTCAGCTAACGGGCGCGCCCGGAGCAGAAGCACCCAATCGCGCATCAAGTCCCATTTTTCTCTTAACTCGATATTTCCTCGGGCTTTAATTGCACCTTCAATAATTTTTCCGGGCGTTTCCTGACGCCAATCTTCAATATTCTGGTAATTAAATGCGTCAATGATATCGGCTTCGCGTACCAATTCAGCAAAATGCGCCGGCAATGGTTTTATTTTATTTGCATAATTAAAACAGACATGCGCGCATGAAGGTAATGCTTCAAAGCTGCCCAAAATAGCGGTCGGATCAATCTTTCGATATTTTAATTCTTCGAAGTTCCCCTCGTGATGATCAAACCAGAGCCCACAAAGAAGGGGATAGGGCAAATCACAAACAATATCCTTTTCTGTGATTGTCATCTGGGAATTGGTAATTGTATTCGGCCCTGCAAATTGAATATTATCAATCTGATAAATCTCAGAACAAATTGCCGCACTGGCCAATCCGTCAAAATCATTATGCGTGATTATTTTTTCGTACATTTTGAACCAATTTTTCCAGTCGTTTGATATAATTTTCATTATTAAAAGGTTTCTGCTGCTTAAGTACCTCAAAGAGCTCATCGGATAATGCTGTACCAATCTCATGAATCGCATCATATCGGGAAAGACCTAAATTCTGGAGCAGCTTCAAAGGTTGTAGCGTTTCTTTCGGATTCTTGGTGGAAATTTGTTTTTCTATAATTGAGTGGATAGAAATGTGTAAATACGGATTAACTTCAGAATTAACATCATATTCTACATCATCCAGCAAGTCGGCAAACTCCCAGGTATAATGAAATTCAGGATGATCCCGCATAATCTTCCCAATGAGTTCTTCCTCTTCAGTGAGAGATTCATTTTTTTTCAGTTTCTGCCATATTTCAAAAAATATTTTTCTGTTGTGACGCATAAAATTCATTTGGCTTCACCTTTATTAATTTTAAAATTTTCAATAGATTAGTCTATGCAATATCATGAAAGTACTAACATGGATATAATATTCATAGTTATTATAATAATAAATTTTTCTTTAAAATCAACCTTTTTTTCTGTTTTTTCACGCACTCGAAGGATAAAACCTGATTCTTGTCTGATGTTTATCATCAGAGTTCTCCTCATGCATAAAAAGTCAACTATAACTGGTTAAAAATCCCCTGGTAAAAAGAAAATACCTGAAATTCTAAAATGAAGCGTTTTTTCTCTGGTGAAATTATTTTCAATGGAATATTGACCCCTACTGTATCTCCCAGTTTTCAAAATGCGAAAATGGCGGGGAGAACCAGGCTTTTTCTCCCCCAAATTCCGTTTTTTGGAATTTGGAGGGAGATACCATTCCTTGATTTAAAACATCCTAAACATCCATTTTAGAATTTAAGGGAATATATTAATTTAGCAGGCAAAAAAAGTCAATTGAAGCAAAAAGCGGTGAAATTTGAAGCAAATATGAATGTCTATAATTGAAACAATCCTGTATTTTAAGAGACAGCAGCGTATATCAAAGCGAAATGATGGCTAATCGCGCTTAACTTTACCGACAGTGATAAAGCTATAAAGATTTCGCCCACAATTATTTTCACAGTGAAAATTTCTGAAAATTCTTTCACAATCAGCCTCAGAACTGACTTTAAAATGTTTCACATTACCACAGGCTTCACAGGTGATAATCATTTCATTCAGTACAATTGATGATTTTCCTTCCATAACCCACCTTATTATATTAGTTCGTTATTTCAGAGGTGGTATAATGCAAGGAGTATACCAAATCTGACTATTTTTATTCTAAGAAACCCAAATCAAACATCGCAATATCCATTATTTAAATTTCAGGCAGAAATTCCCCGCCCCGCTGATTATTTGCTCCTTCATTATTTGTACGGTTGACGAATAATTGTTTTCCAATTAGCCGGATCGCCTTTACGAATATCACTCAAATAAATTTCATGATGCTTTCCACTCAGATGAAAGCCCTTTGCTTCAATAAACTGATGAACTTTTTCAATCGTCGGTCCCTCTGCCGAAAAAGGGCCAATATGCATAATTTGTGCTGCCGGGCCTTCATGAAAACTTTCAAAGCGGATTTCTTTCAAACGCGGTAAATCTTTCTTGGCTGCTACTAATTTGAATGCAGCCTGAACCTCATTCTCAGCGATAAATTCGGGCTGCATGATCATGAGCGTCCACTTCCAGGCAGCTTTATTTTCAATGGAAAACGTCGTCATATCATCTGCCCACCAGAGTCCTTCCAGTGGCATGACGGCATAATCTATCGCTGAAACACCCTTTTTAATCATAAATTTCAAAGTATAGGACAGACTAAAGAGGGCTTCAACGGCAGATTTGAATTTCGGAGAAGTATTGGGATCGCCCGTCCCGTCAATTATTAAAAAATTCAGCGATGGGACTTCAATTAATTCAACTTTTTTTTGCACCGGGCCCGATATAATTGCCCCAGCGTCTTTTTATAATCAATTTTCGCCATTTCTTTTTCCCTGAATTTTATAAAATGCATCCTGATAATTTATTTGAGTTATCCTCCCGATATTTATTGCAAAAATTATTCATTGATATTCATGGTGAAATAACTTTTACGTCTCCTTTACAAAAAATAGAAGAACAACCGCGATGAATGTCAATCCAAACGACAAATAAACCGGCGCCAATAAATTCACCTGACTCCATAATAATCCGGCAATAAATGATGCCGGAAGCGCACATAACCCGATAATCATTTGAAACGCACCAAGACTGCTGGCTCGATATGCAACCGGTGCCAATTCGGCTACAAATGTCTTTTGTACTGGTTCCAGTGCCCCTTTATGCAGGCCATACAGGATAAAATTAATCATCACAACCCAATAAGATTGTGAGACCATAAAATTTAAACAAACGAGAGCCCATAAAATAAAGGATAGAAAAAGCACGGGCTTTCTTCCGAAGCGGTCGGCTAATTTGCCAAATGGAATGGAAAAAATAGAAGCAATCACCGAAAAAATCAGGTAAAGCACTGGTACAAAAGTTTCCTGAAATCCAAATTCCCGGGCATAAATTATTAGAAAAGAATAACTAAAAGAACCTAACGCAAAAAACGAGCTGAGAAGCATCAATAATTTAAAATTTGTATCCAGTTGTTTTAATGAAAACCCTTTGAAAATCTTTCCATCGGTCGCTTTTTCTTCTTTAATAAATCGAAAAATGATAAAAGCGCCGATGACGGATGGAATGGCGGCCAGTAAAAAAAGCCATTGATATCTCAGATATTGAAAAAGGAAAATACAAATCAAAATTCCAACGACTGCCCCCGAATTATCCATGGCGCGCAGTATACCGAAATTTTGGCCACGATTCCCGCGAGTCGAAATGTCAGCAATAATCGCATCGCGTGGGGCATTGCGAATTTTTCCGGCCCGGTCCAGGATTTTAAAAGGGATCAGAAGTTGCCAGAACGGTGCCAATGCATAGCCGATCCTGGATAACGAACCCATCAAATAGCCGACCCAGACGAAGACCTTTCGTTTTCGAATTCGGTCTGAAATAAAACCAGAAGCAGCCTGGGCAATTGAGACGATGGCTTCCCCAAGTCCATCAATTAATCCAAGAACCGCCATATTTGCCCCAAGAAAAGAGGTGACAAATAATGGCCAGATAGGATAAATGATATCTGAGCCTATATCATTCAAAAATGAGGCAGCAGCAAAAAGCCGGATTGTTTTCTTTTCATCCTGTTTTTCAAATGTATTTTGTGTGTTCGACAATTTTTTCCCCTTATTAAACTTAATTTCTTTGATACCGTTAATATCAGATGCAATATATCTTTGGACTAATCTGAAAACCAACCCTAAATTACTAAATTTAATTCATCAAATCAATCAAAATGTGCAACTTTTTTCCAAACATCTTTCAGCGATGCTTTAGGTGCTCGACAGACAAAGATGGGTAAATTGCTTTCATAAGGCATGGCATATTCATTTACAATCAAGCCTTTTTGCTCAACTATATTGAAAGTATTCTTCAAATCATGCTCACGGACCCCCACAACGATGACAATTTCGCCGGTACATTCACCAGGTCCCCAATAATAATATTGACCATGGCCCCTGATAACGGGGGGTATTCCATATTGTTTGCCAAAAAATGCAATCGCACCGGCTTCTCCATAATTCCCGGTAAAAATACATGTTTTAGCCTGATCTTCAGGGGAAAGTGACTGATAAACTTTCACCACCTGGGTGGCCATATTTTCCCATCCAAACCGATCGGCGAAAAATTGTGGAAGCATACCTTCGCGAATACGCTCATGTTTTACTTCGATTCCTTGTTGAAACTGTGAATATGCAATAAATTTATCCACTGGCAGCAAGGGTGCAGCGATTGGGGCAATCAAAAGGCCGGAAAGCAATATAATAATTAAGTAGACCGGTCTTCTAAAATACAATCCGGGCTTCATCGTCAAATTTTCAATCGTAACCGCACCGGCAGCAAAGAGAAGAAGAACAGAAAAGCAATTCCAGCACCAGCCCAAATCCAGATGGATGTAAACTGTCGTCGTTGAGAAGTGATTAAAAGCGCCAGGGTAATCGCAAATCCTAAAAAAAGCATGCTTTGTTTCGTTAATAAGCCTAATCCAGCCGCGACGCCAAAGAAGAGCCATCCTTTTGGATTCTCTTCTTTCAGAATTTTAAACAGGGCGAATAAAGTTAATACCCAGAAAAACTGATCGAACGGGTCATAAGAATAGCTTGAATTCATTCCAATATACACTGGCGCCAATAGTACACAAAGGCCGGCCAGCGCCTGCGCAAAGAGCTTCCCCCCTAAACGTCGAACCATTAAAATCGTCAAAATAATAGTGCCAACTCCAGCCAGAGTTGGAAACAGGTGCAGGGCAAGAGGCGACTCACCGAAAAGCCACCGAACGATTGCTAACAGTGCCGGCGCAAAAAGTGGCATATCCATGGGGCCGTCGAATAGTCGCCGACTCATCATGATATCCAAAAATTCATCCCGAAAATAGCCATCGTGCTGGGCCAGTCCAAGATTAATAATTAATTTAATTGAAATTAGCAGCAAAATTAGCCAATTCTTTTGAAAAGAAATGATGATATTTTGCTTTTTCATTTTAGTAGCTTTCAATTTTATGAACAGGTAAAGGAGCAGGAATATTAAAAATAAATAACGATATTGTCCTGACAAATGTTGCATTTTGAGTGATAGTTTCTTGGTTAAAAATAAAAAAGTGAGCGAATAGCGCGGGATGAGAGGTGGTATGCTTACAGGCAGTTTAAAGGAAGAGCGAATTCACATCTTTTTCTTGACTTTTATCAGAAAATTTAGTATCATTAACAAACAAAATTTAATTTTGATTGATGAAAATGAACGAACAAATTATCATCATATTGCTTCTCTTCATCTTTTATTTCGTTTTCCGATTGGGTCGAAGTCAGTACCAGACCATCCGAAGCCGACGGCGTGAGATTCTGGAGCGCTTAAATCCACCAGAAAAAAAAGATAAAAAATCTTAAAAAAAGACTTGCATTTTTTTTAAAATTTAATTATATTTAGTCCATATCATAAGCGGGAGTAGTTCAGTGGTAGAACACAACCTTGCCAAGGTTGGGGTCGCGAGTTCAACCCTCGTCTCCCGCTCTAATCAAAGGCCAAACTTTTATGGCCTTTTTTTTGCTTTTGGCGGCGTAGCCAAGTGGCCAAGGCGGAGGTCTGCAAAACCTCTATACATCGGTTCGACTCCGATCGCCGCCTCCACTACCAGAACATTCTGTTGCCGAGGTGGCGAAATTTGGTAGACGCAAGGGACTTAAAATCCCTCGGATACTACATATCCGTGCCGGTTCAAGTCCGGCCCTCGGCACATTTAAATAAAAAAGCCCATCTGCGGATGGGCTTTCTTTTTTTATCGCAATTTTTAAATTTGTTCAATCCTGTTTTCTATTCTACCGGTGGAAAAATCGCCGCTAGCTCGGTTTTATCAATCCCGCGTTGTTTTAACAAATATTCGATCTCAAATTCAATAGGAACCTGAAGTCCAATCTGCTTGAAAAAAGTAACATCTTTAAACAATTCAGATGGTTTACCATCCTGAACAATTCGCCCGGCACTCATCACGATAAGTCGCTCCATTTGCAGCGCTTCTTCCGGAAATTGGGTGATTAAGATTGTGGTGATGGGGAATGCGCCGGGATAAGCGGACTTCTGATGAAGCTCTTTAATAAAATCGAGAACCAGGTCCCGATGGACCGGATCGAGTAAGGAGGTTGGTTCATCGAGGATGAGATACTCCGGACGCATGGCCATCACTGAAGCAATGGCCAGCCGCTGTTTTTCACCACCGGAAAGCAAATAGGGTGGAAATTTACGATATTTGTTCAGTTCAAATCGTTGCAGCATTTCATCGACAATCACATGCATCTCGGCTGTTGGTGTGCCAATATTTTCCAATCCAAATGCGATTTCACGTTCAACAGAAGTTGAGACGATCTGATTTTCCGGATTTTGAAAAATGAGTCCAACTTTTTTGCGAATTGATAATAACTGATTCGCCTCGTCGCTACGTAGCCCATCGACGGAGATAGAGCCGGCGGTTGGCAAAAGCAGGGCATTCAGGCAGCGTACCAACGTCGTTTTTCCGGAACCATTCGGTCCCATGATGGCAATGGATTCACCCTTTGAAATCGTCAGGTCAATTTTATCGAGCACATGAACTGCATTACCGGCATCATTATGAAAGGATACAGTCACATTTTGCAGTTCAATCATGCTGACTCCATGTTCAAAATTATTCCCCTAACATCTGTACAATAACTTCACGATTTCGGGAGCGATTATCAAAATCGATGACAACAATTTGCTGCCAGGTGCCAAGCTTCAGACGACCATTGATAAAGGGAACCGAAAACGAGCTTCCCAATAAAGCGGCCCGGACATGGGCATATCCATTTCCATCGCCCCAGGTCGCATCATGATGATAACTTTTATTGACAGGTGCAATTTTTTCAAAAGCCTCGGGCAAATCCTGAAGCAAACCGGGTTCATACTCAATTGAAGTAATTCCCGCTGTCGAGCCAGCAATGAAGACCGTGAGAACGCCTGCTTTTAAACCACTTTTCTTCAGGACATCGGCCACTGGCGAAGTCACATCGATAATATCGGTATTGCCACGGGTTGAAATATCAAAGCTATCAGAGACAACTTTCACAGCATTTCTCCGGAATCACATTTAATCATGTCCAGTAATTTCAGAAAACGCTCATTTATTTCTGTTTTTGAAATATTTCGTAAACGGTTCAAACTAAAATCTTCGACGCAGAATGATGCCAGCGCCGTTCCATAAACAATTGCCCGGCGCATATTGGCCTCGGAAAGATCATCGGTTTTGGCCAGGTATCCCATAAAAGCACCAGCAAATGTGTCGCCAGCACCAGTGGGGTCAACCACCTTTTCAACGGGAAAAGCGGGGACCCAGAAGAAGGATTCCGGTGTTACGAGTGACGCACCAAATTCACCGCGTTTGACAATCAATGCTTTTGGCCCCATCTTTAATATTTTTCGCGCACCGGTCAATACATTTTTTTCACCCGATAACTGTGCAACTTCCTGATCATTGAGGGTTAAAAGATCAACCCGGGAAATAATTTTTTTCAAAGCTGGTAACATACCCGAAATCCAATAATTCATTGTATCCAGCGCCACAAATCGGGGCGTTTTCACTTGGTTTAAAACATTTAGTTGTAAATCGGGTTGAATATTTGCCAGAAAAACATATTCACTTTCATGGTATTCTACTGGAATTATGGGATTAAATTCCTGAAAAACATTCAATTCGGTGAATAAAGTCTCCCGTTCATTCATATTCTCAAAATATTTACCACCCCAGCGAAAAGTTTTTCCCGGAATAATTCGCAAGCCGGTAAAATCAACATTTCGGGACTTCAAGAAATTTAACTCTTGTAATGGAAAATCATTCCCGACAACGCCGACAATCCGTACATCCGTGAAATAACTGGCAGCACTCGCAAAGAAACTTGATGAACCACCAATGACATTCTGCACTCGATCCAGGGGTGTTTCGACTGAATCTAAACTAATTGAACCAACAACAAGTAAATGCATGTTTTCCTCATCTAAATTTCATTCCATGAATTTATATCAAAAAGTTCGAATTTAATAAATACCAAAATCAAATGCAAGAATTTTATCATTATGTTTAAAATTTGTCAAAATATACCAAAAAATAAGCATAATTTGAAAATAGCAACAAAAGATAAAATTGATCATCTTAAATTTTATTCAAATGTTTTAACACGATTCCAGAGCTTAATTAACAAGAAGGAAGTTATACCCGCAACAATGGTCAAGATAGTCGCTGGCAGATATTTACCGTAGATCCAATATCCCATTGCAAAAAGTGTCCCATAAATCGCGAGACAGCCGAGGATCATCAGTAAAATTCCGAAAGGCACATCCCATTTGACATCGGAAGCTTCGATCCAATCATTATCTTCATCCGCTTCACGAATGACTTTCTTCCAGCCGGGTCCACCGGGACGCGTCCGACGATAAAAATTACGTAAAGTTGCCGTAGCAGTCGGTCGCGTCACAAGCGTGACCAATATCCAGCTAATTGTCGTAATGGCGACGCCTAAAATGAGCTGAAGTGGTGCAGAAATTGGCGGTAAACCAGTCCTTGGGTGAACAAATTGGAAATACAGGGCGATAATGAAAGAAACGATCATGGCGGTAATTTCACTAAAAGCATTGATACGCCACCAGTACCAGCGTAATAAAAATAATAAACCAGTCCCGGCGCCTATCTGCAAGATTATATGAAACGCCTGCAGGGCATTCTGCAGCACCAGCGCAAAAATACCGGCCAAAATCATTAATACTAACGTGGAAATTCGGGCGACCCGAACCAATTTTTTTTCTGCTGCCTGTGGATTCATGAATCGTTTATAAAAATCATTCACAACATAGGAAGCGCCCCAGTTTAAATGCGTGGCAATCGTGGACATATAGGCAGCGAAAAGCGAAGCGACCACTAATCCCAGTAATCCATTTGGTAAAAATGTTAACATGGCGGGGTAAGCTAAATCATTTTTAATAACTTTGGGATCAATTTGTGGAAAGGCTTTTTGCAAAGAAGCCAGATCCGGAAAGACGATTAAGGAACTCAAGGCGACAATTATCCAGGGCCAGGGTCGCAGTGCATAATGCGCTGCATTAAATAAAAAGGTTGCGCCGATGGCATGTTTTTCATTTTTTGCCGAAAGCATCCGTTGGGCAATATAGCCACCCCCCCCCGGTTCGGCCCCTGGATACCAAACACTCCACCATTGCACCAGTAAAGGAAGAATGAAAATAGCTAACAGGGCATCGTAGTTGCTAAAGTCGGGAAGCAGGCTAATTTTAGAGACAACATTGGGATGGGAAATTAATGTCGTCAGTCCACCGATATCCGGTAATCGC
The DNA here is from genome assembly GCA_020722815.1 of Caldithrix sp. Classification (GTDB taxonomy): domain Bacteria; phylum Zhuqueibacterota; class Zhuqueibacteria; order Thermofontimicrobiales; family Sulfurfontimicrobiaceae; genus DYKB01. The sequence continues at coordinate 19,383 of DYKB01000040.1, read as the reverse complement.
AATGCGATAACAGCCGCGCTAATAGAACCGATCATGGCGATAAAAAACTGAAAAAAATCCGTGATAAGAACGCCAAGAAGTCCCCCAAGGGCACTATAAATCGCGGTAATAATCGATGCAATGAGGATCGTTTGCAGCGGTGAAAGTTTTAACATCACCCCACAGATTTTAATCATCGCGAGCGAAACGGTAGCCATGATCATGATATTAAAAAAAACGCCCAAATAAACGGCACGAAATCCTCTTAAAAACGCCGCTGCTTTTCCGTTGTAACGTAATTCATAGAATTCAAGATCGGTCATCACTTTTGAACGACGCCATAATTTCGCATAAACAAAAACGGTCAGCATACCAGTCAACAGGAATGCCCACCAGAGCCAGTTTCCAGCAACTCCGTTTTGCCGGACAATATCCGTCACCAGATTCGGTGTATCGGCCGAAAAAGTAGTGGCAACCATTGAAACGCCTAATAACCACCAGGGCATATTTCGGCCGGAAAGAAAAAATTCAGAAACATTTTTTCCAGCGCGTCGGGTAACGGTAAGGCCAATAATCAGTGAGATTAAAAAATAGAGAGCAACTAAAATCCAGTCAAAAGTATTGAGTAACATAAGCTGGCTCCTTTTAATTAACGGGAAAGTATCAGTGAACGATTTATCATATACGAGTGCATTTTAATCAAAGTGAATGAAAATTGCAAGTGGAATTTTACAAATTTTTCATAATTGTTTTTATCGATTGAAACGCCAACATCACCTTGATTCTGCAAAAATAATATTGTATCTGTCATGGTAAAATGAAGCGTTTAGTCTCTGATGAGATTGTTTTCGGTGGGAAATTGATCCCCTTCATATCTCCCCCATTTTCAAAAAGCGAAAATGGGGGGAGCGAACCGGGATTCCTCTCACTCAAATTCTGTTTTTTGGAATTTTTTTTTGGGGGGTTAGGAAGGGCATAGTCGTCAGGTTAAGGTTTTAACTCATTAAAAAACAAATGAATAGCCACGATCTTTAGAGGCTGTCCGAGAACTAGAAAATTGGCCAAAATTAACCTTTCGAAGGTTATAAATAACACAATGTATAGATTGAAATTGAAATATTAATCTATATATATAATTATACCGACTCAAAAACCTTCGAAAGGTTAGTTCTCGGACACGCTCTTAGCCCGTGGATCTAAAGACTTCCCCCCACTCTTTTCGGGGCTTTTAAGCCCTTGTTTTAATTCACCCGTGAGTTAAAACCCACCGGTGGATTGAGGAGGCTTTGTCCACGAGCTAAAGCTCGTGGCAATTCAATTATAACTTATTTAAATTCATATAGTTATATTCTTAGCCTGATGGCTATGGAGGCAGGGGGGAGTCTAACATTGATTCATTATCGCCTAAATTTTCATTTTAAAATTTCAGGTAATAAATTATTCCAATCATACGCTTATATTTGAAATTTTATTTCAATATATTAGACAATTGTCCAAATTCACCTATACTCAGGAAGTTCGTCATGTGTAAAAATCATTCAAAAGGCTTTATTAAAATCGGATTATTGCTTTTCATGTCACTATTCTTCTGTGCTCGTGAAGAAGGACCAATTTCAAAGGAAAATATTAAATCGGCTGAAAATCTTCTCGATCTCTCTTTTACGGATGCAGAACGTGATTCCATGCAGGGAGAATTAAGGGACAATCTTTCCTGCTATCAGGAGATTCATCAATTCCAGTTAGACAATTCAGTGCCACCGGTTCTATTTTTCAATCCCATCCCGATCTCGATAAAATTTAACAGCCAACAACGTTTTTTTCAAATAAGTGATTATTCCTATACACAAATGCCAAAAAATCCTGATAATCTGGCTTTCTATACAGTTGGTGAATTAGCCGCGCTCATTAAATCCCGGCCGATAAGTTCCATTGAGTTAACTCAATTTTTTCTGGAGCGATTAAAAAAATTGGGCCCGAAACTGGAATGTGTCATTACATTAACAGAAGAATCCGCATTAAAACAAGCCCAACAGGCCGATGATGAACTGAAAGCCGGTAAATATCGCGGATTGTTGCATGGGATTCCCTATGGCGTCAAGGATTTATTAGCTGCCAAAGGCTATAAAACCACCTGGGGCGCCATGCCTTATCGGGAGCAGGTTATTGAGCAGGATGCTGCTGTCGTTGAGAAACTGACAGCCGCTGGCGCGGTGCTAGTGGCCAAATTATCCATGGGAGCGCTGGCCTGGGGTGACGTCTGGTTTGGGGGCAAGACACGCAACCCCTGGGATACCACACAAGGTTCAAGTGGTTCATCAGCGGGATCCGCTTCAGCCGTGTCTGCGGGATTGGTTCCATTTGCCATTGGAACCGAAACCTGGGGCGCAATTGTCTCCCCTTCAACCGTTTGTGGAACAACAGGATTGCGGCCAACTTATGGCCGGGTCAGTCGTTCCGGTGCCATGGCTTTTAGCTGGTCCATGGATAAAATCGGCCCGATAGCCCGTTCAGTTGAAGATTGTGCCATTGTTTTTAATTTTATTTATGGACCGGATGGTAACGACCAGATGGTCTATGATTTGCCATTCAATTATCAACCGCAAATTTCGATAAGTGACCTGAAAATTGGTTATTTGAAAAAGGACTTTGACAAGCAATATGATTTCAAAAGACAGGATTCATTGACCTTGGAAACTTTAAAATCGCTGGGAGCTCAGCTTATACCGATTGAATTGCCAGAGATACCGGTAAATAAACTTGCTTTTATTCTCTCGGCAGAGGCGGCAGTGGCTTTTGATGAACTTACGCGTAGCGGAAAAGATGATTTATTAGTCCGTCAGATAAAAAACGCCTGGCCGAATATTTTTCGCGCCTCGCGGCTTATTCCCGCAGTTGAATATATCAATGCAAATCGAATCCGGCATCTCCTCATTCAGCAAATGGCACAGCTAATGGAAAAGATTGATCTGTATATAGCACCTTCCTGGGAGGGTGATAATCTGTTATTAACCAATTTATCTGGCTATCCCTGCGTGGTTGTTCCCAATGGATTTTCTGAAGCAGGGACGCCCACGAGTATTTCATTCATTGGTCGTTTATTTGATGAGGGTAAAATCCTGGCGGTGGCAAAAAAATATCAGGATGCAACCAATTTTCATCAAAAACATCCAGAAATAAATTAAAAAAGTAACCGTTTACAGGGTGGATTGAATCTGTCATTCCCGCCTGTTTTGAGCGGGAATCCATCTTACCAAAAAACAGTGGATGCCCGACAAACTGGTACCCGAATGTTTTTATCGATTAAGTATTCAGGCATGGCTTATCGCGCAAATTGGCAGATATGGAAGCAAATTTTTTGATTGCACCGATTATGATTGGATTGAAATAAAAAAAACGCCATTTTATTCCCAAAATGGCGTTAAAGGCAATAAAAAAACTATAATTTTCATTGCTTCATTTAATAAAATTTATGGCAGGGCTTTAATAATCTCTGGCTGAAATTTTTTCATGACAATACGGGCAAATGCCAGATTGCCCTGGCGGGTAATTGCCAGACCATGATAGTATTTTTTGTTGGGATAAATGAGTATTAAAATATAAGACTTTGACGTTGTAATTAAAAAATCTTCAACCACCCCAACATTAGGTTCACCTCCAAGCGCTTCGAGAGCGCGTTCATTCGCTTTAACTAATTCCGCATACAAGGCGGAAGCAACCGAGGAATTGAAGGTGTCTGGAAAAATTGATCCACCACCAACCGATAATCCTGTTTCAATTTCTACAATATCAGTAGAAACAAATTCCGGAATTTCACTCCGAAATTTATCAATGATTACATCAAGGTTTGACTTTTTTGCCATCATTCACTCCTTTGATAAAAATCAACTTTAGTTAGGAAACAAATATTATATAATAATTATCATCGAATCATTACTGTCATTCAGCCTAAAGTAATTGATCACTATTTTAGACGTTTGCAGGTCGTAAAATTCGTTCCAGTTTTGCCCGGGCCATTCCAATATTCATCATATTGGTACCGGTCAAAATAATAAATAAATTATGCCTTAACCAGCGCCAAATATAAATCTGACCAAAAGTACCTTCCTAATGGATGGAAGTGAATTTTCCAAGACATGATTCCTCAGAAAAATTGTTGGTAGTTTCTAAAATTTCTCTGGTGAGAGATGTTAGCTTATCGACATTTAACTGTTGCTCATCACTCCATTTTCGGGCCAGAATATTCTGCGTGCTATTTGTTATGAGCACCCCATTTATTCCGGGAATATCATTCGATAAACTCAATATGGAATTAAAATATGATTCAAACGCTTTAGTCATTCTTGTTGCCTCCTTCGCCATTTCTACCGCGTCCTGTTCAGAATCGTCTCAATTTCACTCAGCACGACAACCGCATATTTTCCAGTCTCGATGAGAATACCTAAAACAATTTTTTCTTTAATTTCTTTAAAATGGACATTTAAGAAAAGGAGTTGATGTCCATCATCCAGGTCAATTTTAAACCGATGGATCGTACCCAGTTTATAATAATGAGTAAACCGATCCATCAATGCATGAAAGCCAGGTAAACTGTTTAATGGCAAATTTTCACGATTTTTCGTGCGATTCATTCCCACCAGATGGTTCTCCTGTAGCGCACAGCACCAAATGATTCCATCTAATTGGGAAATTTCTTTTAACAAGCTATCAATTTTTGGGTTCGGATATTTTATGAATCGTGAAATATCCAGAAAATGCTCATCTTCAATAATCGACAGACATTTCTGAAATTCAATTTTTTTCATCTCAAAAAACTCTTGCAATTCAACCGGATATATGGTTCGGCCGGCCTCAATCTCATGGAGAAGTGCATCACCGGCCGATTTTATCTCTGCAAAAGTCTTTTGAATTAAATAGTAAACAGCCGTATCCGGTCGTTTTTTAAATTTATTGAGTAAACTCGTCTCAAGCGTCACATCTGTGGACTCATCCAAAAGAAAAGTCGTTTGAAATTCAGGAGAAAAAATCGACTGATAATGATCACAAGGAAACGTTTTTTTTACTTCTTCAATCGATAAAGTCGTCAGGGCTATCCATCCCCTGTCGATTTCCGATAAGATTGTCCTGAATACTTCATGAGGTGTATCAAAATATATTAATTGTAAGGGAACGTATTTCCCAACTCTCTCCTCTGAAAACGAGTTTAACAGTGTCTCACGAATAGTTGTAAAGGATACATTTTCAATAATTTTCGATTTCTGTCGATTCCATCGAATACTTTTGGGTGCATTCCCACAAATAATAAATTGACGGTATTGGGGAATAAAATTATAAATTTCATTCATTAATGGGATAAGATCCGACGCTGCTTTATGACAAATTATGATCGGTTTTCGGTGCCAGATAGATGAAAGTATTTGTACCGCCACTCTAAAATCGTTTCTCAGAAGTTCCATTTACAAATTTAATCCAATCACATTCCCATATAAAATAAATACTTAGACTATCTGATCAGCGATAGCATTTTTCAGAAATTTGGAATTTGATTTCCTGCTCCCAAAAGGAAAAAATATAATCAATCCAGGTATCAATTTCTGTACCAATTCAATTTAAATCTGCATATTTTGCGATTTTTTATTATGAATGTTTAGAATTCGTTCGATTCAGGTTCTTTCTCAATGATGAAAAATTGGCAGGCGACGATCGTTAATTTCAATCCTGTAATCAGTATCAACTTGATTTTATCGAATTTTTTCGCTATATTCTTATGGTAAATATTTTTGATGGAGGCAAAATGAAATCATTTCTTCTCATATTACTCATTCTGTTCATAGCTTCTTCCGGTTTTACTCAGGAAAAAATGATGTGGCAGGAATATAATCATCAATTGACAGCCTGGGCCAATCGCGAAATTCAGGCAAAAAGGCTGGCCGAACAAGTCCAAATTAAGATTGATAGCTTGAAACAGGAAATTAAAAGCAGTGAGGCCACCCATCAGCAGCTCTGGCAGGAAATCTATCAGCTCGTGGGAAGCAACGAAGCCGAAGTCAACCAATTTATGGCTGAACTAGAAAATTTGGAAAAACGGGTTGATGCAATAAATGAAGAAATTCGTAGTAATCAAATTTTAAATATTACAGTCGGCGATGGTGAAACCCTCGAAAAGATTGCCGCGCGTCCTGAAGTCTATGGCGATCAGGCACAATGGACACGGCTTTTTTCCTATAATGCTGAACTCTTGCAGTATAATCATCAGGTTTCCCCCGGAATGACTTTACAAATCCATCGTCAACTGCTTCCCCATGAATATTTAACCGGAGCCGATGACACCTTATCAAAAATTGCAAATTTGGCCAACATTTCAACTCAATGGCAATTAATTTATAAATTAAATTTACCCCTCCTGGATTATTTTAAAATTACCACGTCCGATCAAATATTACCAGCCTTTTTGTTACTTAAATTACCCAATTAGAATTTATGCGAACAACAAAATTGAATGCGATAAATCAGCAATAAAAATACACGAAGAACAATCAGTCATGAAGGAGCGAAGCACCGGATGAAGCCAAAAAACAGGATTTTAGCTGGAAATTCTTTATTGATTTATTTCATTGTTTTTATTGATCTGTTGGCTATTAATATTTTTGCGCTGCCAGCCAATTTAAAACTTCAAAAAATTCAGAAGCTGGTACCGGAATTTGAAAAAGACTCCCTGATGCTGCATGGACAATGGAGCATGACAGCACTGGATGCAAAATCGGGGAAAATATTGATCTCGATGAATGATGAAAAAAGTCTGGCACCCGCCTCATGTTTAAAGTTGGTAACGACGGCTGCTGCACTCTGTCTGCTGGGCGAAAATTTTCAGTTTGAAACCCGGCTTGAATATGTTGGTCAAATCACCCTGGACAAAGTACTCAATGGACATCTTTTTATCACCGGCACAGGTGATCCCACACTTGGTTCCAGTCGCTTCGATTCGCTCAAAAACTTGCCAGATTTACTTCAAATGTGGACTGATTCGGTAAAAATGCATGGAATCACCCGGATAAACGGGAATGTCATCGGTGATGATCGCTATTTCGATGATTTCCCGATTCCGGAAAATTGGAACTGGATTGATATGGGAAATTACTATGCGGCGGGGACGAGTGGTTTATGTATCAATGAAAATAGTTTTAAACTAATTTTTAAGCCAGGGCCAAAGGTTGGTGATCCGGTGGAAATTATAAAAACCGATCCGGAGATGCCAGATATCAGGTTTCTGAACAGGCTGAAAACTGGTCCGGCAGGTTCCGGTGATAATGCCTATTTATACGCAGCACCCGATCAATGGACTTTTTATTTGAATGGTACAATTCCGGCCGGTGTGCCTGAATTTTCCATTCGGGGTGCTTTGCCCAACCCAGCGAGAGTCGCGGCACAGCTTTTTTATCAGCAGCTTCAGTCAAGCGGAATTCAGGTTTCGGGACGCCCGTCTGTCATTTCTGATGAAATCAGCCCCGAAAATGAACCGCGAAATTTAATTTCAAAGACCCTCTCGCCATCTTTGAAAGATATAATTTACTGGTTAAATAAAAAAAGCATCAATCTCTACGCCGAACAACTTTTTAAAACGCTTGGCCGTCAATTTCGGGGCGTTGCGAGTTACGAAAACGGACGAGCGGTTGTAACAGAATTTTTTAAACAAAATGGCATCCCCCTGGATGGTTTTTTTCTGGAAGATGGCAGTGGATTATCGCACTACAATGGAATAACAACCTTTCAATTGGCGAACGTGCTATCAATAATGACGCAAAAAGACTGCTTTTCAGGTTATTATGATTCTTTCCCAATCGTGGGCGATCCGAAAGATCCGGGAACTGTTCACCATTGGAACCAACAATCCAGTGCTGCAAAAAATGCCCGGGTGAAAACAGGTTCTATATTACGGGTTCGAAGTCATGCGGGATATGTGACGGATAAGAGTGGCCGGCTCATTTCTTTTGCGATGATTGCCAATGATTATGATGGTTCATCCAGGAAAATTGATCGATTTCATGAAAAATTGATCATTCTATTGGCTCAATTAAACCGCTAAAGTTTTTATATTAGACTTCTAAATTTCCAAAGATAATCTGAGCCAAATAGCCGGCAATCGGCGGGAAGAAAAAGGTGGTCGCCAGGCGAATCAGGGTAAACTTCCAGCCCAGAATCCCAATTTCCATCGGTAATCGACTAATGGCCCAGAGGGACCAGGCAGTGAGAAAAGCGACAAGGGTTCCAACACTGGCACCGGCTTTCAACAGTCCAGCAACTACTGGCAAGCTGACATAAGGTCCGCCAGGAGAAAATCCCCCGGCAATTGTACCAATTAAAATACCACGCCAACCGGATTCAGCACCAACCCATCGGGAAAGAAGTTCAGGCGGCAATAAGACTCGCACCATTCCCGCAACGACAAAAGCAAAAATCAGCAAGGGCAATGTCTCCAGGGTCATCTGTCCGGCTGATTTTAAACCTATTACATGTTGTCCCTGGCCTTTATAATATCCGATGATGACCAGAACAATCGCTAAAGCGCCTAAAATGATTGTTGGGATAAGCATTTGCGATTTCCTTTTTTGAGGACTCATTATCGTTACCTGAATTTTAAATTATTTTCCGAGTGGGGTTAATAATGGTTCTCTTTTATCGACAATCCGCTAAGTTTGTTCCTTAATCATATAAGCTCAATCTAAAAAGGCTGTTTATGTCATTCTGAACGGTGCCAGGAGAAGTGAAGATTCTACATTTTTCAACAACCGACGAAATTCTTCGCTTCGCTCAGAAGGACAGAACTTTACATTGTTAAAGCAGACTCATGAATATTAAAAAAACTAATTTTTTAGCAGGTGACAATGTATGGAAATTTTGGTGTAGGCTTTCTTCAACAGAAAATTATGGAGTGCATTCCATACAAAGAATACACTCCATTTATATTAATGTTTTGAAAAATGCCGATAAAGCGCCCAGGTAACCACAAATGAGATAATAAAAATTATCGTTGGAATAATATATCCCAATAATGGGATCCCGACAGGTGCTAAAAAGATGCTGGTTAGTATCATATTCACTCCCCTTTTGCTGATTGTGTTTTTTCGCTCTTCTCTTTTTGTGCCTGGCGTCGTCGATAATGAATCCAGGCAAAAATCATCCCCATAAACGAGGCAAGATAAGCGATCGACATACCAATTACGACCCAAAGTCCCTGATTCATTTGAATTCCTCCCAGCGAGTGATCTTCTCTAAATCTTCCAGATAATGTTTCTGTTTCTTTTCATAATCTTCAGAAACAGTTTTTAATTTCGGATCGATGATCCAATGCATTAGAATAATAACGACCGTCGTGATTCCTAACAAAATAAACCCTTCGGTCCTTAATAACATGCTCAGCGCGATACTGACAGTCAGACCGATATACGCCAGTGGGGAGAGAATTATAACAAACCAATCCTCTTTTTGCCACTCATCCGCCGCCGCAGGCGTCCACTTTCTTCGAATAAAAGGCATGATGATACTCCTTTTTATAAAATTTATATTTTTTTACATGAGTTCATTTTTATGAAAGTTGCATCGCATTAGCCGGATGCACTTTTATTCATATCTCAAAAAATTCCGAATGCAATTTTTATTTGATATTAATAATTTTCTCCAATAGTCCTCTTTTTTCGGCTTCTCTTCGCACCGGTCCCCAGAATCCAATCGGCCGTGACATGACATAAAATTTTACCAGATGATCCATGTTTTCGGCTTTGGTCATAAAAGTAATGGGTAGATAAATAATTGCGGTTAAAAGAATGAGCACCCAGAATTGCAAATAATCCGGAAGCTCGGGAATGATGCCAAAAGCCGGCAGTACCCAGACGACCAACCATGAAAGTCCCAGATTGGCAATCCACGAGGCAAGATAGCTCCAGGCATTAAAACGCCACCAGATAACCTGAAGAATATTGGGCAGCCAGACACCCGCGGCCATAATCCAGAGCGCAAAAATGAGCCATTTGGTAATTTCTTCCATCATGAGGCCGAATATAAAGGAGCCAACTAAAATCATGAAAGTTGAAATCCGACCGACCCAGATCAAACGTTTTTCCGAAGCTTCCGGGTTGACATAATGATGGTAAATATCCCGGGTTGCGTACAATGCCCCCAGATTGAGCTGGCTGGCGATTGTCGACAGGTGAATAGCGATGATTGCCGAAAAGAAAAATCCAACCATTCCCGCGGGCAGATACTCGAATCCAATGCGGAACCAACCAAGTTCATAATCACTCGCTTTTTGTATATCCGGGAAAAGGACAAAAAATCCCAAAATCGCAGCGGCCCAGATAGAATTTCGCATGACGACCAGCGCCGTCCCCCACCAGATCGAATAAGAAGCATCCCGAACGGTTCTGGCCGATTGGATTCGTTGGGCCTCGGTATACCAATCAATGGATGTGCCCATACCAAAACCACCAATCAGGGCAATAAACATCATGGTCAAAAACCAGGCAATGGGAAAATCACCTGAAAACCACCCGCTAAAATGGAATGGATTGAGACGCCAGGCCTGTCCCGACTCGGTTAATTTATGAACAATTTCAACTGGACCACCGGCAGCAATGAGGCCCCAGACTGAAACAATCAGAATGGCAGCGAACGCAATCACCCCCTGCTGGAAATCGGCCATCACCACGCCCCAATAGCCGGCGGCGAGTACATAAATGGCACAAACCGACGAAAAAACAATCAGTCCAACCCAGAGAGGCCAGCCAAAGGCATAATGACACACTTTACCCATGGCAATGCCCACCCAGCCGAGAATGAACATATTCATGAACACCTGCCAGCCGGCAATCCAGCCGCGCAGTAATTCGCTTCCCAGTCCTGAAAAGCGTAAACTTTGCCATTCGGCCTGCGTATAAGCCAGCGAACGCCGAAAGATACGGGTTGAAACAAATGCACTGATGGCGCACCAGGCCGCGAAAAATGTGTACCAGATGCCGGTGAGTCCATGTTTATAAATCACCCCTGTCACCCACATGGGGGTATCGGTAGCAGTGTGGGTGGCATAAACCGATGTTGCCGGCAGCCACCAGGGAAGTCCTCGTCCCGCCAGAAAAAAATCCGATTCGGAACGTTTCCCTAACCGGTAGAAAAGGACGCCACACCCAATCATGAGCGCCAGAAACAGTATCATCCAGACCCAATCGAGTAAAGCGAAATGAACCATAAGAAACTCCTCTGTTGAATAATCTTTCAGTAACTTTAGAAAATGTTGAATTATGAATGTTGAATTATGAATTTTAAACTACACAATTTAATTGGTGTTTGTTCGCAAATGCACCCGGAACTGTCATTGCGAGGAGCGTTTTGTGCGACGAAGCAATCTCCTATTGTTATAAGAGGGGATTGCGCGCCTAAAAAACAGGCTTCGGCAAAAATCGTCTCGTAACGACAGGTTTTGGGATTTTCGAACAGACGCTAATTTTGCTACCGTACACTTTTTGATTATGTAAAATCTGACCCCTCACCCTAACCCTCTCCCCAAAGGGGAGAGGGAATAGCTACGCCCTCTCCCTTTGGGAGAGGTTTGGGTGAGGGTCACGAGTGTCGTTCACAGAAAATTTCAAAAAAAGTGTACGGTAGTGAAACTCTCATGAGAATTTCAGGTATTAATCCAATTTTCGTTCAGCGTCATATATTTTTTGAAGCGCACCATCCCATTTCTGACTTTGTTCTTTTTCCCATTTGGCGGCAATGGCTGGATCTTCCGGATATTGACCTTTATCACCGGTTTCTTTTATCCATTGTTGAAGGATGCCCCGCATTTCATCTATAATGGCGGCAGACGCCGGCTGTCCAGCTAAATTGTTAATTTCATACGGATCTTTTTGAATGTCATATAATTCTTCCGCCGGACGGGTGGGTGCCATGAATTTCGCCTGTATGGAATCGAGTTTTCCCGCAGCCAATAATCTACGCATCAGCCGCATTACAGGATATTGAACTTCTTTATAGCGATTTATTTGCGTATAGGGCCGTTCCGGGTAAAAATTATTAATATATTTGAACTGCTTTGTCCGCACACAGCGAATCCGATCGACGGTCTCGTCACACCGATCACGGGCGGCAATGATAAATTCGCGTTTCGGTGTTCGTGGATTGAGAAAATCCCGACCGTCCATATATTTTGGAATTGGAATTCCCGCAATTGCTAACGAAGCCGCCGTGATATCAATTGAACTGATTAAATCATCAGAGACAGTTCCGGGCTTAATTTTTCCCGGCCAGCGCACGATAAGCGGGACATGAATTCCACCATCATAGAGCCATTGTTTTCCCCGAACATGCGCCTGCCCATTATCACCAAAGAAGAAAATCACGGTATTTTCAAGCAATTTTTCTTCTTCCAGTCGCTTAAGAACCGCACCGACTTTCTCATCCAGCCGGTTGGTACTGTCGAGGTATTGAGCCCAATCCTTTCGTGTAATTGGATGATCGGGATAATAGGGTGGAAATTCCACTTTTTCCGGATCGACCGGATTCGGAACATTTTCCGGGAATGTGCGATGCGTTTCATTAAAATTGATCTGGGCGTAAAATGGCTGTCCCGGTTTTCGTTGATTCCAATCGGTTCCGTCGAACGGTTTTTCGACATTAAAATTGAAATCGGTTTTGCCGGTACCTTTAATTCCCGGGGCCGGTGTGGTGACATTGGCGGTAAAGTAGCCCGCAGCCCGAAAATATTCGGTAATGATCTTGATGGGCTCTGGTAGTTTATAGCCATCATCCCGATGGCTGCGGTGCTGGTGAGCATCGATACTGGTCTGATACATGCCCGTAATCAGCGCTGAACGGGATGGCGAACAGACGGGTGCGGTCACAAATGCATTGGTACAGCGCATTCCCTCGCTGGCGAGGCGATCAATATTGGGCGTTCGGACCAGTTGATTGCCATAGCAGCCTAAATCCGGGCCGAAGTCTTCGGCAAGTATCCAGAGGATGTTCGGGCGTTCGGTTTGAGCGCAACTGAAATTGGCGAAATTCCCCAGAACGAGACTGGCTGATGCGAGACTGGTTGACTTTATAAAATCTCGTCTTTTTAATGAATTTTTCATAATGAGTTCCTTATAAATGTAGGGCAAATTGGCAATTTGCCCGACACTTGAAGACGGATTAAGAATCAAATTGAGAATTACGATTATTTCTTCCCAAAAGTTATTCCTGGCCAGTCATCTGTCCGGAATGGGGATGCCGGCAATCCTTCTTTATTATATAAATTGACATCATCCGGATTATTCGCCCATCCATAACGAACGGCAACAGGATTTTGAATAGTTTCATTATAAACAATGACATCGTTTCCATCCAGATACGCTTTTGCCCAGATAAATTTTTTCGAGGCATCGGCAATTGCAAAGCCTTTGAGATAGCCATATTTGTCTTTAATCATCAAACCACTGCCAACGCAGTTAAATTTGATGCGAATTTTATTGCCTTCGACTTCCATTCGGTCATACATTGGACCAGAAAAGACGATATTCTTATTATGGCCGACTTTTAAAGCAGAAAGCGCCAGGCGTTTTCCAACATCCTGTTTATTCCGCGGATGAATGTCATTGGCCTCACCAATGTCGATAATGACAGCCACCCCGGTATTAGGCAATCGGGTTAAGGCCATGTTCTGAGCTTCCCGCAATTCAGCCCAGTCACTTTCGGCTGGTTCGGCGACCGGTTGCCGAAAGTTTGCCAACTGGACAAATAAGAAGGGAAAATCACCCTGTCCCCATTTTTCACGCCAGTTTTCAATCATGGCCGGGAAGAGATCGCGATACTGATAGGCGCGTCCCGCGTTGGATTCACCCTGATACCATATTGCGCCTTTTATGCCGTAGGGAATTAAAGGGGCGATCATGCCATGATAGAGCATCGCTGGATTGGCATTCGGTCCCAGATCGATTGGCACTGGTTCCTGAATCCCGGGTTCGAATTTTTTCTGAATGGACACTTTATACTTCCAGTTTCCTGATAACGCGAGTGTCTGGGCGTCATCACCGGTCCGGGTGGTTGCCAGAACCATTTTTTCAGGTGCTGCTTCCACCATTCCGCCGGACTCGCCATAATCAAAAACACGAACCGCAACTGTATTTTCACCCGTTTGGTTTAATATTGAACTACTAAAACGATAGCTCCGCCAGGGCTTCTTCTGGAGGGTCTCCCCAATTTTCTGACCATTAATCCAGACCATATCAAAATCAGCGATTGAACCCAGTCGTAAGTACAAACTTTCCATCCCTTTCAGATTTTCGGGCAGGGTAAATTTTTTGCGAAACCAAACGACGCCATCGACATCGGGTAAACCAGCTTTTTCCCATTCACCGGGTACCATCATTTCAGCCCAACTCTGGTCGTTCAGGTCCCCGGCTGCCCAGTTTTCTTCCAATCCTTTATCCTGAGAAATGTAATATTTGTCCATCCAGTCTTTACTTTTTTGTTTGAACTTAGCTTCAAGCTCTTCAACAGATTGATTCTGTTGTTCAATCCAGTTAATTTTTTCATTGAATTCTGGAAATTTTTTCAATTTATCCAAACTCATCCAGGTTTCCACGACTGTTCCCCCCCAATTGGTGCCAATTAAGCCAATGGGAACATTCAATTCCTGATGGAGGTAACGACCAAAAAAGTACCCGACTGACGAGAAATTTTCAATATTTTCTTTAATAGCTTCTTTCCAACCGGTCTCTCTCATATCCGCCAGCGGTTTGAGTCCCCGTGTATTGGGGACATCCAGAATTCGAATTTGCGGAAAATTGGCATTGGCTATTTCTTCTTTGGCATTATTCGTATTTTTGACCGACCATTCCATATTCGACTGTCCGGAACAGATCCAGACATCTCCCAGGAGTATGTTTTTGATTTGAACTGTATTTTTTTTGCCCTTAACAGCCATTTCATAAGGACCACCTGCTGGCAAGGGGGATAACGTCAGCCGCCAGTTGCCCTGTTTATCCGCTTTAACCGACTTCGATTGGGTGCCTAACTTAACGGTAATTTTTTCACCGGCATCAGCCCAGCCCCAAACCTGAATCGGTAAATCCCGCTGAATCAACATATTGTCGTTAAAGAGCTTCGGCATTTTGACTGCTGCAAACATTAAGTTGACTGAAAACAAAAAAATAACAATGGTTACTAACGTATTGATTTTAATTTTTTTTGAACAATTAAGAAACCTCATGTTTTTTCTCCTCACGATTAGGAAATTAAGTTTGATGATTGAAATTAATATAAATTTAATGTTTTACTACCATACATTTTTTGATTATGCGAAATCTGACCCCTCACCCTAACCCTCTCCCAAAGGGAGAGGGAATAGCTACTCCCTCTCCCTCCGGGAGAGGGTTAGGGTGAGGGGCACGAGTGTAGCTCACCGAAAGGTTCAAAAAAAGTGTACGGTAGTGAAATTTAGTGTCTAAAAATCCCCAAAATAGACTTTCCTGACTCAAAAAATTTAAATTTGCCCGGCCGGTCGACAACCTGTGCCCTTTCGTTCGCCGTCACCTAATTCCCCGCGAATACTTTCCGCCAATGCCTGGAGTTTTTCCACCACCTCCGGATGTTGAGCCGCCACATCGTTTGATTCACCAGGATCATTCTCCAAATCAAAAAGAGCCAAACCCGTCTCATTCTGACGGTATTTGCCAGGCATGCCATCACTACCAGCCATTTGCCCTTCCATGGTTCGATAGGGATGCGGAAAGTGAAGTTTCCAGCGACCGGAGCGAATTGCCTGAAGTCGGTTATCCCAGTAGAAATAAAGTGCTTCATGGGGTGACTGTGCGCCGGATTCAGCTTTCATCAGCGGCAAAATATTTAATCCATCAATCGTATGTTCTGGCAATTGAGTACCGGTGATTCGTGCAATTGTCGGTAAAAAATCAATTGTCATGGCCGGTGCATCACAAACCTGATGTTGGGGAATTTTTCCTGGCCAGCGCATGATACAGGGAATCCGAACGCCCCCTTCCCAAACAGTCCCTTTCCCCTCCCGTAAATTCCCTTTAGAACCGGCATGATCACCATAGCTGAGCCAGGGGCCATTGTCGGAAGTAAAAATAACCAGCGTTTTTTCTGACAGGCCGTTTCTTTCCAGCGCCTGCAGAATTTCTCCCACTGACCAGTCGATTTCCATTATCACATCACCATAGAGTCCCCGTTCTGATTTACCTTTAAATTTATCAGATACAAAAAGAGGCACATGGGGCATATTATGCGCAACATAGAGAAAGAATGGTCGCGTTTTATTCTTTTCAATAAAATTGACGGCCCTTTCCGTATACCAGGTGGTGAGTTGTGTCTGATCGGGATTGTATTCGATGATTTTCTCGTTTTCCATCAGCGGCAAATCCGGATAATCCTGTGGTCGTTCCGGGTGTTTGGGCCACATATCATTCGAGTAAGGAAGGCCAAAATATTCATCAAAGCCGTTTTGCGTGGGTAAAAATGGCAGATGGTGTCCGAGATGCCATTTTCCATAGACCGCTGTGGCATAATTTTTCTGCTTCAGGAGCTCGGCAATCGTCATTTCGTCTGAATGAATACCATGGATGGAATTTGGTCCGGGTGCGCCAAATAAGCCAATTCGATTCGGATAGCAGCCGGTGAGAAGTCCAGCCCGTGAAGCACCGCAAACGGCTTGCGCTACATAAAAATTGGTAAAACGAATTCCATCCGCCGCCATTCGATCAAGATTTGGCGTATCAATGCCCTGTGCGCCAAAACAGCCAACGTCAGCATATCCCTGATCATCGGTAAAAATAATAACAATATTGGGTAAATCAGCGTCGTTTGATTTGCTGCAATTGACCAGGTTGGTTGAAAACAAAGCAGCAGAACCCAGTCCAAGTGTTTGCAAAAATTGGCGTCGTGAAAAATGATTCATGATAAAAACCTCAGGATGAAAAGTGCTCATTTTTTAAATTTTACAGGAAATTTTTCCCAGGGAACGGCTCCGGCTTCAATAATGTGATTTCTCAATTCATTAAAGAGTTTCTGATACATTTCACTCTTATCGGAAAGCGGATGTGCTTCACCGGGATCTTCATTAAGATTAAATAGCTGATATGGTTCAAACGGTGTGTTTTGTAACAATTTCCACTCACGCTAGCGAGCCGCATAATAGGCCAAACCGCCATAACCGCTACCTTCACGCCGTACCCAGAATAGCGTTCGATCCGCCAGAGAGTCGTTTCGCCCATTTAATATTGGAAGCAAACTCATTCCATCAATTTCATGCATCAGGGAAATTCCGGCCGCCTCACAAATGGTTGCAAAAATATCCATACTTATTCCAATCTGGTTAGCCGTCGAATTCGCCTGAATTTTTCCAGGCCAGACAGCACACATCGGGACCTTAATCCCGCCTTCATAGAGATTTTGCTTCCCCCCATGGAGTTGACCATTCCTGGCCCCGACATCCAATTGTCCACCATTGTCAGAAGAGAAGAAAATGAGTGTATTTTCAAACTGTCCTGTCGCTTTGAGTGTTTGCAGAACAGCTCCAATTCCGGCATCAAGATGTTCGATCAGGGCCATCAGTTTTGCCCGCTTTTCATCGACGCCATCCCCCCGATCTTTTACTTTCGTCAGCCAGGTTTCGGGGGGTTGAATCGGGGTGTGAGGCGCATTATAGGCCAGATAGAGAAAAAAAGGCGGTTCAGCATTTTGATGCTCCCGAATATAATTCACTGCAGATTGCGAAAAGATATCGGTTGCGTGCCCCTCCGGCGCGATTTCAGCTTTATTAAGTCGCATATAATTAATATCATGCCGTCGATGATGGTAATAATCATCCATCATATCCCCCAGAAAGCCGTAAAAATAATCAAATCCGCGCTCATTGGGGAGATTGGGTGATGCTAATCCCCGATGCCATTTACCGACAATCGCAGTTTCATAACCAGCCGCTTTTAATAGCGAAGGCAGTAAAATTGCCTGTGGTGATAGATAGCCAAAATTATTGGTAGGATGCGTCCGAATGACACCCGGTACGCCTACCAAATCCGGATATCTTCCGGTGAGTATCGATGCACGCGTTGGAGAACAAACGGAACAATTGGCATAAAAATTATTAAATTTCATACCGCTCCGAAAGAGCTGATCGATGTGCGGCGTTCGCAAATCCGTTGCCCCCTGACAACTCAGATCGCCATAACCCAGGTCATCAGCCAGAATGATGATAATATTCGGCTTTAATTGTCGTCGTGACAGATTTTTCGCAGCCGCAAATGGCGTGGATAACATGGTCAATCCAATACCTGTTTGTTTTAAAAAATGACGTCGATTCATCTTTTTGACCATGAGTTTATGCCAATAATATAAAATTTTATCATTCAGAACCTTGAACACGATATCTTAACTTATTGAAAAATATAAACTTTTTACCACAATTCCGTATCTACCCAAAAAACAGGGGCTAGACCTTCGGGGTTTTTCTCTCGAAATTTACGATGTTCAAATTAATCACGTGATTTTAACATGAAAACCCCGAAGGTCTGAATTTTACCCAACATTTTTGATGGGATTCATAATTTGCTTAAACGATATATCCAATCCGGCAAATTGTATCATGACTGCACTATTTTAATAAGCAATAATGTCTTTTTCAATAGAAAAATTTAGAAAATGAAAAAATTTTAAGCCTGACGATTAATTGTATCATTCAAAACGACTCGAAACAACGCCGTATTAAATTTAATTTGCCTTTCGATAAAGAAAGAATGCATCGTCATTTGGCTGGCGTTGAATTATCACCTGAAACTCTAAAATGAATCGGATTTTCTATGCTGAAATCGTTTTCGATGAAATATTGACCCCCGCTGTATCTCCCGCAAATTCCGTTTTTTGGGGATTTAAGGGAGGCAGGAGGGCATAGCCGTCAGGTTAAGATTCTAACACATTGAAAAACAAATGAATAGCCATGAGCTTTAGCTCGTGGATCAAATTGCCCCCAAAATTTTTAAAGTGGGTTTTAACCCACAGGTATATAAGGACTCGGGCTTAAAAGCCCGGTAATTGGGGGGGGATGCTCATGGAACCACGAGCTAAAGCTCGTGGCAATTCAATAATAACTTATTGAAATTCAAATAGATATAATTTTAATCTGGTAACCGATCACAGGGAATAGTATCAAATTTGTTGTGTCGCCGGTTTTACTGATTCCTCAGGTTAATAAGGTTTTTAATCAACCAGGCCGCGCGATCAAACCCAATAGACCTTATTGATCTTAGTAACAATTCGAGGGTCCCTGCAATTTAACTTCGTATGGGTTCCGACCCCAGCGAAACTGTCATCAGGCTATCAAAGAACTGCTGAAGCTCCGAAAACAGGGCTACCATATTG
>DYKB01000101.1 GCA_020722815.1 Caldithrix sp. | reverse complement strand
ACCATATTTGTCCCGATGAAGTCAGCTCACTCTGTTTACGGTTGAAAGGGTTATCGGAAACGTTTCATCCGGTCGATATTTTTCTAAATGATCAACTTTTAAAAAATATCGAAATCAGCTACACTCTTGGCAAAACAGTAGAACTCGACATACCACCGGACATCTTGGCCAATGGCGAGAACACATTAATGCTCAAATTAAACGGCTTTGAAAGCTCCATAGGCTTTGATTGGTACGAGCTGGAATTTTGGCAATATCTGCGAGCCGTCGATAATGTTCTGAGATTTTCATCATCCGAGCGACAAGGAATTCTGCAATATGAAATTAGCGGATTTGATTCTAATAATGTCATGGTGTTTGATATCACCGATCCATTCTCTGTTCAATTGATAGGGGGTGTGGGATTTGACTCTTTGACGGGAAGCATTACCTTTATCGATTCTGTCAGTCACCATGATCCGCGCTCTTACTTGGTGTTAAATCCGCACAAATTTCTGCAGCCCATATCCATCGCAGCAGTGCAATCCGATCATATTTCCAATTTGTTATCAACCAGTAATGAAGCCGATTATATAATCATCACTCACGAATCTTTACTTTGCCCGGCACTGGATAAATTGCGTGAACATAGGAGCAATCCGTTCTATTGGCCGCATCAGGGAATTCCGCAAGTAAGGGTGGTTACCACTCAAGAGATCTACGATCAGTTTTCCCATGGTCTCATCGATCCGGTCGCTATCCGTAATTTTCTTAAATATGCTTTTGAGAACTGGCAAAAAGCCCCAACTTATGTTTTGCTTATTGGTACCGCAACGTATGATTTTAAGGATAACTTGAGTCTCGGCAAATCGCTGTTGGTGCCTTCGTATGAGAATCGCAATATGGTTAGCGATGACTGGTTTGTGAATCTGACCCATGATCGCTTTATGGACATGATCATCGGTCGTCTGCCCGTTGGCTCGCAGGAAGAATTGAACACGGTTGTGGAGAAAATTATTCGTTATGATAGTCAACTTGCGCCGGGTGTCTGGCGTTCTCGGATTACCCTGGTCGCCGATGACATTTATCGGAATCGAGATTATGCTCCTGACGATTTCATCTTTATCCGGGACGCCGAGATTTTGGCAGCATCGGATAAAACACAACCTTTTGATGTTTCAAAAATATATCTGGAAAAATACGGCTGGGATCGATCATTCAACAAACCCGGCGCAAAGAAAGCATTGTTGAATTCCATAAACGACGGTACTCTTTATCTAAACTTTTTGGGGCACGCTAACTGGAATATGTTAGCCCATGAAAATGTCTTTAGCACGGCTGCCGATTTATCCTCTCTCAACAATTATGACCAGCTACCGATATTTTTTGCCGGCACCTGTGAAACTGCACGAATCGACGATCCCTACTATACCAGCATGGGCGAGCTTTTGCTTTTGCATCCCGAAGGTGGAGTAATAGCAAGTATAGGCTCCGCTCGGTGGACTATTCATCAGGCATCATTCAATGTAAATAGAACATTTTACGAAACACTATTTTCTTGGGGACACGAAGGCTCGATGACCATTGGGCAGATTTTACTGTTAGCAAAAACCTTGGGGGGCTTTCCGGATCAAACCGAGATTATGTTCCTGCTGGGCGATCCGGCCCTGCGTATGCCCTTGCCGCGATTCGGTATTGATTTGACCGTGAATCCCGACAGCCTGAGCTTACAAAGCAGAATTCTCGTACATGGAATAGTGCGGGATAGTGCCAATACGGTGAGCGATTTTTCAGGGTATTGTGGATTGCGCTTGTACGATTCTGCGGTTGCAATCGAAAAGCCGATTTATGGCTATCAATGGCCAGGCAAAATAATTTTCGAAGGTCAGGTTCCGGTTGCAAACGGGGAGTTTGAGGCAAGCTTTTTTACTTCTGCTGATACCCTTGCCGGTGGCGCGCTTGGTCGTTTAACGGCTTGTGCATGGAAGGAAAATCAAGATGGCATATCCAATTCTCTCCACGCTGTAGGAGCAATGGACTCTCTTATAATTAAAACGGATTCGTTGCCGGTTCAAACCCAAAGGGATACGGTCGCCCCCGTGCTGACGATCAGCATCGGGAAGCTTGAGATTGAAAACAACGCAACAGCAGTACAATTAACCACTCCATTTCTGATAACCGGTCAAATATTTGATGCAGGCAGCGGTTTCAATCCAAATCTGCACACAGAGCTGGGTATTCAATTCAAAGTGGATGGTGTTGCGGACGAAGAATTTTATCAATCTGCCAGCATCGAATTTGATAATAACAATCTACAAAATGGGTGCTTTTTCTATGAGGTAAAAAATTTACCATTAGGTGAGCATCGTATTTCCATAGATATTTTCGATAAGGTTCTCAATTCAACCCGGTGGTGGGCGGATATTTTAATAGTGCCCGATTATTTTACAATCAGCAATGTGCTCAATTATCCAAACCCGGCTCATGAACGTACTCACTTTACTTTTGATCTGACCCAGGATGCTGCGATCAAAGTAAAAATTTATACTGTCTCGGGTCGCTGTATTCGCATCCTGGAAGGTGTGGGCCGAGCTGGATTCAATACATTTCCAGATGATGGATGGGATTGTGCCGATGAGGAGGGCGATCCAATAGCCAATGGTGTGTATCTGTATAAAGTTGTGGCCGACATTATGGAATCACCGCTGGTTAATGTTAATAGTCAAACTCATGCGGAAGTTATTGGCAAGCTTTTTATAATGAGATGAGGAGGAATGAAGATGAAAAGTTCTTTAAGCCTCAGTAGATTCATACATCAAATATTAAAGTCGTTACGATTTAATCTAGTGATAATATTTGGAATTTGGATTGTGCCAACCAGTGTGTCGGCTCAATCCCCCGATTCAATGAAAGTACTTATTCTGAACTCTTATCATCAAGGCTATCAATGGACCGATGAGATCATGGCGGCAATCCGGTCAGAATTTGATAATTCTAACAACGTCGAGTTGTTTATTGAGTACATGGATACAAAACATTATTATTCATTGGAATATTTTGAAATGTTGGATAATCTGTATGCATACAAATACGCGAACAAAAAAATTGATTTGGTCATCATTGCTGATAATTTTGCGCTGGATTTCATTCGGATGTATCGTGATAAATTGTTTTCAGCGGTGCCGGTCGTCTTTTGCGGTATTGATAAATTTGACGCATCGGTGAATAAAAATTTTTCAGGAATCACAGGTGTAATTGAGGATTATGATTTGAAGCAGACCCTGGACCTGGCACTTGAACTTCATCCCACTGCCAGGAACATTGCAATTGTGGTAGATTCTACTTCAAATAGCATCGTCGATATTGAGCGATTTCGGAGTTTAACGCCTCATTATCAAAAAAAATATAACATCATTGAGTTACTTGATTGGTCATGGCAGGAACTGTCTGAAAGACTGAATAACCTGCCTGAAAACACAATTGTTATTCGTCTTTCATGCACAAAATCATTTGACAATGTTATAATGTCGAAAAACGAATTAGCCGAATTTTGGGGAAGATATTGTCGTTTTCCGACTTATACATCGATGGGCCACAAAGTTGAAAACGGAGTTTTAGGTGGTGTAATTACAACGGGAAAGCTGCAAGCATTGGCAGCCGTGGCTATTGCAAAACGGATTTTAGGTGGAGAACCAGTTAATGAAATTCCGATTTTATATAACAGCCCCAGTTTGCCAATTTTTGATTATTACCAGATGAAACAATTTAGAATAAAAGAAGATGATATCCCTGCCAATAGTTTGATCATAAATCAACCATTTTCATTTTATAGACAATATAAATACATGGTTTGGTCTATCAGTGCGGTGATCACCTGTCTTACCGGGTTAGTCGGTTTTCTTTTGATCAATATTATTCGTCGTCGTCAAGCCGAGCAGGAGCTCCGCAACAGCGAGGAAAGGTTTCGTCAACTTTCAGATATTGCTGAAGAAGGAATCATGTTTCACAATAACTTTAGTATCTATGATGTCAATCGCGCCATGACCAGTTTATTTGGCTACGAGCAGTCTGAGCTTAAAGGCATGCACCTAAGACAACTGGTTAGCCGGGAATCATGGGTAACTATTAAAGAAAAACAAGCAACTGGCAATAATACTAAGCCTTATGAAATCGTCGGATTAAAAAAGGATGGTTCAGCTATTATTTGCCAGATGGTGGATAAGTGCTATAATAATCAGGAAAAAAAATTTCGCGTTTCCTCGTTTATCGACATAACCAAACGCAAGCAGGCGGAGCAAGAGGCGAAATTGTGGCAGGATCAATTAATTCAGGCGGATAAAATGGCCGCCCTGGGTACGTTGGTTGCTGGTATTGCTCATGAAATCAATAATCCTAATAATCTGATCATGTTGAACATTCCCATTCTGAATAGAACCTGGAACAGTATCGCACCGATATTGCATGAATACTATGAAAAAAATGGTGATTTTAGTATTGCCGGATTTAAATATACCAGAATGACCACGGAGTTTACTAAGATCTGTTCAGCTATTCTGGAA
The DNA here is from genome assembly GCA_020722815.1 of Caldithrix sp. GTDB lineage: Bacteria > Zhuqueibacterota > Zhuqueibacteria > Thermofontimicrobiales > Sulfurfontimicrobiaceae > DYKB01. The sequence continues at coordinate 11,136 of DYKB01000101.1, read as the reverse complement.
GGCTCCCAGCGCATTAAAGCGATAGTCGCTGATCTTAAAAAGTATTCCTCCATAAATGAAGATGGCACAACTGAGTTGGTGGATATTAAAGCAATGCTGAGCTCAGCTATAAATCTGCTCTCAAATAATATCAAGAAATATACCAATCATTTTCAGGCTGATTTTGGGGAAAACATTCCTCCTGTGAAAGGTAATTTTCAACATTTTGAACAAGTGGTGATTAATCTGATTCAAAATTCTTGCCAGGCACTTTCGGAGAAAAACAAAGCTGTTTATGTAGCTTGTTCTTACCGTGAGCTTGATCACGAAGTAGTAATTACAATTCAGGATGAGGGCGTTGGTATTCCCCAGAAAAATTTATCCCGCATTTTTGATCCTTTCTTCACCACCAAAAGAGATATCGGTGGAATGGGACTCGGTTTGTCTGTGTCTCAAAGCATCATTAAGAAATATAATGGCAGCTTACAATTTTCTTCAAAATCCGGCAAAGGAACAACGGCAAGGATTATTTTGCCGGTAGAAGATCAAGGTAAATAATAACCTGATTGTTAAGAAAGGGGTAATACAAAAGGCGAAATCAATACTCGTTATAAGAATTGACCTAATTTCTAATTAATCTAATTGACCTAAAAAATGACCAATAAAACAAACAACAAGAAATGGGATCTGGAAGAGCGTACAGCTAAATTTGGAGAAAATATAATTAGATTTTGTAAAAAGGTTCCACAGAATCCTATTACTATTTCATTAATAACTCAACTGGTTAAAGCTGGTACGAGTGTTGGAGCCAACTACTGTGAAGCTGACGACGCAGAAAGTAAAAAAGATTTTAGACACAAAATTGGTATAGTGAAAAAAGAATCTCGAGAATCAAAACATTTTATAAGAATGATTGCAGCGGCTATTCCGGAACTTAAAGATGACGCCAGACCATTGTGGCAAGAAGCAAAAGAATTGAATCTATTTTTCAACTCTATTTACCGTAAGGTAAAGTGATTGAAGAAAATAGAAATTAGTAATTGGGTTTTCTTTAGGTCAATTAGGTTAATTAGGTCAGTTAGAAATTAACAATCATAATTTGTATAGTAATTAGGTGTTGGGTTAATTGATATTTGTGAAATTCCGATACAAAATAGGTTACAGCTGAGGTGAAAAAACGATGACAGACATGTATTACCCTACGCTTCCAATCTTGATTGTTGATGATGAGCTTACGCTAATGGAAAGCTTTGAACGGGCATTGATTTATGGGGGTATGAATAATGTAATTTTTTGTCAAGACAGTCGCAACGTGACAGAAATTCTGTCGCAGCAAAATGTGGGGGTCATTTTGTTGGATTTGCTTATGCCTTATCTGTCAGGCGAGGAGCTACTTCGTCATATATCCAAAACTTTTCCGGAAATCCCAGTAATTATCGTTACCGGTATACGGGAAGTTGAAAAAGCCGTTGAATGCTTGAAATTGAATGCGTATGATTATTTAGTTAAACCGGTCGATGAAGATCGAATAATCGCGACGGTAAAGCGGGCAATCGAATTTCGCGAGATGCAAACCGAAATTGTCTCGCTAAAACAGAGTGTTCTTGCTGAAACACTATGCTGTCCGGATAACTTTGCTCATATTCTCACCCAAAATAAAAAAATGATCGCCATTTTTCGATACATAGAAGCCGTGGCAAAATCAACTCAACCGGTACTTATTCTTGGGGAAACAGGGGTTGGCAAAGAACTAATAGCCGAAGCCATTCACAAATGCAGCGGACGAAAAGGGAATTTTGTAAAAATAAGCATTGCCGGTGTTGATGAAACCGTTTTTTCCGACACGCTGTTTGGGCATAAGAAGGGCGCGTTTACCAATGCCGACAAAGAACGCCTAGGTTTAGTTGAGAATGCCGCCGCAGGAACATTATTTCTTGATGAAATTGGTGATTTGAAACCGGATAGTCAGATTAAACTATTACGATTAATCCAGGAACGGGAATATTTTCCATTGGGTGCCGATGAGCCGAAGCAGTCGCATGCCCGCATCATTGCGGCTACCAATCAGAATCTGCAGGAGCTGGTTCAAACGGGAAGATTTCGCAATGATCTCTATTATCGATTAAGATCGCACCAGATACATGTACCTCCTTTGCGGGATCGCTTTGATGACTTGCCATTACTATTGAATCATTTCTTGGCGACTGCGGCTGAGGAATTGGGCACAAATAAAATCAATTTGAAACCGGAATTGATTACACTTTTAGCGACGCATCGTTTTCCCGGCAATGTCAGGGAATTAAAGTCAATAGTCTATGATGCAGTTGCCCAACATAAATCCACCAGGATGAATGTGGAAATTTTTACCAAGTATTTAAATGAAAAGGAACAGATAAAGGATATTAACATACAAAAATCATCGCAAACGGAAAATGAGCTTTTTTCTTCCCTTGAAAAGCTCCCGACTATAAAACAGGCGAATAGTCTATTAATCTCGGAAGCGCTCAAGCGTGTTGGAGGCAAAAAAACTGTTGCCGCCCGCATGTTGGGAATCACCCGCCAGACTCTGATTAAATATTTGCATGAATAACCCTGCCAGGGTTGATCTTACGACATGCCTCAGTCTCCGGGGAGCTTCTCGTTAACGAGAAGCTCCCTCATTCCCCCTATAACTGAGGGATTACGATCTTACCTCAACGTTAAAAAATTTAACTTGTTAAATTTTTTCCATCAATAAGTTATGTAAAAATAAGCTGGCTCAAAAATATGTTAAAAATTTTGACGCTGAACAACATTTGGCGTGCCTGTTCATAAGTGTTTTTATAACTGGAAGTTAAAAGCATTTATCAGTATGGCAGAGAAATTGCGTAGTGTTCGATTATGAACAACACATCCGGAAAAACAGGGAATCTGCTTGTAGCTAGCAGTGAGGAAATATTACAGTTGGTGTTATCAAATGTGCTGAAGGATGCTGGCTACAAGGTAACAATTGTCGGGGACGGTCTGGAAGCTTTATATACGATAGGTACTTTTCACATAACGCAAACCCCTTTTGACCTATTACTGCTCGACTTTGAGCTATCAAAATTAAATTGTACGAACCTACTTGATAGACTTGAGAAGATGCGCATCAATGTCCCTGTTATCGTAATCATTCCACCTAAAAGTCCGATAACAAATAAAAAATTACTTTCTTATAAAAATGTAATAAATTCGATTGAAAAACCTTTTCTTCGGGAAAAGCTATTGGACATGATAAAGCAGGTTATTTAATGGCTGAAGAAAATAACCTGGGAGGTTTTCGGTCAGGCACTATTTAGTTGTATCGGAATTTTAAAATTTGCATAAAAACGAGAGGGTAATCCAATGAAGCAAAACCAACAATTCATGCCAAGTTTATTACTGACCGTTTTATTATCATTTTTAGCCTTTCCGCTATTTGCACTTAGCTCTAAAATCTCCGGTATAGTGACGGATGCCGAAACTGGAGAGCCTTTGGTAGGGGCCAATGTGGTTGTAGAGGGTGTATGGCGAAGCGGGCAGACCATCAAGCTGGATCACCCCCGTGGCGCAGCCACGGATATTGAAGGCTTTTACTACGTGCTAAACTTGCAGCCGGAGCGCTATGTAGTGAAAGCCATGATGATGGGTTACGAAAGCAAGCAAGTCACCAACGTCCTAGTGGAATCGAATCGTACCATAACGTTGAACTTTGCCCTCAAACAAACCTCGATTGAAGGTCAAACCGTAACGGTTGTAGCTGATAAAGAAGTAGTAAGATTGGACGTCTCCTCAAGTGTGTCGATCATCAATCAGGAAAATTCCGAAAATTTGCCAGTGGACAATGTTGAGGATATCATCTCCCTTGCAGCAGGGGTCAATGTTGATGCAGCTTCGAATGCCATAACAATCCGCGGTGGTGGTTCCGACCAGATTATGGTATACCTGGATGGATTTTCTATGAAGGATGAAATCTTTAACATCCCTTTCTTATCTTATAACCGAACCTCAATTAAAGAGATATCGATCAAAACCGGCGGTTTTTTAGCTGAATATGGAGATTTGCGTTCCGGTATCATCGATGTTACCACAGAATCAGGCGGAAAAAATTACTCCTTTTCCAGTGACAGCCGATATGAGGCACCTGGCTACAGATATTGGGGCCCTCACCAATATACTGAAGATAAATACTATCTGATGTATGGCAGCGATTGGTCAATGGATACAACCATGTTAAGGCAAAATTTTTACCATCCTGAGGATCAGTTCATGGGCTGGCCTGAATTTGCAAAACAATATTTAGCCGATAATGATTCCACCAACGATATGACACCCAATCAGCGCAGGGAAATGTGGCGCTGGCGGCATCGTGGCCGCGAAGAAGGACATCTGCACAACCATGTAATAGATGCCACCTTTAGCGGGCCTTTCCCAGGGGCTTCAATTCCTTTTCTCGGTGAAAACTTGTTATCCAAACTAAATTTTATGATCAGCTTCCGCGACCAATATGATGGCTACGAACATCCCGCAGTTAGAGATCACTTCGGATTGCAGAACAAACAATTTAAATTAGACTACCAGCTTACTCCCAATATGACCATGACATTCATGGGCATGAATTCAACGCAATCGGGCATGGCGAAATTTGAAGAAAACTATGGCGAATTTGCTTATGTTCTTCGTTCCGGGGGCGAGGGCACCTATAATAATTGCAATAATCCCCTAGGCGATGTAACCACTAATAATTACGGATTAAGCTTTAAACACGTGTTGTCACCAAAGACGTTTTATGAAATTAGAGCTAATAAATTGATAACGGATTATAATTTTCGGCATGGACCGGTCAGAGATAGCACCATAGTCAAGCATATTCCCGGGGAATTTTATACTGTCGAACCCGGAGACACACTTGATATTAGCGGCTACTGGGATCCGGCAACCAATCAATATATTGAGAAAGATACAACCCTTTATGGCGGTGACAAAATGTGGTGTCCCGATGTTTATTTGGATGAGACCCCTGACGGTTGGCCTCCCTATGGGGCAGGACTTACTTTTCCTGATCAAATAGGGAGAGTGAATTTGTTGGCTTCATCGACTTCGACAGAACTTTCGTCAGGATGGACAACAAATATACGAGCCGATATCACTCATCAGGCAAATAAATATCATTTGATGAAAGCAGGTGTCAGTTACAACATTAGTAAAATTGCCCGTGATTGGGTGCATCTAACCAATGCATTAAATGATGAATGGCACCAGGTAAAATTTACCGAGTACCCAATTTATTACGCTGCCTATGTCCAGGACAGAATTGAAATAAAAGGTTTAATTGCTAATTTCGGCTTGCGGGGAGAAGTATTCGATGCCAACACCGATGTTCTTTCGCCTGATAATCCCTTTAACTTATCTTTTTATGAGATGTATTTCCGGGATAAAGTCGATACCATGCAAACCGAACGAAGCAAAAAGTTTTTTCGTTTGAGTCCGAGATTAGGGATTTCACATCCGATAACCATGTCAAGCAAAATATTTTTTAACTATGGTCATGCTTACAGCACACCCAAAAATGCCCTGCGTTATGGTTATAAACCCAAAACTTATGATTGGGACCGACCGCGATGGATCGGCAATCCTAATTTGGAACCTTACCAAACAGTTCAATACGAATTGGGTTATGAACAGGTTTTCCTTGGTTCTTATTTGGCGCATGCGGCGGTTTATTATAAAGACGTAACCAATCAGAGCGGCACTGATGACAGAGTCACCTATTTTAAACCCTACTCTATGGACACGCAAGCATTTTATTATACCTGGGAAAATAAAAACTATCAGGATATTATTGGGATTGAACTGACGATTTATAAACGACTGGGAACGTTCTTCACAGGCTGGATGAAAACAGAATTTATGGGTGTAAAATCAGGACAAATCGGATACAGCAAACGCTATATTGAGGATGATCCCAGCAATGTTTCAACTTTTTCAAAGTTCTCGTACCCCGATGATATTATTTGGGACTGGCGGCCCGGCGTGATGTTTAATATTGATTTTCATACGCCAGAAAATTGGGGACCTGAATTTATGGGTGCAAAAATACTTGCCGGCTGGCAAGTGAATGCGATAATTAATTGGCAGTCCGGCGCCAAATTTACCTGGAGCCCGAACAACGATCCTTCTGTTTACAATAATATGCAGTATCGTGATCACTTTATGAGTGATTTCCAGATTGCCCGCGATTTTAGATTTGCCGGAACCAGACCGACGATCTATGTCAATATTCACAATCCCTTCAACCGTAAGGTACTAAATTTTGGAATAATGAGAGGCTTGCTCAATAATGAAGCTTCAGAATCTTACAAGTATTTGAACTCGTTGAAAGAAGGTGATCGAGTGGGCGATTATAAACAGCCCGATCTCGACAGACCGGCAAAAAGACCTGGCGAGGATTATATTACTCGTTATGGCGGACCGATAAGAATCACCTTCGGTCTTCAATTTGATTTCGATTGGTAAACGAATATTGCCATAATAGGCAAATCATAATATAACTTTACATTGGCAATCTTGTCTGTAGTGACGACTTTAGTCGTCCCTTGCGGCAAGCGAACGGCTAAAGCCATTACGATGATGTTCATATTTAGCAATGTGTATATTTTGAAATATCGGATATGGGTAACTATTCAGGTTAATAGCTGAGAAATGTTATTTTATCCCGGATTAACGAAAAAGGTAATAAGGTTAAATTATCGGACACTTTCAATGGTTACTAAGGTCAATAAGGTTATTCAAAATTATGCTATCTGACTGCTGAAAAACCTTATTAACCTTAGTAACAAAACCAGCTAGCTACAACCTAAACCTTTTTACCTGATTGGTAATTATTCTGGTACAGATTAAAAGACAAAAAATGGAGGACAGAAAAATGTTTGTTACCTGCAGTTTGCTCAATCTGGTCATAGCCAATTGTTCTATCAGGGCGCAAACATTATCTTTCTGGCTTTCATTTTTCTGTCTCTAAAATATTCTCTGAATAGCTACGTTGATTATTTAAATAAGATAGACCTGAATCGTTGCGGATATGGTATAGTTTAAAATTTGCCAGACTATAGTAATCTAATCTTTACCAAAGTGAAGGAAGATGCAATGAAAAAATATATAATAATAATAACAGTTATTGTTCTACCACTGTTTTGGCTCAATAATGTTGCCGCAATTAACAAAGTTGCCCAGAGCAAAATGCAATTTCTCAAATTGGGTGTTGGTGCAAGAGCATCAGCTATGGGGGACGCATTCACAGCCATCAGCGGGGATCCCAATGCAGTTTTTTATAATCCGGCAGGATGTGCGTTCAATGAGGGCATCAGCGCTTCATTTAATAAAACAGACTGGATTGCTGACATTACCCATTTCTCAGGGGTCATTTCGTACAATGCTGGCAGGCTTGGCGTGTTTAATCTCAACTGGATTAATATGGATTACGGCTCGATGACAAAAACTGTGGTGGACAACCATGCCTGGGAGGGGTATTTAACGCAGGGAGATTTTTCAGTTACCGAATATGCTATCGGTTTAGGATATGCTAAAACCATCACCGACCGTTTTTCTGTTGGCGGACAGGTTAAATATGTTTATCAGGACCTGGGTTCAACCGAAACCTGGTGGTATATCAATACTGATTTTGAAAACCATAAATTCGTTAATAATATTGACGATGTTTTTGCCTTTGATTTTGGCACCTATTACGACGCCGGATTCAAAGGTATAAAAATCGGCATGGCCATACAAAATTTTGCCAATAAAGCTATTCCGTTGACTTTCCGGTTCGGGATGTCGGTTGAAATGAACCAGATCTTTTTCCCAAATGAAAAAGATCATGTGGTTACGCTTTCGTGGGATGGTCTGCATCCCCGGGATTATGGGGAACGACAACACATTGGTTTAGAATACAGCATGTACAAAAATTATTTTTTGAGACTGGGATATAAAATCAACTACGATGAAGAAGACCTGACCGCCGGTGCCGGTTTGAATTTAAACCTTAAAGACTTTTGCCTTCAGCTCGGATATGCTTATACAAAATTTGGGGTATTTGGAAATGTAAATCGTTTTTCCATTAGTCTTAAATATTAATTTTAAGGGAGAGAACAGTGAGCTATTTAAATATCAAATTCGTAGCGTTTTTATCGGTAATGATGTCTGTGGCTTCGATTTCCTATGCACAAGGGATTGCCGGAACAAGAAGTGTGCACGTTGGCGAACTCTGGCAGACCGATGAAGATATTCCCAGTGGTGGCTGGCAGATTGGTTATAATTGGCCAGGCAACCATTGGGCCGATAAAATAAATGGTCCCACTGAAAGAGAGACCATGCTTGCCAATGGCTGCGCCCGGATGGGAGGCATGAGCTGCGGTTTAAGAAACTGGAAAGATCGCCGGCGAAATGAATTTCCTTATGTTGTTTACACGACCAGCGGGAGTGTCATTTGTCATACGGAAAATCAGGCAGGTGGTGAAAATGTCTGGATGAAGGTTATTCTCCGCCGAGAGCCGCCAAAAGTGTATGTCAATGGAGAATTAAATCCACCCCGTCACGAATATGATGAGATTGATCCCAGCTTGATTTCCGATGCAAAAATGGAAATCCGCTGGGGGTCAAAAGTCGGCATAACTTTCCAGCAGGACTATTATGCCTTTGCCTCAAAAAATGCAGACAGTTATTTAATTTTAGATTTTCATGCACTCAATAATGGCAATATGGATGCAAACGAAAATGATGCACCTGAATTGAACAGTCAGGAGTTGCATGACGTCTATTTTAATTACGGGATTCAACCTCATATTGGATTTGAAGGCTCGGAGATATGGGGAGGCGTCTGGGAAAATAAAACGGATGATTGGGTTGAATATTATGGGGAAAATTATCTGGCTTATGTTGGCGCAGGAACCCCCGTAAATCCGGCTGGTGATCCAACAGCAGATTCATTACGAGTTTTTATCGTTTGGGACGGTGACGATCCGGAAACAGTGTATGATGAAACCGGCGATCCCAATAATAATGAACGGTGGGATCTGCCTCGTCCGGTGCTGGGTAAATTTTTGTCGCCGCAATATTTTGGCATGGGAATTTTACACGCTGATATGACTCATGACGATGAAACGAATGACCTTTCCCAGCCGGTGACAACGACCTGGCAGCCCTCAACCATACCGGAGCATTTTTGGACAACCCAGCAAGGGTATCAATATTTTTTTGAAGGCGATGGTTCGGCTGCCGGAGAAAATTGGCAGCATCACCGACCGAGCCCGCAAGAGCTTGGATACAAAGATCCAACCGACCCCACTACCGTTGCCCGACCAAATCCTTATATCACTGTGGGACCTTATGAAATGCCGTTTAATTCTGAAGTGCACTGGACGATCCTTGTTGCTGTTAATGGCATTGCCCAAGATACCGGCGCCTATTACGGTAAAGAGTGGTGGGAATGGCTTCAGGGTGGAGAAGGCATAAATGATGAACAAAAAAATGCAATTCTGGCAACAGGTAGGGATTCATTGCTGAAGGTTTTCAGTATCGCCACACGTCGCTATTTTAGAAATCTCGAAAATGGCAGAAATCCGTTTGATATTCCCGATCCGCCGCCAGCACCGGATTTGTATGTTACTGCAGGGCATAAAAAAGTTACCCTCGAATGGAGTGACGTTTCACAGCAGCCCGATGTGGATACTAATCAGCCCGATTTTGCTGGCTATCGTGTATATCGCACGCAAGGATTAAATGACTCCACCTATAAGATGATCTGGGAATGTGGCGGCAAAAGCGGACATCCCGTTGCCTTAAAATATGTGGATACCGAGGTCCAGCGTGGATTTGCTTACTATTATTATGTTACAGCCTATGATGACGGTTCACAGAATTGGGAGAATCCTGGTGTTAGTCTGGAGTCAGGCAAGTATTGGAATATGCTGCAACGACATTCTCCTGTTTATCCATTTTTGGATCCGGACTCCACCGGCACTGTTGATTTGAATAAGATATTGGTTGTTCCCAATCCCTATCACGATCTATCAGTGAGAAACAATTGGCCCGGTGAACCGAACAAAATAATGTTTGTTAATCTGCCCAAAGAATGTACCATTAAAATTTTCACTATGAGTGGCGATTTGGTTACCGTCCTCAAACATGATGACGGAACAGCAGAAGAAGCGTGGAATCAAGTGAGTGATAATAATCAGTTGGTATTCAGTGGAGTCTATATCTACCACGTTAACAGTGAGTGGGGAGAGAAAACAGGTAAATTTGTCATTATTCGCTCAAGCCTGGAAGACGGCAGGATAGTTGGGTTTTAGCTATGGAACAATGAAATTATACTCATTTAGGGTTATTTTGTAACAGTTCTATTCACCAATGCCATCGCTTTGAGCGATGGCATCGGTTTCGTCATGTTACAATCTAAACCATATCAAGTATAGCTTGCTTTAGTTTGTAATGCTTTAGGCTATTCAATAATCATGTTTTTAAAGCTGATATCATTTGATTTATACACTGTAGTAATGGTTTAAGTCTTCACTTACAGCAAATGAACAACTAAAATCGCGACTGCAAAAATACACAGTTTGGTTAATCTGTTCACTAAGAGCATTACCAAAACGTATAATCCATCGTTTTGCTGAATTAAGCGGACTTTTTGGAAGGAGGTGATGCATCAAAAGACATCGATCTCAAATAAGCGGAAAGGAGGTGATATAGTAAAGGAATTTTTTTTGACAGAAAAATTAATTTAAAAAACTTAAGGAGAAACAAAATGAGACCGAAAATAAGCTTACTATTATTCGTCATGCTTTTTACATTTGCGCTGGTTGATTTTGCGGCAGCCGGTGTCACCGAAATGAAACTATGGACCGATGAGTTAATGGATCCGGATCCCGACCAAATGAATCCAGTAACCGGTATTACTCGTTATGGAACAAAAAGCCAACCAGCGACTTTTTATATTGTTCGATGGGCTGTAAATGCGGAAGGCGAGCATAATTTTATGAGAATCACCGAAGACGCTGCCGCAGGACCGTACGGCATGGCTTTTGGCATGGGAGACATTCCCAGCAATAATTTGTGGATGGACTGCCGTCGCACCGATGCTGCACCAGGATGGGATTA
>DYKB01000039.1 GCA_020722815.1 Caldithrix sp. | reverse complement strand
CATTCGGGCATGACAGAAGCGTTTAATTTATTACCCCTGTGAACGGTTACAATTTAAAAACCTTTATGTGAATTTGTTAAGAAAATTGTGATTTTATTTTGCTAAATTCGATTGCCATGATTTTCAAACATAATTTTTGGGAGAAAATTATGCCAAAAATTATTTTGTTTTTATTAGGATTACATGCAATAATTTGTAGCCAGAGTCAGCTTCCGCTGGCAATCCAAACGCCACCGTTTGGGACTTCGCACCTGGAAATGATATCGTTTTTAAATAAAATTGATGACAATTCATCGATGATTGAAATGGAGATTGGAAGCAAGTCCAATCGCGGCAGAGAAATTCCCGTTATTTTTATACCGGAGCGAAGAAATTGGAAGCCACAACAAATTTCGGTAATGATCTTCGCCCAGCAACATGGTGATGAACCATCCGGAAAAGAGGCGCTTTTAATGTTAATTCATCATATTTATTTAAATGGTGTTGCCAACTTTCCAAATCTCAACCTAATTCTGATTCCCATGGTTAATCCGGATGGAAATGAATTGGATCAACGCCGGAATAGTCGCCAGATTGATTTAAATCGAAATCATCTCATTCTAACGGAGCCAGAAACGCGTCTGTTACACCAATTATTTGCAAAATATAAGCCCCAGGTAACGCTGGATGTTTATGAATATGGTGGCACCACATGGCTTCGAAAAGGCTATATCAAGGATTTCGGTGAACAGTTGGATTGCATTTCCAATCCAGCACTCCCTGCTGAATTAAAAGAATATGCCTTGAATACCATTTTAAATCCAGTTATTGAAATGACTCGTGTCAGAAATGTCACAGCGAATCGGTATTTGATCACATCTGAAGATTTTAATCGTCCGGCACGGCATAGTACCACGGATATCGATGATGGAAGGAAAATGATTTTAATTCTTTTATCAGCGTCGTTGGTTATTTCAATCAAAACGAAAAGCTTAATAATGATAAATTCAAACTTATGTATCAGGGAGAAAAAAACATGAAAAATAAAATTCATTTCAACAATTCTGGATTAGCATTCTTATTTCTTTTTCTGATTCTGCTCCCCTTAACGCAATCAATAGCAATAGAATCCAATCTGGAAGGAATCTGGCAGGGAAAATTGAACATTTCCGGAATGCAACTTCGCCTGGTTTTCAATATTACGAAGATGAGTGATGGCGCTTTTACCGCCACGCGCGATAGTCCGGATCAGGGTGCAAAAGGAATTCCAACCAGTAAAGTAACGGTTACATCTGATAGTTTGCAAATTGAAGCCCAGGCAATTACAGGGCTTTTTCTGGGAAAAATCGAGGATACCAATAAAATTTCAGGTATCTGGAAACAATCTGGCTTTTCCATGCCGATCGAGCTCGTGCGTATTGAAAAAGTCGAGGAACCCAAACGTCCCCAAGAGCCTCAGGAGCCGTTTCCGTACGATGTAAAGGAAGTAAAGTTCGAGAACAAAAAGGATAACATCACTTTGGCTGGCACGCTGACCACCCCCCGTGGAGAAGGCCAATTTCCGGCCGTCATTTTAATTTCAGGCTCCGGACCGCAGGATCGGAATGAAACCAGATTTAATCATAAACCGTTCTGGATTATTGCTGATCATTTAACACGCCAGGGGATCGCTGTTTTGCGCTATGATGATCGGGGTGTTGGTGCTTCTACGGGTGATTTTAAAACAGCGACTACACCGGATTTTGCAACGGATGTTTTAGCCGGAATTGAATTCTTAAAAAATCGACCTGAAATTAATCCACAAAAAATTGGTTTAATTGGCCATAGTGAAGGAGGATTGATCGCTCCCATGGTGGCCACCCAATCCAAAGATGTTGCCTTTATCGTTTTATTGGCGGGTCCTGGAATGATTAGTGAGAAATTGCTTTATCTACAGGGCGAACTGATTGCCCGGGCTAGTGGTGCCAGCGAAGATCAGATTAAAAAAAATCAAAATTTGCAGGCGAAAATTTTTAAGATCATTATCGAAACTACCGAAGTTCAGGAAACTGAAAAAAAACTTTCTGCCATGTTAAAAGAATATTATGATGGTTTAAGTCCGGAGGAACAAAAGCAACTGGGAGATTTTACAACATTCTCTCAGACTCAACTTAAATCGGTTCTTTCGCCCTGGTTCCGCTATTTTCTGACGTATGATCCCATTCCAGCGCTAAAAAAGGTCAAATGTCCCATTCTGGCACTGAATGGTGAAAAAGACCTTCAGGTACCCCCGAAACAAAATTTACCATTAATCAAATCGGCACTTAAAGATGCCGGCAACAAAAACATTGTGATAAAGGAATTACCGGACTTGAATCATCTTTTTCAAACAGCCCAAACGGGATCGGTGGCTGAATATGCGACGATTGAAGAGACTTTTTCACCTGTCGCATGGGATGAAATGGCGGCCTGGATTCAGAAAATAGTGGCTCAGTGAAGCATTTATCAATCTACTTTTTCCGCCCAAAATAAACTTCCATTTCGCATTTTTGGCAATTGAATTTTAGTTCGAACCGTCGTTTATCTTTATCCACGAGAAAAAGCGGCAGGTTTAGCTTATCAGTTTTATTGGTAAGCAAACATCGGCCAATCTGTCCTAAAATACAATAGCGGGTGGTCATCACTTTTCTGCCCGTCATATCCAGTCCGGATTCTGCTGCGGGCTCAATTGTCACCACCCCATGTCGGCGATAAAAAGCGACGGCCTTTTTATTTAAGACATTCCCCTGAAAAGTGAGTGATTTTTCAGAATAGGGGATGTCATTCGGCGTAATTTCCGCCTTTAGTTGTGGATGCGTTTCAATGCGAATCGAATTCAATTTTTCTAAAACTTCGCGCCGGAGTGTGTTCAGATTGGCAATTGGAATGAATGGAATTGGATTCAAATCTATTTTTATTTCTGTACATTCAAAATGAGTTGATCCCATGCTACCCAACTGCTTTTTGATGGTGGCGATTGCTAATTCCGGTTTTTCCGCGATTATTTTTTCGATGGGAAGCACAACCTCACCTTGATTTCCATCTTCATCGATTGCCATAAGCCTGTAACCTTCCGAAACTTCGCGCAGCGACAACCTGACAGCCATTTTCCGTTCAAGATGACTTTTCTTGATTGCCTGCAGAAAAAGCTGGTCATAATTCCGATAAAGGATGGTTCCTTTCTGAATTGCGCCAATCTGCTCCGGAAAAATTTGATTTCCCTGGACCTGATTGACCCGTGTTCCCTGCAAATTTTGTCGATCATCAAAAAAACAGATGCCATCTCCGGCGTTGAGTTGTGGACTTCCTTTAGCTAAAGTAAAATAATTCGGATAAACTGCATTGACGATGCCAATTTTCTCCCCGATTGACTTTGGGGTATCTGTCGAACCCATATTTTTATCACGACCGGTTAAAAAATAGGTTGTAAAATCCCGACTGAACGTTTTTGCCGGAACCGGTGTGAAATCGACAAGAACACGCCCGGCAGAACTTTTTGAGAGGCCCATTTGCGGTAATAGTCGATCCAGTTCCTGGCGATAATAGCTCACCACGTTCATCACATAAAATTCATCTTTGAGTCGGCCTTCAATTTTGAATGAATTAACACCAACCGCAAGCAGTTCTTTCAAATGAGGTGCTAAATTTAAATCACGCAAGGAAAGGGGATAACGATTTTTCATCAGAATCTGACCATTTTTATCCATAAGCGAATAAATTCGGCGGCAGGATTGGGCACATTTCCCCCGATTACCACTTCTTCCGCCAATCGCATAACTCATATAACACTGGCCGCTATAGCAAACACAAAGCGATCCATGAATAAAAAATTCTAATTCCACTTGCGTATTTTGACGAATTTCCTGAATTTCGTTTAATGTTAATTCACGCGCCAAAATTATGCGTTGAAATCCCACTTTTTCTAAAAAACTGACTTTTTCTGGGGTTCGATTATTTGTTTGCGTGCTGGCAATCAGTGGCATGGGCGGAAGTTGACATTCTAGCAGCCCCAGATCCTGGATAATTAAGCCATCAATTTGGATATCGTAAAGCTGGTTAATTAATTCCACTGCGACCGGAATTTCTTCATCATGCAACAGTGTATTTAGTGTCACATAGACCCTGGCCCGAAATTGATGCGCATAGTTCACCAGTTCGGCAATATCCGATAAAGGATTTCCGGCTGCTTCACGTGCACCAAAAAGGGGAGCGCCAATATAAATCGCATCCGCGCCGGCCTTTATTGCCGCAATTCCAGTTTGAAGATTTTTAGCGGGTGCGAGTAATTCGACTGTTTTTTCTGGAATGAGTGTTGATATCATTTTTTGATGGCCAATTTTTTAAATTATTTTGGAAAGGGACTTTTATTTATAACCCCGCTTTTTAGCCTCTTCCAGGATGGCTTCTGTGGCAGTTGCCCCAATACGGGTAACCCCCAATGCCCTCACGCGAAGTAAATCATCCAGATTTCGGACGCCGCCCGCGGCCTTGATCTGAACGGATGATGGACAATTCGCCCGCATGAGCTTTAGATGATGATCTGTTGCCCCCTTGTAATTATACATACCATTGGGTTGTTTCACAAATCCATAACCGGAGGATGTTTTCACAAACGCAACCTGATGAGTGGAACAGATTTCGCATAATTTAATAATTTGCTCATCCTGTAAATAATCATTTTCAAAAATGACTTTTAATAATCCTTTATTGGCAAGCACCACATCATTTATAGCCTTAATCTCATCCGAAACGTATTTCCAGTCAGCACCCATGACTTTCCCGATATTCACAACCATGTCAATCTCTGGCGCACCCCGTTTTACGGCGTCTTCTGCCTCTTTGACTTTCATTGCAATAGTGCTATTCCCATGCGGAAAGGCTATCACTGCACAGACTTCCACATCTGAACCGGCCAGCACTTCTTTCGCCAGTTCGATGCTGTATGGTTTGATACACGCAGTTGCCACGTCATATTTCCTGGCCAGTTCACAACCCGCTTTGATTTGAGCGTCGGTGAAAGTTGGATGAAGTAATGAATGATCAATCATTTTCGCCAGGGATTTTAAAGAAATTGGTTCCATATTTTCTCCTTTTCATTAAAAATTTTACAAATCGATTTCAAATATAAGAGATTATATGTCAATAGGCAACAAAAATTTCATGGACACTTGACATTTATGACTATTGGGTATCTTTTTAAATAATTCTTTTCCATTTTTAATGGAAAATCTTTATCAATTTTCCAAAAGGTCAATTTTTTCACTTGACTTTTTAAGCTGAAAAATGTATAATGGACAAATTTTAGAGACAATTAAAAATGATGATTCAATCTCTTTTTATTGAAAATGCTTGATAACCATAGTCCAAATTGACATGATGAGGTGTAAGGAAACTTCCATAAAAAAATGGGTGCAAAAAGAAAATTACAAAGATTTGCGGAACTCAATACCTTTTCAAATACTTTTGAACTTCAAGTGGATTTAAAAGGGAAATGGGCGTCGGACTATTTTAAAAATTCGAATCCAATTACACTGGAATTAGGCTGCGGCAAGGGCGAGTACACACTGCAGCTCGCTCGTCAATTTCCGAACAGAAATTTTATCGGAATCGATATTAAAGGCGCGCGGCTCTGGCGCGGTGCGAAAACAGCACTAGATGATGGATTACAAAATGTCGCTTTTTTAAGAATATTTATTGATCATATCACCGATTTTTTTGCGCCGGATGAAGTCGAGGAAATCTGGATTACTTTTCCGGATCCATTTCCAAAGGCTAAACGGGCAAATAAGCGGCTCACCTCCAGCTCATTTTTAGCACGTTATCGATCTCTCCTGAAAAAAGATGGTTTAATCCATTTGAAAACGGACAATGAAGCACTTTTTCAATTTACTTTAAAAACACTCGAACAGGAAAAAGTCCAGATTCTGACTGTTCTTGACAATATTTACGCACTGGCCGATTTTCCAGAATTATTAAATATTAAAACGACTTATGAGTTAAAGCACCTTGAAAAAGGATTAAAAATTAAATACATCTGTTTTAAATTGTGAATTCCCAAAGAAATTCCGAGTACCGTTTTCGATAAAACCAGAATCAATAAAAATAACTTCCAAAATATTTAATAACTAAACAGGCTTTAATCGACAGAAATTATTACGTTAATCTGAAATGAGCAAACCTTTATCAGGTGAATGGATCACACGGGATCCAGTAATAAGAGTTATCGCAAAGAGAAGTTTTTCAACATGCGAAGCGTCCGACATGAGATGAATTCGTTGTTTTAAAAACGATAATAAATCACTACGTGCTGCTTGCAAATCCTTATCTGTAAAATCCAGCAAAGTTTGAATGACCAGGTCCGGTTGACAAAACTGATGGACGATTTTTAATAACGCTGATTTCCCGGCATAATTCCTGTCGATTTGCGATTGCAGATGTTCAGTTAAAGAGATCCGACCAATCTCTGGATTGTTTTGATATGTTTTGAAAAGCTGATAAAAACGCTCACCAACGCCACCTACTTCACAGAGACAAAATAATAATTCCTCAAAAACATTGGTCGGAAGATTATTTTCAACGATTTTTTCCAGGATGATAAAACTGACTTCAGGTTTCCGCATGAGAACCAATGCATGTCCGCCATGCATAATAAGCCGTGGATTTTGCGTCTGGCTGAAAATGTCAATTATTTTCTGAAATGATGGTTCATCCTGCAATCGGACCAGCGCAACAAGTGCTTTCCCCTGTAAAAACACATCATCCGAATCAAGCGACTGGCGTAGCGAGGGAATCGCTTTCTGAATATTGTGTTCCCCCAATACTTCCGCAGCCAGATAACCTGTTGTATATTCACCACGCTCCAGTTCCGCGATAAGTAAATCACCGGTTTCATCTGAAAAATTAATTTCTCGCAGCGCATTCATTGCCCGTGTTCGGATATAAAAGCGCGGTGATTTTAAAAAATCTTTCAAGAGATTTTCAGAAATGTTTGATTTGATATGTTTGAGTTGTTCCATCAGGTGCAAGGATTCATGTTCGTATTGAGAACGCTCCAGTTTCTGGAGGGTGTAAAGTGCGCGCCAGTCGCGGATGGAAAATAAAATGCTCAAAACATCTCTTATCCGTCGATCAGAAACAGGCTTCAATCGATAAACCGTTGATAAAACAATGAGTTGATAAAAGACTATCACTAGAAAATAAAATCGGTAAACATCCATTCCTGCCAGCGGATAAGAACGTAATAATTTTAATAACCCCCCACCAAAAATCGATCCCATAAGACCGGTAATAATACCAGAAGAGACATTTACCAGGATTGAGCCATTTAATCGATGTTTTAACGGCACACGACTCAGAAAATAGTGATGAAGTGCTGTTTGATTTCCAGAGGAACAGATACCATTGAGCAAAAAAATAAGTGTTAAATGTATGCGTAAAGGGGTGTCCGGTGCGATAATCCACAAAATATTAATCAACGCCATGCTGGCCGTATAAAAAAACATCATCGGACGCGGACCAACCCGATCCAGCAAGAAACTGTTCAAATAGGAAACCGCTGTTCCCCCGAACAGTTGGATAATCGTAAAAATGATAACATTTTGATCAGAGAAAGCATATCCCTTCTTAAGAGTTAAAACACCAAAAGGGAGTGTCAACGCAATCGAGGCATTTATCAAAGCCCAATTTATAAATAACAAACGGATTTGTGAGTTTTCCATTGAGGCTTTCCAGGTTGAACGGAGCAGTTCCTTACCGGTTTCAATTGTCTGTTGAACCTGTGGAATCTGGAATAAAAAGTAGGTACTGATCATACCCGTCAAACTTCCAAACGCAATGATAAATTGGAAGGTGGTGACTGAGGATGAATAACCCAGCATGATCGACAAACTTGCGTAAATCATTAAAAAAAATAGATTTCCATTCATCCAGACTCGTGAAATAAATTGCCCCTGATCCGATTTGGAGGAGATATCTCCCAACATGGGAGTCATTGCAGTGATCCCCATGCTCCTGAAAAAGAAGAAACCCGTGGCAGAAATTAACAGCCAGATTAACCCCATATTCCCCCCAAAAAATGGTGCCAGCAGCATCAACGCCGCTGAAGTATTACGCCCTAACCAGCTCAATCCAAAAGCACGTGAAGTTCCGACTTTGGCGATCAATCGCTTTCCAATCAGAGTGGACGGCATGGTCATATAGATCAAGGACGAAAGAAGGGCAATTACTGGATCACTGGCGCCAAATTTTAAGGCATACAGGATGAGAATATTATCAGCCAGCGAACCATAGGACAGTGAATTCATTCGTGTGAACTGGACATAATTCTGTTGCGCTTGTTTTTTTTGTCCAGGAGTCAATTGGGTTAATTTGGAATATTTTTTCATATTTGGACAATTTACTTTGTAAAATAATGCTATCGACTTTTCAAATTAATTCAATAATGGTTTCCATCAGTTCGACTTTAATAAAAAGGTTGAATTTGTGGTCTGGTTGAATAACAAAACTGGATTTAGGTGAAAGGAAAAAACCAATTTGGTACATTACCGGGTTTAATTTTAATTTTTTCCATACTGCGCCTGGTAACTTTTAACTTTTTCTTGCGCCCAAAGGAGCAAAAATGCACCAAGTAATAATATAACCCCTGCCGACCATTGCAATGGGGAAAGTTGCTCTTTAAAAATAAAAAATGAAAAAATAGCCGTCAAGAATGAGGCCAGTAAATTAACAGTGGATGGAATGGCCACGCCAATCCTTTTAACAGCAATATAAAAAAAGATATGCGAAACACCGATTCCCGTAATCGAAGAAATCAGGATAAGCAGAATTATTCTCCAAGGTAATTCGGGCAATACCTGATAATTTCCAAAACCAAACATAAAAATAAGCGTTCCGACGGCGGTATAAAGCGAAATAATTGTAAAAGCCAGTCGGGAATCCACGCCCGCCATATTTTGTCGAACCGCCACGCCATAAAATGCCCAGCAAAAGCTGCTAAACAGCGCGATTATAATTCCCGTTAATTTCGCGCCATGGGGTAACGTCTGACCATTGGAAATGATGATTAAAAAGCCGGAGATACTTAATATCAATCCAAGCCAGAAACGACGACTCCAGATAAGGGTGCGCTCATCCGCAAACATGATGAATGACGCCAGAATCGACCAGATAACAGTCAGGCGTATGGTAAACGCCATCAACCCCGGATCAATAAAATAAGGCGCCCAGGCATAAAGGACCTGTCCAACAATATTCGCTATTGACGGATAAATCGCCAGCCGGAAAATTTTGGGATGAAGTTCACCTTTTTTATAAAAATAGTACAACCAACAGGATAACATCAAAGCTGCGAAACCATATCGAACACCATTAGCCGTCCAGGCATCGATATAGGGTGTAAAATATTTTAAAAATAGCGGACTGGCAGCCCAAAACAATATCGTCGCCAGGAGCGAAAGTGTTGCCGGAACATCAATTGCCGGATTGATGCGTTTCATTTTAAAAGTTTCCATGTTAAATTAAATTCAAGTCTCAATAAAAGGCAAAAAATTTTCAGTCACCCTTAAAAAATTGTGATTGCTTAAATTTAATTTAACATCCACAAACTGGAGTTGGGTTCCTGATTTGATACAAAATGTTTAAAATATTTAGTCAAAATATCCCTTGGTAACATTGTTCATCAACGAAAAAGCATTTCCTTTTCGGCTGAGTTCAAATATCGAATCTCCCCCTTTCCAAGCTTCCCCAATTCAAGGGAACCGATGGCCACCCGAATCAATCGGTGAACTTCGAGACCCAATATCGCACATAGCCGTCGAATATGTCGATTTTTTCCTTCATCGATTTTAATTTCAAGCCAGCTATTTCTTTTACCGGAACGAAGCAATTTCACTGCTTTACAATTCAAAAAATCACCTTCTGGCGTCATGCCACCTTTCTGGAGGTTCCGAAGCAAATTTTCATCAGCCAGGCGATCAATTTGCACATGATACGTCTTTAAAACATGGTTTTGGGGCTCTAAAATTTGATTGGCCCACTGCGAATCGTTTGTAAAAAGGAGCAGCCCCTCACTGGCCATATCCAGGCGGCCGACTGGCATTATTTGCGGCAAATTTTTATCTTTCAGACACTCAAAAACCGTCGCCCGACCTTTTTCATCGGAACGGGTGGTAACAAGCCCGCGCGGTTTATTGAGCATGAGATAAACTTTTTCAGCAAATTCAATCAATTCCCCATCAATCTCAATGCGATCGGCGAATAAATTCACCCGAAAAAATGGATTCGATTGTATTTTTTTATTAACTTTCACACGACCATCCAAAATATATCCCGGAGCCTGTGAGCGGGAACAAAAACCGAGTTTTGACAGGGCGCGGTCTAAATTGACCCAATCTTGATGGTTATTTTTTGAATTCTGACGGCTCTCTTTCTTCATACAGCGCAGGCCACCTGTTCTGTTCGAAAAAGTTTAACTGGTCCAATCAACCCAACCGATTGAAACGCCAGCCATTGCGTCCATTCCTGCGCAACTGGATTGGTCTGAAGTGCTTTACAATAGTTTCCCAGAACCGTAATCACCTTTATTTTCAATAAATTATCATTATTTTTTAATAAATTTTTAGTGGAATAAAGGTGCTTTCCGTACCATTTGAAACCCAATGGTTGATCATTTAAAGTGATCTCGGAAATCCCACAAACTTTTCCCAGATCGATGAACTGAAAAATTTCCGGATTACTCAGATCAAACTGTTTTTGATAAATAATTTCACCGGCAAATGATTTTAGATTTTCCATCTCTTTAAAATCTGCCAGATTTTCCAGGACTAAATTTTGCTGAAATCCATTTACATGATTTAATGTAATTTGCCATGAACCGGTCAATTCATAAGGCAAATTATACGAAATGGGTACGGGTGGGTTCGGAAGTGCTGATGGCAGATTATCAAAAACCAGAAGGAGCGAGCCTGCTGGTTCCAATTCGATATGAAGTATATTTTTGGCTTCCTGATGCGGATGGAGCGTTCGTTCACCTGTTTCAGGATTCCAAATCCATGGTTTTTTTCCGTTTGTGTGAAATTTCGCCTGAATACTTTCTGAACTGTTTTTATTGGAATTGACCAAGAAGAAAATATCTTTTTCGCTTATTTTGAGATGAATTTGAGAAATATTTTTATTCGGCATTTGAATTTCAACATCCGGCTGCAAATTGAATTTTTGTTGAAGCTGTCGGTACCATAAAGTTAATTCATTCACCGGTGGGGGAACGATTACACATGTTTCCGGATGCTTTTGTAAAATTTGTTGAATTGTATCATTGACTATTTTATTTTTTTCTTCAAAATTCACGAATTCAGGGGATTGCGAAGGTGTATTTTTGATAAAAATGATTTTTCCGCCGGCCCTGGCAAATTTTTCCAGCGCCACTGCCGTATCCGGACGAATGGTATCGACCTCCATTAAAATCAGCGTGTGATAGGCACGGCGATTATATTTAAGCTGCCCGTCTGTGAATTGCGATTGACATAAGATATTTTCACTGATATAGTCACAGCCATTGCCATTTTGATGAATTGCCTCCCAGAGGGAAAATTGATACCAGGGATAAGTCGTTGTTGGAAAAGGATGCCGTTGCAATCCATAATTCATCCAAATATCAGCCAGGGGATGAAGAATGGCAATATCCGCCTGGGGTTCGGCATTTTGCAGAAGTGAAGAGAGCCGGGCTTTGTAATCAATCCAATGACGTAAATATGGCCACCAGGGATTTCGTTCATTGAAAAATGTTCCATAACGAACCCAGCCCGGAAATTCAGCTTCACGAGGGCTGTAATTAAAACCATGCAAAATCGAATGATTGACGCCGGAAAGATTGCTTTGATCACCGGCAATTTTAATCAACTCCAGCGTGGCAAAGAAGACGAAGGCGGTGTTGGTAATTTCTTCACAACTCACAATTTTTTTGCCCCCAAATTGGGCACCTGAAGCAACGAATTTATTAATCACAGAAAAAGCTTTGCCTTCAGGCGTTTCTGGTTCACCAATTTTCGGCCAAAGCCAGGTTTCACACTCCGGAATATCGATATTCATACTGGCTTCCAACGGATGATATCCCCGGCCATAAGCCTGAACCCTGGCTTTGACACCATTGGATTTGCACCAATCAAGAAATGGCTGGACAAAACGCTCGTGAAAAAGCTCCATTCGCGTGATATAAAAATCATATCGTACTCGTTTCACCTGTTCCTGAAGCGCATCGGACAATTGAATACTCACTTTTTCCGCCACTACATTTCCCATGTGCCCTGTTTTGAAAAGGACAAAAGGTAGAAATGGGCTCAATGAATAACCGCGCCGTTTTTCGAATTCAGCTTCCATGTCTTCACACCAATTTGCACCTTCCAGTTCCAGGCTATCACAAAACAGGGCGCGGAAACTATTCCCCAGTTCACCCAGAACAGTTTTCATCTGCGTCGACATCCGATTCAGGTACTTTTGAACTGCTGATTTATTATAATGATTCAGCACCGGCCCATCTGCACCCGGTGCACCATTAATCACAGCCTGAAATCCTTTTTGTAAAACAAGATAATGCAGGAAATAAACGCCGGCAGGCACTTTCAGGACAATTTTTCCGTTCTGAAGCAACGATGTAACTTCAGTTCCAGAATTCAGATCGTTTAGCAGCGCGGGATATAGCATGAGTCGGGTAATTTTTTTATCGATTTTGTCGTTTTTTGAATGCAACCTGAGTTCGACATCCGCCAGCAGTTCAGCTTCCGTCAATTCAATCGTCTTCGGGCCAACCAGATGCTTTGTGCCAATAGTCATCATTTGTGTCTGCTCTTCCAATTCTAAAAAACTTCCACCAAATGGCCAGCCAGAACCGACAATGATATCCGCAATCATTCCCCGTTTCTGAAGTCCATCGACAGCAACTTTCACCATCGCCATCCATTCGGGACTGAGCCATTCCAGCGCCGGAACATTTAAGGGATCAGTGGGATTGGGAAATTTGATAGCATTAATTTCCACGCCACCAATACCGGCGGCTTTCAATAGATCCAGTTCGCGCAGTATCTCCTCGCGGGTAATCTTGTTCCCATTCCACCACCAGCGCACAAATGGCCTGGCAGTCACTGGGGGATTCTTAAAATCCAAATAAAGTTGAAGACCAGCATCCTCTTCTGAAGGACCACAGCCTGTCATCATTGTCAGCGCACCGGGTAATAGTGCTGTACCAGCAGCCATTTGACCAGCGGTGCACATAAATTTTCGGCGATTTATTTTTGGCGAGTTCATAATTATTTCGCTTTTAAAGTTTAGAGTCAGTTTGTTATAAAATGTTTATTCAAAATCATCGCGAAAGCGTAATGCGTGATATGTCAAACGTAATTTATAATTCGATTTTTTAGAGTCTTTCGATTTATCAATACAAAATTCACTTCTTTTTTGTACTCATGGATGCCGGCAGCGATATCTCGACACTTCCCCACGATTTATTTGGCCTCGCCCCCATTTCCAGAATCAATTCGCCGCCATTAACTATTTCTGAATGGGTAAACCACGACCGATTTATCTCCTTACCATTTAATTTAGCAGCTTGAATAAATCGATTTCGAGCGGAATTTTTTATTGCTTTTATTATAAAATGTTTTCCTTTTCCCAGGTCGATCTTTATTTCATCAAAAAGGGGACTTCCCATCAGATAAATCGGCTGACCGGGGCAAACCGGATAAAATCCCATTGCCGAAAAAACATAAAATGAAGACATGGCCCCGCCATCCTCATCGCCGCAGACGCCCATCAGGTCATTTCGAAACCAGGCATCCAGCAGTTGTCGAATCCGTTTTTGGGCTTTCCAGGGCACGCCGGCATAATTGTATAAATAGGGAATATGAAAACTTTGTTCATTTCCCATCACAAATTGTCCGACCAGTCCTGTAGCATCCGGGAATTGGCCGAGAAAAACCCACTTGCTGCTTCCCAACGATTCTTCAAATAACCGATCCAGCCGCGCTATAAATTTTTCTTTCCCGCCCATTAGTTCCATAAGTCCCGGCACATCGTGCTGAACATGCCAGGTATAAGTCCACGAATTTAACTCCGCGAAATAAGCCCGTGAACCAATCCCGCCGGAGCGTTTGGGATCAAAGGGTTCCAGCCATTTCCCATCTTCGGTTTTGGGACTCATAAAACCTGTTGCCGGATTATAGACATTTTTATAATTTTCTGCTCTTTTCATAAAAAGGTCGTAATCTGTTGATTTATCCAATTCTTTCGCCAGTTGGGCCAAACACCAATCATCGTAAGCATGCTCCAGGGTTACCGCCACCGACTGGCGCTGTTCGAATGAACTAACGGATTCGATTGTTTCCTTTTGCCCGGGCTGAAGTGCCGGAAAAAATCCTTTTTCGCGATAAACCTGATCAATGGGGAATGCCGGACCTTCCTGCCAGGGTATCATCGTCCCTTCCATCGCATTTTTTCGAAGCCCTCTATATGCCTTTTGTAAATCAAAATCACGCCAGCCCTTGAAATAAGCATCGGCAAGCAACGCCGCCTGATGATGACCAATCATACACTTTCGATCCCCCCAGATTTGCGGAAAAGTGGGCATCCAGCCGCTTTGTTCATACATCCGCACGTAGGATTGAATCATATCCATCTCTTTTTCAGGCTCAATGAGAAGCCGCAGCGGGTGCAGTGAACGATACGTGTCCCAGCTCCAATCATCCACATAAAAGGGACGGGAATCTTCATGAATCTGATGGTCATAACCGCTATAATATTTTCCATCCTCTGTAATATTGACCATTCGTTCAAAGCAGCGATAAAGCGCCGTGTAAAAATAAACACGTTGGTCCGGCGTTCCGCCCTTGATTTGAATTTTGGCCAAAGTGGAATTCCATTTCTCCTGAGCCGCCGTTTTAACGGCTTCAAATGACCAATGCGGAATTTCATTTTTCAGATTTTGTTTTGCCTGTTCTTCACTGATATATGAAATGCCATACTTCACGCCGATTGTCTGTCCGGCTGGCAGCTCATAACGAAGGGCAGCCGTAAGTTTATCCCCGGAAATTTCTTTTTCGGGATTTTGCAGCGTTTGATTTTTATAAAGTTTGAAATGAGTAAATGGAACGTTCAACTCAAGATAAAAATATTGGGTCACCCCTTCGAAGGTTTCTTTTCCCACAACTGTTTTATTATCAATAATTTGAAAATGGCCATTATTTTTCGCAAAAATAAAAATTTGAGCCGGCCCGGATTGATTAAATTTAAACTGATAAAAAACAGCACGTTCTGTCGGCGAATACTCCGCCCAAATATCATCATCTTCCAGTAAAACGCTGTAATAATACGGTTTGGCGATTTCCAGGGCATGATCAAATTCACTGGCGATTTGATCCGGGAGAGGTTCACCCTCACCTGCCGCCGGCATGATTGCGCCAACAGGCGGATAGCGATGGGCCGGCTGATTTAATGGAAACGCGTAAATTCTGGAAGCCGTATAGCGATCCGCAGCACCAGGTGAAACAATCGGCCATAAACGAATCATGCCATGCGGAAGATGAACGGTGGGCAAAGTTGGCTCAAGTGTATGACTGATGGAACCGATGTGCACATTTACCATTTCCGCCATTTCAGATTGGGGATTCCCCACTGAACAATTACTTCCATGAAGGAAAAGAAATAAAGAAAGTAAGTATAGCAACAAGTGAAAAACAAATCGCATTTTTTTCATAAATGAATTTCCTGCTTGCCTGCTGGTTGATAAAATTATTAATTAATTGATGAAATGACTGAGGTAAATATACACGCCGGAGATCTGACTTTCAAGGAATTTTTAAAAATTAAAGCTGTAATTAAAATTATTCACAGAATTATATTTACCCAAATTCGCCAGCACATAGTCAATAGCGGAAATAGAAGTTCGAAGCGGAATTTTCAGACCACCAATATACGTATAAGTTTATTGAATAATGTTAGTCAAAAAATTATTTCAGGAAAATCATCCGCCGGGATTCAGTTCGATTCCCATCGTTTAATTGATAGAAATAAATGCCACCTGGCACGGTTTGATTTCTCAGATCACGACCATCCCAGGAAATTGTATGCGAGCCGGCTGGTAATTCACTGTTAATAAGATTGCGGACGAACTGGCCATTGATATTATAAATGGTCAATTTGACCAGTTTTTTTTCAGCGAGCGTAAAATTAATTCGTGTATTCGGGTTAAATGGATTGGGATAATTCTGGCCCAGTTGAAATGCCTGGGGCGGTCGCGACAGGTGTTGATTTTCGACATTTGTGGGCTGCCATCCCTCCATCTTGATATCATCCAGATAAATCTGTTCGCCCATCCCCGGCTCAGGTTGCGGACCAATGATGGCAAAAGCGGTGAAAGTCCCTTTAACGTATGGCTCGGGATCATTTGCTTCAATCAGCCAGGTAGCTGGTTCATCTTCTGGTGCACCTTCCCAGACTTTTACCTTGACATCTCCCTCGTTTAGGTAAAATTTTGCACGATAATTCACATCCAGCTCAAATTTATATTTCACTTCGGCAAATTTATTCCACATCCTATCCGGGAAAATAGCCGCGAACTCGGTACTGTCATATTTCGCACAAACAATTTTCCCCTGAATCGGCCAGAAAGCCAGCACATAGCACGGCTCTTTGGTGGCGTCAGAAAGTGGAATACTATCCTGAGCATCCGTTAATTTAAGTCGTGAGTGCACAGAAAAAAAGGATGAAGTTTCGCCAAGATTACGCCAGCGATCAAATCGAATGTTAAAACTCAATACCTGATTCGGATAAGTGTAATCATTTTTTAGAATAAGTTTTTTCGTAGAATCGGGATTATCCCAGAGTACCGCCGGGGTACCATTGGTTTCGATAATTCCCACGCCGATACCGAGTCCGGGAAATAGTTCATAATACCCCTGCCGCATGAAAAGTTCACCCGCTTTTTGATAAATCAGAACATCTTTTATCCCAAGGTCTTCGGGGAGATACAACCAGCCGACATTCCGGGTCGCTAAAGAATCGTCATCTTCAAAATCATCGGACCAGAGCACGTACTCCTGAGCCTGAACATTGATGCAAATGGTCAAAAGGGAAAAAATCACCAACAATTTTTTTAACATGAGCTATCTCCTTTTTTTAAGTGAAAGCATTGCACTGATACAATTCATTCCATTCATACCGTATCCGCACGGTGATATCATTCATTTGAAAAGTTAACGTAAGAATCGGCAGCTCGATTTTAAAAAGCAATCCTGAATTCTTTCGTTTGTATTTTATTATCAAAAGTAAATTTTTGTTCCAGAATATAAAAAAAGGGCGATTAAAAAATCGCCCTTACGCATTACGAATCGCTCATTCCGATTAGGATAATTTTCTTAATCTTAATGAGCGATGATAATTCAAATTACTTCATCAAAACCATTCGTCTGGTTTCACTCAGGTTATTGGTGACTATTTTGTAGAAATAGATGCCACTGGGAACTGCCTGACGGTTCGCATCTTTTCCATCCCAGACTACAGAATGTGAACCAGCCGGGAGTTCGGCATTCACCAGCGTCCGAATTTGTTGGCCGGCTAAATTGAAGATGGAAAGTTCTGTCTGTCCTTTTTCCGACAGTGCAAAAGAGATTGTGGTTGTAGGATTAAACGGATTGGGATAGTTTTGTGCTAATTGGAATGAATTGGCTTTTCCATTTTGACTTTGATCCGCGACACCAGTCGTTTTCCAGCCCCAGAATTCGATATCATCCAGATAGAGCTGGTCGCCATCCTTAGCTTGGGGGGGTACTCCTACGGCCCCAAAGATTGTATAATTACCACTCACGCGCGCTTCCGGATCAGTTCCTTCCCATAACCAATTTTCCGGTTCATCCTCTTTGGTACCTTCCCAAATTTTCACTTTGAGATCAGCATCTTTCAGATAAAATTTTACCAGATAATTGACTTCCATTTCGAATAAATAGGCGCCCTGTCCGAAAAATTTCCAGCCATCACCCGCCGGATTTAAAACAGCTAAATCACCTTGATATTTACCGACTCCGAAAGCTTTCGCCAATGGCATCAGGACTAAGGCATAGCCAGGTTGAACGGTTGGATCAGCATCCGGTACACTCTCGGTAGAATCAGTCATTTCAAGACGTGTCGAGACGAGGAAGAATGACGTGGTAGCCCCCATATTTCGCCAACGGGCAAAACGCACCTTAAAGAAAATAACCTGATTGGGATTGCTATAATCATTTTTTAATAACAATTGCTTGGTTGTATCTTCGTTATCCGGAAAAACGGCCGGAACGCCATTCGATTCAACCAGCCCAACCCCAACCAATCCGCCATAACTGCCCTGTTCAATAAATAATTCGCCATCCCGTTGTTCGATAATCTGTCCAACGAGGCCATCACTTTCCCCATAGTAGAGCCAACCGACGTTTTTGAGGGCGGGGGGATCGTCATCGTCAAAATAATCGGACCACATCAGATACATATCATCCTGAGCTGATAGATTTCCCATCATCAAAAAAATCATTAATAATAACAGTAATTTTTTTGTCATAACATGCCTCCAATTAAGTTAAAGTAACAGTTAGAATGAAAATTGAATTGAAAAACGACTAATATCCTTGAAATATGTTGCGTTTGTGTATGCATAGTCAATTTGCGTCGTGACGCCAGCCAGGTCCAATTTTACACCCAATCCGAAGGCAAAGGTTTCTACATCATGATTGAGTTGATATCCACCGCGAAGGGCATATTGTTCCAGGAAGATGATTTCAGTGCCATAATGAATGCGTTCAAGAAAATCATTGGCGTGAAGTGCATCAACCGACAGATTAACCTTAAAATTTTTATCAGCCGGGCTGAAGAGTTCAGCGACATTCATACAAAGTCCCATTCGTAATACCATTGGTAATTGAAATTCCTCATACCAATATTTCATATCAGTCGAAAAATTACGTAAAGACATGGCAAAAGTCAAACTTTTGAAGCCAGTGTTATAAATCGTTCCAAAATCAAGACCCCAGTGATCCAGCGCCCAATTTTTCTTTACATCCACCGTATCTGTTTGAATAATGGTTCGAATGGCGGCTTCACCCAGGTCTTCATGGACAAATTTTGTTTTAAAGCCGAAAGCAAATCGGTCACTCATGCGATAGGCATAGGATAATCCACCAGAAAAATCCTGTACCGAAAAATCACCGGTAAAGATAAAACCATGGGGATCCACGCCCGTATCCACCGGTTTCGTGCCCACAAATTTGCCATAGTCCATGTAAACCAGATCGAGTGCCAGCGTTCCCCAACGACCTAATGATCCGGCACCGACGAGTGAGTACAGCCGGGTATCGACCAGCCAGTTTACCTGATTCAGCGCGCCAGCAAAGCCTTTCAGATCAGCTAAAACGGCTGGATTGTAATAAGCACCATCGAGACCTTCCACGGCCGCGGTAGAGGCATCCCCCATGGCGCTCAGTCGGGCACTGGTACTAATGGACAGATAGGTCATCCCGCTTTGGGCCACTTTCTTTTTGAAAGCCAGCAATGAGGTCGGCACCTGAAAAAGGGCTGCAACCAACAATATAAGAATGAAAATTTTTAATTTCATAGTCTGCTCCAGATTGATTGATCGGATTTTAAACGAA
Organism: Caldithrix sp.; assembly: GCA_020722815.1. GTDB lineage: Bacteria > Zhuqueibacterota > Zhuqueibacteria > Thermofontimicrobiales > Sulfurfontimicrobiaceae > DYKB01. The sequence goes on along the minus strand of DYKB01000039.1, from coordinate 42,011 downwards.
AATTTGTTTGTTGAAAATTCGTTATTTTACCTGATTTTTCATAGTTACCGAATCACCACAAACTTTCCGGTCGTTGTTCCCAAATAATTTCCATCCCGATCCCAGCCTTCCACATGATAAAAATACACCCCACTGCGAATCGTTTGCCAACTCATGGAAATCTGATGCCAGGAGCGATCGGCGGAATTGGGAATCGAAAGCGGATCCGAGGGATCCGGATGCTCAATCGTCGTCACCAGATCGCCATAAACGGTAAAAACACGAATTTTCGCCCGGGCCGGAAGTCCCACGAAATAGAGCCGATCTTCGACCCGCGGAATTTCCCGATAATCTTCTTCAATTGTCCCGCCATAAGCCAATCCCTGGGCATGGAATGGATTGGGAACCACAAAAACTGAATCCAATTTATCCCGCGCTCCTAAAAAGGGACTGAGTCCATATTGATAATTCCGATTATAGAAGTGGCTGGATTCGTTTCCATCTTTATCATAGGCTACGACATAATAGTAGTAACTTTTACCCCGTTCGACATCATAGTCGATAAAGCTATTTGTTACGGGATTAGCAGAATTGCCGCCGCATTCCCAGATCTTCTGATATTCATTGGTATAATGATCCACTGCTCGAAAAATGCGATATCCCTCAAAATCAAGCTCGCCAGTATCCGGATCGGGTTCCGCATCGACCGGGTCCCATTGCAGGTCAATTTTTCCGGGGCCCGCATCGAGATTCAATCCGGGGGCAGGAGGCCCATCAGGCACGGCTTTCAGTCCGTTACGCCAGGCCCATTCAGCACGTGATGCCATCATAAACAGGGAATCTTGACCGGTTGATAATATCGCTTTTTTCGCCTCATCGCCTTTTAATCCATTATATTCCAGTTGGCCTAATTTCCATTGACGACCATATTCGATAGCCAATCTTCGGGAAAGCATACCGGCTGCACGATAAATCACAATCCGTATTTTTTGGCCAAATGGAATATCGTACGGGCCAAACGCAAAATATACCATTGGATGTTGAATTTCTGGCTCATAGGCGTTGCGAAATGCGGTTACATCGGTTCCCAGACTTTTTTTGCCGGAACTCAACTCGGCATATAGCGTCTGTTCCGGATCGCCAAGCGTATGTGAGTACCAATGGCGGGAAGGCCACCAATTAATCGTCGCCGGTTGCGTCAAATCATCCGCGGGATCACTAACTGATTTATCAGCATGAATAATTCCCGTTCCGACATATTGCGGTGATAAAAACTCCCCAGTCGTTTCGCTCGGATCACCGATATCATCAAAGGCTCTGATTTGATTATCACCATCGAATGCGTACCAGAGGCCACGCAGGGTATCACCGGGCGTGCTTCCATAATAATGCACCCAATCATCATGCTGGCCGCCCAGCAATTCATGTCCGTAATCACCCGAAGGTATGAAGGCCGACAGAAAACCAAAATAGACGCCTTCCAGATTTTGATTCGGTAACTCAATTGTCGTTTTTGTTTTATCCATATTACCCGTATTTTCAAATAAATACTCTTCAATAATAAAGCTATCATATTTTCGATGAGCAAATGCATAACTGTTCTTTGTGATGGTAATTCCTACCCGCGTGGTCCAGACCACGGTAATCATTTCATCGGCTGCCAGATCGGCTTTACGCATTGAACCCGTGCGTGAATCCAGCAAACGGGTTTCCTTCACTTTATTTGAATAAACCACCGGTAAACGATTCCGAACGGTCTTCTTGTTGGAGATTGGCGCCGCATAATCCAGGGCTTCAAAATTACCTGGCCCGCATTCGGCAACAAAAAAAGAATTAAACACGCCTTTATTGTCCGTCCAGTTTTTTACACCAATCCAAATTCCCTGCCGCTCCAGATTTTTGGGTCGTTGAAAGAAAAAATCGCCACCCGGGAAAGTCATCTGATTTTGAAGTGGTGAATAATTCGGCATCGAACCCGTTGAGAAATTTGTCACCCACAAACGTCCAATTTCGTGGCTCTGTAGCTGTGCCAATACGACGCCGGGAATCATGGCAAGTAATATCAGAATAAGTATACCGCGATAATATTGCTTTATTTTCACAGGTTGACCTCCAATTAAAATGTAATTCGAGTCAAAATTTCAATAGTAGAACCAGAAAAAATTAATATTTTCAAAATCCTTCATTCGCTGTTCAGAATAACGAGAACCGGCTGAGTAAAAAAATTGCCAGAGTTCTTTATGTATCCTGTTTTCAAAGGATTGAAAATCTTAGAAATTAGAGATTAAATCTTAATCCGAAAATGATATACTTGAATTTCGCCCAGTAAACATTATCCGACTCGGTATTGAGAATCGAAGGATCGGTCAATTTATCGGTTCCGAGCTGATCCAGACGACCGGAATTATACAGATCATTAAAATAATCTTCCCGAGCCTGACCACCGGGTAATTCACGAAATTTTGAATGAAGTATACTGCTGACATCCATATATAATTCCAACTGCGTGCGCCCCAGATAAAACAATTTATTCAATCGCATATTCGCCCAGTAGCGATCGATTTCATAAAATTTTACATCCGGATGTTGGGCACGAAATTCACGATTCGGATGATTCACCCGACCACCGCCCTGATAATAAAGCTGCAAACTTAACGAAGTATTTCCAAAAATGGGAATCCCACTTACCTGAGGCCCCCATGTACTCGGAACCATAAGCGTTACGACACCCCGGCCATAAGGAACCACATCACTTACATTTGGTCGTGGCACACCTTTTAACTCACCATTTATTCCTACTGTCGGGTCATCGGTGATAATTGGAATATCACTTAAATCGGGTATTTCCAGATCACTTACACTCTTTTTTGAAAGAGTATAGTTAAACCAGCCCGAAAGCCAACGACCATAACTCTTTCGTAGTTCGATTTCAATACCACGAATTTCGCGATTTTCACGCTGGCTGGCCCACTCCACCACCAGACTCTGGTTTGAATGGGCATACACCATCCCGCTGGCAGCTTCGTGATAATCTTTATAAAAAGCCCCCAGATGCAGTTGGAACAAGTCCCAGAGATTATGATCATAACCCAACTCATACGCCACCGTGATCTGGAATGTCATCTCACCATTTCCCATCCATTGAACTCGAGGCATTCGGCTATCGAGGGTTAATTGATAAACAGCCTCGGTGGGCGGGGATTGGACAAAGTGACCATAATTAAAATAAATCTTGCTCCGCTCCGTTAGTGGATGAGAAATACCAATTCGCGGACTGAGATAAAAACGCGGTTTCGCCGTATATTTGGGGAATGTCCCATTTTTTACCGCTTCATAGAAATTGGTATTCGACCAAATAGGCAGATCGTTTTCATCATGATCGAGAACCCGATGGATATCAAACTGCTCGGTATTCGTATGATAATAATCGAGGCGCAATCCCAAATTGGCAATCATGCCTTTAAACTCAATTTTATCCTGCAGGAAGGCAGCCATTTCAATGGGTTTCCCATGATGATAGTAGTGAAATTCCTGGTTGGGATCTTCATAATCCCAAAACACCCGGTTCTGATGAACGATATCATAAGAAAATTCATAGCCGGCCTTTAGTTCATGCGCCGGATGAAATTGATTCGTATACATCAGATTCACAACTGTCCGGCGATTATAGGAATCATCCCAGGTAAAACCGCCACCAAAAAGTTTATTACCCGAACCCAAATCAATAACACCATCTTTGGGATCAATCCAGCCGGAATGGGGGTCTAAATACAGCCGGTCATGAAAATAACGACCATCTTCCACTTTTGCCGAATCACCCCGGCCGATAGTCCATTGGACATTCCAGTGGTTAAGATTGATTTCGTAAAAAGATTTTGGTGAAAGGGTGTGCGTCCATTTAAGGCCGATGATGGAAGTATACCGATCGGCAGTTGGTTTTCGATACGGATAGAAAATTTCCGAGCCACCACCATCATAAGAAAGACGATCCTCTTCACTCCATTCACTGGTGGAATATCCTTGCGTTACCGAATAAGTCTCTGAATATAGACCGGAAAGCGTTAATTTAATATCAGAACTGATTTTGCTCACTAATTTTAACGAGGATACTTTTTCATCGTAATGTGAACGACTCTGTGGAAAAGTGAACGGCCGATATTCATATTTAAAGCCAGCTAAGAATTTCGTCTGAAATGGTAAGACAGGGAGTGGCCCGGAAAATGCCAAGTCCATATTATGGCCGGTTTTATCGCCATAAGCAATTGGCCGATGCTGCCATTTCCAGAGTTCCAGTGCCTCATCCGGCGTCAAATCATTATTTGGATTGTTATCCTGAACAAGTTCTTCAGAAACTTTATTCCAGCCACGCCAATATTTCCATTGACCTAACCGTCCTTCATTTAAAAACAAACTATCCCCTTCCATCGCGCGTGGCCCCGTCAATAAGCGCCATTCCCAGCGATTTAGGGGATCATAAATACTGCGGCCGTAATGACGCTTGCGGGCTGGTTCAAACTGATAATCGACCGAAAAATTATATCGATTGCTTGGATCCTTGGTTACCACATTGATCATACCCGAACGGGATTGGCCATATTCGGCATTAAAGCCATTTCGCATCACTTTAATTTCCTGAACCACGCCGGTATTTATCGTCATTACCGGTCGGTTGAACTTTTTATCCACCATGAGCATCCCGTCCATCATCATCCCGATTTCGCGGGCGTCACCTTCACGGATGTTAATTTCGCCTTCAATGATATTTCCCGTTACACCAGATTGCATACCAATCACATCCTCCACCCGGTTGGCAAATGGCGTATCGCGGTAATCTTTCTCCGAAATATAATTTTCAGTACTGGAAACGTCCAGTTGAACAATATCCCGCTCCGCCTGCACCACAATTTCCGCATTTAAATCGAGCACTTCTTCGGCAAGCATAAAATCCACCGTACTGGTCCGGTCGACACTCACCCGTACCCGTTGGTGAATGCTTTTTTGATACCCCATCATCGTCGCGGTAAGGGTGTATACTCCCGGTGGGACTTTCAGGATGATATATTCCCCATTATTATTTGAGGCCGCGCCAATCCCCCCAAAGACAACTTCATTTCCCTCCTGCCAGACATGACTGAGGATAACATTGACGCCGGGGAGTAATTCGTTCGTCTTAGCATCTTTTACGAGTCCACGAATTTTGCCGGTAGTGCCACCGAAAAGAATAAAAGGCAGGATGAGAAGAAAAAGTAAAGAAAAAGCAGTAAATTTGTAGCAGGAAGACCTCTTTTTAATCATAAATTGCCTCCTCTTCCGAGAAAAAAAGTGATTGTAAAAGAAAACTGTACCGTATCAGGGACTTCAACTTCATTTTCCTTTTTTTAAATCCGTTATCGGCCAATAAATTGTAAGCAATATCAAATCAACACGTCCTCCTAACAAGCAAATCACGATTACACCCAAAGCATCAACAATATTTAAAGCTAATCCAATCTCCTTTTTGAATTTTAATAAAACATATTCAAAGTTTTTTTTAAAATCAAGCTTTTTTTTTAGGTTGTTACATTTTTATAATGTTTAAAGTTTATCGTGAACGAGTGAAATTTTTGATTATACTTTGGCTAAAATCCATTGGTTAATCTCTTAAATTAGCGTTACTTTGACAAACCGAGGTCGACACCGGGATAACCTCAAAATTATTATGATGTTAAAAATCAAATACCAGACAAATCCGCGCCTGAATTGAGATAAAAATATAAATTATCATTAAAATCACTTGACAAATAAACAACTTTTGGGTAAAATATAAAATAATACGTTTTACTATTTGAGATTTTGCCTATGGAAAACATTGATTCCCAATTTTAAAAAAGTTATGAATTCAGTTGATCCTTTTTAAACTAATTTTTACGACCTTACACTTTTTGATTACGCCAGCTATGCCCCCTCAGCCTAACCTTCTCCCAACGGGAGAGGGCGTAGCTATTCCCTCTCCCTCTGGGAGAGGGTTAGGCTGAGGGCGTTTTTAATTCAACGTATTTCATTATTTTCAATTACTTATCACCTTAATCTGACGGCTATGGAAGCAGCAGGGGGGCCTTCATTGATTTAGAACTTCATAAATTTCCTATTTGAATTTCAAGTTTTATAAGCCTTTTTAACTTAACGTTGTAATACAACTCAACCACTGACTTTATAAAATAAACAAATGTGCATGGCTTTTAAAGTCGCCCTAAAACAGTTTTGTATCTTTCTGTGGCTGCTCCATTCTGTGGCTTAAATAAAATATTTTTTAAAAAATCAATCTGACACATTCATAATTATTCAATTTTATATTTGAGTTCAATCATATATATGCAACGTCACAACCATCCCGAATTAAATCATCAAAAAATCATAATATTAAATTTTTTCCTACCATTTTATTAAAAAAATGTTTAATTTATTTCAGAAAGACCATCATCGATTCTGATGGCTCATAATCTATGTCAAGTAGTGTCTGTCCGCAAAAGCCGCTGGTACTGTCATTGCGAGGAGCGTTTTCTGCGACGAAGCAATCTCCGCTGTTTAACGATGGGATTGCTTCGGCAAAAAACGCCTCGCAATGACAGGCCTTGGTATTTTCTGACAGACTCTAAGTAGCATCCCAATATTATATGCGAGGCAATGGAGGTGAAAATGCAGTCAATTCGAAGGCTTTGCTTCATTATTTTTCTGTCAGGATCTTATGTTTGTTTGCTGGCCGGTGTCCAGCAATTTGCCAAAATTGGTGATTTCACGCTGGAAAATGGCCAAAAAATTCTCGATTGTCAAATTGGGTATCGAACACACGGTACTTTAAATGCCGATAAATCCAATGCGGTCCTCTACCCCACCTGGTTTTCTGGCACCTCAGAACAATTGGCCGGCCAAATTGGTTCCGATAAATTTGTGGATAGCACCCAATATTTCGTCATCACCGTGGATGCGCTGGGAAATGGTGTTTCGTCCTCGCCATCTAACAGTAAAAAACAACCAGGTCTATCATTTCCTGAATTTACAATTCGGGATATGGTGGAATCACAATATCTACTCCTCACCAAACATCTGAGTATCCCCCATCTGCATGCGGTGATGGGAACTTCCATGGGGGGAATGCAGACGTTTCAGTGGATAGTCGCCTATCCGGATTTTATGACCAAAGCGGTCCCAATTGTCGGGACGCCCACGCAGACGCCTTATGATCTGCTCCTCTGGAATACTCAATTACAAATTATTCAATTTGCCCAAAAAAATCACGCCAATATCGATGAGGCCATGCGGCTGGTTGGAAGCGTTCACGAACTCGCCCTGTCAACCCCAGCGGATGTTAATAGTCGAACGACAAATTCAAAATTTTTCGAATTTTATGAAAACGAGGTAAAAGACTATCCCAATCATGATGCGAATGACTGGGCGTATCAGCTCAGGGCGATGATGTCACATCATATTTTCAAGTCATTTGACGGGGACATCGAAAAAACAGCACAGGCAGTAAAAGCTCAGGTGTTGATGGTTATTGCGAACCACGACATGATGGTGAATCCGGAACCAGCACGGGCGTTTGCCAAAACCCTTGGGTGCAATGTCATTGAATTGTTTGGTAATAGCGGTCATCTGGCGCCGGGTGTTGAGGGCTTTCTTTGTATGCCGGCAGTTCGTCAGTTTTTAAAAAAATAATTCAGCGATTTATCTTATTAAAATAAATTCCAGGTTAATTGATAATTTTCAATTTAGGGAACCTAACCAATGAAATTCTCACTCACTTTCCTCTTTCTTCTATTTATTTCACAAAATCTTATCACGGCTGATTTATTACGCGTCTTACCGCTAACTGATAAAATTCTTGTTGTTCATTTTGATGAAGGCCACATTGACTATTTCGGAATTCATCAGGATCGATATAATGGGAATAAAATTTATTATCAGACACTGGATTTGAACAAATCTATTAATATCGCTAATTATACAATTACGAGTCAGAATGATGATCGTTATACAACCCCTCAAACACCCGTCAATATTGGTCGAAAATCCAAAGGGGTGGAATTTAATAATCTTTACGATCCAAGCAAACCAAAATTTCTTTCGCACCACTGGATTTATATCGAGCTGCCATTTACCATGCGACGGGGAATTGCTTACACAGTCACTTTGAATGACCTGGCATCAAATGTCAATATCTACACCCTTGTATATGATGAAAAAATGCTGCGTTCACCAGCCATTCACGTCAATCAGATCGGTTTTGTCCCCAATGCGCCAAAATACGCCTATATTTCACATTTTATGGGTTCTTTTAATTCCGCTAAACATGAAAAAGGGGGGCTGAATCTGAATGATTATGCACAAAGTACTTTTCACATTGTTCGGACAGCCGATGATTCGGTTATGTTTTCAGGAATTATCGCGAAACAGCGAAATAAAACCGACCCGGATTTTAATCGTACGACTACTGATTTTAAAAATAAAAACATGACGCTTGCCGATGTGTGGGAATGTGATTTTTCTGCTTTCAAGGTTCCGGGTGAGTATCGCGTCGTCGTTGAGCGGATGGGGTGTTCGTATCCCTTTGAAATTAGTGAGGATGTTTACCGGGAAGCCTATTATTATACTTCTCGTGCCATGTTTACGCAGCGTTCAGGGATTATACAGGAAATTGAACCGGGATTGAACTATCCACGGGATCAACATCCCGATGACGGCCGAATCATGAAATACTATCCGGATCTCACTGGTGAACAGGAATTTGATCCCGCAAAAGGTGAGGGTATCGTCAAAGGTGTGTGGGGCTGGTATCACGATGCCGGCGATTGGGATGGCTATGATACCCACTACCGCGTCCCCATGACCTTACTCGCCCTGTATGATCTAAAACCGCAAAATTTTGGCGATGGCGATATCAGTCCGAAATACAAGCTGGCCAATGATTCCCCCTGGATTAACGAAGGTGAAAATGGCATTCCCGATATTCTGGATGAGGCGATGTGGCTCATTCGGTTTTTTAAGCGCGCAAAAGATGCATTGATCGCCCAAAATTTCACAAAAGGTGGTGTACCGGGCTATGCCGGTGTCGATGCCGGTGCTGAAAGCGGGAAAGCGTCGTGGGAAGATAGCCGCGTGATGGCCTTAAAAGGTGGCAATTCGGTCATGATGTCCTACCGGTATGCCGCGTGTGCGGCCTGGCTGGCGATATGTTTAGATAAATTCCAGGGCACTCCCCACCTGGACAGTCCGGGCTGGATTGATGAAGCAAAAACGGCGTATAAGTGGGCTTTAGAACAGAAAAATGATTCAATCGAGGATGTTAATCGCGCGAAAATGGAGGCAGCCGCTGCATTATATCGCTATACAGGCGAAACATCCTATCAGAATGATTTTAAAATTTGCAAAAAAAATGATAAAACCTGGAAATCGAAACTCTGGTTTAATATCAATCCCTGGCACTATGCTGCCACGATTTTTGGTTTGATTCCCGATAATCACCCCGGTCTTGATATGGCGCTCAAAAAACAGTGTATCGATGATATTGTGGCTCAGGCAAATTCTGAAACAGTGCAATCAGCGAATGATCGCGGCTTTCGTTATGGCCTTGACAAAGATATTCTTTTTATGTTGGGGACATTTAGTACCCCCCATACCTATCTCGCTGCCGTCGCGTATGAATTTACAAAAAATCAGAAATTCCTTGATGCCTGTTACACGACCTGCGATTATTGTCTCGGAGGGAATCAGTTGGATATGGTCAAAATCAGTGGGCTTGGCGAAAATCCGGAACGCCAGCCCTTTCATCCTGATTCCTGGTATTTAATTGATTATAACAGCAAGGTTTACACCAATCCGATTCTACCAGGCTACGTCGTATACGAAATGTATCGCACCGGCGACTGGATGACCGGGGAAAGTTGGATCTGGATTGGTGATGAGGACTTTTCCCGATCCACCGCTTATCCTGCCATATCCAATTTTCCGGACGCCGAAGCGCGATTTCTAAACCGCAACAGTATTGCCGACAGTGAATTTACGATTCATCAGACGCAGGTTATGGCCATTTTTGGATATGGCTATCTCTGTGCCAATTATCAAAATGCATATATGCCGAATACGCGTCCGACTGTTGCCCTGAATTTAAAAGAAAATCAGACCGTTCGAAAAGATACGACGGTGGTTTTAACCGTAACAGCATCACCGGATGTGCGACGAGTTGAATACTATTATGATTGGCATTTTATTGGCGAAAGTATGGATAAAGCCAATAATTTCGCCTTTTCGTGGAATCTTTCTAAGTATAAAATAAACAAGGGGAAACAGCTTATCACCGCCAAAGCTTTTGATGATAAAGGGATGGAATCCAAACCGTCGGATGCCGGGGATGTACTTGTCAATATTGCCGCCGCAACGGCTGTTCATGAAGAAACCGGACAAATTTTCCATTTCGAATTAAAAAATAATTATCCAAATCCCTTCAATCCGACCACCTCCATCGCCTTCTCGCTTCCAGATAGTGAACATACCCGGCTGGAAGTGTTTAATACTTTGGGTGAACTGGTTGCGACTTTAGTTGATAATAAAATGATGGCTGGCCAGCATGAAATTCTATTCAATGCGGTCAATCTCCCGTCCGGAATTTATTATTACAAATTGCAGCAGAAGGAGCTAGTCGATGTGAAGAAACTTATCATATTGAAATAATATGAACTTATCCCCGATAAAACGTGACCGTTCACAGGGAGGGTCAAGCCTGTCATTCCCGCCTGTTTTTGGCGGGAATCCATCCTTTTTTAGACATATAGATGCCCGATAAACTTGTACTCGAATGTTTTTATCGCGTCAGCATTCGGGCATGACAGAAGCTTTTATTGTATCACACCGGTGAACGGTTACATAAAAACGCGTATCATGAGGATACCAATTATCATTTCCCCATTGGCCAACATGGAAGTGAACAATATGGGAAAATTTTTGGGAGGGAATATGCAACTCAACAATTTTCATTGCCTTACTATTTTTGTTTTAATAGCAATTTTGTCCGGGATTGGCTGTCAAAACGCACCACTGAATGTGGATAAACAACTCCAGTATTGCGCCGAACAGGTTAAAGGCACGCTCAATGAACTGAATGACTATCACAAAATGCCCCGCCAAATTCCAACCGATTCAACAAAATGGGAATTTGTCGATATTCAGGATTGGACCAGCGGTTTTTGGTCCGGGATTCTCTGGTACACCGACGAATTCACTAAAGATGAGGCGATAAAAACCCAGGCCGATAGTTTTACCATGGCCTTGAAACCGCTGTCACTCCGTCCCGCCAATAATCATGATCTCGGATTTATGGTTTATAACAGTTTTGGAAATGGTTATCGGCTCACTGGCAATCCTGAATACAAAGACGTTGTCCTGCGAACTGCCGATACTTTGGCCACGCTTTTTAATCCCCGCGTCGGCACGATTCTCTCCTGGCCCTGGTTCGTCAAACAGCGCGGCTGGCCACATAAGACCATTATCGACAATAGGATGAACCTCGAACTGTTATTTTGGACAAGCAAAAATGGCGGCACCCAATCACTTTACGACATGGCTGTCCGTCACGCCGAAACCACGATGAACAATCATTTCCGACCGGATCATTCAAGTTATCAGGTGATTGTCTATGATTCAACCGGCCCCAAATTAAAAGGTCTTACGCATCAGGGCTATTCTGATTCCTCTCTATGGGCACGCGGTTAGGTATGGGGTATTTACGGCTATACCCTGACCTATCGCGAGACGAAAAAGCCGGAATTTTTGGACCTGGCCCAAAAACTGGCCGACATTTTTATCAAACGATTACCGGCCGACCATATCCCATACTGGGACTTCAATGCGCCGGGAATCCCGAACGAGCCGCGCGATGCCTCAGCCGCAGCCATTGCTGCCTCCGCCATGCTGGAAATGTTTGTTTTACTTGAAGATAAGATGCTCGCTGAAAAATATCGCAATGTCGCGACCAATATTTTGACCTCGCTCTCGTCAGATGCCTATTTAAGCGGAAAAGTGAATCATGCTTTTCTGTTACATTCTGTTGGCAGCAAACCCCAAAACAGCGAAATCGATGTTTCGATTATTTATGCCGATTATTACGACATCGAAGCATGGCTGCGGCTGAAGAAGATGCAGGCAGGCAAAAGCATTTATGAGAATTTGTAAGACGGATAATTTGAATTCCATTACAACGTTAAATTAAAATCCAGGGAACCAATCACAGGGCGAAAAGAAGACAGGATACAGAGGATTTACAGGATTAAACAATACTAAAATTGATTTTTCCTTCTCCTTTGCGGATTTTTTGCGCCTCTGCGTCTTTGCGTGATAATTAATTCAGGATACCCGTGTGATCGTTAGCAAATCCAGACCTTCGCGGTTTGTCGTATTCATGGCAGAAAACAGCATATCATCAACGATTTCAGTAAAAATCCTCGAAGGTCTGATTTTTTATCTCTTGACTTTTTGATAAAAATTGTGTATTATTGTACAAATCTAAAGTTGAACTTTAAATTTGCACAAATACATATGCTGATTGATCGGACAATTGAAAAAATAGTATTGACCCTGGCCACGCAATACCCGATTGTGACCATCACTGGCCCCCGGCAATCGGGTAAAACAACGCTGGTAAAAAAGCTGTTCTCTGGAAAAGAGTATATTAATCTTGAAAATCCGGATCAAAGGGAATTTGCGAAATTGGATCCCCGGGCATTTTTGGGTAAACTTCCAGATGGTGCGATATTAGACGAAATCCAACGAGCGCCTGACTTGTTATCATACCTGCAAGAAATAGTCGATACCCGGCGATTGAATGGTCATTTTATTTTAACCGGCAGCAATCAGTTTGCACTGTTTAATAATATCACTCAATCTCTGGCTGGTCGCACCGTACTCCTCAAACTTTTGCCGTTCTCCATGCGGGAAATCTCCTTACTGACGGCACAGTTCAGCACCGATGATTTATTATTTCATGGCTTTTATCCGGGTATCTATCAGGAAAAACGAAATCCAACCATCGCCTATCGCAGTTATTATGAAACTTATATCGAACGCGACTTGCGGCAACTGGTCCAAATTAAGGATCTGGACACCTTTCAGCGATTTATTCGCTTATGTGCCGGCCGAATCGGACAGATATTTAATGCCAGCCACCTGTCCAATGAAGTTGGTGTAAGTTTGCCAACCATTAAATCCTGGCTCTCGATTTTGCAGGCGTTGTATATTGTTATGACCTTACCGCCATATTTTGAAAATATAAGTAAACGGTTAACCAAATCATCCAAACTCTATTTTTATGATGTTGGACTGGCAACTTACCTGCTGGGAATTGAAAATCCACAACAACTTTCCCGCGATCCATTACGCGGCGCTCTATTTGAAAACCTGGCGCTGATGGAACTGGTAAAAACACGGCTGAATCAGGCGCTCGATCCGAATCTGTATTTCTATCGTGACAGCCATCAGAATGAAGTGGACGTGGTTTTTAAAAGCGGAACGATGCTTACACCGATTGAGATCAAATCCGCCCAGACATTCCACGCCAGTTTTCTCAAAGGATTGCACTATTTTGATAAAATTTTTCCAAATCGGGTAGATCAGGGATTTATTGTATACGATGGGTATATCGAACAAAAAGTGCAAAAATTTGAAGTTCTCAATGTGCGAAATATGGCACGGATTTTTGTATCATGACGAGAATGCGCATTTGTGTGTTTTTTTTTAAAGGATAAACGATGAATAATTATAACCATCCTGAATTAAATTCTGCTTGAATAATTTAATATATTTCTCTATATTCAAAGCAAATAGTACTTGATCGCGTGTTAAAAACTCACAATATTTATTGTCATTAAATTTGAAAGAAAAAGAGTAGGACAAATTGTCAATTTGTCCTACAGGAGTAGTTAATTATGGAAAATCAATCTCTGCTTTCCCGTATTACGGTCGATTCCAAAATAATGCTTGGCAAGCCAATCATACGTGGTTTCAGGATCACGGTCGAACAAATATTAAAAGCACTTGCCAGTGGAGTACCAATTGAGGACCTGTTGCAGGATTATCCTGAATTGGAGATGGCGGATATTCAAGCTGCTATTGCCTATGCTGCTGATATAGTTGCTCAAGAAAGAGTATATTCATTAGAGGTAGCATGATCAAGAAGCTCAAAATATTAATTGAAGTCGGTGTCGGTAAGGCAGTAGAGAACTGGCTTAAAAATGCTGGCTATGATGTTCTGGCTTTGCGTGATATTGATCCGAAAATGCCTGACGATAAAATTCTTGAAATTGCAGCACGCGAAAAAAGATTACTCATAACAATGGATAAAGATTTCGGTGAATTAGTTTACTATTCAGGCAAGTCCCATGCAGGTGTTTTACTGCTCCGCTCGGAAGATGCGATAAGTCAAGAAAAGCTTAAGGTAATTAAAAATATCTTTACCGAATATGAAGAACACATAGCAGGCCATTTTTGTGTTTATCAAAATAAGCGATTAAGAATTCGTTGATATATCAGTTAGCCGCTCGTTGTGAATGAGATAATCATCGGAGAAATTTCTCAAACCAGTAATTCCGTTCGCAGGCTAAAAGATGGAAAAACGCTAAAGCGTCTTGAAATTAAGATAAGGATATTCAATGAAAAAAATAATCGAAATTCTCCTCAACTCCTTACCAGAAGCCATCGGTGGATTACTTGCCGCTGGAATTATTGCCCTGTTGAGCTATTTCTTTGTAAAGCGATTAAAAAAGGAATCCCCGCCAATAAATTTAGCAAATAATTTATTACCAGAAACCAAGGTGCCACCAATATACTCTAACCTTCCTTCCGAACGGAATTCATTGGCCGAACAAAAGAAATCGAGCGAATAATAGAGGCTTTGAACTCCCGTTATTTTCTGATTTGCATCGATGGCATTGGTGGGATTGGCAAGACATCATTAGCATTAGAAGTAATTCATGAATGTTTACGGTTCAGCAAAGGCGAAATTAAATCCACTGAAAGTCAACCAATTGAAACCAATATCCCCAAGTTTGAAGGTTTCGTCTGGACATCGGCCAAAGATCGGGAGTTGCATTTAAATGATATTCTGGACGCCATTGCACGTACCCTGGATTGGCCAGGTATTGCCCAGCCGCCTTATGAAGAAAAAAGAGAATCCGTACGCAAATTATTACAAACCAACCATTACCTCTTAATTGTAGATAATTTTGAAACCATAACCGATGAAACAATCCGCGACTTTTTGTTGAAGATACCAGAGCCGAGTAAAGTATTGATAACTAGCCGTGAACAAAAACTGCCACAAGCCTGGGCGGTGTCCATTAAAGGTTTAGAACAGAATGAAGCTTTGGTTCTTATACGAAACGAAGGTCAAAGGTTGGGATTAAAATCAGTCGCGGAAGCGGACGATCAAGTTCTATTGCGCTTATACCAGGCAACAGGCGGAGCACCGTTAGCCATAAAATGGTCAGTTGGTCAGATTAAGCAGAAAGGTCAGTCGTTAGACACCGTACTTGCAGCCTTGCACGCTGCTAAAGGTGATATTTTTAAAGAGGTATTTGTCCGATCGTGGTCATTACTTTCAGAAGACGCCCGGAAAATTTTAAGGGTGATGCCAATTTTTGCTTCTTCAACGTCCCGAGATGCTATTGAAGCTGCCAGTGATGTCCACCATTTTGATCTAGATGAAGCATTAGGGCAATTGGTACAGATGTGGCTAGTGGAAGTGACAGATGAGTTGGAAACTGCGAAGCGGAGGTATAGTGTGCATCCGTTGACGAGGGCATTTGCCAATAGGCGACTCAATGAGAATTCAGAATTCTCGAAAAAAGTAAAATTACAGACGGTACAATTTTATTTAGATTTTACAAAGCAATTCGATAATATAAATTGGGAAGGCTTTCGTAGATTAGAGTTGGAACGTGAAAATATTATTTTTTTAATGGAATGGTGTTTAGAATCAAAAAAATGGAGACAATTTATTGATTTAGAAGCCAGAATTGGCTATTTTTTAAGTTTTCAAGGCTATTGGGACGAACAAATAGAATTGGGAATAAAAGTCTTTGAAGGAGGAATTCAAATTGATGATAAGGTATCTGCGGGCTGGGCTGCATTAAATTCGGTTGGTTGGACTTACAGAAAGAGAGCAAATTATGAGAAAGCGAAAGAATGGACACAAACAGCACTCAAGCTATTTGACGAAGAAAAAGATACAAGAGGAAAAGCCGCAGCAATAAGAGGATTAGGCGCGATTGCTGAACGTCAAAAGAAGTTCGATGAAGCCAAACACTTCTATCAACAATGTTTAATGACATCAAATAATCCAATAGATAGAGAGGCTGTGTATGATATTTATGTTGATTTAGGTGATGTAGCAAGGAAACAAAACGATCTTGATGAAGCAGAAAAATTATATACAAAACAATTGAACTGGTGGAGAGAAATTAATGATCCGATATGGATTGCAATTATCTCAGCTAAATTAGGTAGTGTGGCATTTCTTCGTAACAATTTCATGGAAGCATTGGACAGATTTAATTTTGCTTTAGAAGGAAATCAAATATTAGGGAACAAAATTGGTATCGCTTTTAATAAATGGGGTTTGGCCGATGTATGTAAAGAATTGGGTGATTTAAAACGATTCCGGTCGTTTGCTATTGAGGCCTTAGAAATATATGAGCGATTAGGGATGAAGGATCAAACGGAAGAAATAAAGGAAATATTTCAGATTTGGGAAGAAAGTATAAATTGACTATAGGATCTATGCAATCTGAAATTCAATATCATTCATACCCAAGAGTAAAATCCTTTTTTTTCTGTTTTCAGGTTAGGAAATAAATGGATTTTTTTCATTGCTAAAACAGTTTTGATGATATTACAATACTTACTGAATAGTTAAAAGTGAAATTCAATTATGATCCAAAAAATAAAAATATGGTACGATCCGGAAGGTGATTTTCTGGAAGTTCTTTTTTCAGAAAAATCCGGCTTTATGCAGGCGACCGACCAGGATGCAATCATGAAGCGCGTTGACGAGCAGGGAAATATTTTGGGTTTTTCGATAATGCAGCTCAGTCGTTTAACGAACAACAAACCTTTGGTCGCGGAGCTCATTTCGGAGATTGCGGCTTAACATACATTAATCAGAAAGATTGCAGATACTTTTGAAAAAATTATAGTTAATAAATCAGTAAACGGTGTGTGAATCCTCCCATAATCATCAAATTTGCAGACTTCGAGACATAAACATGCGGAATAGGGCTATCTTATCCGAAAAAAATTGTATCCACTCACAGGTATGATAAAATAATAGCTTCTGTCATGCCCGAATGCTTTCGTCGGGCATCCATTGGTCTGAAAAAGTGTGGATTCCCGCCAAAAACATGCGGAAATGACAGATTTGATCCACCCTGTGAACGGTTACAAAAAATATCCGACTTTCTTAATAAATTCCCTTGCATTTCATAAATAAAAATTATAAATTTGGATAGTTAATGTGTCAAATTTAACAAAATTTAGACAGTTAATATGACAAATTTATCATAAAGGGGAAGCAATGTGATATCAGCGATACTATGAAAAGGAAATTGAAGATTATCTGAAACTGGGCAAAGTCTTCGTTTTGTATGGATTGAGGCGTTCCGGAAAGACTGCTTTAATAAAAAAATATCTATCGGGCTATGCCGGTAAATATTTCATGGGAACTGGAGAGGATCTCGCGCTCGCTTCAACGACATTATGCCAATTACTATTTCTGGCGAACCTACGATCGCAAAGAGATCGATTTTGTTGAAGAGTTTGGCGGAAGACTTTGTGGATATGAATTCAAGTGGGGGGAGAAGTCATCCCGTGCGCCTCAGGATTGGATTGAAACATATACCAATGCCAGTTTTGAAACGATTCATCGAACAAATTTTTTGGAGTTTGTGACGTGAGTAAGATGACGTATTGGATGAGATTGCCGGAAATCATCCCTTTCCCACAATATTCAATCAGGATGAATAAAATTTAAATTAATTGCACCGCTTTTCGGTCATAATCTACGAAGATTAGCGGAGTTAGCTGGTATTGATGAACAGATGGGGACTGATCAAATTAATTTTCTGGATGATTTAACCCCATTTTGCGTGGCTGCCCGTTATCCGGCTTATAAGGCAAAAATGGCAAAAATCGATACTAAAGAAGTATCAACTCATTACCTAAAACAAACAAAAGAGCTTTTTCAATGGTTAAGCAATTTGATGAAATAAAAAAAATTGTATTACAATACGTTGAAAATTTTAAAAAAAAACACTTCGTATTGAAAAAGTCATTTTATACGGTTCCTATGCTTAAGGAAGGGCAAATGAAAATAGTGACATAGATTTGGCGATTTTCTCCCCCGATGTCAATGGTGACAATCTAATCGAATATTTGCAATTGTCAACGCGGGCGATTCCAAGGAAAATCGACATCGATATTGAACCGCTAATTTTTTCAACCGATGAATATAAAACCGCTTCAACTGTAGAATTTTTAGGTGATATTAAAAAAAAAGGGAAAAATACTTTTTGAACAAAATTGATTTTATTAAAAGTTCAATTATATATTTTTTTATAAATTGCCCCCAATCGTCATGCCCATTTATTTCTCAAAAAACTTGAATGAACCAAATTAGCATTTTTTTAGTCCTTCAATTAAATGAGAAAAAATTGATAACTCATTGAAAATAAAATAAATAAGCCATCATCCAAAACCTTCTGTTTACAATTACGAAGCAGACGTAATAATATCATACGCGAACAAATTTGACTTGAAATTATTCACAATCCTTAGTAAATTTCTTCAAGCAAATTCACGAACAGGCAAATTTATTACAAAGGTCACTCTATGCAACGCAGAACATTTCTGGAAAAACTTTCGATAGCCGGAACCGGATTACGAAGCACCCGGTTATTCTCAAACACCATAACTGAAGCTGGAGTATTATCGATGCAACAATCCCAAAACAACTCAAGCCGGATTTTGAAACTAAAAGGCGAGTATTATCGCCACTTTTCCGTTGATATTGCGGTTCCTGTTGAAGAAACCGCACTGGTTCCCATGCATTTAAGGATCTTGATTTTAGTCGATTGATTATAGGCGGAAATTTACTCTCCGGTTGGGCCCATTCACGGGATCTGATGTATGTATCCCAATTAGTCACAGCTTATCACAATAAAGATAAAATTTTTGCCACGTTATTGCTGGCAGAAAAATGCGGAATTAATACACTCCTGACCAATCCAATCTTATGTACCATCAGCGACGAGTACTGGAAACGTGATATTGGTAAAATTCAGTTTATATCGGATTGCGCCGGGTTAAATTACGATGCCCAGGGCCAACCCAGTGCAGCGCCGGTAAATGAATATATGGATCGCATCAAACGCGCCATCGATTATGGGGCAATTGCCTGCTATATCCAGGGTGAAACGGCTGATTTTTATATGAGGCTTGGCAAACAGGATGTCATTGCCCAGGCAATTCAGCTTGTTAAAGACCATAATGTGTTGGTTGGAATCGGTGCGCACCGAATTGAGACTGTCAAAGCCTGTGTCGATGCAGGACTTACAGTTGATTTCTGGATGAAAACATTGCATCACCTGAATTACTGGTCAGCACGACATGCGGAATGGCATGATAATAAGTACTGTTTCAATCCGGAAGAAACTATTGCCTACATGCGTGAGCTCAAAGAACCGGTCGTTGCATTTAAAACAATGGCCGCTGGCGCTATTCACCCACAAGATGGTTTCCGGTATGCTTTTGAGAACGGGGCTGATTTTATTTGTGCCGGTATGTATGATTTCCAGATGGTGGATGATGTGAATATTGCATTGGAAATTTTAAGTGATAAAAAATTAGCACAGGTTCGGCAACGCGGTTGGATGGCTGTGTAGGTTTGGAGCTTTTTAGGCGGGCATTGTTTATTTTCAAGGTTATTTGATTATTTTCATCAATTAACGGGTATAATCGCAAAGGTCACAATTGTCATTAGAAAGAATGCATCATTTTAAAATTTCAGATATTAACGAAACTTATCTTTCGAAATAATCTGACAGTTACCCGAAATTAAACCTTCACCACTGACGGTAATAGAAAGCGGTCCTCCTTCATAAGTCGATTGTACCAGTATCATGGCATTTCCTTTCGCCGTCAGTGCAAATTTGGCGCCTCCAATTCCGATTAATTTACCAGGTCCGGAAATCGCGAAATCAACCTTTATGCCATTGGCGGGTACCAGAACATTATTTTTATCCAGAATCCGGGCTTCGATTGGAATTGTGTCGAAACCATCACTTTTTATTTCATTCTCACGTGAAATGAGTTCAATTTTTTCGGGTTCACCAGCCGTTATGACGTGATGCGTGACCAATGAGTTGCCTTTTTTGCCAATGACTTTGATTTCACCCGGTTGATAAGGAATTTGCCAGCAAAATTCTTTTATTGGTTGAATGTTAAGTTCCGTTCCATTGAGATAGAGGCTGATTTTATCGCAATTATGCCAGATATAAACATCTTTAAGCTTTCCTTCATCACCTGGCCAGGTCCAGTGGCCAGCGATATGAACAAAAGGCTCCTCCCGCCAACGGGATTGCAGGTAATACGCCGCTTCCTTGTATCGCCGATAAATATCCACAGCACCTGATTTTTGAATCGGCCAAACTGGCTTATATTCCGAACCATAATCATGCATGCTCCAGATGCAGACACCACCTAAATAGGGCATCTTTTCCATTAAATCCAGATCATTTTTAATTTTCATAACCCCCTGAATTTCTTTTTCAAAATCACCAAAGATTGCGATGTCAGGATTGGAGCATTCACTATTAAGTAACTTCAAGTGAGGGAATTCCTGATGAAATGCGTTGTATGTATCAATCTCATAATTCAATCCCAATACATCCGGCATAAACGCTGTTCCCAATTGAACCGCCACGTCCAGGTGATTTTCGGCATAACAGGTTGGCCGGGTGGAATCCAAACGTTTGGCGGTTTCCTGTAGTTGTTCGAACATCTTCACGGAACGCCCTTCGTTCATCAATCCCCAGAGGATAATGGAGGGATGATTGCGATCCCGACGAATCATTGCCGCCAGCATCTGATCCATATTTTGCATGAATGTATCACCCCCGATATGTTGCCAGGAGGCAATTTCTTCGTAAACCAATAATCCAAGTTGATCACAGGCAGTTAGAAAGGCTGGATGTTGCGGATAATGCGAACAACGGACAAAATTGGCGCCCAATGCTTTTAATATTTTGGCATCTTCAATCTGAAGCCGAACTGGAACTGCATTTGCCAGCCCTGGATAGCATTGATGTCGGTTTAATCCACGTAATTTAAACGGTTCACCATTCAAAAAAAAGCCTTTCCGGGAATCGAAGTAAAAGGATCGAAAGCCAATTTGAGCCCATAAATCATCAACTGGCTTTTCATCAAGATAAAGTGTCAGGTGGAGCGTATACAACTGTGGATTATCTGGTGACCAGAGCCTGACATTTTTCAATTTAGCCGTCAAATCTTTTATTTCGAGGGAAAGTCCGGCAGGCACACGTATATTTTGACTAAATTCAGCCAGCAGCTTCTCCTCCTCAAAAAGTTGACAATTGACTTTCGCAAGTGCAGTTTGTGCCAGACTATTTTTAATATTGATGTAAACAGCCAATTCGGAAAGCTTTGGATTAACAGTCGGCGTCGTCACAAAAAATGAATTTTCCAACAGATGAACAGGTGAAACCGCGATGAGCTCGACTTCCCGATAAATGCCACCATAGCAATTATAGTCCATACGCCAGCGTCCCGGCGGGATTTCATCATGATGAATATTGTTCACCCGGATGGCGATTAGGTTTTCTTCGCCCCATTTCAATATTTTGGTAATATCGATTTCAATGGGGGTGTAGCCAGTATCAAACGGTCCGTAATAAATCCCATTTATGTAAATTTCAGCATGGGTATAAATTGCCCCGAATCGAAGATAAATTGTTTTGCCCTTTAATGTTTCAGCGATACAAAAATGTTTGCGGTACCAGCCAAAGCCACGATAATAACCGCGAACAGCATCAAAAGTATCATCTGCATTCCAGGAATGTGGAAGACGAATTTTCTGCCAGTTTTTATCATTCCAGTCAAGTTGCGAAGCATTGTTCAGTCCCACCCAGTCGTCCAGTTCGAATAGCCAATCCTGATTAAAATCAAGGATGGTTCGATAACGATACACTTGCGTTTGATCTATCGCTTTTAAAGAAATTGTCGTGAATTGCAAAACGATGCAAATTAACGAGATCGTTGAAGAAAATTTGTACATCGAAAACTCCTTAATATTTTATTCAAGGTATCCGTTCAATAAATGAGGGTAATGCTACGTCCTGTCATCGCGAGGAGCGCTTTTGGCGACGAAGCAATCCCCTCACACGACATCAGGAGATTGCTTCGGCAAAAAACGCCGCGCAATGACAGGTTTTTTTCACCCCCAGTTATTGAGCGGATACTATTCAAGATTCTCCGCCTTAATGATAACAAATATTTAATAAAGACACAAGCGAATTTATCGTTATCAAACATGATACTTATCAAATTAAAGAGAATAGTCATTGATTTTATATCCAACTTAATTTCAATTTCCAATATTATTGCATGTTTTTTGCAGCACATGGCATATCATTAATTACTCTATCACCCTTGGCAATTGATGAAGGAGGTCCGAAAAAGTAATTTTAATCTCACTGATATAACGCAGCAAAATCACAAACATAATTAGAAGGAGTCAATTATGAAGAAAGAAAAGGAGTTTTTTCGATTATTCCAAATTCTACTGTTCAGTCTGATATTATTAAATTCAACCACTCTTTTTGCCTCAATTTTCGAATATAAAGTTGATGTCGAGCAACTAGATTTACAAAATTACAGTACACCAGTCCCAAATTCTACTGTTGGTCTTCTTACTGTTGAATATTCGCCGCTAGCGGATTCAATCTATATGAATTTTGTCTCGGTGGATGATAAGGCAAATCCGGTCTGGATCGTTAAAAATCTTTTTATTCCATCCAATAAATTTTCTGCCGCAAAACAAGCAATTTCAGTTCGCTTTAATCTGGCCGATTTAGGATATAAACCGGGTGATAATGTCACCACGATAGGTCTTTACGTTGAAGTTAGCAAAGATTTATTAACAACGGCGCCATCCCCCATCTCAGTGCCAAAAGTTGACGTCAAAGATTTAGCAGAAGATGCTTTTAATGAAATTATCGTGGGTGCTGGTAGTACGGTTATCAAATTACCGGAAGAATTGAAATTTACCGATGATGAAAAAATGGCGGATGTTGTTTATCGAGGCTGTGAAGTGCCTTTTATTGATCTGGATAACGCTACTTTCCCGGCGAATGAGAAATATGCCGGTGATCTGCTAGCCAGCGCGCCAGCATCAGCCGCGAGTAGTTTGAAATGGCTGGATAAAATGCATGATGATGTGATAACGAATGATGAACGGAATGTTTTACAAGATTTGAGTGCTTTAATGGAAAGAAAGCCCGGACATGGTGTGCCGATTGAAAATTTTATTAAGGGAAAATTGGATTATATCGAGAAAAACGAGTTAAAAATTAATGTAAAATTTCAAACCGTGGCACTGACCAAAGATATCAGCAGTACTTCTGGCAAAACCACCGCCCGAAATGATAATGGGGAAGGCGCATTCCCAACATGGGAATGGCTTCAGAAGCAGCTAAATGAGGGTGAAGATGTCGAAATTATGTATTATTGGAAAGATAGTCTGGATTGGCGCGGACAGGCCGTGGTGGTCACAGGATACGAACTGACGAATGCGGGACGATTAAGACTCAAATTTGAGCACGACCTTTACCAGGCAGGTGTAGGTGGCACACGCCAGGAATGTGATGATCTGATTCTCGATTCTGAAAAGAAAATGATATTAATTCAACATCACGCCGTAATTGTAAGTGCCGTGGCTGAAAGCCCCGGCACGCCATTTCCGGTTGAATTATCCACTTTTGGGGCAACGGTTGAGAAAAATTCCGTTTATCTGAAATGGCAGACTGCTTCCGAAACGAATAATTATGGTTTTGAGTTGTTCCGGGGTAATGTTCAGGTCGCCTTCGTGCCTGGAAATGGAACAACGGTTGCGGCACAGGATTATCAATTTACTGATCAGAATCTTAAACCGGGCATCTATGAATATAAATTATTTCAGATCGATTTTGATGGAACCCGGACACTGGCTGGAACAGTTGAAGTTGCCATTCAGAACACACCAGGAGCCTTTCTTTTGTCACAAAATTATCCCAATCCATTCAATGCCAGCACCCGAATCAGTTTTAACTTACCTGAGAAAGAGATGGTGCGCTTAACCATCTATAATGTGCTTGGAAAAGAAATTGTCCGGGTTATAAATGAAGAAAAACTGGCCGGTTCGCATGAATTTATGTTCGATGCCAGTGAACTTATCAGTGGAATTTACTATTACAAGCTGGAAGCCGGCTCATTTACCGAAATGCGTAAATTTGTTTTATTGAAATAACCGTTAATTATGATTTATACCCAGCCGAAGTGGCATCTCGCTGCTTCGGCTTTTTTTTATTTATGGGGCACTTCCATACATAATAATTTATCAAATTATCGGGAACATTTTGGATTTTTCCTCACTTAACTTCATGTTTAAAAATATTGATATTCACCTGAGGAAAAAATGATCAATTTAGTCGTTTTTCTGGGCAATCCTGGCCCGGAACATTCACAAACCCGTCACAATGTTGCCTGGATGCTGGCTGATCGGGCTCATTTCTTACCAAAATCGGATTGGCAAAAAAAATTTAAAGGGAGTTATTGCCAGTTGACATTCCAGGATGAAAAATGCTACTTTTTAAAACCGGAAACATTCATGAATTTAAGTGGCGAATGCGTGCTGGCGTTGATGCAATTTTATAAACTAAAATCAGAAAACCTATTGGTAGTGCATGATGATCTGGAACTGAATTTTGGGCAGGTTGGCATTAAAAAAGGCGGTGGACTGGCCGGCCATAATGGATTACGCTCGATTTCCAATGTATTGAATACACAAAATTTTTACAGATTTCGTCTGGGAATCTCCCGACCCTCACATGGCAATGTTTCAGCGTACGTATTGAGTAAATTTTCGAGTGATGAACAAATTGTCCTGTCAACTTACCTCACCAAAGCCGTCGAGATTTTGGAAATTTGTTTACAGGAAGGGATTCAATCCGCTGAAAAAAAGTACCCAAAAATCAAATTAATTTAACAGATCGTCAATTCGTTTTAATTTGTAGCCTTTTGTTGTTAAAAATTGAATTAATTCCTCCAAACGGTTATAAAATTTATCTGGTCGCGTCGGATTAGTCCCCAGGTGCAGGAGCAAAATAAAGCCATTTAAACCATCAGATTGTGACTTTTCAAAATTCAGAATGGAATCGAAAATTTGCTGACTGGAAAGATAATTTTTCATATCGGGCGTTGTCCAATCTGCATTGGAACGGGTACCCGGCGTGAAATTAATTAAGCGTACCCCAATTTTTTCACTCCATTGTACAACTTTCACATTATACCACTCATACGGCGGGATAAAATAGGGGGCTTCTGTTTTAGAAATACCAAATTTTTTCATCTCAGCATAATTCTTTTCCAGATCATTTACAAATTGTTCCTCTGTTACCAGTAAACTGTCCCGTTTTTCCCAGGAACAATAAAGCAAATGTTCATCTGAATGCGGACCGAGGTAATGACCATCGGCCTTTAATGTTTGAATCATCGAACTGAAAGCTGGATTTCGATAAAAATTGCCGGTCAGGAAAAAATTGGCTTTTATTTGCTGTTTCAGGAGCGTTTTTCGAATTGATTCGGCGCCTTCACCAAATTTATCCGCTGTAAAAACGATTGCCAGCTCTTTTTTTGTTTTGTCCCCGCGAATAATAGCGCCAGCTTGTCTGGTAAATTTCTCAAATTTTGGGTAAGAGATCTGTCGCATTCCATCCGGCTGCATGGCCGCGAGATAATAAATCAGACTGGCTGTTCCATCCATTGTTGGTTCATTGGTCGAATAATCGCCCATATCATCATGATAAACAACAAGTTCTGACTGGAAAGGTGCATATTCATCCGACTCACGTAAACCAACATATTTCAAATTTCGGAAAATGCTGCCATAGACAGGACCGTCCACCAACCCGCCGTCCAGCGGATAGTTATGGAGATAAGAAAAAGCCGAATGCGGATCCCGCGGATAAATTCCATCTTCCGGCAGTCCGATGACCATACTCACCCCCCAGGGATTGCATCCAAATAGCCAATCGCACATGGCGGTTTCCAGTTCAATAAACTGCGAATCACCGCTCATTTCCCGATACAGGCGACATTGGGTGACAAAAGCGGCTACCAAATTATTCGAGCACCAGATAAACGGAACCCCCATCAAAAAGGGCGTCCCTTTTCCGCGATTGGCTACTTTTTCAATCCCAAGTCGATAGTTTTCAATCAGTTGTATTTTGGTGTTATTATCCGCAATTTGCCATAATTTAAAATGGCCAGGATTCATAAAGGGGTACCATTGATAGTGCCGGGCGGTATCAGCACCAAACCAGGGTGTCAATGGTTCCATTTTGCTGAACCGAATGGCATCTTCCTGATAGTCCGACGATTTGGTTAATTGAGCAAGCATCGCCGCCCCCAACTCCATATCATCCGCCCAGTTATCCTCTTCATAAAAATATGGCGCTCGACAGGGAGCCGTCTGACAGGCGCCAGGCTTTTTTAATCCAAATTCGTAGGCCGATTGGGCATGTTCAGTTAGCTGTTGTGAAAATTTAGGATCAAATGCGGTAAAAATTTTCGCACCCAGCCCAAATGCTGATGCAAATTTTCCAGCCGTAGATGCCACGCCAGTCGCCCGATTTTGGTATTTAAATAATCCCTGAACTTCACCCGTACAAAAATAGACAGGGCGTTCCAAACCCTTCCCGTAATCAGTAGAATCCAGGGTGGGCAGCCGAAATCCCAGATGGTCCCGATCATCGGCGATCTGATTGAACATCCAATCCGGGCGAGGATGCATCTTCAAAAGCCACTCCAGCCCCCACCGGGCTTCATCCAGCACGTCCGGAACACCATTTCGTCCCGGTAATCCGGCAGCATCATATTTATCCGCAAATGCAGCAGGATTTTGTTCGTAAGCAAAAAGTAGATGATAAGTTGCATTGGCCGAGGTAGTCGAGTATTGCAGGTAATCACTGGCATCATGCCAGCCACCTGTCACATCGATATGGGTTCCATCGGGCATGGGGCCATAAATTGTGTAACCATCATGGGTATGACAGGAATCGCCCAGAAAAGGATTAAATCCACAACGCTGCTGACGCATATAGCGCAGCAGAAAATCAGCCGTACCATCATAAATATAAAAATTAATCGGAAAAACGGGTGATTTGATATTTCCAATCTGGAGATAAAAACGTCCCTGTTCTTGAAATTCAGAAAAATTCAATCGAAAAGTGTTTGTAAATGGTCCGTAAGCCCCGATTTTTTTTATATTTTTCGAAAACCAGATTTCCTGATTCGATTCAGCACTCCTAATTTGAAACTGAGAACAATCGATGTCAGTTTTGGTCACCAGCACGGCTATTTTCATCGATTGCGGCAAATAACCGAGTTGATTTATTCGAATCCAGGCCGGATGATTTTCTGTACTGTAAACTTTAAGCAGCGTCAAAATAAGCAACATGGCCAGAAGATGAATTTTCGCCATTTTAAGCCCTTTAAATAGCGTATAAATCAGGCAAATTGTATTTTTCAATTCTATATTTCGGAAATTGATCCGGAGTATTTATTTTGATCATAAAATTTTTTATAAAAATAATCTTGCAGTTTTAAATAGGCATCCCGGGAATAGGGGGCGGTTTGATTCCGGGTGTTAATATTAATTGGAAGCCCAAATGTTTTGAGAACAATTTTTCCGCTGCATGGCCAGGTGATTAGAGAAAGCATTTCGATATATTCAAGTACTTCAAACTGTTTTTGTCTGGCTTTTTGCAGATCACCCGCCTCAAACGCGGTCTTAATCGCCCATATTTCTTCCGGATAAAGATTGACGCCTCCACCGACGACGCCAACAACGCCCTGAATTAAATCCGGCAAATAGACTGTCTCCGAACCGGAGAGAATTGACATGCGCTGACCAACGGCTTTCAGCATATACCCCATTTGTTCTCCATTTAAAGTGCGATATTTCATCGCTGAGATATGTTTCAGTTCATCCAGCATTCGCCTCATCGTATCTGGCGTTGGCGACAATGGTCCTTCCCCTTTGGGGTCATAAATTACAATCGGAATATCCACAATCTCATCAATCGCTTTAAAAAAATTAAAAATGGCCTCCTGATTCGGCGCAACCGTGTCAGGAATAACGACAGTCACTGCATCCGCACCCGCTTCCTGGGCATACGCGGCTAATTCCAGCGTGTCTTTCATTAAAAAACAACCAACATTCGGGAAAACGGGTACCCGCTTATCGGCTGTCTGAATAATGCAATCAATAATAATCTTTCTTTCCGGAAAAATCAGGTGTGGCCATTCGCCACTACCTCCCATTGGAAAAAGGCCGTGAACAGTCCGTTTGGCCAACCAGTCAATATATTTCTCTAAGGTTGCCGTATCAATTTGATTCTTTTCAGTAAAAGGCGTCAAGGTTGGCGCCACTAATCCAGAAATTCGATGTGAAGTTTTGTTCATATTTACCTCATTTTCAGATTATGAAAAATTGCTGGTTTATCTTTTATAGAATTCAATTTTTAAATGGTTAAACAGCATCAACATTTTTAACGGTGTTTTTCATCCATGCAAAATGAAAAAATATGATCCTTTTTTGAAAAAAACAAGCAAATAATCACCCATCGTAAGATTAAATGGTGTGTCAATGAGGTAAAAATGGCCAGGCGAGAAAAAAGTTTATAATATTGCCCAAAAAGTTTAATCCAATTTACTGACACTTTCAAGATTTTTCAATTCAAGAATTTTAAATTCAACCCGACGATTTTGCTTTCGCCCCTCTTCAGTCGTATTTGTGGCCACAGGATATTTTCTGCCATAGCCGATTGCGACTAATCTTTGCGGATTGATACCGTTTTTGGCCATTAGTCGGACTATTTTTTCAGCCCGACGAGAAGATAATTTCTGATTAAATCGATCAGAACCGATACTGTCCGTGTGCGCCGCAACTTCAACAACCATCATCGAATTTTCCTTAATTAATTCGATAGCGCGCTGGAGTTCGTATCGTGATTCGGTGAGGATCGAATCACTCCCGAATTTAAAATAAAGATTATTCAGGTTGAATTTTGTCCCCACTTTCATCGGTTCGAGTAGAATATCCTGCTTGTTTTCTGAATAATTTCCGGGTTTTCTCAAGTCAAACTGGGTGGAATGAAACGTATGATTTTTCGACTGAACCGAAACATCATAGAGTTTCCCCTGATTAAGAATCACAATATATTTTCCATCAGTTTTATTACTTTCGACAATGGTTGTATCCCGGCCGGTTTCAGCATCGATAATAGTGACCTGAGCAATCAGCGGATAGTTCGTTATCGCATCCCGAATTGTGCCCGTAACGGTAATAACTGGTTGATATTGATATTGTCGCGGGATCGGCACGACATAAATATCGGGTGTATATTCATCTCCTGAAGTGAAATACATGATATCGCCAGATGCGGGTACCGATACAATGCTTTCATCTTCGGCCGTATTGATAAAACTGCCGAGATTTACCGGTTCAGACCAGGATCCATCAATTTTCTTTTCGGTTTTATAAAGATCATGCCCGCCAAAGCCACCGGGGCGATCGGAACTAAAAATGAGCGTACGACTATCCGGCAAAATAATATGAGAACCTTCGCAATATTCCGAATTAATCGGCGGTGGTAATTTTTTAGGTTCCTGCCATTTTTCCTCTTTCAGCACCGAGTAATATAAATCAAAATGATACTTTGAACTGCACCTGGCCTTTTCCGGTGCATCACGTTTAAAATACAAGGTTTTACCGTCTGAAGATAACGAGGCAAATCCATCATACCCTTTTTGATTAATTGGGTGGCCAATATTTACTGGTTTTGTCCAGTATTCCCCCAATCGTTGCGAAACCCAGATATCGATATCTCCCGCTCCGCCGGCACGCTCCGACGAGAGATATAGATAATTTTGATCGTACGTCAAAAAAGGTGCCCCATCCCATTCATTGGAATTAACGCTATCCAGCCGGACCGGTTGCGTCCAGCCCGAATCGGTTTGATGCGTGATGTACAATTTCCAGTTATATTTTTCATCCCGATCAGATTCAAAAATCATAAATTGACCGTCAGCAGAAATTGTCGGCGCGTACTCCCCGGCCGGGCTATTGATTGGGACTCCCAGTGGCTTTGCTTTTTCAAGACCAAATTGCAGCACTTTGGGCGTTTTTCTCCCCTGGCTAAACAAGGAAAGATTGAATATCAACACCCAAACGATAAAAAAGTTAATTAAATTTTTTAAAAAAGATTTTCCTCGCATAACTCACACCTCCACTCCGTATTCATTACAGAGTACCAGCCACACCATTCGAATAAAATTGAATAAAATTAGAATGTTTTTCGAATGCAGTTAATTTTCCAAGTTGTTGAACCCCGGTTGCTTAAACGCTGGAAAGCGATATGGGGTAGCCAGAAGAGAGTTGTTTGGTAAATAAAAAATCCTGACGATTTTTAATTTATCATTGCGATGATATTAAAATTTAACTATTCCTTCTCTCTCCCAAAAATCTATCTATACAACAATATAACATATAAAACACCCATTTAGTTGTTTTGGATCAAAAAATCCAAAAAAAGTGAAATTTTTTCAATGGATTTGAAATCAGGACATGACTATCAAAGCTGACCTAACAGACATTTTATTACGGGATGTGTTAGCGTTCCGGACCAGAGTTGAGTCGGATTCGGTGACCGATGCGCCAGAATTACAAATGCATAATAATTTTTTGATTTTTTGGATCGAATATAACCCGCTAATGCATTCAAACCCCGTGCAGATAAAGTACCGGATTTCCCCAGAATATCAAATTGGGGAGTACTCACCGGTTCCATCGGTAATACATCCAGAATTTTGGGTGAATTTAAATAAAATGAAATCAATAAGTTAATAAAAGTTTCAGGCGCTATCTGACTTTCTGGACTTAGCCCGGAGCCATCTGCACAAACAAAATTTTCATCAGGAGTGATTGAATTCACAAATTGCTGAATGTACTGGCCGGCCTTTTTCTCGTCAGCAGGCGCACCGAAATGATCATATCCAATTTTACGAAACAAGTTTTCAGCGATAATATTATCACTGGTGGTATTCATTTCGATTAACATCTTTTTCAGGGAAGGAGATGAGAATTCAGTGAGCCGTGTTAAATTTTCCGGACACGCCTTTGCGAGTATTTTACCGGTAAACTGAATTCCCTGCTCTTCCAATACTTCCTTGAAAACGGTTGTGAAATATAATCCAGGACGAGTCGCTCCCAATGCCAGGTACTTTGTTTGTTCGGTCCAACGGGTAACTGTGCCGGACAGGGTGAAAAGATCGCCATCCGCCTCCTGTTGATAACGCATATCCGGTGAAGATGGTTTGGAAATATCCGAATAAGTCAAATTGGCATTAATTTTTGCATAGGCAGTATTGGGGCTTTTTTCCACAATTAATTTTGGGGTTCGGGAAATTATTTTTAATTCGATTCGATTTGAATTCAGGACCAGTGCCCCACATGGCGACCAGCGATCACGGGCAAATGGTGGATAGCGGGGTGATTGCGCTTTAAAGGCAAAATCGTCATAAAAAATGTTTCCGTTAATTTCTTTCAACCCTTTATTTTTTAACGCGTTGGCACTATTTACCAATGAATCGTACAAAATTGTTGGCGCCCCGATGCCTTTGATATAAATTTGACCCTTCAGGATGCCATTTTCTATTTTTCCATCGGAATAAACTGGGACTTTAAAAATATGATCAATCGGATAATTTTTTAAGGCGGCCGCGGTGAGAATTAGTTTTAATGTAGAAGCCGGCATAAAAGGAGTTTTTAAATTTTGTGAAATAAGCATTTCACCCGAAGGAAGTTTTGCCAATGCAATACCTAATTTGACATTTCGAAATTCTTTTCCGGCTGTAATATTTTTTAGTTCCGACTGAAATTTCTCGGAATTAAATGCCTGGGTAAAGGCATTTACAGCCAATAAACATAGCATAATGAATAAAAAAATCGTTTTCATCCTGTTTCCGTTTCCGAATAGTCAATTGATACCTGTTCCAGCACGATTTTATGAATATACGCTTGTCGATGAACAGCCATGCCGCTTTTTTGCGAAGCAAAAAAGCGCGCAGGCCATAAAAAATATAAATTTACAATCTGTTGATTAAAGTTTATTTTCAATCTGTCGTTGGATTGTTGATAGCATCATAATATTGGTGAATAATTTCAACGTTTTTTTGAATTTTGACCTTTGCGCGCTCCTGTTGAATGAATTGAGGAACACGGGTTGATCGATACTCTCGCTGCAGAACATCACCAATGATCGGTCGATATTCTTCGAATGACATATTAACATCGTGACTTTGAGATAGTTCCCGGAATTTTTCTTCAATTTCCTGATCTGTTATTTTAATACTATCGATAATTTGTTTTCGAAGCAGAAGCTGTAATTGATATTCTTCGAATAGTTTCACCTTTGTTCGCACCGTGGCGTTATCAGCCAGATGCAAGTCGTTGGCTTCCCGTGTTAATTCCGCATCACGAATTGCAAAGTTCATTACGGTTTTAAAATTCCGATGCAATGCCTGGGTGGGGATATAGGGCAAATAACTCACAAATTCCCCGATTGTCATAACTTTATCATCAATATAAAACAGTGCTTCGTTTCGTAAATTCCAGAGGTTTCGTTCTATATTTCCTTGTTCAGTTGCCGTTAGTCGTGGCGGGCTTTGCTTCAGGAGTGGATTTGCTTTCTCTTTTAAGTGAACTTCAAGTTTTTCGGCGACAATTTTCATGGCGCGGGGATTCACCTGAATTTTCACCTTTTTCATCATGTCTTCGATGTATTGATTGGCAATCCGATCACCAATTTTCAACTTCAGCAGATTTAAATGATGTTCACGATTTTTTACAAGTTCTTCACTGGTGATAAATGGGTCTTTTTTCCAATCGATTACTTTTATAATATGATAGCCAAAAGATGAAGAGACTGGTTGTGAAATTTGATTTAATGGCTGTTCAAATACCGCCATTGCCAGATCGTACTCCATCTGATCCCAATAGACCCATCCCAGATCGCCACCCGAATTCGCCAGTGTCGTATCCTGAAAGATATGGTGCGCTGCTTCATCAAAATCAAGTCCCTTTTGCAAAAGAGAATACACTGAATCAGCTTGCTCTTTCCGATTAAAAAAAAGATGTTTTACCCGGCGTTGTTCCCGCGAATATTGATAGGTTTTAACAAGCAAGCTTTCACTGATTTGCACCTTTGGCGCAATAATAACCTGATAATGCTCATCCCGGAGACATTTATTTTGAAAAGCTTCGAGATTGAGTTTTAGTTTTTCATTGTTATTTAATTCTTTTGTTTGTGCTACCTGCGCCAGTAAACGCCGATTGATCAATTCATCGAGAAAAGATTCGCGTAATTTCTTTGAGTCGAAAACATTGGGTTGTTTCACAACATTCAGGTAAGCGACCCGAAATTCATCCAGCGTAATTTGATGTTCACCAAAACTGGCAACAATCTTTTTATCATCTCGATTACAATTAAAGATAAGTACAGCCAGAAAAACGAGTAGTAATCCTGTCCGCATTGGTTTATTTTTCATCGGGATACCTGTAAATAAAAAAAGGAGTACAGCACTGTTTGTAAATAAGCCGCCAGAACAGTGCTGTTCTCCCAAACCCAACATTAAGGATGAAAATTAAATGATAAATTATTTAATAACAATAAAACGTCCAACATGTTGACCAATATCCGGCGCATCGACATGATAGATATAGAGGCCATAAGCCACATCCATATTATCTTTCGTTAATAAATCCCATTCTTCAGCACCATTGGTCAGCATGGCATCATGTTCCAGCGTTTTAACTAAAGTGCCATCCACTGCAAAAATTCGAATGGTACACTTTGACGGCAAGTTGATAAACTGAATTTTTCGTGGTCCACGACCAGATCGGAATGGATTGGTTGGTTCCCAGGCAGCTGCGGCAACATACGGATTCGGTACGACACGAATTTGATCAATTCCGGCTTTTGCAGCAGTAACATCCAGTTTTTGCGCCTTCGTACTAAATTGAAAACGATTCGCTGAGGTAAATTGAAAATCGGGGTAAAGATAAAGCGTATCTCCTTCGCCCAAATAGTGATGGTAATATTGATAGAAATCCAACGAATCATCAGCAGAGTTATTCAAAAGGTAGAAAGAGATGATCGTTGTGTCAGTTGGTAATGTTTCCAATATCCAAACTTCATCTTTCGCCGAGAAAAAGCCAGCCGGAGTCGGCCCGGTTTTACGATTTTCCCGAAAAGCGTAATTGACTTCTTTCCCGGACAAAATATCAAAAATTTTAAAATTTGATGGTTTGGCAGGGATTTTAATCGTCGTGGTAAATTTACGTAATCCCAGCGCGGCAGCGGTTGAAGTATCGACAATATTATCATAAAAAACCATTTTAAATTGACGGGGATAAAAGATACCATTCTTATAAATCGTACTTTCCCAGCGACCAAAATCGAGCAGGTAGGTAAAATTGGGATCAATATTCTGGCTCCACTTGATTCCATTACGAATTCCCTGGCCATATTCATCCTCAACATTGACAACACCGGGGGCCGCTGGCGGATTCATAATGTAAAATTCAATTCCATGCGAAATAGCTCTTAAACTGCTATTTTCCTTATCTGAATCTTCATAGAGATTTTTAATGATTGTCCAGGTGGTATCGATCCAGCGATAATCCTTGAAAATAACGGTGTCGATGGGGGTGGTTCCATTCGTGATATCCTTCAGGATAAAACCAGTGGTTTCAAGAGGAATCAACTCATCGCGATCAGCCACATCGATATTTTTATCACCATCATTATCAATACCATCCGAAGCATTATCAAGAAATTGCAGCTCATATTTCCGACCTTCTTTGATCGAGTCCGGTTCCAGGAAGCGGCAACGAACCAAACCACTTCCCACTTTCGATGGCCCGACATGTTGTGGTTGAATATCAAATTCAGGCGGAACGTATCCAACGACAGGCGCGGCGGGTACTACTACCGCAACATTTTTACCTTTTTCCTGTATTTTCCCAGCAGCATCAATTGCGACGTATTTACTTGTTTCAGATGGTAAAATATTGTCTTTCAGAGAACCTTTATCATAAGCAGTGACCGCGTAGTAGTATCGTCTGCCATTTACCACCGGCGAATCAACATAAGTGTGTACCAGACCGGATTCGGACCCTAAATAGTACTGAACGCCACTACTATACGCTTTCTGAAAGAAGCCGTAAACGCCATCAATTTTATCAAAAACAGCGAGTGGTGTTTTTATATTGTAGGCACCTAATTGTTCGTCAATGACATTGGTCATGGCATCCTTAAAACCTGGATCTGTCGCCCGATAAATTTTGTAACCTTCAAAATCATAATCATTTAGATAGCGGTCTTTGCTTTCCTCTGCCTTGTCATCCCAATACAGAGTCACTTTGCCATCACCAGGGACAACTGTTAATGTTGGCAGTTGCGGGGCCAGTGCAAAATTATAATTGGCATCGTAAATATCCTGCACAGTCTTTTTATTACCAATAATATCGGCATCATTCCAGCCATAGACCATGCCAACCGAAAAAGCCTCGCGCTGACCCGGTAACAAAGGGAAATAGCCGGAAGAAAAAATATAATCCGCATCGACATTTTCCAGATGGCCATCAAAATATCCAGGCAAATTGACGCCCCACATCTGTTCGTCATTGGAATAGGTCACACTGCCATATTCGTAGAAAATAAAACTGGTTAAACCGATCTGATCAGACTCAGCGACATCAACACGGTCTACACTCGGTTCGCCGGGTAAATCACCCTGTCCCGGGGTTGGCAGACCATTCCCTTCACCCTGATCACCGGTAGCTTCAGCTCCATCCAGTCCAACATCATCGGATCGCGGGTCCCAATCACCATCATTATCGATGCCATCATCGCGTCGTTCATCGATTAAAAGATTGGCTAAACCCTCACCCGTACTATAATCCTTGGCGAGATAGCTCTGACGGTTATAAACCGGGTCCTGAATATAGAGGTAATAAGTTTCGCCGGTTTCAGTAATTTCAGCACCATCGGCTTCATCAATAATGCCATTTAAGTTATCATCAACACCATTCCGCGGGACTTCAATTAAAGGGGTATTGGGTTGTTTGAGATAGGTCATCTCGCCAAATTGTATCTTGACACCCTCAGGTGGCATTTGTGCTACGGTACGCTTATAATCTTTGGTGTTATAATCTATCAATACGATTGATTCCCCAACACCGACAAAACGCGTGAAATCAGAAGTTTGTATTAATTTCCCGCCGCCAGGTGCTATAAAACCATCACCATCGTTATCGATTCCATCAATAGAATTGCCTGGGCTTTCCAGGAATGCAAAACCGACCCAGGGCACAGGTGAATAACCTTGTGTACCAATATTATCATAATCCCAATTCACCGTCAGGCCGATGTCGCGATAAAATGTCGCCGCATCGTCCATCCAATCGGTGTTCAAACCAAAAACAGCCCCCATCGAAGCCCCGACATTTAACCCAAAAACGGTCTTTTTTAACTGATTTTCACCAATGTTTTTAATTTCATAAATCCAGAAAATACAATCCTCTGCGCTGGGATTTGACCATTGTAAACCACGAATCGATTTTTTTAAACCAATTCCCCCACGATCCGGTTCAGATGGAATCGGTAGCGGCATGTCGAGTCCCTGGATTTTTTTCTTAAAAGGATAATCGTCGAGCACATGGTAACTTTCCTGGTCAGCATTAAACTGGCCTTTTCCGAAATAACCGTTCCATTTGCCCCGCCAGCCCGGATCAACTGCATCTTCTAATTTATCCGGCCAAAATCGTGGCCAGGTAATTGGTTGATGGCTCATGGCGGAACGGGCATAAATCTCTGGATTATCGACATTAAAATAGCCGGGAAGCGGTTCAAATCCAAGAAAAGTACCCAACTCATCATGCGAAAAGATGTTGGGGTCCCATCCCTGACAAAAAGCAGCCGGGGTGATGGTCGTAAAAGTTGAGTCACCAGAAATAGAATCAATCCCGGCAAAAGCGTTAAGTTCCGCCATAATATAGCTTGAGGCATTTCCCATTTGCACCAGACTGCTGTTAATCGGCCATTCACCTCCATAAATGATACTATTATCACCCTTGATCGAACCCATCATGCCGTGATTCCAATAGGTCACGCGGATCAGGTTACCGGCATGAACATTTCGGGAACGATTGGTGCGATCGCCATGCGCATCCTGAGAATAAGCGATGCTAATGAGCAATATGAGTATTAAAAAACTGATTACAATTTTATTTCTCATTTTCAGACCTCACCTTTGTAATTAAAAGGAGAAAATTAAGGAAAATTTATTCACATAATCCAGCCGACCAAAATCGACAGCGGCATAATCTAAATTGATTTCGAAAGAACGTAGATTGAAATGCAGACCAAATCCATACGTCAGGCCACCTTCCGCATCTTTCAGGAAGAGTTGTCGATAACCGGCACGCAGCGCAATCATTTTATTATATTGATATTCAGTCCCGACATTGACATATTCCTTATTATCATTGGGATGTAAAGCATCTACAGCCAGAATAAGATCATGTGTCTGCAATCCCAGAATGTCCTTGCCCAGATTTGAAGATAAACCAAAACGATAGAAAATGGGCATCGGATAACTATCTGTTGATAAATTAGCATTGATGGTTTCGTTATTTCCGGCGGCAGTCGGATCAATATCATGTTGAATCAGGAGATCACGACCATTCATACTCATGGAGGTACCAAAGTTCGAGATGGACATACCAATATGAATATTTTTAAAAATAGTCGTGTAAAGAACACCAATATCAAAAGCAATTCCCGTCGCTTTTGAATGCCATAAATTTTCCTGAACATATTTGGCGGTTCCACCGATTGAAAATCTATCGGTCAGGGAACGTCCAAAACTCAGGCCGGCGGAGAAGAAATTGGCGGAAACCATTTCGCCGGTTCCGTCCTGATCATTCAGGGTGGTTCTTTCAATATCCGGCGCTCCCAGATAAGTAAATTGAAAACCGACTATTCCAACACCCGGCATCTGGAGTACCAGACCGGCGAAATCGAAACTTAAATCGGCAACGTATTCATAATGATTGAAAATAAATTGATTGCGGTTGATGACGCCCATGGCCCCCGGATTCCAATAAATTGCGGTCACGTCAGTCGCCTGGGTCACATACGCTTCCCCCATCGCCAACGCCCGAGCACCAACACCAATTTTTAAAAATGGTGCAGATGTCGTCCCCGCGCGACTTACCGTTTGCGCCATCAGACTTCCCTGCAACAGGCAAATGGCAATCAATATGATGAAGAGTGATCGTCGATCCATTTTAACCTCATTTATCTTGATTAAATAATTTATTTATTAAAATTTTACCTGGCTGGTCTGAATTAAAATTCAACCAGTTTTGTCGGTTATTAGCCTGCAAAACTTAAATTATAAACCAAAACTTAATCCTAACTGGATAAAGCGCGGCGCATAATAATTACCAGGTCGTTGATAATATTCAGCGACATTGGAAATCTCGACATCCGGACGTCCTGGATCCCGATCAATTTGGGTGTACCCTTCAAAAGTATAATCCGGTCGACCGGTATCGGAATAGACATTGCGAGCATTACGCGTATCCAGCAGATTAAAGACATTCAATAAAATATCGGTGTAAAAACTACCCAGCTTGATTCGTTTTGATACCCGTAAATCGAGATTATAAACGGTGGGACGAACTTCACTGTTTTCGCGTAAACCACTTTGCGTACTCGATCCAGTGGATTCACCTCGGGCAAAAGATGGTGTATACGGTAAACCTGTATTGAGTGAGCTTATCAGACTCGCATTCCATCCGCGATAGTTGTAGCTGGTGGTCATATTCAACGAATGCCGTTGATCCCAGTCCAGACTGATAAGCTGGAGGAGCGGTTCTTCCTGGCTGCGGGCACTGTTGTAGGCCTGGTCCGGATTCGAATAGGTTCCTTTGGCGACCATATAGGTGTAATCTAAATTTATCGCAAATTGAGACTGACGATATTGCCCAGACAAAGTGATACCTTTAACAGTGGCA
The DNA here is from genome assembly GCA_020722815.1 of Caldithrix sp. Classification (GTDB taxonomy): domain Bacteria; phylum Zhuqueibacterota; class Zhuqueibacteria; order Thermofontimicrobiales; family Sulfurfontimicrobiaceae; genus DYKB01. Next base: position 2,530 of record DYKB01000039.1, on the reverse strand, counting down.
TGATCATTATTGATATATTTATGATAAGTGGTGCCACGATAGGTATCAATGGCCGGACTGATTCCAACCCAGTCGCGAATATCGCGATAAAATCCTGTGACATGTAAAAATAAATTTTCCCACAGCCCCTGCTGTAAACCCATTTCATACATCACTGTCCGTTCGGCATTAATATCGGCATTGCCAATACGCGGCGAAACACCTGCCTTGGTTAAATCCACCCAGAATTTGGGATTTTCATACAGATAGCTGAGTTGCGGTGTCTGAAAAAAGTGTCCATACGAAAAGTGGATGACACCTTTTTCAGTAATTGGGAAGGAAAGACCAAGGCGGGGGCTTATCTGCTGTTTGGCCTTTGCTTTTTTATACCAGTATTGTGAACGTTCCGCCGGTGTCGTTTCGCGTCCCCATTCTGCTTGGGGTACCTTGGGATCGTAACCCACATAACGATATTGAGGATTATACGGGTCATAAAGCTCAGGTTCAGCCGGATCGGAGAGCAATATGCCATCAGAGTTAAAATAATCATAGCGAATGCCAAGATTGATAATTAATTCCTGAAATTCAATTTTATCCTGAAGATAGGCCGAAAACTCATCCGGCTTATAATGATATTTCTGATGGAAAGCCGAAGAACTATCATTGGGAATATAGGGACGATAAGTCGTTTCATCAAATTGTAACTCGTAATAATCGTTGAATAAATCGTGCGTTCGGCCTTCAACTCCCCACTTAAGCAGATGACGTTTGGTGATCTGGCTGGTCATATCAAATTTGACGGAGTAATGGCTGACATCGTTCTGACTTCGGCCGACATCGTTACCAAAAAATGTAAAGTCATCACTCCGAAGGGTGAGTGAAATCGGATCGTTTTCTTGTTTATCATATACGTATTTTTCGATATCACCATTTTTGGTGGGCATGTAGCGATAATCGAACGGATCTTCATAGAGATAATTTTTATAATTTTTCTGGTAATAACTGACTTTCAACTCATAAAAAGTTTTACTGGAAAGGGTATGATTGAGCGCGATAATATGGGTTTGACTATTGGTATAGCCAGTACTCGTCGCGTCTGGCACATATTTATAATACCAGCTTCCACCCCGTGAAGTAAAGTCGTTTAGATATAAACCGTAACTAAAATTCATTGAGGGAATCGGCCGATAAAATAATTTGGATTGAAGTGATAAATTTTTAAACCAACCCAATGGCATTAATTTATTATCCGCAGATTCGAAAGTGTGAACCGTATCACGGGCCGGGCTCTGATATCCCCAGGGCATGAAATAGCGTTTGCCATAGGTATAACTTGGCTCATCCTGAAAACGCCCTGAAACGAAATAGGTCACTTTTTTACGGGTATATGGAATCGGTCCACTCAGGTTAAATTGGAAATCCAGGTTGGTAAGTGGATTATAAGTGGTTAAATATGTCTTTTTCTTTAAATGCGTCTTCTTAACCAGAATATCTTCCAGGCTTTGCGCATCCGAAAAATCGTAAAAAAGTGGTCGGCCGCTAAAAGTCAAAGCACGCGCGGCAGCGTTCGCCCATTCGACATTATCCATCACTGAATAGGTCTCTTCATCATAGCTGAGATGATCACCAAAATAACCAGTAATATTAAATCGAAAATTTTCACTCCCCTGCTTGGTGACGATATTCACCACGCCGGAAAGGGCCTGACCATATTCAGCATTAAACGTTCCGGTAATCGCCTGAAGTTCCTGAATGGCCTGGTTATCAATGAATAATCCAGAAGCACGACTCAGCGGATCAATCACCTGCATTCCATCGACCAGATAAGTAATTTCAGACGAACGGCCCCCACGAATATGTAGTGCACCACCGGCATCTCGCACCACGCCTGCCTGTAATTCAAGCACATCCCCCACGGAACGTACCGGAAGCATCTCAATTTCCTCACTTGACACCGAAACTGCAGAAGCCGTTAAATCCTTCCGAATCATTTCCCGCTCCGCCGTAACCACCACTTCCTGCCCAACATCCAGTGCCGTCTGAACTAATTTAAAATCCTGTCGCGTTGTATGATCGGTGGAAACTTTAATATTCCGAAAAGTTTGTTTGTTATAACCGATGTAAGATGTTTCCAATACATAAGTCCCGGGCGGAATATTAATAATGAAGTATTCTCCATTCATGTCGGTGGCAGAACCCATGATTTTTTCTGGACTGAATAACTGGGTGGTCCCTTCCCGTATGATACCTTTTAGCATCACATTTGCACCGGGAAGTGGTTCCCCCGTATTTGAGTCAATGACCCGACCAGCTATTTTTCCGGTCACGCCAGCGTGGCTTGAAGGGATAAGTAGCAAATGTCCAATAATGAGAAATAGGACTATCCAGATACCCTTTTTAAAACGCATGCAACCTCCTCTCAAAGAGAAAAACAGCGAAAACGAACATTTTTTAGTATCTATTATATAATAAAATTTGCTTTATTTATAACAGTCCAAGTAACCGATCACAGGGAATAGTATCAAATTTGTTGTGTCGCCGGTTTTACTGA
>DYKB01000196.1 GCA_020722815.1 Caldithrix sp. | reverse complement strand
AAATGTCAGCCGGAAGTGGTTGAGAAAATATTGCGACACTGCGGATTGTGGAAAGATGCGGCGTCGCGGCCGCCGCCGGCAGTAAGTAGAGTGGCAGACGGTGAGCCGAGCGATGATTACGGTTATTTTGATCGCGTCGGCATTTAAAGAGTCCTTCCATGATTGGATTGCTGCCTGGTTCGGCAGCGACACTGCCTGGTTACATTCTTTTTTGAAATTTTGCTTGATTTTCAGGTTTATGTTGGCTATATTTCCATTAGGCCAGACGCTATGAGGATGCTGGATATGGCATGGCGCTCTGAAAATGGAAAATAGCTGGAGGACAGAGGATGATGTCCTCGATTTTTTTGACCCCTTGAAAAATCAAAATTCCTATCAATAATTCAATTCACCTGAGAACGAACAGATTCGTCCTTTCTCATCGTGCAAGTGATGTGGGAAGTTAATTAATTTCTTGTTTTTGTAGTTAAATTGGTGATGTGGCACTGTATCAGCTCGTAAAATATTTTTTTGATTATTATCGATCAGAAATAAGTTGTTGATGGTATGAATCAGGCAACATTAGCAATCGCCTCTTTCAACGAGAATTTCGATTGCAGGGTTCTAAAGTAAGCCCGATGACACATGGCCCAGTCGAGAAAATCAGGTTGATCCTCAAGCGGTGTTCCGACGATCAATTTATAAAAGACTTCTGACCGCATATTGTATTTCTGATCATATTGATGAAGTTGCTGGGTTAATTTAGCGATGGCTTTCGAATTCGAGAGCTTACGATTTTGCATGCTTTCGAGAAATTCTTCTTTGGTTAACCTGGTTTCAGATTTCTTTTTATTCATCAGAGCTTATCCTACAGAATTTGTGTTGAATATAAATAGAATTTTAAATTAAAAATGCCAAGCTAAATTTAGGTAATTGGCTAACTGGGCAATTGGGATAGAAAAGTATTGTCGAATCGCGGTCTTGCCAATTTCTCCATCCACAGGCGTATCGGGCGATAAAGGTGGAAGCCAGCGAAAGCGAATTACAATATTCTCCCATTCTATCAATGATGCTTTTGCAAATTAGGGGGAGCGTGATATACTAACTCAGCAATTTGAAAATAATTGACCATTTTAAAAATTGCTTGAAAAATAGAAATGAATAATTTATTTTATCCCCAAAATATAAATGAGTCCACTCTAATAAGGCGTTGACCGTCCGTCAATTGACGGATGGCGGAATTAGCGGTTTTTAGAGTGCACTCATAAATCTTTTTTGACTTTCGTGCATCTAATATTTGGTAAATCGAATGTAGTGAAAACGATCTAACAAATTTTGTCATCATTTTAAAGGAGACAAAAAAATGAAATTTAAGCAAATAATCCTGGTGCTATTTCTGTTTGTTTTCATTACCAGTCCAGTCATGGTCTATTCCCAGGTTCTGGGTGCCTGCGGCTCGTCCAATGAAAATGAGCCTGGCGCTGCGCTTAAAACTGATACGCCAGTTAAAGCTTCAGAAATTCAGCAGGTATTGAGACCTGGGGACAGGGCGATTAACTTTGAGCTCCCTGCTGTGGTGGGTGATGAAATCAAGCTAGTCAAATTGTCTGATTATAATGGAAAATGGCGGGTGGTCTGTTTTTATCCCGCTGACTTCACCTTTGTATGACCAACCGAGCTCTCCGCAGTTGCGAAGAAATATAATGAGCTGAAAAAATTAAATGTTGAAGTCATTGCCATCAGTACCGATACGCATTTTTCACATTGGATGTGGAAAAAGACATCGCCGACTATTAAAAATGTGGAATATCCAATGGCATCAGACGCCAATGGCGCAGTGGCAAAAGCTTACGGCGTCTATCAGGAAGACTCTGGATTAGCAGTGCGTGGTCGATTTATTATCGATCCGAACGGATTTGTGAAAGCAGTTGAAATGTTAACGCCGCCAGTGGGAAGGAATGTCAGTGAGTTAATTCGTCAAATTAAAGCGCTGCAAGCCGTGGAACAAAATCCTGGAAAAGCGGCTCCCGCTGAATGGCAGCCAGGGGATCCGTTAATTGGAACTGGAAAAGAATTTATTGGAAAATATTAAGGGAGTGAGATTAAGGAGGCGGGTTAATTTTCTGCTTGTCCTTTGTCTAACTACTTGATTTTTTAATTCATGTTAGATCGTTTTCACTCACTCGGTTTTTTAAGGAGGTTGGATAAAATAAGTTAACCACTAAAATCTCATCCCGACCTGTCGGGATTTATTAGCATTACTTTAAAACAAAATGTCCAGGTTGATTTATCCCACCTCTTAATTGACAATATAAACGAGGTTTATTATGCCGACTTATGATTTT
>DYKB01000195.1 GCA_020722815.1 Caldithrix sp. | reverse complement strand
GGCTGCCGCAAGATGTATGCGGTCACTTATCCTGATCCAGCAGTGAGCGCCGAGTTGTACCATTGGTTCGTTCCCCTGCGGCTGGATATTTTGAAAGAACATCACGTCCGATCGAGTTAATCTGCGGTGTGGACGCCGTCATTTTACTTTCTGGACTATCGTGGCAAGCTGCTCTATTCATTGCCGGGCTATTTGCCGCCCGAAGATTTTCGGATCGTGATGCGATTGGGATTGGCGGCTTATCAGATTCCGCGGGGAAAATATGATGAAGCCATTACGATTTTGACCGACGGCCTGGAGAAATTTGCCAGCCATCCCCGATCCGCGACACTGCTGTTCTGGCGGGGAATGGCGCAATATTTAAAAAGCTACGATAGCCAGGAATTTCGAGAGGCGATGTCAGCGATTCGGGATTCTTATCCCAACAGTCCCGAAGCCAGGATGTGGCCATGGGAAGAGCAATAAGATTTAGCCACAGAGGGCTTAGAGAAAAAATTAAATAAAAATAAATTCACAAATTAGCCAATAATTTAGGAGACAAACGATGAAAATAGCAATTGTTACCGAGGATGAGATAACGATCAGTCAACATTTTGGTCGAGCACCGTTTTATGTTGTTGTCACTGTTGAAAACGGAAAAATAGTGGGCCGCGAGCGCCGCGATAAACTGGGTCATGCGCAATTTCAGAGTGAGCCGCACAGCGAGGTGAACGATCCCCGCGGGCATGGTTTCGGAGCAGCCTCTCAGTCGCGGCACGTCCGCATGGCCGCGGCCATTGCTGACTGTCAAATCTTACTGGCTCGCGGTATGGGGGCTGGCGCCTACGAAAGCATGAAGGAGGCTGGCATCCAGCCGATTGTCACTAGCATCTCCAGGATTGACGATGCCGTGAATGCTTATCTCGAGGGCAAATTGGTGGACCACACCGAGCGATTGGATTGAAGTTTTTGCAGAAATAGCGCTTCCAGCTATGCCCATTGAGAACTGAAAAAAATTATGTCGAATTGATTCTGGCGAAGTCGTAGCCTGAATTATTCATAAATTTTGCCGCGGAGACTCAGAGGTCACAAAGAAATTGAATGTTAGCCAGAGGATAATTAGAGTCGGTCCGAAAATACCAGTACCTGTCATGGCGAGGCGTTTTTTGCCGCAGCCTGTTTTTTAGGCTCGCAATTCCATCGTTAAACAGCGGAGATGGCTTCGTCGCACAAAACGCTCCTTGCAATGACAGTTCCGGATGTGTTTTTGGACAGACACTCAATAAACTTTTTGATCGCTTTCTAATTTTGACTTTTTCAAAAAATTTGTCAAAGAAATGAAATCAACATCGATTAAAAATAAATCACTGCCAGTTTATCTTGAAAATGCTTTTGGCGAAATTGGCAAATATAGCCAACTGCTGTGGTGGTCGCTAAGGTCGTTGCGCGATTTTAGCATTTATTTTGAGAATACCTTACAACGGCTGAAATTTATCGGTATCAGGTCATTTTTTAATTATTGCACCGCCACAAATGCAAAACGAATTCTATGCAGTGGTGCAGAAAATGGAACCGGCAATAGGCAATGCTCCATTTCGTGAGAAATTACGAGTAGCAACAGACCCCAAAAAAGTGATCGAAATTTTAATCGAGGAGTTCACATGACAATCAAAGTTATTTTGAACGGCGACATGAAATCCTGCTGCCAGACCTATCCCACCGATATGATCCGTACCGCTCTAAAAGGGTGGTTTAAGGATGATCAAGACATTGAAACCGAAGTGGTGGATAAAACAGAGAGCGACATCCAATTGGATCAATTAGGATCGCTGGCGTATCAATATTTCGGCGAGAACATTTATCCCGTCGTTTATGTGGGCGATGTGTTAGCCGCAGTGGGGAATCTGCCAGATAGCAATATTCTGCACAAAATGGTGCAGAACCCGGATCGGATCGCGATTACCGATCAGGATATTCTGGAGGCTGCCAAAGAGCAGGGCGCAGCAGTTGAAGCGTGAAATTTTATGATGAAGACCCTTGCGAAGGCTTGGAGCGTTTGCAAAGATTCAAATCTAAAAACAGTTTATTTTGAGGATGTGTAATGGTAAAACTAAAGAAAAGACGATGTTGTCCCTGCTGGTGGGACGGCTGGCATAATGATTTATCAGGATAACTTATCTCTTATTTCATTGCTATTATTAAAGAATATGAAATCAATTTCATGATGTATCATTAGAAAAAAAATGAGCAAAATTAACTAAAACATTTTCTTGAAAGGAAATAAATATGAAGTCAAACAAACATTATCCGCCGGACTGGGCATTCGAATTCCACGGTCATCGTTGTC
>DYKB01000038.1 GCA_020722815.1 Caldithrix sp. | reverse complement strand
GTAAAACCGGCGACACAACAAATTTGATACTATTCCCTGTGATCGGTTACCTTTTTTTTCTTGTAAACTCAAATTGATGTCGTTACCATCTATTATTGAGCGGATACAGCTGATAATTGTTAACCTGTTTATTTTAATAGAATTAAGGTGCTTTACCACTAGGAGCGATGCATTCCGTTCAACATCTGAGCCTATTTTACGATTTGATTGTGTCAGGAATGCATCGGCACTCCTATCCGGCAAATTAAAAATTATTTTCCGTTTATCGAATCCGGTAGCTATTCAAAATTAATTTTGTGGACGACCATCAATCTTGAACCGCTTATCACGGGCTATTTTCAATTCCTCACAATAATTGATTATCAGCCAAGAGATTAGCTGCTTGATTTTATAAAGCTCAATAAGTTCACCCTGGAATTTTCTGTCAAGATTGAATAAAATTACTTGATTTGAAATTAAAAAATTCGTAGATTCCATAAAAATAAAATGGTGTGGAGGTGTATCATGAAAAATCCAGCTCAAATGGAAGGTATTGTTGTTCCCATCATCAGCCCATTAAATGCCGATGAGACAATTGATGAATTATCATTGCGACGTTGTCTTCGACATGTTTTGGATGCACAGGTTCATGGTATTTTTGTGAATAGCACGACCGGTGAAGCAGTGAATTTGCTCGATTCCGAACAACAAAAAGCGATAAATATTGCAATTGATGAAGTGAAAAATCAAACCCTGCTCTTCTGGGGCGTGAGTGATACCAGTACTCGCCGGGTTTTGAAAAAAGTTGAATATGCAAATCGCCTGGATATTGACGCTATTGTTTTGCATCCCTATTATTTTTATTCACTTAACCACCAGTCTGAACTTGTTGATTTTTATGAAACAATCGCGGCCGCGTCAAAACACCCGTTAATGCTTTATAATATCCCGTCAACCACCAAAATCAATATCACACCGGATGTTGTTCGGAAACTGATGACGATAGAGAAGATAATTGGAATTAAAGATAGTTCAGTCGATTTTTTAAATTTGCTTAAACTTATCGAATTAAAAAAGGAACGTCCCAACTTTAAAATTTTTATTGGAAAATCACATCTCTGGACCAGCGGAATACTCGAAGGCGCTGATGGCGGATTGGATGGATTGTCAAATCTGGTTCCGGGTTTATGTGTAACGCTTTTTAACCTGATTAAAAAGCGGCAAATTGAGGCTGCCTATCAATTGCAGCATCAGCTCAATGAGATCTGGAAGGTCTATGAAAGCGGATCATTTCTTTCGGGGATTAAAACAGCCATGAGTCTATTGGGATTATGTTCAAATACCGTTACCCATCCGAATTTAAAAATTACGCCATCAGAAAAAGAGCGGATTCAAAAGATTATGGAAAGATACAATCTTATAACGCATTAAATAATTTAATGTTACCAAAAAGAATTTCACCAATGGTATTTTATTTCTGTTATCTCAATTTCTATTTATAAGGCGACAAAATGCTGGAAGCGGTGCTGTTTGATCTGGATAATACGCTGATTTTGTTTGATGAAAAAGAGTATTTTAAAAATTATATATCAAAAGTCGCTATCTGGTTTAAAGATTTAATGCCGGAAGACCTGTTTAAAGTTCGGCTCATGACAGCCAGCCAGGCGCTGCTCCAGAATAATGGCGAGATGTTGAATGTTGATTATTACTTTAATGTGTTTGCAAAAGATTTTGAGGATAAGAAGGAGCTGCTTTGGCAAAGATTCAAGGAATTTTATGCGACGGAGTATGATCAGTTTGAATCATTAGTAACGGTGCCGAAAGGTGTTAAAACCGTCATGCAGCGCTTGCTTGCCAAAAATTTAAAGCTAGTCATCGCCTCAAATCCGATGTTTCCCTTAAATATTCAACTTAAACGTCTCTCCTGGGCGGGGATTGCGGATCTGCCTTATACTTTGATTACCCATATTGAAAATATGAGCTATTGTAAGCCCCGGTTAGAATATTATCAACAAATTTGTGAGATGATCAATGTTACCCCGGAAAAATGTTTGATGGTGGGGAATGATCCCGTGAATGATATAATCGTCGCCAATCTTAGAATGAAAACATTTTTAACGCTGGATTGTGTTCACTATGATCGTTCGGGATTATCACTCAGTCGGGAACTACGGAATGGAAGTGAACATAAAGCATTTGAACCTGATTTTAGGGGACCAATTTCCAGATTACCCCGAATTATTAACCAACTCATGGCCACAGAATAGATTGTTGGGGGCTCGTCCCCCATGAATGTATAACCTTACCTGATTTTCATTTCTTAGCGCCTGGCTTCTGCAGAGACCTGTTACAAAAAGTTCACACAATTTTATAAAATTTTTTTCTGCAAATCGGATCGCTTGCACCTATTATACCGATCTCTTTTTTGCAACTCATGAATTAATTTACAATTTTGAAAAGTATTTTTAAATATTGATAATTTTTTGAGTTTAACGTCATAGAAAAAATAGTGTTAAATTTTTTCATAGCGTCAGTCGATTCATGGTTGTGGTAAATTGATGAATCGGTAAATTATCGCTGGGAAGGAGCAACCAATGTTACAGGTGGTTTCAAATAAATTATTGAATAATTCCCAATCTATTAGTGAAATTTTGGATTTTGTATTAATGTCATTTATGGAAAAGATTCATTATCAGCTTGGCGCTATTGTTCAATACGATCGCGATAGAACTATTATCTCACATTATGTGAATCAGGGACTTCCTGGCAAGATTATTCAGCAAATTGGAAAGTTAAATCCAGATGATTTTCTGAAATTTTCTCCGGATGGAAACAAAAGTGTTTATCTTCATCAATTACCAGGCCAACCTGGTAAACGTTTAAAGGTTTTTCTGGAATTACTTCAGGAAAATAAATTAAAAAGTGGTTTGAGTCTGCTTTTTAAAACCCGCGACAGAGTTTGGGGCGGACTGCATCTCTGGCGGGAGGAGAAAATTGTCCTGGATGACGAGGATTGTCTGCAATTTGAGCTTCTGTGCAATCTTTTGGGGCTATCATTGGAAAATCATTGGTTCCAAAAACAGAAGCAGGAGAATTTTGAATTGCTGGAACCAGAACAGCTTTTATTAAATCCAATTTTGTCCAAAATAAATCAGGCCACCGATTTAAAAAGCATTCTTTCTGAAACGTTAAAAGATACGCTTGAAATCTTGAATTTAAACGCTGGCGGTGTCTATTTGATTGATTTGGGTGCTCATTGTGCTGAATTAGTTACTTATAGTGGGCTTCCCGGGGAATTAGTTCCGAAAATTGAATATTTACAGCTCAATATTCCACCTGTCTCTTCGGTCATGAGTGCCGGGAAAACGTTAATTACAGTTGAATTGGCAAATTTTAATGGTGAAATTTTTTCGCTACAGCGAGTGTATGGAATGAAAAGATTTGTGAGTGTACCGCTGCGTGTTCGTGATCAAATTGTTGGATTTGTGAATCTTTCCGTCCCCCAACTCCGAAATTTTAATATGAATGAAATGAGCTTTTTGGATTCGATAAGCCGACAATTAGGTCTAAAAGTGGAAAATTTTAGATTGAATGAGCGACTGGGAAATTCCAAAGTCGATTTTCCAGGATTTTTACCTTCACAAACAGAAGTTTTTGCTGAAGTTTAAATATTGGATGTTCAAATTTAAATATTAAAAAACCCTCTTGGAATTAATTAAACAAATCCAGCCCTGCGTAATGCACCAGTCCCCTTCCTGAAATGATAAGGAAGGGGACGAATTTTTCTTATCGTCGATTATCCTCCTGATTGCTATTTTGCTTAATTCATTTTTTATGCATCATGTGTATTCCGCCAGTCATTAACAATTTGTAGCTTCTCCATTCATGCTGAGCAAGCACGTCTATACAAATAAATCAACAAATTTAAATTGATCAACATTGACCAGTCCCTGATCTGTCAATTTTAATTGTGGAATAACGGGCAGCGCCATAAACGATAAAGTCATCAGGGGGTCTGTCAGTTGTACGCCGGATTGATATAATAATTTATTCATTTCCTTGATTTTTTGGCTGACGTACTCTAATGGTTTATTTGACATTAATCCGGCAATAGGCAATTCAATACTATTTAAAACCCCATCCGATGATGTAATCGCAATACCTCCTCCCATTTTATTCAATTGAATTACGGCCTGGACAATCGCACTGGTTTCCACACCTACGACAACGATGTTATGCGAATCGTGGGCTATTGTCAAAGCGACTGCACCAGTCTTTAGGCCAAAACCTTTAATTAAGCCTTTACCGATCCGCCCTGAACCATGATGACGTTCGACAACGTAGAGCCGGAGAATATCATTGGCCGTATCAGAAACCACCCGATCATTTTCGATTTTGATATTTTCTATTAATTCCCGGGTGAAAATTTGGTCCTTAACAATTCCAATGACCCGGCAGCGTTCCCCGTGCGCGGGAATATCAAATTCACCACCTTCCAGCCACCGAATATTAACCGAACCCCGGAGGGTGGCTTGTGGACGCATAACCTGGTCATAAATCGGAATTCCATTCATGGCAACCAGTTTACCGTTTTTAAAAACCTTTTTAATATTAAAGTTCTCCAGATCATCAATCACCACCATATCTGCCAATTTTCCCGGTGCGATGGCACCTAACTCTTTGAGACCAAAGTATTCAGCGGTATTTAAAGTGGCCATCTGAATTGCCATGATTGGATCGATTCCCTGTTGAATAGCTGTTTTAACCATGAAATTGATATGCCCCTCTTCCAGAATATCATCCGGGTGGCGGTCATCGGTAACAAACAGGCAATGGCGACAATTTTCTTTCGTTACCAGCGGTAAAAGGTCACGTAAATTTTTGGTGCCCGTTCCTTCCCGAATCATGATATACATTCCTTTTCGTAGCTTTTCCTGGGCTTCGGGAACGGTGGTACATTCATGATCAGAGTTAATACCGGCGATGATATAACCGCTTAAATCCATTTTGGAGAGCCCCGGCGCATGACCATCGATTCGCTTATCCTGTGAAATTTTTAATTTATCCAGCACTTCGGGGTCGGTGTTTAAAACTCCCGGAAAATTCATAATTTCAGCGAGCCCTAAAACCCATTTCTCGCGCAGGAAGGGAAAAATATCGAAAGCGCGCAGGGTTGAACCAGCCGTCTCCAGGTGCGTTGATGGAACACATGAGGGAAGCATGAAAAAGACGTTTAATGGATTATATTTGCTGGAGTCCATCATGTACCGGATGCCCTCGTAACCAAGGACATTCGCGATTTCATGGGGATCCGTTACGACGGAAGTTGTACCAAGTGGCAAAACCGCACGGGTAAATTGGGGGACTTCGACCATTGAGCTTTCAATATGCACGTGCCCATCGATGAAACCGGGGGCAATATACATATTTGCCAGATCGATCTCTTCGCGACCTTCGTAACCAGGTTCGACACCAACTATTTTGTCATCAAATACAGCTATTTCTGTTTTATAAATTTCGTGTGACAGGACATTGATTAATTGGCAATTTTTCAGAACCAAATCAACTTTGATTTTCCCGCGTGCTGCCATAATGAGTTCTTCCAGTTTTTTCATTTTCTTTACCTCGTAAATATAATCCGAATAAAATAAGTTGGCCTAAAATTAAACCGCAGCTTTCACAGATGACATTGATTTAAAAAATTCGATATCGATTCAATCAGCGAAAATCTGTAGTTATTTATTTTCCTTAATTCCATACTGAATTTTAGCAACTATTCGTTTCATTTCTGATTTTGCTTGCTCAATAATTTTGGTTTCGTCCAATGTTTGCAGTTCCCGGTTGCGCATGACAATTTTTCCATCCACGATTACCGTCTCAACGTTTTCCGGTGAAGCAGCGTAAACAATTTGTGAATAATAATTCGCGGCTGGCAGGCTGTGTATTTGATCCAGATTGAGAATTATCAAATCAGCCTTTTTTCCGACCTCCAGACTGCCAATTTCCTGTTCCAATCCCAGCGCATAGGCACCATCGATCGTGGCCATTTCCACCAGCTTTTGGGCATTCATCACGGCGGGATCGGCAAGGCGATATTTTTGGAGAAGTGAGGCTAACCGCATTTCGATGAAGATATTGAGATTGTTATTGCAGGGTGCGCCATCGGCTCCTAAAGTGACATTGATGCCCCGTGCCAACATTTCCGGCACTTTTGCCAGCCCGGAAGCCAATTTCAGATTGGAGGAGGGGCAATGGAGAACTTTGGTATGGGTGCGTTTCAAAATTTCAATCTCATCATCCTCCAGCCAGATGCAATGCGCCAGGCAAAGCCGGGGACCGGTGACGCCATGATGATGAAGATATTCGATATTTCTCAGGCCGGACTGTTTGGCGATAATTTCAATTTCTTTTTTTGATTCGGCCGCATGGGTATGAATGAGAAGCCCTTTCTCTTCACTCAGCACTTTAAGTTCCTGAAATAATTCCAAAGAACAGGAGAGTAAAAAACGCGGGGTCAGTGCAAATTGAAGACGATTATCTGCCTGTCCATGCCAGTCGTGGATGAGCCGATGCACCTCCTCCAGGGCCAGGCGGGTTGGTTCCCGATATTTTTCTGAGACGCCTATTGAGTTATCCATCAGTGCCTTGCCAATTATTGCCCGAATACCACTTGTTTGTGCGGTCTGGAAAATATAATCGGTAAAATGAATCGTCCCCATGTCCAGAATAGTGGTGGTGCCCCCTTTAAATAATTCGGCGATACCCAGTTGGGCTGAGATAGTGATGGAATTTTCGTCATGGGACATTTCGAGTGGCCAGATGCGTTTTTCCAGCCAGTCAAGGAGCGACAGATCATCCGCCTGATTCCGGAACAAGGTCTGGCAAAGATGCGTGTGGGTCTGGATAAAACCAGGTAGGATTGTTTTATCGGTGGCATCGATTTCAATATCGGGCGGACTATCCGCGGTGCCGATTTTTTTTATTCTGCCATCTTCAATAAAAATATCAGTTTGGACGATTTCCCGAGCGGGATTCATGGTGATCAATGTTCCGTTTTTTATTGCAATCGTCGCCGGTCTGGTGTTTGGGATTTTGCTCATCACGTGTTTTTCCTGTTATTCGCGCTGAATCCTGAGAATAAATTCAATGACTAAACGGATAAAATTTTGCTGGATTTGAGCCATCGTATGCGTCACATCCTGGTGATCCAATTTGCCGGAAGACAGTCCCGTGGCCAGGTTGGAAATACATGAAATTCCCAGCACTTTGATACCGCGCTGGACGGCGGCAATGACCTCCGGAATGGTGGACATGGTGATGGCATCGGCACCCAGTAATCGCAGCATCCGAATTTCAGCCGCGGTTTCGTAGCTGGGGCCTTTTAAAGCAAAAAGTACGCCTTTTTGAACCTTGATTTTTAAATCGATGGCTGCTTTTTCGGCGATTTCGATATACGGGTGATGATAAGGATTTGACATGTCGGGAAAGCGTGGGCCAAATCGCGGATTGTTGACTCCAATCAATGGATTATCGCCCATCAAATTGACCTGATCGGTGATAAGCATCATATCCCCCGGCGAAAAATTCAGATTAATACCGCCGGCCGCATTGGTAACAACCAGCGTTTCAATGCCCAGGTCAGCCAGCAAATGAACCGGATAGACGACCTGCTGCATGGAATAGCCTTCATAAAAATGCACCCTTCCCTGTAAAACCAGTACCTGCATTTTATGGAGCCTTCCCAGAATCCAGCGACCAGCATGCCCTGCAACCGTTGATTTAGGATAATAGGGGATTGATTGGGTTTCTATCTGATATGGCGATTCAAGGACATTAGCGAAGCCCCCCAATCCAGATCCCAGGATAATTGCCAGTGGCTTTTCAATCGGGAACATATCCCGGATGTAAGTTATCGATTCCTGAAGGTGTTGATCTATTTGGTGTAGATTCTGCTGATTCATCTGACGCACTCAATTTTAAAGAAGAAAAGATAAGGTGATGATTTTATACTGCCTAACCCAATATAATATAAATATAAAATGTACTTTTTCAAAGAGAAAAATCGATGATGCCCCCTTTGCTTAAAAATTTTTTTTCCATCCTGGAGCTTTTTTTAAAATTGTGTGCATTTTATGTATTGCGGTTTTTCAGCGGCATAGGTAGAAAATAAAACGCTTGAATTAATCAAAATTTTTACTTAATTTTGTGTTGAGTCCTGAAATACTAAAATGAATCGTTTTCGGTATTATGGCCCCCCTCTGTATTCCCCGGTTTTCAAAGAGCGAAAATGGGGGAGGCAGGAGGGGCATAGCCGTCAGGTTAAAATATTAAGTTATTAAAAACAAAACTTTGAAGTAACATTAATATCCGGGGTTTAATACGCTTCAAACCCTCACCCCAACCCTCTCCCAAAGGGAGAGGGCGTAGCTATTCCCTCTCCCTCCGGGAGAGGGTTAGGGTGAGGGCAATTTTTAATCTAACTTATTTTTTAATTTTCAATTAGTTATCACCTTAACCTGACGGCTATGGCAGGAGGGGGTCCCTCATTGATTCTGAGCTTCAAAAATTTACATTATTGAATTTAAGGGAGCAAAAAATTTTCTTTCGAAAGGAATAAGATGAGCAATAGTTTTGGTTCTATTTTTCGCATCACTACCTGGGGCGAATCGCATGGAAATAGTCTGGGCGTGGTGATTGATGGCTGCCCGCCGGGAATAAAAATTTCACAGGGATTTATTCAAAAGGAACTGAATCGGCGCCGGCCAGGGCAAAGTGACATCACAACGCCGCGGAATGAAAGTGATCGCGTGCATATCCGATCTGGTTTATTGAATGAGATAACGACGGGAATGCCGATTACGCTGGAGATATTTAATCAGGATGCCGACAGCTCGAAATATGAAGATATCAAACACAAATGGCGGCCGGGGCATGCCGATTTTACTTACGATCAGAAATATGGCATTCGGGATTATCGGGGATCAGGTCGCGCTTCCGGACGGGAGACCGCCGCACGCGTTGCTGCCGGGGCGGTTGCAAAACAAATTTTAGCTCTTTTCAACATTGAAATCTATGCATTTACCCGTGCAATTGGCGCTATTACGGCACAAAAAATTAATCGTTTGGAAATTGAAAAAAATATGGTTCGTTCGCCGGATAAAGAAGCCGCGGTGGAAATGATTGCACTCGTTCAACAAATAAAGTCACAGCAAGATTCCATTGGGGGAATCGTGGAATTGCGAATTCTTAATTTGCCGGCGGGATTGGGTGAACCGGTTTTTAATAAATTTGATGCGGCAATGGCTGGTGCAATCATGGGCCTGGGCGCTGTAAAAGCGGTTGAAATTGGCGATGGATTTGGCGTGGCAAGCGCATTGGGTTCTCAAAACAATGATATTTTTGTCAAAAAAGGCGAAAAGGCCGGAACACTTACCAATCATTGTGGCGGTGTGCTTGGTGGAATGACGACCGGGGAGGAATTTATTCTTCGCGCGGCAGTCAAACCACCGGCTTCGATCGGCATCGAGCAGCCGACTTTAACCAATACCCTTGAGCCGACAACAATTTTGGTAGAAGGCCGGCATGACCCAACCATCGTGCCCCGAATTGTCCCGGTAGTAGAGAGCATGGCTGCGCTGGTGGTCGTCGATTTTCTTTTACGCCAAAAATGTATCGAAAATTTTACAAGAAAGGGTGAGAAGTAGATTCACCTGAGCGAATTTCCCACGCCTCATCGATATCACAATCAAACTTATTCCAATCATAAGATAACTACGATTTAATTATTTTTTGAATGCGTCTGCCTGCGCCGGGCTCGATAAAAATTTCCTGTTACGACCACTTCACCGCTATGATATAAGAACTACCGGTGCGGGTGCATGAAAGAAATTTATAAAATTTTTACAATTTTTTACAATTGCGACATAGTTGATTCATCTCTTCTGAGTATCTTTGGAGTGTCGAATAAAAAAAATTGCATTATGTAATGTTTGAATAATTGAAGATGAGATAATGCAGAAATTAATTTTTACAAGACAATTTAACTAATTGATTTTTCATTATTAACTAAGGAGAATTAATATGTCGCACAAAATTTTAGTCGTTGGTTTATTGCTTTTTGCGTTTGTGGTTGGCGCTTTTTTTATGTCCGGGTGTCATCGACGGGCCAGTGTTTTTCATCGCGCTTCACCGGAGAAGCGGGCGGAGTGGGTCGTCAAGAGACTCTCAAGCGAACTGGATTTAAATGAAAATCAGAAAAAGGAGGTCAATCGGATTAAAGATGAAATTCTCGCGAAACGAAAAGATTTCAAGGTTGACCATCAACAGATGTATGAGACCGTTCTGAGCCAGGTAAAAGGCGAATCAGTTGATGAAGCCCGTTTGAACCAGCTTTTTCAGGACAAAGAAACCCAATTTAAAGAAATGCGTGGTTTTATGATTTCCAAATTTGCCGAATTTCATAAGGTTTTGACACCCGTACAAAGAGAGAAACTGGCCAGCAAAATGAATGAATTTCATGATCATTTTAAACGTTGATGATTTATCAATTTAAAAATAAACTGAGTAACTGACAATCGACCTGCGAGTTTTTTTAAATTTGCAGGTCGAAATTGTTCTTGATTCAGGTTATCTGATTTTGTAAGTTATTATTTGAAAGGCGATATAAAATGGCACAGGCATCATCTGATTTTCATTTCAAAATGATGTCCTTGATGTTTACGATACGCGATTTCTTTCGTTCACGTGATTTTATTTTGAATGAACTTGATCTTCAGTCTGGTTCCCAGGTGCTGGATTTTGGTTGCGGTCCGGGAACCTATTCAATTCTGGCTGCCCGACGAGTTGGAGAAAGTGGGAAGGTATATGCACTCGATATGCATCCGCTGGCGATTCAGTCGGTTCAGCAAAAGGCTGCCCAAACAGGGTTGACAAATATTAAAACCCTCCAATCGGATGGTAAAACAGGATTACCAGATCAGAGTATCGATATAATTTTATTTTATGATACTTTTCATCATCTGAACGAACCGGATAGGGTGATACAGGAGTTTAATCGGATATTGAAAAGAAATGGTGTTTTGTCCGTGAGCGATCATCATCTTCAGGAAACCGAACTTGTGAAAGGAATTTCGCAGGGTGGATATTTTGCGCTGGTTCAAAAAGGAAAATGGACTTATCAATTTTCAAAAGTTTAGCTTTCCGTTTTAATTTACTTCGAATCAGTTTTATGAAGTCGATTACCCGAGATCAATTGTTAACCAAAATTATCCCGGAGGGAATTGGTGAATAAAAATATATTAGTCATCGATGACGATGAAAAATTAAATGCCTTGTTAAAAGAATATCTGGCTCGATTTGGCCTTTCAGTTCAATCTGTTACGCAACCAGAAGATGGCCTTGAAATGTTGGAGAAAAATCTGCCGGATATTATCATTCTCGACCTAATGCTGCCCGGAATGGATGGCTTTGAGGTCTGTAAACGAATCCGTAAAGTGCATGATGTCCCGATTTTAATGTTAACGGCACGAGGCGAGGTGACGGATCGCATCGTGGGGCTTGAATTAGGGGCAGATGATTATCTCCCCAAGCCATTTGAACCACGGGAACTGGCGGCACGAATCCAATCAATCCTGAGACGGGTGAAGGAACGGGGGAAATCAGACCGGGTTAAATTTGGAGATTTGTTAATCGATCTGGACAAACAAGTTGTGATGTTGGCTGGTGAAAAAATTGAATTGACCACCATGGAGTTTGAAGTGCTGGCGCTGTTTGCCAGAAATCCGGGCAAGGTCATGACCCGTGATCGCATCATGGAACGGACGCATGACATGGACTGGGAAGCCTTTAATCGTACAGTGGATGTGCTGGTGAGTCGATTACGCCAAAAATTAAAGGATGATCCCAAAAATCCGCGCTTCTTTCGGACAATCTGGGGCAAAGGGTATAAATTTATTGGAGATGAAGTTGACGAAGATTAAATTAACAGAATTTTTTAAAAAATTTAAATTATCGATTTTTTTCAAACTTTTTCTCGTGCTGCTCGGTACTGGATTTCTGGTGTTTTTGATTATTGGTATTTTTTTACGGACCCAAACAAATCCACGTGTTCATGACGTTATTCGAAAAAATATGGAAAATTATATCCACTATCTTGTTCAGGACATCGGGAATCCACCTGATACGCTGCGTGCCCGTGAAATTGCCAAAAGTTATGATTTTCAAATTGCCTATCTGAGTGATAAATTTAATTGGTCCACGGGAAAGATAACCGAGCTAAAGCGTGGGTTGATTCGACGTCATCGAACGGGTTCCTTGACGCCCCGATGGCTTGGTTATCAACTTTTTGAATATCATCATCCGGATGGCAGCCAATTTATTTTTGGAATTAATCACGCTACTTTTTTTGATAATCATGAAAAGCGGGTGATTTTGTTGTTTCTTTGCCTTGGTTTGACATTTTTGATAAGTTATTGGGCCATTCAACGTATTTTAAAGCCAATTAAATGGCTGAAACAGGGGGTCCTGCAGGTAAGTCAGGCCAATTTCAATCATTATATTCCGGTTAAAAGTGAGGATGAACTGGGAGAATTATCGCGGTCTTTCAATAATATGACACGTCGTATCCAGGAGATGTTCCATGCCCGGGACCAATTGCTTTTGGATGTAAGTCATGAGCTCCGTTCGCCCATCACCCGGATGAAAGTGGCGCTTGAATTTTTTCCTGAAGCGAAAGATCGGCAAAGCATTCATGAGGATTTGAATGAAATGGAGCAGATGATCACTGAAATTTTAGAAACGGAACGACTAAAGGGCGGGCATGGAAAATTAGCGTTAGAACCTTCTGATATTGTTAACGTTATTCAACAGGTAGCCGATAATTATCAAGACCAATCTCCAGGAATCAAATTTATCAGATCTCCTTCTATTAATAAATTAAGTATTGATATGGAGCGGATTAAGATTGTATTAAAAAATATTTTTGAAAATGCCTTGAAATATTCCCAACCGGATAGTCATCCAATTGAAGTTACTGTTAGTGAAATGGAGCAGATGGTCATTATTGAAATTCAAGATGATGGAATTGGGGTTTCAGCAGAGCATCTTCCATATTTATTTGAACCTTTTTATCGGGTTGATAAGTCCCGATCAAAAAAGACCGGGGGATATGGTTTGGGACTGAGTTTATGTAAAAAAATCATGGAAGCGCATGGGGGGAGTATTGAAATGGTTACCCGAAAACCCCGTGGGATGATTGTTCGATTAATTTTTCCCAAACTGGTGGAATCCGCGAAGCATAATGAGTCATCCCCCTGTAATAAAAGCGATTACCCTCCAGAGATCAGCCAATTGTGAATAGCGGTGCAGTCCTGGTGTGACGTTTATTTTTGCGTCATTTTTAAATCGAAATCACCATACGTGTACCCGCTAGTAAAATTGGATTCATCTTATTTTCCTTTTTCGTCACTTTTTCCGGACTGATATTTTGCAATCAATTCCCACACCTTTTCAAAACAGGAGACGAACTGGAGTCGATCCTCAGCATTAAATGGCCCCAAAAATTTAGTAAACATCTCTGTTAATGCTTCCCGTCGCTGTTTTAATAATTCAATTCCTTTTAACGAAACCGAAAGTGTTGCCAGGCGTTGGTCCCTTTTTTCAGCACCCTTCTCGATGAATCCCAACTCAATCATGCGATTAACCAATTCTGTTCCGGTGGAGGGGGCCAGACTTAGTTTTTCGCAAAATTGTGAAAGCGTCAACTGTCCGCTGGCATATAAAATGATAAGTGCCTGAAATTGTCGCATGGATAATCTTTCGCCCGCGGGATGTTGACGGCCCAAATCATGGAAGGCATTCATGATTTTCGGCGCCATTTCGGCTAACTTTCTGGCTTCGTTCATTTTTTTTAATCCTTTTCAAATGTTGTACTAAGGCCCATAAAAATGCGTCGTCCAATATAGGGGCCATATTCATCATCTTTAAAATCAGTTAAATTGGTTCCCCCTAATCGAAGACTTAACATTTTAGAAAATTTTAATGTTGCGGTCAGATCTACAAGATTAAATGCCGTCTTTTTATCTTTCGTAAAATTACCTGTTTGACCTGATACAATCAGAATATCGCGCTCACTGAAAAATTGATCGCGCAATGAAAATTTCAACCGGTTTTTAAACAGGCGATAAGTCAATCGTAAAGCCGCGGTATGCGGTGAAATTTTTGAAAAAGCGATATCTTCATCTTTCTGGGAAATATCGGTGAAATTATAAGATAAAGTTGTCGTTAAATTGTTCATTAGATAAAATCGTGTTTGAAGTTCGACTCCCCGAAAAGTGGCACTCTCAACATTTAGATAACTGTACGTAAATTTTTGAGGCTGATAATCCACAATCATATCGGTAAATTGATTTTGAAAAAAAGTTGTATTGACGAGTATCCGGGAGTTCCATAAATATTCAAAACCTAGATTGCCACCGGTTGATTTTTCGGGCTTTAAATCGGGATTACCGACCACTCGTAACGGCATTCCAGGGATTGGCATTGGAAAATCGCTGTACAACTCGATAAATGACGGCGCCCGAAAACCATTTCCCCATGAGCCCCGAATTTTCAATCCAAAAGGAAAATCATACATAGCGCTCATTCGGGGACTGAAATAGCCGGTTAAATCTGTTATTTTGTCATATCGTGCTCCCAGATTAAAACTGAGATTTTTGATAAAATTCAGCTCAATTTGGGAGAAAAATCCTGTTTGCTGGCGATTTTTGGTTGCCGTGAGTCGCTCATTTTCATAGTCATTGCTGGAATAATCAAATCCAAAATCAAGCTTTAAGGTTTTAAGGGGAGTGTAAGCAAAATTTGATTTAAATCCCAAAATATTATCTGTCGTCGTATCTATTGAAGCCGGGCGGGTTGAATTCCGTCGGGCCGATTGATAGCTTCGCAAGTTGTCCGTATAGAATCCGGTTAAGGAAAGATTGAATTTATCGGTTATATTTCGATTCCAGACGAGGCTTGTATTTTTATTTTTAATTTTACTTTCATTGTCACTCAATCCGCCCATAAATGCAGATTCAGAAAGCTGTTTATCTTCCCGGTATTCACCCCTCAACTCGAGGCCACCTAATATTGTTGATTGGAAACGAATTTTGCCATCAGCACTGCGGGTTTGGTTTTCTTTTACATCGATTTCTGTTGAACCCTTGTCAAATCCTTCACGGAGATGATCCACATTAAAAGTATAATTTAAACCTTTATTCTTTCCGGAAAAGGAAAAGTTCCCGCTATACAAGTCTTTTGATCCCATGCGGCCATTTGCCTGAATTTTGTAACCATCAGAAAAGCCTTTGGTGATGACATTAATGACCCCTCCCATGGCATCATTTCCATAAAGCGCAGAACCCGGTCCTTTCACGATTTCAATATGATCAATTTTATCGGCATCCACCAAATTTAACTGATTTCGATTATTTAATTTGCCTGAGACCGGTACATTATCCACCAGCAGCAGGATGCGCTTACTGTCTACCCCGTTCATATAAAGAAATCTTTCACCAGCCGAGCCGGATTCAATCGAAATGCCCGGTCGATCCTCGAGAATGTCGGAAAGGTCTTCGGCGCCTTTTTCTTCAATTTCTTCGGTGCTGATGAGTTCGGTTACAACCGGCACTTCTTCCAATAATTTCTGGGTTCTGGTTGCGGTAACAACGACCTGTTGTGTTTGAAAAAAGTCTTCACGTAACTTAAATTCAAAAGAGATTTCTTCTCCTGAATGGACAATTACCTTTTTGATGGCAGGTTCATAACCCAAATAGGTAACCTTTAATTGATATTCACCAACCGGTACGCGATTGATAATAAATTTCCCATTTTTATCGGTGGCTGCCCCGCGTTGTGTACCGACTAAAAAAACATTGGCATTTGGCAGCGGGCTATTATCGGATATATCCAATACTTTACCGCTGATCACGCCGAACTCCTGCGTGTATCCCGTTGTCATTAAGCCCGAAAAAATCAAGACAATCAGTACCAAAATTCGTTTCACATTTGTTAATTGAAGTTTACCGAATCCTTTGTCTGAGAAGTTTAACATTTTTTCCTCCTTTTGATGAGGTGATGAATACAGGTGATTAAATTAATGAAGTATGAATATAGGAATTACTTCGTATATACGAATTATTCGTATATGCGAAATATAATATAATTTCAATAAAATGCAAGGATTATTTTTAAGAATTGTCATAATTTAGTGGCCTGCGAAACAGAAAAGCTTTCATCAGGTCAAGGGGGAGTGGTCAGAAAATCGTCATGCGTGATTCGTGATGCGTAAAATGACGTCAATTCGGCTGGTTTAGGAAAGAAAGTTATGATAAAAATTTTGGGTAGCCAGTGTTCGAAAAAGAACTTGATCAACTCAAAAAATATCATTATATTCATATCTTAAGCTATATACGATGTTCCGGTTTAATAAAATGATTCAAGCTCAATCATCTTCGTGAAACGAATGAACCAAATTATGAAGCTTTTAAAAACTATTACTCAAATCATGCAACTTCCACGCGTAACACTGCACATGAAATGCCAGGATAAAATTCATGGTCGTGAATTTTTTGACTATTTTACCAAACCACATCCACGGTTAAAAGTAATTAAAAATAAAAGCATTGGCGTTGAAGTGATTCGATTGTGTGATTTTAACAGTTTTGAAGAGTATCTTAACACCATCAACGGTAAAAATTCTGCTGCCTATTATGCCCGTAAGGCGCTCAGTCGGGGCTATCAATTGAAATTAATTGATCGCAATCAATATCTTGATGATATTTACGAAATTAACACTTCCGCCCCGATTCGGCAGGGGAAGCAGATGGAGCCCGTATATCAAATTAAACCGACCCATTATGAGGCCAATCCGGATTATCTCTATTTTGGTGTAGTCGACGCCAAAGGAAAATTACACGCTTATTGTTGGGTAATGGCCGCTGGCGAGGTCGCGATGGTGATTACTTTGTTAGGTCATCACCAGACCTTAAATGATGGAACTATGTACCTGTTAATCACGCGAATTGTGGAAAAATTGTTCACGATGCCAAGCGTAAAATATTTCACTTACGATACCTATTTTGGCGCCAGTGAAGGCCTGCGACAATTTAAAGAAAAAAATGGTTTTAAGCCGCATATTGTCAAATGGAGGTGGATTGAATAGATGCAAATAATTGATCGGATTTATTCGGACTACCTGATGCCCAGTCGGCTGTCAGAATATGAACAGTTACTTAAACAATCAATCGATGTCGGCTTTCAGCATTTGACAATGGTGCAGTTTTATGAAAAAATACAGTCGCAAGAACTTGATCCCGCCGCAAAATATCTCATCATCCGCCATGATATCGATACCGACCTTAATACCGCAAAGCTTTTCTTTGCCATTGAACAGTATTATCAAATTAAAACCACTTACTTTTTTCGATTGATTACAATGGATGAGATGTTCATGCGGCAGATCCATGAATTTGGCAGTGAAGTGGGCTACCACTATGAGGAGATGGCGACTTTTTGCAAAACAAACCATATTAAATCGAGGGAAGAGGTATTGCCACATTTTTCCGAAATTGGAGAATTATTTCTGAAAAATTTATCCCAATTCGAGTATCAAACCCATATTAAAGTTTATCATGTTGCTGCGCATGGGGATTTTGTAAATCGAAAGCTGGATATTTTAAATCAGGAAATTTTGCAGGACGAGAAACTGCGGCAACGGGCGCGAATTCTGGCGGAGGCCTATGATCCCATTTATATGAAAAATAGTGATATTTATTTAAGTGATCGGCCCTATCCGCAGTTTTATTACCCCGTTTCTCCTTTTGAAGCCATGGAAAAATATCGCATTATCTATATGCTCTCGCACCCCCGTCATTGGGGGAGCAATCCGCTGGAGAATTTAAAGGCGGATCGGATTCGGCTGGTGGAGTCGATTTTGTGGTGATTTTTTTATATATTTTGCCAGAGGGTCTTCGCCCGACAAATTTCTTTGCCATCAGCTTCCCGTTGAATCGTGTGTAAAAATTGATTGTTACCATTTTGAGTCAAAAAGCACTTAATTTTATCATTATAAAGCGCTTCATTTATATAATTGATTTCCAGATCATTTAAATAATGACTTTTATAAAAATTAATCGAAAAACTCTCCAGAATCCATTCCAGATAACGCACATTATTGACGTGTTCATTTATATCCAGATCGCGATAACCGACCTGAAAGAGGTTTGAGAATGTACCAGCTTCGAAGACTTCCAGTTTATCCAGGCGTTTCGGAAAAATCGACACGGATTGTTCAAATTCCTTCTCAAATTCAAAATTCATCCGCTGCGGTCTTCTTTGTAGAATGTCAATAATTAACCAAACAGTGGTTGCAATGCCTAAAGTCTCATTTTGAGCATTTGTAATTTTAAAGTCACGATAATAAAATAGACGATACTTACCCGCCGGCCAGGTGGTTACCTGAATGGTATCACCCCATTTCGGGAATTTTTCTATTTTAATTCGTTGCCGCAACAGAACCCAGGCCAGATTTTTTTGTCCCAGATGTGAAAACCCGGCTTTAAAACTTTCAGCATGTTTCCAGGCCGATTCCTGCATAAATTGACATAATGCCGGGATGGTTAAATTTGCACGAAAATCGATTTGGTACGAATGAATTTTGTAAATATCGGACCATATATTTTTAATTTCCATTTGGTTCACTCCAGCCTCGTTTGGATTTAAAATATTTTGTTAAATCATGAGCGAATACCCCATTCATCGCCAGTGAAATCTGCGTTTCAAGATAACCCAGGGGAGTTCCGATTTCCAGACGTTTGCCATCTATCTCCAGACCGATAACAGTTTCCCGTTCACAGAGTTCTGATTGAGCAGGTGCCATTTCAATCTCGCCCGTGAAAGAAGCAGGATGTTGAATCTGTTTTTCCAAAATTTCAAAAATAGCCGGTGTCATAATTTGAATACCGAATAAAGTCAGAAAAGTATCTGGCGGTAAATTTGATATCCTGAAATTTTTTTGAGCATTAGTAATTTCCGGCTTTTCAACCACTTTTGTTAATCGATAGGCGTTTGGGAGGTCAATTATTGGTTCTCCAGCCACCGTGCCGTAAAGATGAAGCTGCGATGCGGGTGTTTTTTGAACGCCATAGATAGTACTCCGAAATTTTTCATAATTCTGTAAAAGTTGAGTCATAGAGGATTGAGAAGTGTTTGAAATATAGACATGATCTCCCAGCATTAGCAGAAAAGGCTCATTTCCCACAAACTCACGCGCGCAATAAACCGCGTGCCCATATCCTTTCGGTTCTTTCTGTTCCAGATAGGTGATACAGCCTTGAAGTTTCTCAAGAAGTCCTGACTGTTCAATCGCCCATTCGTTGTTATGGAAGGCGGTTTTTTCTTCGTAGTTTAATCCAACGAAGTGGTTTTGAAAAATTTTTGCGGCATCTGGTTGAACGATAATACAAATTTCTTCAATACCGGCCTGAACAGCCTCTTCGGCAATGATTTGAATAATTGGTTTTGTTATCCCATCCCGATCAACCAGCGGGAAAAGTTCTTTTTGCACCGAATTCGTTGCCGGATATTGACGGGTTCCTTTCCCAGCGGCGGTAATCACGGCTTTTTTGATCATTTTGTATATTCCTCAAAAATGAAATGAGAATTATTAAAATAAGACAAAATTTAACTCACGAATGCAAATTTGGTTCAAGTTGCCGTTTGAATTTGATAAAATATAACACTATCCATAAAAAATTAATTCAAGCCACAGAATGGAGATGCCACTGAAAAATACAAAAAATGAGTATCGCTGTTTCGCTTTGCGTAAGCTTTGCGTCTTCGCGTCTTTGCGTGATAATTATTTGAATTATTTACCGGTCGATCTCCCAACGCATAAACTTTTTAGCTGTTTTCTCGTTAAAGTATCAATCTGTTTATTACATTTGTTTAATCAATTTTATTGAAGAGAATGCAACGAGAAGAATTCACAGCAGTTTTAGAAAGGAAAAAACGTGGAATTATCCAAACCGGTGAACGAAATAATTCGTCAGCGATTTTCCTGCCGGACTTATAAAAATCAGGCTATTCCAGCATGGATTAGCGATAAAATTTTATCGTATACGCGTGAAAATAGTGTTGGCCCGTTTGGCGGCAGATCCCGTTTTCATGTCCTTGAAAATTTAGACCTGGCACCGAATGAAAAAATTGGTACCTATGGATTTATCACTGGTGCTTCAGCTTTTCTGGCCGGCGCAATTCAAAAGGACGAAAAATGCTTTGTGGATTATGGTTTTATTTTTGAAAAATTGATTCTTTATATCACTGATCTGGGATTGGGAACCTGCTGGTTGGGAGGAACGCTGCATCGCTCAGAATTTGCTTCAAAAATGGAATTGAAAGCCGATGAAATTATCCCGGCCGTATCACCGGTTGGATTTATTCATGAAACGCGTTCCCTGAAAGAGAAAACCATCCGCTTTTTCGCCGGTTCCGCGAAGCGAAAGGCCTGGGCGGAATTGTTTTTCCACAACCAGGCGGGTACATCACTTTCAGAAAAGGAAGCCGGTTCCTATGTAATTCCGCTTGAAATGGTGCGGCTGGCGCCTTCGGCTTCCAACAAGCAGCCCTGGCGCGTGATTTATGATAGCCAGAAGCAACGTTTTCATTTTTTTCTGGAAAGGTCAAAATCCTACGATTGGTTGAAAATGAAAATGGATATGCAGGGACTGGATGCCGGCATCGCTTTATGTCACTTTGAATTGACCGCCCGGGAAGCGGGATTAACAGGGAAATGGGAAATTTTATCTCCGGATGAAATTCCGGCGACGAGTTTTGAATATATTGTGAGCTGGATTGCGAACTAAATTTATCGCAAGCTAACACAATACGCATCCCATCTTTTCCTGAACTCGTCAACTATCTTTTGATATTGAGTCAGCGCGATTAAATTTGTTTCTTCATAAGGATCAGCACTTAAATTATATAACTCCTCGTAAACCGGATTGGTTTCAGTATATCGAAGATATTTATAATGATTTGTGACAACTCCTTCTGATTTTGGAATTTTCCCCTTGTAGTCGAATAAAGACGGCTATACTCTGCGGGAGGTTTGCTTACGTACATTCTATAAATCTAAGATTAAACCTCCCGCAGGGGGCGTGCCCTGAGCCTGTCGAAGGGCAATTTTCGTTTCCTCTCAACCGTGAACCCTGCGGGAAGTTTGAGTTCGTGCATCCTGTCAATCTAAATTAAACCTCCCGCCGGGTTATTTAATATTCACCCTCTGCTTCATCTGCACCGGCACCCGCTCAATCGGCTCCTCACCATTTCTGATGAATTTCCGCCATTCGTCCGTCCAGACATCATAGCCCGTCTGTTCAGATATGGGTACCAGGGTAACAGAATTTAGTTCATTTTGATAAATGGCCGGGATTTTGTAATGCGCCGCCGGTATTGAAAATGGATTTGAATCGCTTTGAACGTCTGTTTTTTCGTGATAATCGGCCTTTGAATCGAATAAAATTCGCTCTGGGAATTTGTGATTCCATTTTAAATCAGCCCCCAGGAGCAATGGCCCATGAAAGAAGTAGCCCGGATGAAAATAATCACCCAAATGCCGCTGCGTTAATAAATTATTGCCCTGCTGATCCTCGATTCGGAGCGACATATTGAATTTGAAATTAATAACATCATCTGACCGCCAGAGCCGCGTGATGGGCAGATAGCCCGCCACTAGTTGAACATTCTGCGCCACATCATTAATCAAAATTTCCCATTTGTTTAGCCAGTGGGGAAGACGCAGAAAAATCGTAGCCTGAACCAGTTTGTCCATCTTCAAACTGAGCCTGATATCGCCATTTTCGGGATATGAAGTCTTCATCTGAACCTTTACAATATTATTTTGGAGCCTGATTTCGCTTTCAAAGGGGAAAAAGAAATTAATCCATAATTTATCGGCTTCACTCACCAGCGAATAGTTCAGAATTTCCGTGTAAGCGTACAAACCATGCATGAGACAGCACCACCAGGCTTCGGAATAGGGCGCTTCGTAGCCAGCGGGACTTAAAACCGCGTGGCCGAATGCCCCATTCGCGGTTTGATGAAAGTTCAGACCGTTCAGCCAGGACTTTTCCGCCTCATCCAGATAAACGGGCTTGCCGGTCAATTGCCATAGCTGCAGATTCAGGCGAATCCAGTCCACGATGGAGCAGCCTTCGGTTCGCTGGTCTGCAGGATAGAATTCACAAACCGCGCCATCCGGCTGGCGGCTGTGGGGCAGGATGTTTTGCCAGTATTCTTTCAGGAGCCGGTCAAAATAGCGGGATTCGCCCGTATGCCGATACAACATGGCCAGTCCAACCAGCGAATTGAGGAAAGAATGGGAATGATATTGTCTATATTCCGGAATTAATTCGGCGACTTTTTCGCCCGCTTTTAAATAACGCTTCTGACCGGAAGCTTCATACAACATCATCAAACCTTCCAGCACGCTGGTCTGGTGGGTTTTCACAAAGTGCTGGCGAACTTCGATGCCATTTTGCCAGTTCAGGGCGCCGGTTTTGGTGTAGGGATTATTCGGATGCCCGGTGGTCCATTTGGGGATGGTGTTGACAAAATAGTCCCCCAGTTTTTCGGCGGATATTAAATAACGCGGATCGTGCGTGCGCCAGTAATTTTGAATCAATCCCACCAGCAAGCGCCCATGCCCGAAATTTTGCCGTCCCCAGAAGTCCCAGCCGATGCTTTGTTGATTTTGGCCAAAATATCCGTCGGGATTTTGATATGTGAGGATTTTTTCAGCAATTGAATCCAGTTTTGTCGGTCGTTCGCCTCTTAATCGCGCCAGATAGCTCCACGCGCCCAGCACCCGGCCAGAGATGTCACCTTCGTACTCTTCAAACCGGCGCTTTTTTTCGGGAATCCGGGCAACGTCCTGCATGATAAGATCGATATCGAAGGGGTGACTTTGTAAACGGCGAACGGTTAGTTCAATTCGTCTGGCCAGGTCGCCGCCGGGCTGGATGGATTTGGGGAAATTTTGTTTTTTGGGCATAGCGGCTCCGTTGAGTGACAGATGAGTGATTGTCAGAAGTAACAGCAGCATTATTTTTTGAGTCATGATGGCTCCTTTTTGTTTTTATTATGGAATACAGATTGAACGGATTTGACCAATTTTCACTCATTTTATTGATACAGCTTTTCCGATCCCGGTCGTCTGAAGTTCCGACTATGGTCTACAGGCCTGCAGGACAGGTTCCCGGCTTGCAGGGAGGGTCACCGGCCCGCAGGAAGGCTTTCCGATCTGCAGGAAAGGGTATTTGCCCCGCAGGGAACGCTAAAAAGCTGTTATTACCTGATTTCCAGGATCCTGTTCTCCTGATTTACAAAGCTCCAGCCTGGGAATCCATTATTCCAGAAGTTCCTGCTTCGGGATAAAAACGCTGTCAAGTAGAATCGAAAAGCTGGAGCTTTTTGAATATAAGGTTACCAAGCAGGAGCTTGGTAACCAGTAAGGAAAAGCTGGAGCTTTTCGAATATAAGGTTACCAAGCAGGAGCTTGGTAACCAGTAAGGAAAAGCTGGAGCTTTTCGAATATAAGGTTACCAAGCAGGAGCTTGGTAACCAGTAAGGAAAAGCTGGAGCTTTTCGAATATAAGGTTACCAAGCAGGAGCTTGGTAACCAGTAAGGAAAAGCTGGAGCTTTTCGAATGTCGGGTTACCAAGCTGGAGCTTGGTAACCAGTAAGGAAAAGCTGGAGCTTTTCGAATATAAGGTTACCAAGCAGGAGCTTGGTAACCAGTAAGGAGGGCTTTCCGATCTGCAGGAAAGGGTATTTGCCCCGCAGGGAACGCTGAAAAGCTGTTATTACCTGATTCCCAGATTCCTGTCCCCCTGATTTACACGCTCCAGTCTGGGAATCCATTATTCCAGAGGCTCCTGCTTCGGGATAAAAACGCTGTCAAGTAGAATCGAAAAGCTGGAGCTTTTCGAATATAAGGTTACCAAGCAGGAGCTTGGTAACCAGTAAGGAAAAGCTGGAGCTTTTCGAATGTCGGGTTACCAAGCTGGAGCTTGGTAACCAGGGGGGAAATCTTTTTTTACTGAAACGAAATTTTTTTATTTCTATTGAAATTGTTAGTTGTGCCCGCCAGATCGCCTGCGGATAAATCCTCAGGCTAAAATCGGGCAAGGGTGCTCAAGCATCCTTCAGGCTGCTTGCTCAATTTTAGCCGGATGCTTTAGCGTCAGGCGAAGGTGCTGTTCACAATGCAATTTGTTTTTAAACCAATCAAAAGAAAAAATGACAGGATAATAGAATTGACTGGATAAAACTTTCAGAATTAATTTAGTTGATAAATAAATTCATCCTGTCAATCCTGTTATCCTGTCAAAAATTTTATAAGCAAAGTGATAGCTAATAATGCGCGATTATATGATTCGGGAAGTTTGATAAAATTCATATTGAGATCCTTTGATAAGTATGAGAACGCCCAATACAAACTGAATTAATGATTGAAGGGAATTTATGGGGCAATCCAATTGCTATGTAAGTGAGAATTCGGAAATTCCTTCGATTTAATTCCGATGATTTTATCCGGAACAATTCCCTCATGCGCAAAAACCGGCCGGCCTTTTGTCGTCAAAAATTGGCCGCGTTGAAGGCGAACGGAGTCCGGGGCGAGGGAGTCCAATTCGATAACGATATCCTCGAAAAATAATTCGTTGAATTTTCGGCCGGGACTGCGACCGGATGGCGTAAAAAATTCAGCAAAAGCGAGATTTAAATAGCGATTATCATTAAGCTGATAGGTGGTAAAGCAGTTCGCCAGGCCAAAACTGCCTTCGCCGGCGATTTCGGCGCGTTCCAGATCCTGAAAAACGCCGGCCAGTGCCTCGGCAAAGTAAGCAGTGCCATGATCGATAAAAATCACTAATGGCAATGTCTGATAGGGTCCGGCACTTCTGGTGTTAAATTCCTCGATGGATTTTGAATTGTTTTTCAATTTCAGGAGCGCCTGATTTTCGGGGAGGAAAAGCTCCAGTATCTGCAGGGCTTCGT
This sequence comes from Caldithrix sp., assembly GCA_020722815.1. Taxonomy (GTDB): domain Bacteria; phylum Zhuqueibacterota; class Zhuqueibacteria; order Thermofontimicrobiales; family Sulfurfontimicrobiaceae; genus DYKB01. The sequence goes on along the minus strand of DYKB01000038.1, from coordinate 36,597 downwards.
CGAGATAGCCGATGGAGTTGGATCGGAGATCCAGATTCAACTTTTTCATTCCCAGCATCGAAAGAGAATCTAACGTGGCTTTTAAATTCCGGGCGGTTCCTTTTAATAAATTGGCGAGCCGGATGTAAGCGGTCGTATCATTCAGTAATTTTTTTTCGATGATAGCGGTTGACGCAATCATTTCGCGTTTCAGCGTGATATTTTTGAGCTGCTTCCCCATCGCCGAATAAATCAGCAGCTTTACCTCAGTTCCGGCCGGCCCCTGTAGTTCACGGTAGATTTCATTGATGGAAAGACTATAGGTGGAGTTTTCGCCGATTTTCAGGATTTTTGCGCCGGGGGGTAGGGCTGAACTGGCCGCTGGACTTCCCGGATAAGCTGCCACAATGACAGGTTGTTTATCAATAATGATGACATGTAAACCCATACTGCATGAATCGGCGGTTTCATTCAATAAAAAATGAGTAACTGGCGCGTCATTGATAAAACTGCCGGGGCCTTCCAGACTTTCCAGCATTCCTTCGATTCCGCCTCCCATGACGCGATCCAGCGGGACATCATCCACATAATATTCCCTGATACTCATCAAAACAGCAGAAATTTTTTGAATATCATTTTTAAGCGTCTGAATTTTTGACTGGCGGTGAAGATGAAACCAGACAATAAGTGTCAGTAAACTCAATACCACGAAGAACAGAATTCTTAATCTGGTAATCCTTTTATCATTCATTCCGTTACCGTAAAAATTTTCATCAGCATCAAACTATTTTCCAGGAAGTAAAGTTAATATATTCAGGTGCACGGCTAAATGCAAGGCTTTTTTTGAGTTTGGAGGACAAAAAACGGCGTTTTTGTAAAATTTCCCTTTACAAAAGGCAAAAAAATGATTATACTTATTCTCTGGCCAACTGGGCGGAAAGTGTCGGGTGCGTCACTTTTGCCATCGTTTCGGCCGGGTGAATAAAAAGAGGGGGGGGGAGATCCCTGATTTGTATTGCAATGTTTAGTCGATAAAATGAAATAACTTTTTAAACGCAGAGACGCAGAGAAAAAAATCAAGTATCCTCTCAATATTCAGGGGTAAAGTTGGCTTCGACAGGCTCAGCCAACGGCAGCTACCGTGCCCTGAGCCTGTCGAAGGGTACTAATACCATGTTATTTTGAGGGGATACAAAATCAAGTTAGTTTGATTTAATAACCAGTATTAAAAACCTTATTCAGCTTAGTAACACCAGATTCCCCCGCTAGCATCAACCTTATTAGCTTGGAGGCTTTCACAAAATAAGCGAATAAGGTTGCTGTCGGGGCTGGATACGATTCGTTATGAAGGTCAATAAGGTTTGCAGGATTTGATTTGATCGGTTACGACGGTCAATCAAGTCGGTATAATCTATCTGCCGGATGATAAAAAAACTGATTTGCTTCATAAATTTTACTATGTTATCATCAGGCTTTCTTTGATGGATTTCCTCTGCAGGCTTTGTGCGTGCGCGTTTTTTTATTGTTTTCAATTTCAGGAACTTAACGTTGTTGAATTCGTTATGTTGAATCTTTATCGAGGTGACTATGAAAAAAATATTTGATTCTCTGGTATCGCGCCGGCAATTTTTTCAGACCGGTGTAATAACCGCCGCAGGACTGACGGCGAGCTCCAATTTACTTTTTAGTAAAGATGAAAAGCCGCTGCCAGCCGCCAAACGGCCATTCAAATTAAGCTGCGCCGCCTATTCATATCGAAAAGAATTGACCAGTGGCAAAATGACGCTGGATGATTTCATTAATCTTTGTGCTGATCTGCAATTGGAGGCAGTCGAACTGACCTCCTATTACTTTCCGGAAAAAATTACGCCTGATTTTCTGAATCATTTAAAGCGCCAAACGTTTTTGAAAGGCTTGGATATCTCCGGTACTGCCATTCGCAATGAATTTTGTCTGCCGCCAGGACCGGAGCGGGATAAAAATATTGATCATGTGAAGCTCTGGATTAATTATGCACAGGCTTTTTCAGCGCCCTGTATCCGAATTTTCGCCGGCAATCCAGCTAAGGGCGTGTCTGAAGATGATGCTATTGAGTGGTGTGCCGATGCGATTAAAATTTCGCTGGAATATGCGGCGAAACAGGGCGTTTTTCTGGCCTTGGAAAACCATGGCGGTATTACGGCACGGGCCGCAACGATGAAAAAGATTTGCGATAAAGTCGGCAATCATCCCTGGTTCGGTGTGAATCTGGATACGGGTAATTTTAGAACTGATGCCTACAACGAACTGCAAATGATAGCGCCGCTGGCGGTGAATGTCCAGGTGAAGGATTATGTCTACACCCCGGATGGCAAAGAGAAGACGGCACCGGATCTGAAAAAACTCATCGATATCTTGCGCGGGGCGAATTATCGCGGTTATGTGGTTCTGGAATACGAGGGCGAGGAAGAAGCCACAACCGCAGTTCCGAAGTGGATCGAAAAGCTGAGAAAAGCGATTTACGAGTGATAAATTTTTGCCACGAAGTCGCGAAGACACAAAGAAAATATTTCATGATGGATTATCTTTTGTTAAAACTATTTATTCTGCTTCGTGCCTTTGTGCCTTCGTGGCAATGAATTATTCAGGTTAACTAAAAAGCGATTAATGATTAATTGAAGTAACCAAACGGATTCTGGAAAAGCTGAATGACAATTAAAAAGGTCTGTGTATTTTGTGCATCGAGTCGCCAGGCGGAGCCGATTTATCGGGACGTGGCGCGAGAATTGGGGCTTTTGTTGGCGAAGCAATCGATGACGGTTATCTATGGTGGTGGTGCAGTGGGTTCTATGGGAGCGTTGGCAGATGGAGCATTGGCCGCTGGTGGTCAGGTGATCGGCGTGATGCCGCAATTTATGGTCGATCTGGAATGGGCACATCCGGGCCTGACGGAGCTTATTATTGTCGAAAATATGCGTGAGCGGAAAAGGCAGATGCTGGAAAGTGCTGATGCGGTGATTGCCCTGCCAGGTGGTTCCGGAACGCTTGAAGAATTGTTTGAGGCCATTACGATGAAACGGCTGGGTTTATTTCTGGGGCCTATCGTTTTGATTAATACATTGGGTTTTTATAACCATCTTTCGCAATTGATGCAGCATGCGGTCAACGAGAAATTTATGGATCCCCGGCATCTTTCCATGTGGACAATCGTCGATGAAGTTTCAGAAGTGATGGATGCTTTTCAGAATTCAGTGAAATGGTCGCAAAGTGCGCGAAAATTCGCGGCGATTTAATTCTGTTATTTAAAAATTAATAGTTGATCATAAGACAAAAAAATGGACAGGATTTTCAGGATGAACGGGATGGATGATAAGAACGATCCAGTCATTCCTGTTATCCTGGTAAGAAATAAGAAAGTTATCAACCCGGTAAATTATTGGTTGAAATAGCGTTGAAGTTGTATCCATAAACGGGAATTTACTTGCATGAAAAAATTATATCTGGTCAGACATGCCAAATCCAGTTGGGATGATCCGGATCTGGATGATTTTGATCGCCCGCTGAATAAACGCGGAGAGCATGATGCATCTTTCATGGGGTTTCGGCTGCGGGAGATGAATATCAAAATTGATCTGCTGGTTTCCAGTAACGCTGTCCGGGCAATGCAAACCGCCGCACTATTTGCCGATCGGCTGGCTTATCCGCTGAAAAAAATCATCAAACCCAGTGCCATGTATGGCGGGGATGTTGAAGAATTGCTGGGAGTCGTGCACAAGCTGGATAATAACCTGAATGAAGTGATGTTGGTGGGGCATAATCCCGGTTTAACCGATTTTGCGCAATATTTGACAACCGAACGATTTGAAAAAATTCCGACCAGCGGTATATTTTGTGCCGGCTTTGATGTCACGACCTGGCAGCAAATCACGCCGGAAAGTGGAACGATGATTTTTTTTGATTATCCGAAAAAGCATATTAAGTGATTAATGAAAAGAATTTTATGCTATTTAATGGAATTGGTTGCGTGTAAAGCGTGAGGCGTAATACGTGATGCGTAAAGCGTAATGCGTGAAGAGATGGGATGTTACGTATTTACGTATCAGCTTCCATCCAATGATAAAATTTATCACCATAATAAGAATATAATGATTTTTTAGTACCACCGGAGCCTGTTGATGAAATTTTGGATCTATATAATTAAAAGTGTACGATTTTACTGGCGCGCTTATCTGGGCGTTTTTCTGGGAACGATTATCAGTACTGCGATTTTAGTTGGGGCACTGGTGGTAGGGGATTCTGTGAAATATAGCCTCAAAGAATTGGCACTTTCACGGCTCGGAAAAACTGAGTTTGCGTTGGCAACAGGAGAACGTTTTGTCAGAAAAGCCCTGGCAGAGGAATTGAGTGATTCTCTCGATTCACCACTTGTTCCGGTGCTTCAGTTAGACGGGATTGCCATCAAAGAAGGCGGAATTCAACGCGTCAATCAGGTTCAGGTCTATGGTATTGAAGACGGGTTTTGGAATCTGTGGTCGGGGGAAAATCAACTGCAAACCATTGGTCCGGAGCAGGCTGTTATTAATCAGCAATTGGCTTCGCGTTTAAATCTGGCCCCCGGAGAAGAATTGCTCATCCGGGTCGAAAAAGTCGATGCCCTGCCGCAGGATGTCCCGCTTTCAACGCGCGAGCGTTCTTCTATTGCCTTCCGGCTAACTATCGGGGCTATCATTCCCGATGAAACCGGTGGCCGCTTTAGTTTGCGGGCCAATCAAAACATTCCTTATACTATATTCCTGAATTATCATTTCCTCAGTCAGAAAATGGAATGGCCGGATCGAATCAATCTCATCCTGTTCCCTGAAAATTTACCACATGTAATAAATGAAGATAGACTAAATTCGTTATTAAAAAATACCTGGAAGTTGCCGGATGCCGCGCTTAAATTCCAGAAAATACCATCCCTTAATCGATGGGAACTCAAATCTGACCGAATTTTTATCGATTCTACATTGACTCAAGCCGCGTTGAATGTTAGTTTCAATAGTGAGGGAATTTTTACTTACTTTGTGAATCAGTTCCGGGCTGACAGAAGAACTTCGCCATATTCTTTTATTGCAGCAGCCGGTGCGCCGCTGGTTCCAGCCGACCTGGCTGAAGATGAAATTATTATCAATGAATGGTTAGCCAGTGATCTGGGGATTCAAAAAGGGGCTGAGCTGGAAATTCGATATTATGTGCTGCACCCGTTACAAAGATTGGAAGAAAAATCAACCAAATTTCGGGTTCGTCAGGTTGTGCCGATTCAGGGATTTGCCGCGGATAAGACGCTGATGCCGGATTTTCCGGGATTTGCGAATGCCGAAAGCTGCAGCGATTGGGAACCGGGGATTCCAATCGACTTGAAGTTGATTCGTAAGAAAGATGAAGCCTATTGGAATCAGTATCGCGGGACACCAAAGGCATTTATTTCGCTGGAAAAGGCTCAAAAGATCTGGAGTAATCGTTTTGGAAACTTGACGGCGATTCGTTTCCCGATGCAATTAGCCGAATCTGATATTGAGAACAGAATACTTGACCAAATAGAGCCAGCTAATCTGGGTTTTGTTGTTCAACCGGTGCGAGCGAATAGTCTTCAGGCCAGCTCGGAAGCTGTTGATTTCGGTCAACTTTTCCTCGGTTTAAGCTTTTTTATTATTGTCGCCGCGCTGCTGTTGACCGGTCTCCTTTATAATTTTAGTATCGAGGTCCGGGCGAAAGAAACCGGGGTTTTGCTGGCACTTGGTTTTACGGAGAAAAAAGTCAAAACGTTTTTTCTGACAGAAGGCGCTATCATTGCCAGTGCCGGGAGCTTCTGTGGTATTTTTCTGGGGCTGTTTTATAATCAGTTTATCATCTGGGCGTTGGGAACGATTTGGCAGGATATTGTCGGCACATCGGCGCTGCAAAGTCATTTTAAATCCGGATCGCTCCTGATTGGTCTGTTCGCTGGTTTGGCAATGGCCTTCCTGTCGATATGGTTCACCATTCGAAAGCAGATGCTGCATCCGATAACGGAACTGCAACAGGCTGATTTAATTTCCACTTTACCACCACCGGAAAAAAAGTTGTCTTTTACTTATTGGCTTCTATTTCTGACGTTGACAGGAGCCCTGGTCATGACAATTTTCGGGGTGTCTGGCAAAGTGAGTGCTGCCACCGGTGCTTTTTTTGGAGCGGGTGCCCTCCTGCTGGCGGGATTATTGGCTTTTCTCTACATTTTATTAATACGTCAGGCCTGGCGTTCTGCATTTCTGAAAACAACGCTCCCCATGCTGAGCTTCCGGAATCTGATCCGCCGTTATCGCAGAAGTCTGGCCACAATTTCAATTCTGGCCTGCGGGATTTTTAGTTTGATCGCGGTGAGTGCAAACCAACAAGGACTGATTCAAAATCCACGAAATCGTCAGGCTGGAACAGGTGGTTTCAGTTTATATGCTGAAACATCGATACCGGTGCTTTATGATTTGAATAGTCCCGAAGGCCGGCAATATTTTGGATTGAGTGATTCGGCGTATGATGCGGTTCGTTTTGTCCAGATGCATGTTCGGGAAGGGGATGATGCCAGTTGTTTGAATTTAAACCGGGTTCACCAGCCCCGGATCCTGGGTGTCCGGCCTGAGGAGTTGGACAGCCGCGGCGCCTTTTCCTTCGCACAATTAAGTCCCGAGGTCGATGCTGAGCATCCCTGGCTGATGCTCAATACGCGATTGGATCAATATGTCATCCCGGCCATTGCGGATCAAACGGTGATCATCTGGGGATTCGGAAAATCCATTGGCGATACCCTCCATTTTGTCGATGAAAATGGACAAAAAATCAGGCTCCGGTTAATTGGCGGGCTGGCAAATTCTGTTTTTCAGGGAAATGTGCTCATTGCTGATAAATTTTTCCTGGAACATTTTCCTTCCATCAGTGGCTCCAAGCTTTTTTTAGCGGATGTTCCCGAGAAAAAAGAAAAAACCCTTTTCGATCAGATTAATCAAAATTTTCATAATTATGGGATTGATCTGAATACCACTGCCAATCAACTGGCGCGATTCAACATTGTTCAAAATACCTATCTTGCCATTTTTCTCGCCTTGGGGGGGCTGGGACTCGTTTTAGGTACCGTAGGGCTTGGTATCGTTGTCCTCAGAAATGTCCTCGAACGCCGGGGTGAACTGGCGGTGCTACGTGCGGTGGGGTTTTCTCGGCCAATGCTGCGGCAGCTTATTTTTACTGAACACTCCTGGTTACTTGCCGGTGGATTTCTGGTCGGTACCGTGGCGGCTTTTTTTGCTATCTTACCCATGTCGTTTACGATGAAAAATGAAATTCCATTCATCTTCCTCTTTCTGACCTTGCTTGCCATTGTCTCCAGCGGAATCGCCTGGACCTGGGCTGCCACACAACTGGCACTCCGGGGAAATTTATTGACGGCGATTCGAAATGAATGATAAACTTCAAGTTATGTCATCATTCATGGATAATCGAATAGTTTTAAAATTTACCGACGTGAAACTTAATGCGTGATTCGTAATGATGTAATGTTATACTTGAGCCAAAGTGGTTTTCGGTTTCTCTTGCCCTCACCCCAACCCTCTCCCGGGGGGAGAGGGCGTAGCTATTCCCTCTCCCTCTGGGAAAGGGTTAGGGTGAGGGCTTTGGGATGACAATGATATTATCCGAAAACCATTTCGCCTTGAATATACATGCAATCTGATTGTAGAAGCCACAAATTGTCTCCTGAATTATTCTCCTGATCCTGCCGGGGTTTTTTATACCCAAAGCCATCTTTTGCTTGCTTCTTTTTTCAAAAGCTATATATTATATATTATTGGTTTTCTATTGGTAAAAATAAAATAAATTAAGGATTAAGGTGGTTATCCAGTTCAAATTCTTTAAGATAAGCTGATTTTTGTTTGGTTTTGATGTTTTCATCAATGGCGACTGGGAATAATTTTTTCAATAGCATGCTTTTAATTTCGATGTCTTAAACATATTGATAGAGGTTAGGGGGTCTGATGCCGAGAGTTCTTTTGACTATTTACATTTCGTTGGTTATTTTTCTGGTGCTCTTTTCTCCGGTGATGGCACAAATAAAACTGATGCCATTGGGTGACGCGATTACGCTTGGTGAACTTTTAGTTGACGATCAGAGCACTGATAATTTGAAATACAAAGCCGACGGTTTGCGCGGCTATCGCGCTGATGGTGCTGCCGGGACACTGGCGGTTGGAAATGGTGGCTATCGCGCTCCGTTGTTCCAGGGACTGGTAGATGCTGGTTGGGATCTGGAAATGGTGGGTCGAAATACCGAAGGTGGCGGGAATCATGAAGGCTATAGTGGATATATGTCCGCTGATATTCTTCAGGAACTATCAGCCATGCTCCAGGCAAATCACCCGGATGTTGTCCTCTTGCACATTGGGACAAATGATTTACCCACCCCGATAGATCCGGATAGCAGTTTGCATAATATCCAGACAATCGTTGAGCAGATTCATCAATTTGATCCACAAATCCAGATCATTCTCGCCCGGATCATTCCCTGTTTACAGAATACGCCATTGGGAATTGAAAGATATCCGGCAATCATCGAATTGAATAATCTCATTGGTCAGGTTGCCGCTCAATGGTCGAATGTCCATCTGGTGGATATGTGGTCGGCTTTTACGGCCGTTTCAGGTTGGGAAACTGCCTTAATGAGTGATAGCTGGCATCCAAATGACCAGGGATATCAGTTAATGGCGGAAAAATGGCAGGAAATTTTGCTTCAGACGATTTCGGGTCGTGCGCCCATCATCACCAGTTGCCTCCCCAATTCTGGATTTATCAGTCAGAATGATTTCAATGTCGTTATTGAAGGTAACTTTTTTGAGAATGGACTGAATGTCCTTTTGAAACATGAAAGTGGCGCTCAGATTTTAGCCGCTGCAATTAATTTTGAAAATACCAATCGAATTCAGGCCAATTTTGATTTGACACAGGGATTTATTGGAACATGGTTGGTTGAAACAATTAACCCCAATAAAATGCGGGGTAGTTTTTCTTCCAATATTTTATTCGATATTAAAGCCGATACTTCATTTGCCGGCATCCTTTATGTGCGACATCCTGTCACCAGTCCGGATGCCTGGATTGACAAAAATCCTGTTTTCACCTCTATCAATGAGGCAATTGTGAGTGCTGCTGCTGGGGCGCAAATCCGGGTTGCTGCCGGGGAATTCATGGAAAATGTTGTATTAAAGGATAATGTCAATCTTTATGGTGGATTTCAGGGAACTGAAGATGATTTAGCTGAGCGTGAGCCGGTCTGGAATCAGATTACCCGAACCACGATTAATGGAAATAACAATGGTTCCTGCGTGATTGCCGGTGCCAATAGCACCATCGATGGATTTACCATGAAAAATGGGAAGGCGGTGAATGGCGCTGGAATCAATGTTGTTGAAAAAACGAATGTCAAAATCAATAATGTCTTTATTCATACCTGTGAATCGAGCTGGATGGGCGGCGGTATTTTTGTCGAAGTACTGAATCAATCCGGAACCGTTGAAATTGACCGGGCATTGATCTGGAAATGTCGTTCATATTGCGGTGCCCTCGAAATCAATGAACTGACGACTGCCAAAGTTATCGTTAAGAACTCAACAATTGTTAAAAACGATGCATTCGGCCTGGAACTCCCCTATCATGATGGGATTGTCCCAGCCACATCTCATGATTTCTATAATTGCATCGTTTGGGGAAATTTCAATTCGCAGCGTACTTCTGTCTATTTTGCGGATTTATACGCCTGGGCCCGAAATTATGCTGATTATTCCTATATCGGTAATGAAAAATGGCCACCTGTCACCGGAAAATGGGAAAGTCCCCTCCCGTATATCATTTTTGAAAAAGAAGTTGGCGCGCCGGGCTTTGTAGATGTTTCAAATGGTGATTTTCATCTCACGGCCGGCTCGCCCTGCATCGGAAAAGGAAAAAATGGCGCGGACCTGGGTGTTTTTCCGTTTGGAACCGCAACTATTCCAACTGGAATATCTGTATCAACAGCCACGCTGGATTTTGGCAGTTTACAAAATACTTTAAGCTTCACGCTTTCAAATATAGGCGATGAGCCGGTAGATTGGACCATTTCTGAAAATCCCGAACAAACCTGGATTACTGGAATAACTCCAGTCAGTGGTACCTTAATCGGTGGTGGTTCTGTTGATATTGCTGTCGTCGTAGAGCGGAATAGCCTCACTCCGGGTGCGTATCAGGGTTCCCTGCTGATTCACGCTGCTTTTGAAGACGAAAATGTCGTGGTTTCTTTAAATGTTGTCGATCCCACTATTTCAGCCATCCGGATTAATGCCGGTGGTGGAAGTTATCAGGATAATCAATATAATCTGTGGCGTGCGGATCAGGCGTATTCTGCCGGTGGTTTTGGCTATGAAAATGGCCAAACTTACTCGACATCGCATACGATTAGTGGTACATCGGCACAAGCGCTTTATAAATCGGAGCGCTGGGGAATGACGGCTTATCGGTTTGATGTGCCCAATGGTTTATATCAGGTCGTTTTACATTTTGCAGAAATTTATTGTACACAGGTCGATCAGCGAAAGATGAGTGTTTCCATCGAAGGAAAAACTGTCCTGTCAAATCTGGATATTTTTCGTGAAGTCGGTCATGATATGGCTCTCTCATATACTTTTTCAGACATTCAGGTAATAGATGGACGCTTGGATATTGGATTTAGCGCCAGTATTGATCAGGCAAAAATTAGTGCCATCGAGGTAATTTCGACTGGTACAGTAACGCCACCCACTGAACCGGTTCTGGCCGTTGCGGTTGACACATTAAAATTTGGGGCTATTGATACCGTGCGTTTACTAACGATTGCTAATACAGGCGCAGCCACTTTAAATTGGGCAGCCACTGAAAATCCTGATCTCGGTTGGTTGACAGAATTTTCTCCGGCAAATGGGAGTTTCGCGAATGGAAGTTCGCAGGATATTCTTGTTCAGGTGGATCGAACCGGATTGGCGGCGGGAACCTATTTAACAAATCTGGAAATTTCTTCTAATGGTGGAAATAAAAATGTCGTGGTAACAGTTGAAGTCCCCGGTGAACCAGCACTTGCTGTCTCAGCGACTCAACTGGATTTTGGTACCACCAAAACTGAATTGGCATTGGAGCTTAAAAATATCGGTAGTGGCGTATTGACCTGGTCGGCAACGCCGGACTCGGGTTGGATTAGCAGCATAACCCCTGAAAATGGGACGCTTGTTTATAATCAAACCCAAAGTTTAATAATAAAAGTTGATAGAAAAGATCTGCCAGCGGGGAATTATGCTGGTGCGATTTCCATCAATGCCAATCAGCAGATCACAAAAATTGATATTTTAATGAGTGTTGCCAGCACTTCTGATTATAAAGTTCGGCTTAATGCGGGTGGGAACAATTTTACGGATGCTGAAGGGAATTTATGGATTGCGGATCAGGCATATTCATCCGGGAGCTTTGGCTATGTTAATGGCAGTACTTACCAAACGCCAGATGCCATTTCCGGAACAACTGCAGATGCGCTCTATCAAACCGAACGCTGGGGAATGACGGCCTATCAGTTTGATGTTCCCAATGGAACGTATCAGGTGCGACTCCATCTGGCCGAGATTTATTTCACTGCCCGAGACAGGCGCTATATGGATATCAAAATTGAAGGTACGCCGGTTTTAAGTAGTCTCGATATTTATCGTCTGGTGGGACATGATGCTGCCCTGATTTATAATTACGGAAATATCGCTGTAAAGGATGGCCGGCTGGATATTGAATTTAGTGCCATGAAGGATAAAGCAAAAATTGCGGCGATTGAAGTATTTTCAGGTGTTGCAAAACCAACTTTAGCCGTTTCTGTTGCAACCCTCGATTTTGGAAATCTGACAAATAGCCTGACTTTTACGGTATCCAATAGCGGGAGCGGGAGTTTGAACTGGAATACGGCGGAAAATCCCGATCAAAGCTGGCTGACAACTATACAACCGAATTCCGGAACCCTGGCTGCGGGGACCAGTCAACAGGTTCAGGTAACGGTCGATCGCTCCGGACTGACGGATGGTAATTATAGCGGATTGATTGATATCCTTTCTGATGGCGGAAATCGACAAATTCAAGTGAATTTATCTGTTCAAAGTACCGTGGTTTACGAACAGCGGGTGAATTGTGGCAGCAGTTATGGCTATACAGATACCCAGGGCCGTCGCTGGCTGGCGGATCAGATGTATCATACGGGTAGCTGGGGTTACATCAATGGTAGCCGATACTCAACCCAGCATGCAATCGGTTCAACTCAGGATGATCAGCTTTACCAGTCAGAGCGCTGGGGATTAAGTGCCTATCAGTTTGATGTCCCGAATGGAACATATCAAGTGACCTTGCTTTTTGCCGAACTTTATTTTACCGAAGCTTCCAAACGAATTTTCCATGTTCAGCTTGAAGGAAATCAGGTTCTGACGCGACTGGATATTTATTTGATTGCCGGCCATGATCAGGCACTGTCGTATACGTACACGGTTAATGTAACAGATGGCCAGCTTAATATTGATTTTATTCGTCAGGTGGAAGACCCGAAAATTTCGGCAATTCAGGTTGTCGGGACAAATCTGAATTTAGCAAAGGAAAATGCTGAACCATTCGAAAAAGTGCCGACTGAAATGCCGACTGCGTTTATTTTATTTCAAAATTATCCCAATCCCTTCAATCCATCAACAACGATTCATTATGATTTACCTTTTGAAGCTCAGGTAACGCTAAAGATTTTTAATCTGCGGGGTGAACAATTAAAAGTCCTGGAAAATGGAATTAAACCGGCCGGTCAACATTTTGTGAATTGGAATTCGCTGAATGAAAATGGTCAGCAGGTTGCTTCCGGGATCTATTTTTATCAGCTTGAGGTGCTTTCAAAGGATTCTGACCGGCAGGTTTTAAAATTAGTGAAGCCGATGTCGTTTTTTAAATAGAAGAATTGCGTTGGATTTATCAGGGCGCTATCATCTCAATTTTGAATGGCAATGGCTCCAGGTATGATGCGTAATACGTAAAACGTCAGACGTGAAACGTGATGGGTAATATGAAATTACGCCTTTTCCTGGTACGTTTCACGCATTACGCATCAAGCATCCTGTTCATCCATAACCAAAAGAATTATCGATCTATCTCTTCTCAAAAGTCAGATAAAATGTCGGCAACATAAAAAGAGTTAATAGCGTCGCGGTAATCAAGCCACCTACTACGACTGTCGCTAAAGGCCGCTGCACTTCTGCGCCGATACCACGCGAAATTAATAAAGGTAATAATCCCAGCATCGTTGTGAGGGCGGTCATGAGGATGGGACGTAAACGTAATCGGGCGCCTTCAAGCAAGGCTTCATGCACGGTGGCGCAATATTGTTTTCGATCATTGAAATAGGTAACCATAACAATTCCATTTTCTACCGCTACCCCGAATAATGCAATAAAGCCAATTGAGGCCGGAACGGAAAGGTACTGCCCACTTATCCATAAAGTAAGAACTCCTCCTATCACTGCCAGTGCTATATTAACAATAATTAACTGTTTGAAATATAAAAAAAATATTAAAAAGTTTCAAGGGAAATCCGATTTTTGCATTGTATTTCTGAAGTTATAAACCAGATTTAAAAATGCCCTGGTTTTGAAGTCTGTGTTGATTCAAGGAAACTTGTTTATTTTTAAAGCGTTAGAATCTTGATGTTTAAAAAAATGGCGCTCGCCAAATTTTCAGCGACTGAGTCGAACCTCATCTTCTCTGATTGATTACTAATGTAGAAATAAAAGGCAAAGTTTATGGTTACCTTTATCCAATTCATTCTCCGTTCAGGCTGGTTTGCAAAAATTATCTTGTTGATTCTTCTTTTCCTATCCATTTTTTCATGGGGGATTATTTTTAATAAATTTCGCCGGATTATTAATATTAAAAATGAAGGCAGGCATTTTTTACGATTATTTAAAATGCGGGTGAATTGGAGTGATCTATTTCGTCAAAGTCAGGAGTTTATATATTGTCCTTTTGCCAGAATTTTTCGGGAAAATTATGCTACGCTGCAACAGGCATTAGCTTCGGCGCCGCGTGGAGAGCGTCCGGTAACAAATCCTGGCGTAAAAAATGAAATCTCAAAATCATCATTACGTGAAAAACTCGAATTGGTGATCAGTGATGAAATTTCTTCTCTGGAAAGACGATTGATTTTTTTGGCGACAACGGTAAGTGTCAGCCCATTTCTTGGATTATTGGGAACGGTTTGGGGAATTATGACGGCTTTTTTAAGTCTTGGAACCGGTTCAGCGGATATTGGCGCCGTCGGGCCGGGAATTTTTGAAGCCCTTATCACCACCGTCGTTGGATTGGGCGTGGCGATTCCCGCCCTTGTGGCGTATAATTATCTCGTCGATCGGATTCAACATTTGGAAACAGACCTTTCGGAATTTACAACAGAATTGTTGCTCATTTTGGAACAGGAGCGCATTCTATGAAAAAGCATAAATATTCGACTTTGGCCCAGATTAATGTCACCTCCCTCGTGGATGTGACCATGGTTTTGTTAATCATTTTTATGATTACGGCGCCGATGTTGCGTAGCGGGATTGAGGTTACTTTACCCCGTGCACAGGTTGATGCCTTAAAAGAGTCCGATGGCATTACGGTTTCTTTGACACCGGACCGCCAGATTTTTTTAGATGCGGATTTAATTAAAGAGACCGAGTTTGAAATTGAATTAGCCCGACGATTTCGGGAAAATCCGAATAAAGCGGTTTTCATCCAGGCGGATCAGGCCATCCCGTATGGAGAAGTGATTCATCTGATTGATAGAATAAAGCGTGTGGGCATTCATCATGTGGGGTTAATCGTTGAATCGAATCGAAAAAAATGATCGATTAAATACAGCCTTTGCTTTCTCGGCCATGTTGCATTTATTATTTATTTTTGGCCTGCTTATTTATCGACCGGCACCTTTTAAAATGCCCCGTCAGATGCAGGTCTATCAGGTGGCGCTGATTAGTAAGGCTTCCTTTACACCGTTGCCTGCAACCCCGCCGGTGGAGCAAAATGAGACGCCGGAGATTGTGCTCGAACCTGAACCGGAAGTTATTATCGAAAAACCGGTAGAACAACCTAAAATCGAAGTAGAGAAGAAGCCGGTCGAAGAAAAAAAAATTCCGGAAAAGCCCCGGCCAATTGACGAAAAAAAACAAAAAAAAACAACCGGAAAACCTGAACCGGCATCTAATCTAAAAGAAAATATCGAGGTTACCGGCGCACAAGACGGAATCGAAGGGGAACCAATCGAGGGAAATCAGCTTAAAATCGATACGAAAGATTTTCCGTTTGCTTATTATATCAATTTAATTCGAAATCGGATTGCAGATAATTGGCGCCCCCCATTAACCAGAAAAAAGCAGCTAGGGACATTGGTTGGCTTTCGAATTTTACGAAATGGAAAAATAATGGATGTGGTGGTAGAAAAATCATCCAATAATTTCATGTTCGATCAGGCAGCTTTACGGGCGGTACATTTTGCCAGTCCATTACCCCCATTGCCTGCTGAATTTTTGGAAGATCAACTTTCCGTACACATAGAATTTGAAATGAAACAGGGTAAGTCATGATGAGAATGCGCTTGATTAAATTTTTTTGGGGATTCTTTTTTCTCTTTCAAATTTCAGCATGGGCACAGAATTCAATTTATCTGAAAATTCAAAAAGATGGATTTCAACCGATCCGTCTGCTGGTTGGTCCTTTTACTTCATCCCGACTGGCTGTGGATGTCCGAAATATTTTTATCAATGATCTGGAGTTCTCTGGCCTATTCACGATTCTGGATGAGCAAAAACTCACGGAACTCCTGCCGGAAATGAATAGTAAAGCGGCTGCTGTTGAAAATCTTCAGGCGGCCGCCCGATTTGAAGCCTGGATTGACTATCAGGATAGTACGGTGTCACTAACCGGGCATCTGATGGATATGCCTTTCCGAAATCAGATATTCAAAAAACGTTATAGTTCGAATGCAAAACAAATCCGTTCGCTGGTACATGATGTCGCTGACGAAGTGGTTTATTATTTATTTGGTGAACGGGGCATCGCCAGCAGTAAAATTGTATTTGTAACCGAATTAAATCAGGCAAAAGAACTGGCTCTGGTGGATTTTGACGGGGTGGGTTTACAACAATTGACAAAGAGTGGGACGATCAATCTTTCGCCCTGTTGGGCCCCGGATGGACTTCGGCTTGCCTATACGTGTTTCAAAGCGGACAATCCGGATCTCATGATTTATTATCTCAAATATGGCAAAAGTATTCGGCGTTCCAATTTTAAAGGTTTGAATATCTCTCCCGCCTGGTCACCGGATGCGAAAAAAATTGCTTTAACGCTTTCAAAAGATGGAAATGCCGAAATTTACGTGATGGATTCGGATGGAAACAATTTGAGACGGTTGACAAACCATCCAGCGATTGAAACTTCCCCCTCCTGGTCACCGAATGGTCGGGAAATTGTTTTTACTTCTGATCGCAGTGGTGCTCCGCAAGTTTACATCATGGATGCCGAAGGTGCCAATGTTCGCCGCCTGACTTATGAAGGAAATTATAATGATTCACCGGATTGGTCACCTAAAGGAGATAAAATAGCTTATGTTTCCCGAGAGGATGGCAAATTTCAGATTTATACCGTCGATGTGAATGGCGAAAATCGTTTCCGCGTTACCGACGGGATCGGAAATAATGAAAATCCCTCGTGGTCACCACATGGATTGAGTCTCGCCTTTGCTTCCAACCGAACGGGGAGATGGCAAATTTATGTGATTAATCTGGATGGGACAAAAATGCGTCAATTGACAAAACGGGGCAATAACTATTCCCCGGCCTGGTCCCCGAATGTTGGAAATTTTTGATCCAATTGGACGGTATTTAACGAAAATTGATATGTTTTTATAATTTTTTTTGTTATATTAATTATGGGGATACGAGTTAATACGAGATCGATATATGAATCAAGATTTCAGGAGGTTGAAAAATATGCGAAAATCGATTATGATCATGCTGATTTCGGGTTTGGTCATTTTTTTGCTGGTTTCAGGTTGCCAAAAAAAGACCACCCAGGCGGAGCTTAATCCCGGTGAAACCACTGAACCAATCGGAAATGAAAAAACTCCCACTGAAAAAGGAAAAGCGGGAGAAGATGAATTGGATGATTTTTTAGCCCTGGATAAAGATGAACCCATGGACAATCAGTTGCCAAGCCTCGATGCGGCTAATCTTAATCTACGTGATATTAATTTTGATTTTGACCAGTCGGAATTAAATGCAACTGCCCGGGAAATTTTGTCACAACATGCCCGGGTGTTGGCAAATTATCCCCTGGTGAAGGTGGTTATTGAAGGACATTGCGATGAACGGGGGACTATTGAGTACAATTTGGCGTTAGGGGATCGGCGTGCCGAAATTGTTAAAAAATATCTGGTTAATTATGGGATTGCTTCGGAACGTTTATCCACAATTAGTTATGGAAAAGAGCGACCGTTGGATCCACGGCCGACAGAAGATGCCTGGTCTAGAAATCGTCGGGCTTCATTTGTAATAATGCAACGCTAATTTTCTGATTTAAACTGCATTTGTTTTGGAAAAGAAAATGAAACTTAGATTATTGATAAATTTTATCCTCTGGATTTTTCTCATTTCATTCATTGGATGTGCCACGCGGCAGGAAATTGTTCAGTTTAAAACGGATTCTACCAACCTTCAGCAGCAAGTGACTGCCTTGCGGCAGGAAAATAAAGAATTACGAAAAATGCTGTTGGAATTAAGTAAATCCATGAATCAATTGGTAGAACAGAACCGAATGGCCCGGGCCGATTTATTGGCTGAACTTGAGAATCTCAAAAGCCAGTCACGCGTCATCGATAGTAAGCTGGCGGATAATGTCGATCGGCTGTCCGGTTTTATTCAGGCAATGGAGAATGTTCAGCCGCGGCCGATGGCGGTGGATAGTATGCTGACGGATTCTGCTGAGGGGAATGGAACTACAGCACAACCTGTTGAAACCGGTGCTGATCCCAAATCGATTTATAATACGGCCTATATGGATCTTTCACGCGGGAACTATGAATTAGCCCTGCAAGGTTTCACTGAATATTTACGCCGTTACCCGGATAGTGAATTTGCTGATAATGCCCAATACTGGATTGGCGAAATTTACTATGCCCGTGCCGAGTATCAACGGGCGATTGAAAATTTTAAAAAGGTTTTGCTGGATTTCCCCAAAGGGGATAAACGAGCCGCGGCACTCTTAAAAATCGGCTATTGTTATTTTCAGTTAAATGCGCCCAAAGCCGGTGAGCAATATTTAAAAATGGTGATTGATAAATTCCCAGCCGCTGAAGAAGCCCGACTGGCAAAAAATTTTCTGGCGGGGAAGAAAACAAAATGACGATATTTGAAGGAATTAGGTAATCTCCGTACAAGGATGAACAATTTTTGATTTAAGAATTTTTTGCGTTGATTCCTTCAAAAATCCAACATCGTTCATCATCATTCGTTAAGTATATTTTAATCCTGTTGTGCCACTTTCTGGGACCATGTTTTTATTTCCTGAAGCGTTGGAATTCGCCCGGTGGATTTTACAACCTCATTAATGACTAATCCTGGAGTCCGATAACCCCCATAAATCGACAATTTTATTTAAATCCTTCATTTTTTCAAAATTAATCGCCATATCCAGTTCAATCGCGGCCTGACGCACCAGATCAAATAATTTATCGCAATTGGCACAAGCCGGAACCGAGAATTTTAACAGTCATTTTCTTTCCATTCAACTATAATTTCGGTAAGAGTAATGCATTAAAGAGCAATTTATAGACGCCCTGAGTTGAAGCCCGGAATTGTGGATTGAAACCGAATAGAATTAATTGCCCTTTTCCTTTTTTAATCCAGACTGCGGCTGATTTTTGACTCAACTTTTCTGCTTTTTCACAATAACCACTTAACAGAATATCTTTTTCCGGAAAACTGCCAATCACCCGCCGATCCATATCGAAATTCGGAATTGAGGTTTGAAAGACGGGGGTGCCTCTAAAAAAGACACCGATTGATTCGGGCAAACCGGCCGTTAATGGACTTTCTGGATTAAGCGATAGTTTCATCAAAGAACCGGGGCAATAAAGTCCGGCCTTTTGAAGTGACGATGAAATGTCATTGACCGGCAATTGAAATTCCTCCGGTTCGTCCTTGTTCTCGCCCTTCATCGAGAGCGTCCCCAAAAAGAGGCGGGTAGATTGTCCCCAGGAAACAATAATTCCACCCGTATCCAGAAAGGCTAACAATTTATCAAAACCTTCCTTGCCGATTCCTTTGGTAAATTCAGGGGGATAGCTACTGACATAATATTGATTGTCTGATTTCCATTTTCCTTCCATTAAAATTGAATTATCCGAATTGGGGAAAATGATGACATTAAAATTTTTTTCCAGATCGGTTTTCTTAAAATCTCCCGGCCGTAAAATGGTAAACGGGATGTTGTAGCTATCAAAAACAAACCGGGTCCAGCCGGCATCCATATCATGGAACCAGGTTTCGACCAGGGCAATTTTAGGAACGGATACCTCCGTTGTTTTAACAGGCAGATCCTGTTCGAGGACGAGTGGTGATACCTGAATTAATCTTAACAATTTTTGAATGTGATCAGAATTTTTTTGATCAGAACGGATTAAAAAGCTCCCACCTGGTACCCTCACATCTTGTACGCGAATTGGTTCTTTCGTTCGTTCAACTTTAATTCCCATTTTGCAGGCCAGGAACATTGCCAGGAAGCTTTCATTGTGATTCACATTAAAAATGAGTGCGCGATATTGAGCCGGAAGCATTGTTTTTAATTGAAACGTATTTTGAATTTCTGCCAGATTTTGTTCTAATTCTAATGAACGCTGCTTTATTTCATGCGCCTTGACGCCGCGATGAAGGGGAAGGCTCCAGGTTGTGATATCGTATGGCCTGATCAATTCGCCATCAGGCGTATAATGCCGTGCGGGAAATGACTGTTTTTCCATCACCTCTTTGATAAAAGGCCGAAATGGTTGAGCTAATGGAATAATCACATCATTCGCTTCCAGATGATGACCGTCGACAATGGTTGGATTTTTCAACTGGTATACTTTAATCCCATGTTCCTTCATCAAATTGACAATCCCCACCAATTCACTCGGATCGTGCTGTTTTAAAGGCATCACATAATAAAATGGCGCTTCGGTCTGGCCTTTTTTTATTTCATTTCGGCAAATGTCGTAGCGAAATTTCAAAATTTCTTCCCGGTGCAGCGACGCGGTTTTAAGTACTGAAAAAGTCGAAGAAATTTCATAATCAACAATATCGCTTAAACGCCACCAGCCACCAGGCCAGGGAAGTGGCATATTAATGCTCTTTTTATATTCCCCCAGGCCTTTACCGGACGCTCCCAATTCGCTTGGTTCCACATAAATCGGGCTGGCTGTTTGAACACCGGCGCATTCAGTCAGCATGCCAATGACATTTTTCCAGATACAGGTTTCTGTTGAGCCCGGCCAATAATCATCGAACAGATAGTGCTGAGAAATGCCGGCCTGTCCTTTTTCGGTCATATCTTTGATCATATTCGAACCAAATATCCAGGTCCAATTCCAGAGTTCCGCCGGAATATTTTCAGCTATTGGATCATGAACTGGCGGTACAAAATAGCGGGCACTGCCTGAACCCATCTGATGTTTCTCCACCATCACCTGCGGAAGCCAGTCCTGATTATAAATTCGGGCAATGGCCTGATTATCCGATTGGCTCAACGTAATGAAATCCCGATTGTTATCATGTCCCACATATTTATGGTAAACCCCGGGCATGGAACTTCCTTCGTATTTAGTCCCTTTGTATTTGCGGTAGTGTTCCACCACCATATCCATCCCATCCGGATTATGCGATGGAACGATCATTAACACTACATCTTTCAACCCGGCTAAAAGTTGGGGATCTTCAGTGGTTACTAATTGATGAACAATTAATGGAACAGCCTGAGATGGCCCAACTTCAGTCGCGTGCATCGACATGGTGAGCAGTACGAAAATTTTGCCATTTTTCATTATTTCGTCTTTTATTTGGGCCGCCATATCGGTTTCGAATGTCAATTGATGATTATAGCCTTTTAGTTTTTCCAAATTTTGTATATTTTCGGGAAGCGAAATGAAGGCAATATAGATTTTTTTTCCCAATGGCGATAGGCCAATATTTTTTAATTCAAGACGTGGTGAAACCGGGTCTATTTTTTGAAGATAGCCAATGAGCTGCTCATAATCGAAGAGCATTCGATCCGTACCGGGTTTAAAGCCAAAATATGTTTCCGGGGCTTCAACTGGCTGTCCTGGCAGATTCCCTGTTAGGATAAACATAAAAATGAGGCTGAAGAGTAAATAAATCTGATAAAAAAGCGTTTTCATAATTTTTTCCTTTTTTTTAGGGTTTTGAGTCTGTATATTTTAAAGCGACATCTAAATTTAATACGCATTGATTTTGAAAAATTCAAGCGAAATATTTAAAAGGATGTAATAATTTTATTGGTATTTAATTTTGACCTGAATTAAGCGATTCTTGATCGATTTTTCTGGAATTCACCGCTAAAATGTTCGATTAACCGATTAAAAAAAATGGCCACAGAATAAAGAGGCCACAGAAATAAATTTGATGAATTTGATTTGACCAATTATTATGGTCAGTTAAATTTGTGTGATTCTTTCACTTGTTGATCAAAAACCTTATTCACCTTCATAACACACGATATACCCGCCAGCATCAACCTTATTACCTGATGGAGACTTTCACGAAATAAGGGAATAAGGTGACCGCCCGGGCGGGATGTGATTCGTTATGAAGGTCAATAAGGTTTACGGATTTGATCAGTTTCTAATATTTTGAAATTATGTCTGAGTTCAGTCTAAAAAACGCGAATTACGCGAATTTCGCCAGGTTAAGGCGGCTTAAGTTCAATAAAATCAATTAGTGAAATTCGTGGTTAAAGTCTTTTTAGAGCGGACTCATGTCTGTTTTAATAATTTTGACCTAACTACTCCGGTTGGCAGGTTCAGGATTCATGGTTTGAAATTCTCTGTTTTTAATATTTATTAAACCTGAACCGGGAACGATTGAATCCTGAACCAGAGTGGTTATAAAAAATCAAAATTTAGCAGTCATTTTTAAACAACCAAACGCTTGATTCGGATTTGAATGAGCAAAGTATTATTTATGACGCATTTTGCCATTTTTTATAAGAATTTTTAATCAATCAGACTACTCAATAATAAAAAAATTTCTGGAGCACTGTCACATGAAAAAAATATGGATTATTTTACTGATGCTTGGTTCTTTTTTCATTCAGCTTCCCGCTGCCGAAAAACAGAAAGTGATTTTTGATTGTGATCTGGCAGGGGATGTGGATGATGCCTATGCCCTGGGGCTTTTACTCACCAGCCCGGAATTGGATATTCTCGGTATTGTACTGGATCAGGGAAATACGCCGAAACGCGCTCAGGTAGCCTGTCGTTTCCTCTATGAAGTGGGACGGGAGGATATTCCGGTTTATGTCGGCCGGCTAACCAGTGATCACTATTCAAATCAGTTTTATTGGGGGGAAGGATTTGATAAAATCAAGCCGCGTTCGGAAAATGCGGTTGATTTCATGATTGAAACGCTCCGAAAATATCCCAATCAGGTCGTTTTATTGACAGTTGGTCCTGTACCCAACATGCTCGATATTTTAAAGAAAGATAAGGAAGTCCTGAAATTAGCCAAACATATTTATGCCATGTTTGGCTCGTTTTATATGGGCTATGATACCGGCCCAATTCCTAGTGCCGAATGGAATGTCGTAGCTGACGTGGCGGCTTCGAAAATGTTTGTAAATTGCGGCGCGAAAATCACTTACGCTGGCCTGGACATCACGACTTTCGTCAAACTGGTTGAAACCGAACGCATGAAACTGCTGATGCGCCAGTCGCCCCTGACAAATGCTTTGAATGGCCTGTATACCCTCTGGCGTTATGAGTCCTACGCCAAACCGGATCCCACGCTGTTTGATGCCGTGGCCGTTGGGATGGTGTTATGGCCGGAGCTTTTTACCACGCGCCAGGCACATGTTCAGGTCATTGACGGTGGTTACACCATTATTGATGAATCAAAAGCACCAAATTGTGAAATCGGTTTGTCAATCAATAAAGATGAATTTATTAAAAGAATGATGGAACGGTATCTCAAACAGAATTTGATGCGAAAATAAGGTATCAGGCTGTATTTTAGATGATTAACTGAAATTTTAAAATGAAACATTTTTCTCCAGAGAAATCGTTTTCAGTGGGAAATTGACCCTCTCTGTATCTTTCCCATTTTCAAAAAGCGAAAATGGGGGCGAGAACCCGGCATCCATTCCCCCAAATTCCGTTTTTTGGAATTTTGGGGAGGCAGGAGGAGGTCTTTCATTGATTCATAAACTCATAAATTTCCATTGTTTAACTTCAGGTATTATCATAAGGAATATTTAAATTGATATTTGATTTTTTTTACTGGCCGGATTTTGGAATTGGCAACTGGATAATTTTGATTATCAGTGGATTACTCATTGGAATTTCAAAAGCTGGCATTAGCGGTGCCTCGCTGTTGATGGTGCCGGCAATGGCGTATGTTTTCGGCGGAAAGGTATCAACGGGAATCGTTTTGCCCATGCTGATTATTGCCGATATTTTCGCTGTTAAGTATTATCATCGCCATGCGAACTGGTCCCATATCTGCCGGGTCATGCCCTGGGCGATTTTGGGAATTCTGATGGCACTTGTTGTCGGACAATTTGTCTCGGATATCAACTTCAAAAAAATTATGGCAATTTGTCTATTCATCGGTATTGCCATGATGCTCTGGCACGATTCCCAAAAAGAAAATTTGCCAATTTTTAATCAATGGTGGTTTTCTGGTTTGCTCGGCGTTGTGGGTGGATTTGCGACGATGATTGGAAATGCAGCCGGTCCCATTATGTCCATCTATCTGCTGGCTATGCGATTACCCAAATATGATTTTATTGGCACCGCCGCCTGGTTCTTTTTTATCGTAAATTTAATAAAATTTCCGCTGCATATTTTTGTCTGGAAGACCGTCACATTGAAGACGCTTTCGCTTAATTTACTGCTTTCACCCACAATTATTCTGGGTGTTTTCCTGGGAATTGCGATTATTAAAATAATTCCGGAAAAGGCTTTTCGGGTGTTAGTTGTCGTAACGGTGATTGTGTCGGCAGTGGTTTTGTTTTGAGGTGTGACGCGTAATGCGTGATGCGTGAGGTTTAAGGGTGATAGATGATTAAGTATGTTTATTTGGCATCAAAATTTAATTACGCATCACGCATTACGGAATTATTTTCCCCCACCCGGCAAATTTTTTTCCCAGAAATTGGTCATCAATTCATAAAGATGCATGGTGGTGTTTTCGCGTTCATAGATGCTGTGTGACCGCATGGGATATTGCATCATGGTGAATTGCTTTTTATGTTTAATCAACTCATTTACCAATAGTTCGCAATTCTGGTAATGAACATTATCATCCGCCGAACCATGAATGAGCAATAAATTTCCTTTGAGATTTTGCACATGGGAGATGGGTGAGCCATCTTTATAGCCCGCTGCATTATCATCCGGCAAGCCCATATATCGCTCCTGGTAAATGGCATCGTATAGCCGTTGATCCGCGACAAATGCCACGGCGATGCCGGTTTTATAAATTTCAGGATAGCGAAACAGGCAATTCAAGGTCATGGAACCACCGCCACTCCAACCCCAGACACCAATTCGTTCCGGATCAATAAAATTATACTTTTCCACGATTTTTTTGACAGCAGCCGCCTGATCATGAGTTGCCAGGATGCCCACCTGTCGATAGATGCATTTTCGCCAGGCACGACCACGCGGGACATTGGTACCGCGATTATCGACACTCATGATAATATAACCCTTTTGTGTTAAAAAGTGGCTGTACAAATTACTGCTCCAACTGTCCTGAACTGTGGTGCCGGCGGGTTCACCATAAATATTAAATATTACCGGATATTTTTTCGATGGATCAAATTCCCGGGGTTTTATCATATAGGCGTCAAGTGCGGTGGAATCATTGATGTTAACCCGGAAAAACTCTTTTGGCGATAAACCCAATTCATTTATTTTTTGACTGGTTTCTTTATTCTCTTCCAATACCCGTTGAATTTTGTGAGTGGGCAGGCTGATGAAATTAATGAGAGTTGGTGTCGCTGAATTTCCAAAGCGATGCAGTGCCCATTTATTAGTGGGCGAAATTGAGTAGGAATGGTGCCCTGACAACTCCTTCGGACTCACCCGTTCAGCTTTTCCTTTGCCATTTAATCGAGAACGATATAAATAACGCTGAATCGGGCTTTCCGGTGAAGCAATGAAATAGATATAACCCGATTTTTCATCGATGGATTCTATCTGAATAACATCATAATTCCCGTTTGTAATTTTTTTAATCTCGCGACCATCCCGTGAAACGAGATAAATGTGCCGCCAGCCATCCCGTTCGCTAAGCCAGGTGAAATATTTATTGTTTTGAATCCAGGAGATATCATTGACGACGTCTACCCAGGCGTTATCTTTTTCTGTCAGGACGGTCTGAATCACGCCAGTATGAATATTGGTGCGGAAAACAATGTCCGTATTCTGTAAACGGTTCAACTGTTGAATGATAATTTCATCACTTTGAGGGATAAAATCCATGCGGGGCAGATAATGTGTACGCGGATCACCCGGAATATTGAACCAGCGGGTATCTCCACCTGAAATGCTGATAACGCCAATTTTGGCAGAAGCAATGGTCGTCCCGACTTTGGGGTAGGGAACCGGGATGAGTTTGGAATAAATAGAATCCAGATTATTAATCATGTAAAAGGTACCAATTCCTTCGCTATTGACTTGCCAGTAGGCCAGATATTTCGAATCGGGACTCCAGCGGAAACCATCCCGGCAGTCAAATTCCTCTTCATACGCCCAATCGAAAGTGCCATTAATCAGATTTCCACCGCCATCAAAGGTCAATTGTTTGATTGCACCGGATTTCAATGATTCAACATAAAGATTTTGTTGATATACATAGCTCACTTTTTTTCCATCAGGTGCGATTTTGGCAAACATCAAGGAACCAGGTACCAGTGTTCTCCCAATTTGATTTAATTGGCGCGTTTTTAGATCAAAAATCCAATAATCGCCACGCGTATTATAGCGCCATACCCGTTTGGTATTGGTGAAAATCAATAATTTTTGTTCATCGGCTGACCATGAATATTCATTGAGTATCAGTGGTTCTTTGTTCCCATCAGGTGTGAGTTCGGCGGCGGTTATATAAGGTTTTTGTTCACCGGTTCGGCAATCCGTTTGAATCAGTTCAGAACCTGAACCATCCCCAGCACGTTCTAACGTGATGTAAGCATCGATGCCTTTTAAAAAATGAACGGAACGATAGCCTTTCGTTCTTAATAAGCCGCCGCTGAAAATATTTTCCAGCGTCAATGCTGGAATAACTTTCTCCTGGGCATCAGTGAGGCGAGGAGAAATCAATAAACCAAGAATAAATATGAAAAAAAAGCTAAATTTCAGGTGTGATGTTTTTTTCATGTTTTGGTCCTTTTTAAAAATGAATATGGAGGGGATTTTTAAAATGAATCGACTAAAATATAGTGAGAATTTTTATAAAGTCAAGCGTTTTATTGTATCCCCTCAATAAATCAGGGCGGAAACGAAAGCCCTTTATTTTTAAAAAATTTTAAGTGCAGCGTAAAACGGAATGCGTGATACGTCATCTCTTATCCGGGTTATATGGCGGAATTTCAATTGACGTTTTACGCATGACGCCTGAAGATTTATCCCACGATAACTGTCGTACATTGTCATTTACCAACCAATATTGAGATACCTTTTTCCCAATCGCGCTCAGGTTCTCCCAAGCTTTACCAAACCAGATTTACAAATTACATTTCGATTTTTCAGGACAATTTTTTCGTTAGTTGGCATTCGATTGTTCGGCGAGGTTTGGCAAAGCGGTGCGTGGGCTTTCCCAAACCTTCAACCCGAAATGTCGATGAATATCTGAGGGTGATTTAAAAACATAACCTTACTTAACTACAAAAGGCGCAAGGTTTGGTAAAGTTTTTTCCGTATCCCTTCAATAAAGGATGGTGAAATCTACCCTTTCAAAGGTTTAAAACCTTTGAAAGGGTGTACGACCATGTTTTATTAAGTGGATACCGTTTTATTGTACTGATTTTATTTCAAAAGAAAGCTTGATTTTCTCCTTAAAATTCTGATGAATTGAAGCGAAGTTTTGAAAAAGTACTTGATAATGATGACGTTATTTCATTATATTGTTCAATTCAATGTTAATTTTATTTGAACATCACCTTTGCGGTGAACCTGTTTTTTAGAGAAAGGATAGAATCAAGGTGATAAAAAGTCGAATAAAATATTTATCAGCAATAGGATTTTTAAGTCTGTTCTGGTCAGTTTTGCTTTTAAATTTAGATATACAGGCATCGATAATTGATCAAACTGCCGCAAAAGTTATTATCTTCTCCGAGAATGTCACAAAACGAGTGCTGGTCCCCAAAGAAGATATCGGGATCGAATGGCGACGCAGTTTGAATTATAATGATTCTGCCTGGAAAATTTGTTCGGGCAGTCCCGGTGGAATTGGTTATGAGATACAGAGTGGCTATGAGGGACTTATCACCCTCAATGTCAAAAATGATATGCACGATAGCGGGACAAATCCGAATTCCAGTTGCTATATTCGCCTTAAATTTAATGTATCTGAGATGATGCTAAAAAATTATCCAATCTGGCGTCTGGTGATGCGGTATGATGATGGTTTTATCGCTTACATCAATTCAAAAAAAGTGGCATCAGCGAATATACCGGACCGAATTTACTGGAATTCGGTGGCGCCTACTTACAGTCCGGAAGCTGGTGATCCCGATTCGATTAATATTAGTGAATATCGAAATGCAATTGTAGCCGGAGAAAATTTACTGGCCATCCAGGGACTTAATTCCGGCACTTCCAGTTCTGATTTTTTAATCACCGTTGCATTAACCGCTGAAAAAAGTGTCTTGCAGGATTTCGATTCCTCGAATTTGCCATTGCTTTATATTGATACTTTTAGCCAACAAATTCCGGATGAAAATAAAATAACCGCCCATTTGCGGATTATCGATAATGGCCCCGGCAAACGGAACTATTTATCCGATACGACCAGCGCTTTTGAAGGGCTCATCGGGATTGAACTGCGCGGTTCAAGCTCTAATTCCTGGCAAAAAAAACAGTATGGTTTCGAAACCCGTGATTCATTGGGAAACAATCGAAATGTGACGCTGCTGGGTCTGCCGGCGGAAAATGACTGGGTCCTGCATGGCCCCTATATTGACCGTTCCCTGCTGCGCAATGTTCTGGCATTTTATCTCGCTCGCAAAATGGGTAATTATGCTTCCCGAACCAAATATTGCGAACTCTTCTTGAATGGCGATTATAAAGGAATTTATGTGTTGATGGAAAAGATTAAACGCGATAAAAATCGGGTTGATATTGCGGAGCTTGATTCTTCCGATGTTAATGGTGAACCTTTATCGGGTGGTTATATTATCAAATTGGATAAATGGGGAGATGATGGTTTTACTTCTCAATACATGCCAATAAATGGTTCGAAGAATAATATTTATTATCAATACCATTATCCAAAAGATGATGAAATTCTACCGATTCAAAAAGCCTATATTCAACAATATATGCATAATTTTGAAAATGTCATGGCGAGTCCGGCGTTTGCCGATCCTGAGCAAGGTTATCCCAAATATATTGATCAAAAATCGTTTATCGACTATTTAATTATCAGTGAAATAACCAAAAATGTAGATGGCTATCGGTTAAGTACCTTTATCTATAAAGATCGGGATCGCAAGGATAGTCAATTACATATCGGGCCGGTCTGGGATTTCAATATTGCGTTTGGGCTGGCAAATTATTATGATGGCGAAGATACCGATGATTGGATCCTTGAAGAACAGGCTTTTGGTCAAGCGATAAAAGATGATCCCTGGCAGATTCCTTTCTGGTGGGTAAAACTCTTTCAGGAAAAGAAATTTGCGAATGCCCTCAAAGCCCGGTGGCTGGAATTGCGGCAGAATGTTCTTGATCCAAATTCGATCAGTCGATATATCGATACCCTGGTTGATACATTAAACGAAGCCCAACGCCGTAATTTTACCATCTGGACCGCACCGGGACAGCCCAAAGCCCCAAGTGATGGTTTCTGGCCCATGCCGGATGTTTTCTATACTTTTAAACACTATATCGATGAAGTGAATTATCTCAAAAGCTGGCTGACCCGGCGAATTAACTGGATTGATGCCAATATTATGAAAGTCTCAGTTGATGCTGAACAAAATGCTCATTTGAAAAATGTCATCGTGACACAAAATTATCCAAATCCGTTCAATTCGACCACAATTATTCGCTATCAGCTTCCCCAAACGAGTCATGTAACACTGAATATATTCAATTGTCAGGGAAAATTAATCTGGCAGTTGAATAATTCGGAAGAATCTGCCGGTATGCATGATATCATCTGGGATGGTCGGGATAATGATGGGACTAAAGTTGCCAGCGGGATGTATTTCCTCCAATTAAATTTCAAAATGGATAAATTTCAGATTATTGAAATGAAAAAAATGATATTACTGCAGTAAGCCCCAAAATCAAATTTTTGAGAAGAAAAAAATGTATCCACCCAAATAACAGAGGAAGACCCTCGGGGTTTTCTCGCGCGAAATCTGAAATTTCGCTTACCCACCGGATTTAAAGAAGCAAACCTCAAAGGTTAAATTTTATCCAACATTATCGAGTGGATACAGAAAAATCATCTTAGACTTTTATCTGTATATATTTATACAATAGATTTTAAGGGTAGTTGTTATAAAAAATCTTAAGAAAAATTTGAACTCTGTTATCTGAATGATAGTTGAATGTGATAATTTTTTTTAGCAACTACAAATCTTTCGTATTTTTTACGAGTATTTATTGAGACAGGAATGGAATGCGTTATGGAGACAGAAGAAAAACCGGAGAGTTATCAATCTCAGGTTAAAAAATTTTTTAAAAGAAATTATTTTTTGCATAGCATGGAAGGCGGTGTCTATATGACTGGCATCGCCTTTATTGATCCGAATACTATTTTACCCCGGATGGTTCAGTATTTTAATGGTCCTGATTGGCTGATCAGTTTGATTCCCACAATGATGTATTTTGGATTTGGTGTTCCGCCACTATTTACTGCTCACAAAGTTGAACAAATGGGGCGGGTGAAATCTTATCTGCTCGGATATAGCTTTTTCCAGCGACTCCCCTTTTTAATCGCCGCCCTGGGTTTGTTTTTCTTTGCAAGTGGCTATGTTCAACTGGTATTGGCGCTTATTGTCCTGGCACCTTTATTTTCGGGATTGGCTGGTGGTTTTTGTGTTACTCCCTGGCAGGAACTGGTGGCAAAAACCATCCCTGAAAACAGGCGGTCTTCGCTTTTTGCCATTCGTTTTATCATCTTTGCTATTTCTGGTATTTTAGCGGGAGGGATTATTTCGACGCTATTAAAAGAGTTTCCCGGCGCAACAGGTTTTGGTTTTTTACATCTGATTGCGTCATCTTTAATATTTATGTCCTTTTTAATATTAACGCTGATACGTGAATTTGAACAGCCTCCCCGAAGTAAAGCAGCTTCTCCGCAACTCAAAGCCAATTTGAAAAAAATGATGCTGCTGGTTGGTCAGGATCGGCAATTATCCAATTATCTGTTAACCATTTCTACGCTCAATGGAATTTTTATCATGAGCCCATTTTTAGCCATCGATGCACTAAAAAACTTAAATCAACCCGACAGCTTTATCGGCATATTGGTGACGGTCCAAATGGTTGGGGCGATTGTTGGAAATATTTTTTCGGGCTATCTGGGAGATAAATTTGGTGGTAAAAGTGTGATGCTGTTTAATCGCTGGCTTTTTATCATATTATGCGTCTGGGCTTCATTAGGAAAGTCAGAATTAGCCATTATGGTAATTTTTTTCCTGTTTGGGGCGGCTTTTTATGGAAATCAGGTGGGGACGGCAACATTAAATCTTGAAATCAGTCCTTATGAACGCCGTTCGACCTATCTGGCTGTAATCTCTTTTTTTAATTCAATTTCCATCCCGATTTTTTCCGTTATCAGCATTTTGGTCTGGAATTTATCACAAAATTTTGCAATTTTACTCTGGATTACAATCATTTCACTGATTATTTCTATCGTTTTCCTCTTTAAAATTCGAGAACCCCGGCACAGCACGACTCCTTTAAGTGGTCAGTATCATTTTAAATTCCGACTTTTTTTCTTAAGAAATCTTTTTCGGGCTTTGCGATTTAATCGCTAAATTTTTAAAAACTCAAAGTGTTGGTTTGAAAGTCGTTTTGTGAATCCATCGCTTAATTTTATTATCTAATTAAAAATATCCAATCGGCGTCAGCAATCCCGAATATACGATTTATTCGCCTGAATTTTTCAGATTAATTTGGTTGAAATTGGCAAGCGCAATGGTTAAATCCTATAAATTTTTTCTGATGTTCCAGATTATGATAAAGAAAAAATCCGGGTATTATCATTCGGTTGAACTTAATCAATTTATAATTCGTTTAAAAAGCTTTATTTGAACTATTTGAATTTAAAGAGGGAAGAACCAGCGTGCCTGTTCGAGTGGGTTTAACAGTCCAGAAATATAATGGTCTTGATGCATCATTTATCATCAGCCTGGCGAAAAGATTTGGTCTTGAATATATTGAAGTCACGAAAGATGTTCTAAAGGAATTACCAGAAGTTATCAGACTGGTTCGAGGGCTTCGGATTGGATTTCATCTGCCAATTATTTGTGAGGATGGATGGGATTTTTCCTGTGTCCGTCGTCGCCCTGAAATTGAGCAATTAATAGAACAACTCAATAAAAACTGGAAAGCACTTAACATTAAATATATTCTGTCGCACCCGCCGGAACCACTGGAAACGACGGCAAAAATTGAAGTTTCCGAAAACTATCTGTTTCAAAATTTAAAACGATTGCCAACCAATATTTTTTTTGAAAATGTTCCAACATGGGAGCACAATGACTTTGTCGCGTTCCTGGAACGGGCAAAAAAAGTGCTGGGAAAGCAACTCTCCGGTATCTGTCTGGATGCGCCGCATTATTTTATTCGCCAAAATGATCCGGTTAAATATATTAATTATTGGAATAAGCAGATAAAATGTGTCCATCTATCCGATTGTATTGTCGAGCATGATCTTCACTTGCCATTTGGAATGGGGGGTGATTTGCCAATTCGGGATATTATCGAGGCTTTGAAAAAAATTAAATATAATCAATATATCAATCTGGAATTACTACCCAAAACCTTCAATGATTTACCCTATGTAATCTATAGCTATTTAAAAATCCTGAAAAAATTTCGACTGGCGAAATACATTCGATCAAAAATTCTCGTGTTGGTTATTTTGCCGCTGTTAAGACGAGTTTTGAAAATTGGTTAATTGAAAATAGCAAAAGTTTCACCTTAAAAAATAATCTTACAAAGAGTAAAGTGAGAAATTTTTTTCAAATGCGACTCCAATCGCGGTTGGAATGAAAAAAAATTTTTAAACGATGCTCCAATGGTGATTGGAACGAAAAAAAATTTTAAAAATGACTCTAATGGCGTTTGGAATGAAAATTTTTTTTAAACCTGGCTTCAACAACCTTTGAAATGCGAATTTTTATTAGGTCTCACGATGAACAGCATTATTTTTTTATGAGTCAATATCTGATTGTTTGAATTGCAATTTTTGATAATAAAAATATATCACCACTTGGGCGACGACGATTCCAACTATATCCGCCAATAAGTCCAACAGATCCATCGATCGACCGGGGACGAACATTTGATGAAATTCATCACTCAAGCCATAAAGCACCCCCAGTGAAGTTGACAGCGAGATTATCTTTCTAGTTAAATTATTAAAATTGCCCTGACTGAATGCTCTGGTTATCAGGTAGCCGAGTACCAAATAAACACCAAAATGAATAATTTTATCCAGATTATGGAAAAAATAGTTCGGAATACGGATATGTGATCGACTTGAATTCCAGAAAATGAAAGCTGCCCAGAAAATTGGTGCGAAGTAGTATTTCCAAAACCGGTTCATGAACCCTCATTTGTTTAACATCGAATTAAAATTTTAAATGGCGTTTGGCTTTTAGTTATTGGTCGTTGGCGGTTGAATTTTTTATATTGTCAATTTGTCCAATTAAGGATTTGTGTGTATCGCAAATGGATAAATTAATTTTAGCTAAAAGCGAATAGCTAACAGCCAAAAGCCAATGGCCAACAGCCAATAGCCATTTGCGCAATTAAGGTAAAAAATAAGCGGTTTGTTGTCAAAAAGCAAGTGAATAATGGATAGTTACAAAAATATCAAAAAATTGCTGCGTTAGCATGAATTGTAATCAGAACTCATTATTGTAAGTTTCTTACTCAGAATTGAAATTAATATCGGCATCAGCTTTTTTATACTCGTGAGAACACCTTAAAAAGCCCATTATTATTGGTACGGTATTTGTTTAATAGAGAAATAGATGTTTTAATGGCAAGCACACGGCAAGTGACAATGAGGATGTAAGACAATTATTGGTTTTACATCCTCTTATTTTTACAAAAATTATTGAAATTCCTTGGTGATACTTAGTGAGTGTGGGCCTGGTAAATGATATTTTTACCAGGCTTTTTTATTTTGATGAAGTACTACAGGGTTTGGAAAGGTTCAATACTTTCCAGAGGCGCGTGTCGACATCTTCAGGAACATTTTTATTTTTCATCACTTTACGATAAATATAAACAGTTTTTTTGATGGAGTCGACGTTTGCGCAGCATTCCGGACACTCATCGAGATGTTTTCTGATTTCCTGACAAAGAGGACTATCAATATCCTCACCTAAATCAGCGCAAATTTGTTCAATGGTACGAATACAATCCATCGTTTCATCACTTCTTATTTAGATAATCCAGCAGTTGATTACGTAAAAAAAGCCGCGCACGATGTAAATTAGATTTGACAGCGGGTAAAGAAATTTTTAGCATCGTGCTGATCTCTTTTAAAGACAGGCCTTCAATATCTTTTAAAATAAAAACTGTTTTAAATTTAGGTGGCAATGAATCAATTGCTGCCTGTAAATTCTCATTAAGTTCACTATTGAGTAAATCCTTTAAGGGATCAACTTCTGACACTTTAAAAAAATTACGGAAATCATGCTTTTCATCCAGGGGATATTCATCAATCGATACAAAATTACGTTTTTTGCTGCGTAAATGCATTAATGCAAAATTTGTAGCGATACGATAAATCCAGGTTGATAATGCTGATCCCCCTTTAAAAGTGTGTAAAGATTCCAGAATTTTTAAAAAGGTTTCCTGCAGAATGTTTTCAGCATCTTCAGGGTTGCCGACTAATTTCAGCGCCAGATTGTAGACCATTTTTTCATGCTGGTAAACTATCTCGGCCTGGGCCTGTCGATCGCCCCTGACAGCTCGTTCGATTAACTCGCTTTCTGAAAATGACATAGATTTCAACGAAGTTTATTTAGAATAGGTTATTTCAATTTAATTCAGAAAGCAAAAAGTAAGCAAATTTTTTCAAAAAAACAAGTATAAATTTTTTAATATATTTTAAAACTCTTTCAGCCAGTTTAAAAAGAATGAATTAAAGGTTGCGGTCGATCCATTTTTCCAGCTCTTTCTGGGAGAGCGCGCCAATTCGTTTATCAACAACGTTACCATTTTTCAATAGCAAGAGCGTCGGAATACTGATAATTCCGAACTTTGATGGTGTTTTGGGATTCGAATCGACATCCATTTTTCCGACAACAAGTTTACCGGCGTATTTATCGGCGGCCTGTGCAATAAACGGCGCAACGTGATGACAGGGAACACACCATTCTGCCCAAAAGTCGATTAAAACGGGGAGTGGTGAATTTGTAACTTCTTTTTCAAAAGCATCATCCGTAAAGTGCTTTAAATTGTCCATTAAAAAATACCTCCTTTAAAATTATATTTTAGCCTCAGGTTCATAGATTTCATAAGACGTTGTTACTTCAGCCGTATGTCGAAACATGGCAGTTGCCGAACAATATTTCGTTTCGGACAATTCAATCGCACGTTCAACATCTTTTGCTTTTATATCTTTTCCATAAATTTTGAATTTGATATCTACTTTTGTAAATACTTTCGGATGTTCATCCGCTCGTTCGGCCGTAATTTCAACTTCAAGCGCGGTAAGTGGAACCCGTTTCTTTTGTAAAATTGATACAACATCCATTCCGGTACAACCACCAAGCGCCTGAAGCAGTAGCTCCATGGGCCGACTCCCCGTATTTTCACCACCAACATCTGGTGAAGCATCCATTACAACTGCATGATTACTATCACTTTTTGCGACAAATCCCATCTTTCCAAGCCATTTCAGTTTCGTATTCATATTGCCTCAGCTAAATTTACTATTCAGTTCATTAATGAGCACTTTAATTTCTTCTTCAGTATAACCTTTTGATTTGGCGGCATCTTCCAGGGTTCCCCAAATTGGTTCACCACAGGCAAGACATCGAATGCCTTTTTCGCTTAAAATTTTAATTGTTTCCGGAAAGACCTTAACCATGTCTTCAATTAATATATCCGATTTAATTTTTTCCATTTGTGTGTCCTTGTTTCGGAATAAATTTATTGCAACCATCCTGATCGAAATAACATTTAACAAGTTCATTAAATTTTTTTTCAAAATATTGAAATGTTAATTCGTCAGTAGAAAATTTTCGTAATTCAATGAGCAAGACCCGCTTCAAATATTCAGCCACTGTCTTTGAACGACATGCGCGAACTCGTTCTTCAAGATTACCGCATAATTTTTTAATTATTTCATCATGATCGGTCATCTGCCACCTCAAAATATTTCGGTTATTTCGATTATTTAGATGGCAGAGTTTTTTAAAAGATTCATTCGCTGACAAAATCCTTTTTAATAGAAAATTCAGTCATCACTATACGCTGAATCCGTAAATTGCTTTCCTTTCTCGATCAAAAAGCATTAATCCGGATTCATTAATCGATTTTTATGTGGGTCATCAAAAGAGTTGGAATAATTTGAAAGGAAATAATGAATTTTTAACGTAACCGATCACAGGGAATAGGATCAAATTTGTTGTGTCGCCGGTTTTACTGATTCCTCAGGTGAATAAGGTTTTTAATCAACCAGGCCGCGCGATCAAACCCAATCGACCTTATTGACCTTCGTAACAAT
Source organism: Caldithrix sp. (assembly GCA_020722815.1). Classification (GTDB taxonomy): domain Bacteria; phylum Zhuqueibacterota; class Zhuqueibacteria; order Thermofontimicrobiales; family Sulfurfontimicrobiaceae; genus DYKB01. Next base: position 118 of record DYKB01000038.1, on the reverse strand, counting down.
TCGAGGGTCCCTGCAATTTAACCTTATGACCTGATTGCTTCATTTGATTATCATCACCAATAAGGGAATAAGGTTGGGGGTGTCCCGGATTTGGCGGATTACCAAGGTGAAGAAGGGG
>DYKB01000194.1 GCA_020722815.1 Caldithrix sp. | reverse complement strand
TGCGTATCGCCATTTTCACCAACAATTATCTTCCCAATCCCTACGGCGTTTCGGGGTCAGTCGAAAGTTTTCGCAAAGAATTTGAGCGGCTTGGGCATAAGGTGTATATTTTCGCGCCGAAGTGGAAAGAATATGACGATGAATGGAGATTGGATCTCCATAATGGAGATCCAATCTCCAAACGAATGCGGGTTTTTCGCTATCCGGCGATTGAAACGGATATAAAAATCAAATTTCCGATCGCGATTCCCTATTCACGAAAAATTTCCAGCATACTGAAAAATATCGATCTTGATATCATCCATTCCCAGCATCCGAATTTGCTTGGGAGCGCGGCGATGCGCTGGGCAAAGCGAAAAAAAATCCCGCTTGTTTTCACCTGGCACACGCTCTATGACCAATACGCGCATTTCGTCCCGTTCATTCCGCGACGCTTGGCGGCATGGTTCGCGATACGCAATGCCCGAAATTACGCGAATCGCGCCGATGCAGTGATTACTCCCACACCGTCGATTGTGAATATAATCCAAAATTGGGGTGTGACGAATAAAAATATATTTTCAATTCCGACGGGAGTAGAAGAAAAACAATTTGAAAATCCGGATCGGAGGAATATAAGATTGAAGTATGGAATACATACGGATGAGATTTTGCTAATATTGGTTTCACGGCTCACGGCGGAAAAAAATGTGGAATTTTTGCTGGATACAGCGCTGGAAATCCTTCGGAACAATAAATCGGTAAAATTTATGATCTGCGGGGAAGGAAACTTGAAAAATTCACTGGCAAGAAAAGCAGCGAAGGCCGGGGTGGGCGAAAAAGTTATTTTTTCCGGTATAGTTTCTGGTAGCAAGAAAAAAAATTATTATGCCGCGGGAGATATCTTCGTCTACGCCTCAAAATCAGAGACCCAAGGGATGATTCTCACAGAGGCGATGTATTCAGGTTTACCGATTGTGGCGGTGCGGGCGACGGGAGTGAAAGATATTGTCGAAGATGAAAAAACCGGATTTTTGGTCAGTGAGGATAAAAAAGAATTTAGCACTGCTGTTCAAAAGTTGATAAACGATGAAAATTTGCGGAAAAATTTTAGAGAAGAAGCGAGGAAAATAGCAAGAGAAAGGTATACTTCAAAAGTTTGCGCAAAGAAAATGCTGGAGGTTTATGAAAGTGTAGTAAGTTCAAAGCGCAAAGTTCAAAGCGCAAAACCAAAATTCAAAATTCAAAACTAAAAGTTCTGCATTTTGTGCTCCAAGATAACGATATGATTTTGAAAAGATCCTTTTATAATCGCAATACCCTGAAAGTCGCCCAAGAACTCCTGGGCTGTTTTTTGGTTCGGAAATATCGTGGAAAAACAATTCGAGTGATGATTACACAAACAGAAGCTTACCGCGGGGAAGATGATTTGGCTTGCCATGCTTCGCGCGGGCGCACGCCGCGCACTGAAGTGATGTATGGCGAGCCGGGGCACGCTTATGTTTATATGGTTTACGGAATGTATTTTTGCCTCAATGTTGTAACAGAGAAAAAGGATTATCCCGCCGCGGTCTTGATTCGAGGCGGGGAAGTCACAGAGGTCCGTCCGCATTCCTCTTTGGTCGCGCGGCCGGACCTCTTGTGCGTCGGAGCGGAGTTTAGGGGTCGGACTGCCAGCCGACGCGAAGAGCAGACCGACCCCAATTTGGACGGTCCCGGGAAACTCTGCCGATTTTTGGGAATTGACAAAAAATTGAATCGGTGGGATCTTACGCGAGGCGAAAAGTTGTGGATTGAACCCCGCGACCCGAAAATGAAGCTGCCAAAAATCAAAAAATCAAAGAGAATCGGCGTCGATTATGCCAAGCATTGCAGGGAATATCTATGGCGATTCAGTATATAGAATACGAATTACGAACCAATTACGAATATACGAATGAATGATGATATAAATCAAATACTGGATAGAATTATATTGGGCGAGAAAGATGTATTCGCGGAAATTGTGAAGATATACCTCAATTCGATATATAATTTTGTCTATCGATTTGTAAGCAACCAAAATTGTCATGGCCGAGAATGTCCAAATCCGGCCAACAGAGAATTAATGAGAAATAAAAATATATTCCGCGCGTAATAATCTATGCTTGCCCGCATTGCTATGCCTGCCAGAAACACTGCATCTGTTGCGGGCTGGCAAAGCGTTGCAGGCGGGCTATAATACATATATAATTCTTAAAATCAAAACTATGAAAGGCTATGTTGCCAACATTGAAGACGCAACCAAGGAAAACGAAAATTTTCGCAAAGTTCTCTATACTGCGAAAAACAGCCAATTGGTTGTGATGTC
>DYKB01000193.1 GCA_020722815.1 Caldithrix sp. | reverse complement strand
GCTATAGCGTTTTAAATGGAAAAATTTTAAAATTTTAAAATTTAAAATCCGAATCCTTGACCAGTAATCAACCAGAAAAGAAACTTAACTAGCGGTGATAAAATGAAAAAAGCCAAAAATAAAGCCAAAAAAATGCCCAAAAAACCGAAGCGCATCATCACCTCCTGGCTTTTGGGAAACAAATCCATCAACACTTTTGAACCGTCAAGTGGCGGCAAAGGAATTAAATTAAAAAGAGCCAAGAAAATATTTATATAGACAATTAAAGCTACGGCGCTTAAAAACAATGACCATTGACTATTGACTATTGACACTTGACCGAAAACGCCGCTGGCAATAAGCCTCAAAAAAATTCCCAAAATCAAGGCAATCAGTAAGTTGGCTCCTGGTCCGGCAATGCCCACTTTGAGCGAGCCGTATTTTTGATCTCTTAAATTATAAGGATTATAAGGTACGGGCTTTGCCCAGCCTAAAAACACTCCGCCGTAAAACAACAAAAAAAGAGGAATAATGACTGTTCCCATTAAATCCAAATGCGCCAAAGGATTTAAAGTCAAGCGGCCGGCATCTTTAGCAGTGGAATCGCCAAGTTTGTAGGCAATAAAGCCGTGGCTATACTCATGAAAAGTGGCCGAGAGAACGATCACTACGTAGAGAAATAATTTTAATGAGATTAATTCCATACTTGATAATTTAAAATTAGTAGTTTAATATAAATAGAGGCCTCAAAGTTTATTTAGTAACTGGTAATTACTAATTACTTTTTCTTCCGATGAGACAATGTCAAATTTGCGGCAAGGGTTCAATCGTCCGCCAAGCCAGAAAAAAGCTTCGCGGTAAGTATAACCCAACCCCGAAAAAAAGAAAATACCCGAATTTACAAAAAGTCCGGTTGCCGAATGGCAAGCGTGTTTTGGCTTGCACGAGATGCATCAAGACACTTTCTAAAAAAGTGAATTTCTAAATCCTAATTTCTAATTTCTAAACAGAGCACTAAAATTTATTTTAGTGCTCGGCCGAGCACATAAATTACAAATTGCGGAAACGGGGTATAGTGTAATGGTAGCACGAGTCCATGGGGTGGATTTAGTCCCAGTTCAAATCTGGGTACCCCGACCAAGCTTAGATTGGCCAAGCCCTGCTCAGCGGGGCGACTAGAGAGTTGCCTAAATAGGCAAAAATTCCATAGATGTGGATAACTTGATTCAAATCTAATCTGTCAGGTGTTATTATTAAAATAATCTATCAATTGGCTTTTTAATTATGAAAATCCTCCAAGGTCGAGCGGGATTTTCCATATATCTAAATAAAAATAAATTAAAACATATGAACAAAGACAAGGGTTTCACCCTTATAGAAGTTTTATTGTACACCGCCATCTTTGCCATTGTCGGCAGCTTGACCACTGGAATTTTATTAACTGTTACTCAGGTTCACCAGAGAGAATCAGCCAGCACTGAAGTGACTGGCCAGTTGAATTTTGTCATGCAAAGGATTCAGCAATTAGTCAGAGAATCATCTAATATTGAAATTGAAGCTGGCGTCACTACTTCTACCTTAAAATTAAGAATGAAGGATTCAACCAAGGACCCAACCTGTATTTCTCTGGTTGATGGAGTAATTAAATTAGCCGAAGGTCCAGGAACTAATCCTAATAACTGCACCACCGCTACTTCTGATTTAACCTCTAACCGAGTGATTGTTGATACCTTGAATTTCAAGAAATTCACCCAATATCCTGGTCATGACACACTCTCACTTGACATTCAGATGACTTACAACAGCCAGAATCCCAGGTCCCAGGTTCAACGTACCCTTTCCTCAGCTATTGCCAGGGTTTCAGCTGCTACTTTTGATTCAAGTTTACTGCCTGGCGCTACTTCTTATACTGTTGGTCAAGCTGGTTCAGCTTGGCAGAATGTTTTTGTTGGTGATGGCTCAATCAGCAGCCCTTCTTATAGTTTTGGCGCTGACACTAATACCGGAATTTTTAGACCTGGCGCTGATATTCTTGGTTTTACCACCAATAGCGCTGAAAGAATGCGAATTGATGCTGCTGGCAACGTCGGCATCGGGACAACGAATCCAGGTAACATTTTAACCATTGTTCAGAATTCGGCTACTGACCCTATTGCAGACGCATGGACAACCTATTCCTCAAGGCGCTGGAAAACTAATATTCAGCCACTTACCGGCGCTCTGGATAAGGTTAAAGCTTTGGAAGGTGTTTATTTTGACTGGAAAGCGAGCGGCAAACACGATATAGGCATGATTGCTGAAGAAGTAGGCAAGGTTATTCCTGAGCTGGTAGCCTATGAGGAAAACGGCGTAGACGCCAAGAGCGTGGATTATGCCA
>DYKB01000192.1 GCA_020722815.1 Caldithrix sp. | reverse complement strand
TGGCGGGAAATGTAACAATTGCTTCAGGAGTTACCCTGAAAATCGCGTCCGGTACAACCGTCACGCTGAATGGCAATTACATTAAATGCTCCGGCACCGGCAAAATCGAAAACGCCGGCGACATCACCGGCTACCTCACCTACGCACAAGAGGGGAGTTATTACAAAGGCTACTTCCCGTCTTCGACCTCGCTGCAGCAGGTTATCGATTGGGCCTCGTCCGGGTGGGATATTCATACCCGGGCCGGCAGTTTCGGCAATATCACCATGAAAACCGGTGTTGATGTCGACGGCTCAGGCATCTCTACCAGCGATCTGTATACGGTTACTTTTCCTTCCGGGGTATCCAACTGTGTGCTTTCTGATTTTTATGTCGCTTATCTCACCATGTATAATAGCGGCTGGAGCGGTAAAGTCAAGGATATCAAGAGCAATTACCGCATCTGTGTCACCAATGGAAGTCCCTGGCTGGAAGATGTCCAGGTCGATCAGGGTGATTATAATCATGGTATCGATGTCAGCAATGGCTCCCCTTCACTGGTGGATATCACTTCAACCACCTCGCGCACGAGTTCCAGTCATGGTGCAGCTATTTACCTGCATAACTATTCCGGTGCCAGTATCGATGTGCAGTCCATTCGGAATAAATATCGGGGGATTCGCATTGGCAATTCATCTTTTTCATCGGTTTATGCGGGTTTCTGCCAGAACACATGGGACTTGTATGCTGAATCCAGCGCGTACGATTCAGATGTTTACAGCACCCCCTTTAGCGCGCTGGAACCGGAAGACTGTATCTATCCGCCGGATGATATTGAATCCTATTTTAACATCGAAGACTGGGGCTATTGCGGTTCGCTGGCCAAAGAAAATGCAGCGGTGGAAACATTTCATAAATTTACATTCGTCCCTGCCAATGATGAATTTAGCGAAGGTTACCAGATCTATCATTCCCTGCGCCGACAACTGGTAGCCGATAGTCGGGAGACTGGCAATGTCGAGCCGAAAAAATTTGAAAATGATTTCAATCGGGCCATTGATAAGCTCAAATCCTTTGCCAAAAATCATGAACCGGGGCCAAAGACACTCAAGGCGTTAAAAGTAATCGAAACCTGTTACTATTTTCTGGAACAGCCGGAAAATTTTACCGCTTATTTGGATGCTTTTGTTCAGGATTCGCGCCATGAATCACTCAAACCATACCTGCTAAATCTGGTCATTTCGAATCATATTCAGTGCCGAAAACCGGAATCCGCCCTGAAAACCGCGGATGAAATTATCGCCACCTGTTCTGATAAAGATTTAATCCCGGAAGTCATCTACCAGAAGGGCTTGATTTATAAATATGATCTGGGTGAATCCAAAACAGCCGAGGCAATTTTCAAGCAATTGATCGAAAAATGGCCGGAGCATCCCACCGCCCTCTCAGCCGAAGGTGAACTGGCCAGCATGGGTGAGCCGAAATCGCAACTGGCCGGACAATCTGAGGCAGCCGCTGAATTTACCACTCAAAATTATCCCAATCCATTCAATCCGGAAACGCGAATTCATTTTACGCTGCCGGAAGCGGGTAAAATAACGATTAAAATTTATGATATTCAGGGCCGTGAAGTGATAACCTTACTGGACGATGACCGTGAAGCCGGAACGCATACCCTTCAATGGAATGGTCTGGACAACAGCGGACTGAAAGTCGCGAGCGGCATGTATTTTTATCATATCAATTATAATGGCAAGATTTTAACCAACAAGATGTTGATGGTTCGTTAAAATGAAGGGCAGCGAGGCGCTTTTTGCCGCAGCCTGTTTTTTAGGCTCGCAATCTCCTGCGGTACTTTAAGGAGATTGCTTCATCGCCAAAAACGCTCCTCGCAATGACAGGACGTAGGGTTACCCTCCTTTATTGAGCGGATGTCAAATTAAGTATCCGCTCAATAATAGATGGTAACGACATCAATTTGAGTTTACAAGAAAAAAATTTTATAGCAGAATAATTCTGCTATAAATTATTCTGCGAATATTAAAACGAGCTTATGACAGCAAGCTTTATTCTCAAATTGCCGTTAATTATTGAGCTGATACCAGATTAAAATTATAAGTATATGAATTTTAATAAGTTATTATTGAATTTCCGTAACCGATCACATGGAATAGTATCAAATTTGTTGTGTCGCCGGTTTTACTGATTACCTAGGTTAATAAGGCTTTTAATCAACCAAGCCGCGAGATCAAACCCAATCGACCTTATTGACCTTCGTAACAATTCGAGGGTCCCTGCAATTTAACCTTATTACCTTAGTTCTTCATTTGATTATCATCACCAATAAGGGAATAAGGTTGGTGGTGTCCCGGATTTG
>DYKB01000191.1 GCA_020722815.1 Caldithrix sp. | reverse complement strand
TCATTTTGATATTTAAATTTTCAATTTTTTCACTTTCCCATTCCCAATATCCCAATCACCAATCCCATTCCAGCGGCGACGCCTGTCAAAATCCAAGCCCGCATTGTGATTTTGGTTTCCGGCCAGCCAATAGCTTCGAAATGATGGTGAATGGGCGTGGAGAGAAAAATTTTTCGGCCGAAAAGTTTTTTTGAGGTGAGTTGGATAATCACCGAGGCCGATTCGATTAGATAAATGATACATACGATTGGCAAAATAAGGGCGGAATTTGTGATCAAAGCGACGACGGCCAGTGTCGCTCCCAAAGAAACTGATCCTGTATCTCCCATAAAAAACCGGGCCGGGTAAACATTGAACCATAGGAAAGCTAGAAGCGCGCCGTCGATCGCGGAGCAAAAAGCCGCCAAATCAATTTTGCTTTGCGCGAAGGCGATTGCGCCAAAAACCGCGAAAGCAATAATAAGAATTCCCCCATTCAATCCGTCCAGCCCGTCCGTTTCATTGGAAGAAATGGCCGTCGCCAAAACGACGAAAATAAAAAACGGAATATACCAGAAATTTATTTCCAAATCGCCAAATCCCGGTATATGGATGGAATCGTAGTCCAATTTGTAATAGAACCAAAGCGATCCAACAATCGCGATTAAAAATAACCAGCCAAATCGATACAAGAATCGCACACCGCCTCCTTTGTTCGTTCCCCAGCCCCGGACGCTGAAAATATCGTCAAAAGCTCCCACAATCGCCGTAGTAATCAACGCGAAAAACGGCAGCCAGGTTTGAGAACGGCTCAAAAAATCAAGCCGCGTGATTATCTTGGCTTCGAAAAAAGGATGGATAAAATAAAAAAATATCGCGAGAACCAGTACCGTGATCCAAACCAAGGCACCGCCCATAGTCGGCGTTCCCGCTTTATTTTTGTGAAGTTGGTGGTATATGGGCGCTTCTTTTCCGTCAACGGAATCTTTTTTTATTTTAATTCCAATTTTATGCTTGTATAAAAATTTCGCAAGCAGCGGCGTCCAACCGATAGCCAAAAGAAAAGCCGCCGTCCCGATTATCCAAATCTTGAGGGCGGCCATGGCGGCGGGAATAGTTGTGATGTCGGCAAACTGCATAAAGTTAATTTAAAGTGGAAAAATCAAAATTCAAAATTACAGTTCAAAATTAAAAATGGGCAAATGTTAAAATCATTTTTAAATTAAATATATTTTTACATTTTGCACTGTCACTTTTCATTTTGATATTTCAATTTTTAATTTTTTTATTTCCATTCGTAATTTTCAAAAGTCCAGTTTATCAAATTTCGCATATCTTCCCAACGATTATTATCATTCAAAATCACGGCGATTATTTTGTGTTTTCCTGTGGCTGGATCAGCCGCGGCGAGCAGTAAAGATTTCCCGGCGTTATAAGTAAAACCGGTTTTCCCTCCCAAACAATTAGGCACTTGATCGAGAAGTAAGTCGGTATTCTTAAGATTATGGACGTACTTCTCGTCAACGGAGCGAATTTCCATCTCCGGAAGCTTCATTATTTTCCAAATCAAGTCGTATTTCATAGAATAAGCGGCGACTCTGGCTATGTCGTATGCTGAAGAGTAACAGTCGTCTTCGTCAAGACCGGAAGGATTGCAAAATTTTGAATCCCCGAGATTCAAGTCTTTCGCTTTTTCGTTCATTAATTCTCCAAAGGCCTTTTGCGATCCGGCAATATATTTTCCCAGAGCCACGGCGGCGTCATTGGCGCTGTTCAGAAGCATAGCCGCCAGAAGGTTTTTGACCGTGATTTTTTCTCCCAAATGAAGCCGTTCATCAACGCAATATCCGCTGCGCGGGCATCCCACTTTGGTCCCGTCAGTAAGCAATGCTTCTTCGTCTATAGTCACAATTTCATCAAGATTTTTTATTTTTTCCATAACAACGATGGCTGTCATCATTTTTGTTAGCGAGGCGATAGGAATCTTTTCCCGGCCTTTGTCGTAATGGAGAATTGTTCCAGAATCAACATCAATGACAACTGAAGAACTCGCAAAAACTTTGGTATTGTAAAAATTATCTTTTCTTTGAGGAAGGAAGCCCGATCCGCCGAATGAGTCATCGTTTTGACTGGACAAAAATATTTTGCGCTGGAAAGAAATATCAGAATTGTCTTCATTCTTGATGTCCGCCGTTCCTGCGACTTTTTCCGCGGAAATATTCGTTTTGTTTTGCGATTTTGGAAAAAGGCCGGCCAAGTAAAATTGAACGGGAAGAAATAGGATAACTAATGCAGATAACAAAACTGGCATAATTATTGATCATTTACTGATAATAATTCTTCAATTTTTTCGTTTTTCGACAAACTTTCCCAATCCGG
>DYKB01000037.1 GCA_020722815.1 Caldithrix sp. | reverse complement strand
GTCAATAAGGTCGATTGGGTTTGATCGCGCGGCCTGGTTGATTAAAAACCTTATTAACCTGAGGAATCAGTAAAACCGGCGACACAACAAATTTGATACTATTCCCTGTAATCGGTTACGATTTACAATATCCGCTCAAAATGTGTTGGGAGATTAAAAATTAGTTTTTCAAATATGTTGATTTTTAAGCATAGCGCCTGGAGCAGAGGGCATAGCAATATTGGTTTTCGCTAGGCGCCATGCGCTTTGCATCTTAAATTACTCTCCTTTTTTGAGCGGATATGATTTACATTTACTAAAATTTAAAATATGACATTTCCATTTAAAAAATTTTTGTTCATTTTCGGGTTTAGTGCCCTTCAAATGTTTTACCATTTGTCAGTGGAAATAATGGCGCAGGAATTGAAGCCGATATATATTCAGGATGTCCAGATAAATGGTCTGAAACATTTTTCACAACAGGAAATACATGAAATTTTAAATTTACCAGTCGGCGCTGTTTTTTCATTGGATAATATTCGTCAGCAATTCAATAAACTTTTACAAGAATATCGTGGGCAAGGTTTTTATTTCGCTTCGATTGACTCGGTTACGATTCAAATCGATTCGATTCAACAACAAGCCCATATAAAACTATTTCTGCAGGAAAATACCCGATTAAAAATCGAATCATTCAAGATAAAAGGACTTTTGCCGGAAGAAACTCAGAACTGGCTCCACCGCTTTGAAACTCAACCAGGGGAAAATTTCAATGAAGATGTCCTGCAAGAAGATATCGAAGCTGGCTTAAAACTGGCTGAAAATAGTGGTTATCCCCTCACAGAGGTGCGAATTGATAGTTTGATGCTAAGTCGCGACCCTGCCCATGCGCTAAAACTCATATTGCGCGTAGAGTCCGGCTATTTAATAAAAATTGATGAAATAACAATTCAGGGAAATCAAATTACCCGGGAAAAAGTCATTCAACGGGAAATTCGGCTTAAAAAAGGCGAAATATATAAACAAACTCAAATTGCCAAAATCCCCCGGCGTTTAATGCGATTGGGCTATTTCAAAGAAGTCGATCTACCGCAAATTTATATAAAGGAAGATGGCCGCTCTGGCTTGTTGGTGACTGTTGAAGAAGGAAATGCAAATCAATTTGACGGGGTCGTTGGATATACACCGGGGACAATCACCCGTAAAGGCTATTTTACGGGCTTACTCAATCTTTCACTCGGTAATTTATTAGGAACGGGACGAAAAGTCAGTGCCAATTGGCAAAAAAAAGACCGTCAATCGCAATCGCTGGCATTTAGCTATCTTGAACCGTGGGTGTTGGGGTTCCCGCTGCATACCAGTTTTCAATTTAATCAACTCATACAGGATACGACCTACATTCAGCGTAATTGGATTGGGGAACTCCAATTCCCGTTTTCTGATAATTTTTATACTTTTGGACGAATTGGCTGGCAGGGCGTCTTCCCCGATTCGATTGGTATGTTATTATTCAATATTCCCCCCAGTCGTGCCAACAATCTGACGCTGGGCCTGGCGTATGATACACGGGATGATTTGTTGAATCCGCGAAAAGGATTATATTTTCATACGTCAGTTGAAATTGCCCGGAAAAAAAATCTGGCAAACGAAATCCTGACGTTTCTGGAAGAGGATGAAATTCATGATCTGAAGCGACTGGGATTTGATTTTTCACTATTTGTACCAATTTCAGGAAATCAGGTACTGAGTTCAAATCTGTTTGGCCGGCAAATTACCAGTTCTGAAAAAAATATCCCGATTCCAGAGCATTTTCGATTGGGAGGAACACGCACGCTGCGCGGCTACCGGGAAGAGCAATTTCGCGGCACCAGAATCGCCTGGATGAATCTGGAGTATCGGTATCTGTTAGGAAGACGCTCCCGCGTGTTTTTATTTGGTGATATGGGCTATTTTTCGCGACCGGATCCGGAAGTGGAAAAAATTGAAGATTACAAGTATAGTTATGGCTTTGGCCTCCGGCTGGAAACACGATTGGGAATAATGGGGGTGGATTATGGGCTTGGCGAAGGTTCGGGCCTTCTTGGCGGGCTTATTCATGTTGGTTTAATTAATGAATTCTAGCGAAAAATGCAGAAAAACGCGCTGCGCGATGCTCAATGCGCTCGGCACCGGTCATAGTTTTGTTTCAGCAACGGCTTTTTTCACCGCTTCGAGCGAATTATTCAAAGCTGCCTTTTCAGAATCAGTTAATTTGACCTCAAGTACTTTTTCAACGCCACCGGCACCAATTATCGCCGGTACACCAATGTAGTAACCAGTAATACCATATTCACCATTCAAATACGCCGCGCAGGTGAGAATACGTTTTTGATCTTTCAGGTATGCTTCAGCCATCTCAATGGCACTGGTCGCCGGACTAAAATAAGCACTCCCACTTCCGAGTAAATTGACGATTTCAGTACCTGCTTCCCGGGTTCGATAAACGATGGCATCAATTTTTTCCTGAGGTAACAACTCCGAGAGCGGAATACCGCCAACAGTTGCCAGGCGCGCCAGTGGAACCATGGTCGGTCCATGTCCGCCTAAAACCAAAGCCGAGACGTCTTTAGGGGATACGTTGAGTTCCATGCCCACAAATGATCGAAACCGTGCTGTATCCAGCACACCCGCCATACCAGCAATTTTATGTTTGGGTAATCCGGATACTTTCATAAACGCAAAAACCATAGAATCCAAAGGATTCGTCACGACAATATGAAAGGCATCGGGACAATATTTTTTTAGGTTTGTCGCCACTTCTGAGATAATTTGCAGATTAATATTCAACAAATCTTCTCGCGACATTCCTGGCTTGCGAGGTAATCCGGCCGTTGTAATGGTTACATCAGCGCCAGCCAGATCAGCATAATTTTTCGTACCGGTCAAACAGGAACTGGAGCTAAAAAGTGGATTGGTTTCTGTCAAATCCAGCATTTTCCCCTTCACCACGTTTTCCTTTTCTGGTATATCGAGCAACACCACATCGCCCATTTCGCGTTGCGCCGCCAACAACGCCATGATACCACCAATTTGTCCGCCACCAATCAATGCAATTTTCTTTCGTCCCATTTTAGTCCCTTCAAAATTATATGAAATGATAAAAAAATAAGGCTTGATAAATTAAAATCAAACCTTATTGATGTTTTTTGAAATTATTCTGCAAGGATACTGACAAATTTTTTTGTACGGCCTTTTTGTGAGAATTTAACTTTACCGTCTGATAATGCAAACAACGTATGGTCTCTACCCAATCCCACATTTTTTCCAGGAAAAATCCTGGTTCCGCGCTGCCGCACAATTATGCTTCCAGCAGTCACCATCTGGCCGTCAAAGCGTTTTACCCCCAGCATTTTGGGATTGCTGTCACGTCCATTTTTGGAACTGCCCACGCCTTTCTTATGGGCCATAAAATTACCTCTTTTTAATAATTTATCCTATTTCATCTATTTTAATAGCGGTATAATCTTGTTTATGACCGCGTTTTAATTTATAACCTTTGCGGCGTTTTTTCTTGAAAATAATTACTTTTTTACCACGCGTATGCTTCACTATTGTCGCTTTCACCAGCGCTCCTTCAACTACCGGCGTACCAAGCTTGACCTTACCCTCATCGGAAACCATTAATACCTGATTTAACTCAACCGGATCACCTGGCTGGCCTTCCATTTTTGGGGCAAAAATTTTCTGATCCTTCTGTACTTTATACTGATGACCAGCAATATCGACGACTGCAAACATCTATCTAAATCCTCCTCAAACAAATATAAGATTAATTTTTATGCATTTTCGGGTACTTGACTCATCAATCAGATTGAAATTCGATTAGAGTGTGATGCCTTATATCCTACAATCATATTTTCATCATTCGATTCTCACCATTTCCAGAAATTGTACAAAAAAGGCATCACACAGTTTGTACAATATAATGAATTTAATCCTTTTTGTCAAGTAAAATATGAATAGAAAAAATAGAATATTTACATTTAAAAATGAAGTGGCTAACGTTTTGACATTGATAATCTTGCTTTAAGGACATAAGACTGCGGAGCGCGTTAATTTTAAAGCGTAATCTCACCCTTTTTATTAAACGCCTTGAAATCATCAAATTGCAGCGTATCTTCCGGAATCACATCAATTTTCATCCAGAAACGCCACATAATTCGGCGAATCCGACTTCGAAAACCATCCGTTAAATAGCGGGCAACTTCCGGATGAACGAACAACTTCAGACTACGTTCTTTATTGGTCGTGCGATATCGTTTGATCCAGCGCTCAATTTTATTCACAATAGCGCCTTTTGAAGTCACCCGACCAGTACCACCACAGGTGGGACACGGCTCGCTGAAGCTAAAAAGCAAGCTGGGACGAATACGCTCCCGCGTCATCTGCATTAAGCCAAAATCAGAGATTGGCGCCACACTACTCTGGGCCCGATCGCGTTTTAATTCACGTTTGAGCTCATCATAAACCTTTTTACGATTTTTTGGATCCTGCATGTCGATAAAATCAATGACGATGATGCCGCCCAGATCACGCAATCGCAATTGACGGGCTATTTCACGCGCGGCTTCCAGATTAATCCGGAGGGAATTATGTTCATGATCGCTATGCCCGACATATTTTCCACTATTGACATCAATGGCGACCAGGGCTTCAGTGGAATCAAAAATAAGATAACCGCCAATCTTAAGCCAGACCTTCCGCGCCAGACTTTTTTCGATATCACTTTCAATACTAAAAGCATCAAAAAGTGGCTCCGCCCGGTTATAAAATTCAACCTTATCAATCAGTTGTGGTGAAATATCGCGTAAATAGGATTTAATTTCATTAAATAAAGTTCGCGAATCCACCACGACTTTGGTAACATCGGGTGTAAAAAGATCACGAATGATACTCGATGCCATCCCCAAATCTTTATGAATCAGCATGGGGGGCGTCGCTTTTTTGACGTTATTTTTAATTTTTCGCCAGGTTTGAACCAATGCATCCAGGTCGGCTTTTAAAGTTTTCTCATCTTTTCCTTCAGCCACGGTACGAATGATAACACCAAAATTTTCTGGGCGTAGCGTACGCGCCAATTTTCTTAGGCGTCGTTTTTCCCGCTGGCTGAGAATTTTTTTGGAAACTCCGATTAGATTCTGATTGGGAACCAAAACTAAAAAGCGACCGGGTAATGATATTTCAGTGGTTAAACGGGCGCCTTTATTACTAATGGGTTCTTTAATAATCTGGACTAAAATTTCATGTCCTTCTTTCAAATCGTCCTTATTAAATTTGTTTAAACCCTCGCTACTATCATAATCAATGATCGAACTGTATTCCCGAATAGATTCACCAATATCTGAAAAATGTAAAAAAGCATCCTGGGTCTGGCCAATATCCACGAAAGCGGCTTGCATCCCTTTCATCACATTAGCAACGCGTCCCAGATAAATATCGCCTACCATTCTTTCATTTTCAGGTCGTTCTACGAAGAGTTCGACCAATTTTCCATCTTCCAGCATGGCGATTCGAGTTTCTCCGATAGAGGTGTTGATAAATATCTGTTTTTCCATATAATTCTAATTTCGCCTTTCAAGTTAAATTTCCATCGGGGTCTTTTGATACTCCCCAAATTCAATATACATCGCTGTTCGCTTGACCTGACACCGTGCTTTTTCAGGAAACGTCAGATGACAAATATCAGTCAAAATTTCATCAATCCGCACCGTTTTACCATTTATCAAATTGGTAATGACAACTAATTTCGCCATTTCCTGATCAAAAAATAATTCTTTTATAAATGGCAAAATATCAATTTCCTGAACGCGCGTTTCGGTTTTGCGCGAAACAACAAATGAATTTGATCGAAGAAACTTTTCTATCCCTTCATTTATCAACTTTCTATCAACCAATTCTGGAAAAATAACTTCATAATCAATTCGGTTTATCGCTGCTGTTAAAGATCGTTGTTTGGTGTATAATAATTTCAATTCCAAGGCCGCAATACCTGGTGGAAGCGTGGTCTTCAATCGTGGCAGAATTTCATCCACCGATAATCCAGGAGACTGGAAATCAAGATATTCGGCATCACTCTCATATCCGAGTGATAGCGGGGGACCAAAAGAAATCTTTGGATGTGGATGATATCCCTGCGAATAACAAATTGGAATATTGGCCCGTCGAAATGCGCGTTCCCAGAAACGCAAGATATCCAGATGGGACAGAAAACGCATATCATTTCGTTTGGCATACTTTAACCGAAAAGTAACAGGAACCGTTTCCGCAACGGATTGAATCGGTAAAGATGCTCGATTTGCCTGATTTTCCAAATCAGAAGACGGCGTTTCATCAACTTTTTGTTTCGATTTTGAACGAATCGCCTGACACACCGGCTGTTCCATCAGACCACAAGCATGACATTTTCCATTGCGGCAATCATCTGTCACCTGTGTTTGGTACGCATTTTCTCTTTCACGTAACAAAAACTTTTGGGTAACCCCTGTGGATAGATGCTGCCAGGGAAGAATCTGCTCGGGATTCTTCGCTTCGCAAAAAAATTCTGGCCGTATTCCAACCGCGTCAAAGGCGTTTTGCCACCTCGTGAAAGAAAACTGATGCGTCCAGGCATCAAATTTGGCACCCAATCGCCAGGCCTGATAAATGACAGCGCCCAGCCGACGATCACCCCGCGCAATGGCCCCCTCAATTAAAGCCACTTCAGGATCGCGCCAGCTTAAATTCACATTCCGCTGATAAGCCTGACGTCGAATATGTCGAATTTTTTCAGCGAATTCGGCCATTGAATTCTGGGCTTCCCACTGAAAAGGCGTATGCGGTTTAGGAATAAAAGGTGAAATTGAAACATTAATTTGTTTTCCCCCAAATCGTTTAGCAATTTTGGCTGCTTCTGAAAGCAGCACACAAATGCCGTCCAGATCCTCCAGCGTCTCGGTGGGTTGGCCGATCATAAAATAAAGTTTAATTAATTGCCAACCTTTTTCCAGCGCAATTTGCACCGCCTGGAGCAAATCCGCATTCGTATTCGTCTTATTAATGACCTGCCGCAAACGTTCCGTTCCGGCCTCGGGCGCAAGCGTTAAACCCGATTTTTTTAAATCAGCAGCTAATAAAGCGACTTCACTCGAAAAAGTTTCCGGTCTTAGTGAAGGAAAAGAAAGTCTCAAATTTTTTTGTTTTACAAAATCAGATAAATTAAAAATTAATTCCTTTAAATCTGAATAGTCCGAGGTCGAGAGCGAAACCAATGACAGTTCTTCATAACCCGTATGCTGAATGACTGCCTGTGTTTGCTGAACCAGGTCCGCCACGGGTCGCTGGCGAACCGGTCGATAAAGAATACCGGCATTACAAAAACGGCAGCCGCGTGTGCATCCACGCATTATTTCCATGCTAAATCTATCGTGCGTAATCGGAATTAATGGAACTATCGGTTTGGTTGGATAATTTATCGGTCGTAACGATGGAATAATTCGCGCGTTGATCGTTGCCGGGATCGACTCGTCCAATGATGTCAAGCGTTCAAACCGTCCATCAGCAGTATATTCGACCTGATAAAACCGGGGAATATAAATTCCAGGTAGTTTGGCAAGTTCTTTTAAAGTTTCCAGACGTGTCCAGTGATTCAACTGACGCTGTCGAATTACTTCTGCTACCTCAAAAACGACCTCTTCCCCATCCCCCAGCACGATGGCATCGATATAATCAGCAATCGGCTCAGGATTATAAGCACACGGACCACCAACAAGTACCAACGGGTCGTCATCCGTTCGGTCACTGGCAAGTAAAGGAATTTGGCTTAAATCAAGAATATTTAAAATGTTGGTTACATGCAACTCATATTGAAACGTGAATCCCAGAATATCAAATGCCTTCATTGGCATTTTAGATTCTAATGAAAATAGCGGAACCCCCTGCGCGCGTAACAATTCTTCCATATCCTCATCCGGGGCGAAAACGCGTTCCGCGCAGATATCCGATTCCTGATTTAATAAATGATATAAAATATCAAAACCCAGATAAGACATTCCCAATTCATATAATTCCGGGAAAATCAGGGCAAACCGGACCTGCAGCCTGTTCCAATCCTTTTTAATTACATTTATCTCATTTCCAAGATAACGGCCTGGCTTTTTAACAAAAGGAATTAAATCCTGGTAAAACGTCGTTTCAATCGAATTCATCGAGTATACATGTCCAAAAGAACTTCAATTTTTCATAAGAATCAAAATATCGAGACTTCAAGACAAGCTGAAGAGAAAGAGGGTCGTCATGCCGGCGCCTCGCATCAGCTCATCCTTTAAATGTCAGGTGATGACATCCTTCACAATATCTGCACCTATGATATTCAATAATAAATATTGGCTGTCGTCAGTTTTCAGTTTGTCACAAAAACAAATGAAAGCAAGCAGCTCAATAAATTTCTCTTCCTGAATATAACCATTTTAAAATTAATTTGAGCCAATCATGCTGGCTCGTATTTCGGTCTCGACCACTAATTTAGTTAAATTTAATAATATAAATGAATAATTCCATTAATATCCACAAAATTCTGAAAAATTCAGAATTTCTCATTTATCCGATTTTTGAAACGCCGGATAATTTTCATGAATATATTTGACACCCGCATGAACTGCCTGGATGTTGATGTCAATCAGATGTTTCTTCTTCAACACCTGGGGGATGGTCTCGATTAATTTTTCAATTGGAATTGTTCTGGAATATGTCAGATACGCTCCCAACATAACCATATTGGCCGCGGCAACCAGTCCCAGCCCAGCGGCGATTTCAGTCAACGGGATATAAATGACCCGGACATCTGTCCGCGTCACTTTCCGTTTGATGATAGATGAATTAACGATAATTAAACCATCTGGTTCCACATCCG
This sequence comes from Caldithrix sp., assembly GCA_020722815.1. Classification (GTDB taxonomy): domain Bacteria; phylum Zhuqueibacterota; class Zhuqueibacteria; order Thermofontimicrobiales; family Sulfurfontimicrobiaceae; genus DYKB01. Next base: position 53,267 of record DYKB01000037.1, on the reverse strand, counting down.
CTTCAAAAGTATCTAACGAAGGGTCATTCATCGCCACCAACACATTCGGATTGGGAGTCAATGGTGAACCAATGCGTTCTTTTGATAGGATAACGCTACAGTTTGCCGTACCACCGCGCATTTCTGGTCCATAAGAAGGAATCCAGCTTACATTTAATCCCTGATTCATCCCACAATTTGCCAGAAGAACACCTGCGGAAAGAACCCCTTGCCCGCCAAAACCGGCGATCTTAAGCATCTGCAATGAAAATTGATCAAGGTATTCCTGGGTTGGGCTGGCAATTTCAGCAGTTTTCGAAAGTCCTAAAATATCCAGAAAATCACTATCTGAAATTGTGCTGGAAGGAACATAATGAGCGATGGCATCCTTTGTATTGTCTTTGAATGTCTCAACCGGAAAATAAGGAATCATATTTGATTGAATCCATTTTTGCGCTTCCACTGGCGACATTTTCCAGCCGGTTGGACAGGGGGAAAGAACCTCAATGAATGAGAAGCCCTTATGTTCAATTTGTGCCTGCAGCGCTTTTCGGATAGCACGTCGCGCCAGGCTAATATGTTTAAAATCATGCAGTGAAACACGTTGTACCAGTACCGGCGCACTTAACGTTCCGATTATCTCCGTCATTCGAATAGGGTATCCTTCATTATAAATATCCCGCCCTCTGGGACTGGTCGTTGTTTTTTGGCCAATTAGGGTTGTGGGGGCCATTTGACCACCAGTCATACCGTAGATGGCGTTATTTACAAAAAATACGGTGATGTTTTCCCCGCGGTTGGCAGCATGTAAAATCTCATTTCCCCCAATCGCCGCCAGATCACCATCTCCCTGATATGAGATAACAATACTCTCGGGATTTGACCGTTTTATTCCCGTCGCCACTGCCGGCGCCCGGCCATGGGCTGCCTGAACATTTCCCACATCGAAATAATAATAGGCAAAAACAGAGCAACCAACAGGTGAAATCAAAATTGTTTTATCTGAAATTTGAAAATCATCCAGCGCTTCCGCAATTAATTTATGTAAAATTCCATGACCGCATCCCGGACAGTAGTGGGTGGTCTGCTGATGTGCCCCCCCCTTGCGTTCGAACTTATCATAAAATGAGGCTGGTTTTTTTAAGACTTGTGCATTCATTTTACTCTCCTGCTGAATCATCAATATTTTTTCGCGACTTCAATGATTTCTTTTACCGATGGAACAGCGCCGCCCATTCGTGAATAAAAGAAAACATCACACTTTCCATTTAACGCCAACCGAACATCATCCACCATCTGGCCATTACTCAATTCGACAACCAGAAATCTGGGGTTACTTTCAGCCAACGCTTGTATCTTTTGATTTGGAAATGGGAACAGGGTAATTGGACGCAACAGTCCAACCTTTCTGCCGGCTGACCGCATCGCATCAACCACACTCAGAAGCATCCGTGAAACTATACCATACCCGATTAGAATTAATTCCGCATCAGCGCAGAAATAATCCTCATACAGAACTGTTGTCTGAGCAATTTGCGCATATTTCTCCTGAAGCTTGAAATTGTGCTTTTCAAGCAGCTCGGTATTCATCAAAATCGAAGAGATCAAATTTTTCTTACTTTCGGAATCACCATAAACTGCCCATTCTTTCCGGTCCACTTTCAACCGTGTGGTGGGAAATTCAACAGGTTCCATCATCTGGCCAATATAGGCATCAGCCAGAACCACGCAAGTATTGCGAAATTGTTCTGCCAGTTCAAAGGCTTTGATGGTCAGATCACACATTTCCTGAGCAGAATTAGGCGCAATTACGATATTCCGATAATTCCCGTGTCCACCACCTTTAACAACCTGATTATAATCACCCTGTTCCGGCCAGATATTTCCAAGCCCCGGACCGGCCCGCATCACATCGATAATCACACAGGGTAATTCGGCCCCTGCCATGTACGAAATGGCCTCCTGTTTTAAACTGATGCCAGGGCCAGATGAAGCAGTCATCACCCGACGACCCGCCGCTGCCGCCCCATAAACCATATTCATGGCAGCAATTTCACTTTCGGCCTGAATAAAAGTATGTCCCATTAACGGGAAATAAAATGCCGCGGCTTGCGCAATTTCACTGGCAGGCGTAATCGGATAACCAAAATAATGCGTACAACCAGCCAATAATGCCCCTTTAACCACCGCTTCATTTCCTTTGATAAGTTCTTTTGGCATACCTTACGCTCCTTTCGGCTTTTTATAAATAGTAATGGCTCCGGGCTCCGGGCAACAATAAAAACAGACACCACAGCCGGTACAGCCTTCCCCCATATAAATGGCATATCGATAGCCAAGGGTATTAAAATTTGCGGAAAACTCAATAACCTTTTGTGGACAATGTTCAATACACAATCCACACCCTTTACACAGGTCACTGGTAATCTCCAGATATGGTAAACTTAAAATATCCGGCTTTTCAGACATTTCCTCCTCCTTATGGTAATAAAATAATTCAGCCCTGCGTGTACCAGAATCCTATCAAAAAGGCGATACATTATAAAATAAAAAATGCGTTGAATGTATTTCGGCGACCTTCAACGCATTTGAAGTAATTCAAAAAGAAACAATAACTTTGGTAATGATATATTTAGTAGCGTACACATCAGAAATAACATTTCATCCATTAAATACCACCTCAGGCAGTTCATTTCAATTATAAGAAATAAAATTTTGATTTGCAAGCTTTTTTTAAGTATGTCAATCTGACAATCATGGAGAAAAATGGCTTATTAAAAATCCGAGACATCCATGAATTTTTAATCACGATGCAACTTCTTTCACAAAAATTGCACTCGTTTTCTCCGATATGATAAACACCTTGTGGCATAAAAATCCACCAGTTCTAATACTGAAACAGGAGTGAATAAATGAATTTTATAAGAATCGACAAATTTTTACTGGTTTTTCGCATTTTTTTTAATATTTATCTTCAATTTGGTCGATTTTTACAGCGCTAAAAGTATTCTTTGGAGTAAAAATTTGTTATAAGCCGATTCAATTGTCACAAAAAGATACAATGCAAAATAAGTATTTTTAATCAGGTGCATTCAAATGCATCAGACTGCAATAAACAGTCGCTGAATGTAAAATAATTGATTAATAATTCGATTTGATTCATTCAAATTGGGGCATAGTTTTTGCCAACTAATAACTCATTTTTTTATAATAATGCTCAGCTTTATGCAAAATTCACTATAACTTGTTATAATTTGGCTGTTTTTAAAATTCTTAAGGGGGATTAATGGGACGGCTTTCCGAACCAGCCTGTTTTGGGACAGATACGTCTTATTTAACAAAGCAACCGGTCGATAAAATCAAGACGAAAATTACTGAAAAAAGACCACTTACCAAGCAAGAACAAGAACAAAATATTCAATATTTAAAAAAGCGTCTGCAATTTTATTGGCAAAAAATATTTGTTTCGCCATTTTTCTTATTAAGTACAGTTTTATTGTTTCTATTTATACCCGAAGATCTTATAAAAGAACAATTAGCCATTGGGATCAAAAAGGCTTTCAACGAAAATCTTAAACGATTTTTAGACATTATACTTTCAGCCATTGCTATTTGTATTTTTATCCCTTTTTTCATCCTGATTCCGCTCATAATCAAACTGGAATCAAAAGGGCCGATAATTTATAAACAACTCCGGGTCGGTAAAAATCGACGTCGGGGGGATGATTGGAATAGTCGATTGCTTTATCATAGCAGTTCACACAGTTTTGATCGACGAAAAACCAATTTGCATGGTCAGCCTTTTCATCTTTATAAATTTCGGAGTATGTATCAGGACGCTGAACTCCGAACCGGGCCAGTGTGGGCTTCCCGGAACGATCCCAGAATAACTCATGTGGGAAGGATTCTCCGGGCAACTCATCTGGATGAAATTCCTCAACTGTTTAATGTATTGAAGGGTGAAATGAGTCTGGTGGGACCTCGACCGGAACGCCCTTGTTTTGTGGTTGAATTTGCTGAAGTTTTTCAAAATTATACCGACCGATTTCAGATTAAACCCGGTATCACTGGCTCGGCACAAATTTACAATGGCTATGATACCTGTTTGAGTGATGTAAAAACTAAACTAAGCTATGAGCTTGATTATATTAAGCATGGCTCAATTTTTTTCGATATTAAACTTATCTTCATCACGATAATATCGATGATCAAAGGTGAGGGTGGGAAATAATTCGGTTCAGGTATTAAAAATAATTTTAATTAATAAGGGGAGATATATTCACGTGCATCAATTGTTAAGGACAATTTGTGCTATTGGTTGGCTTTTCATTCAAGGAATTTTACTACGACCACTAAATGCACAATCTGATGACCATAAGTCACTGACAATCAACACCAAACCTCTTGGAGCGCTGGTTGAGCTTTCAGGGGGGTATACGATTCTGGCACAAACACCTTTTTCTTATTCGAATGATTTGAATGGTCCCTATCGGGTGCGTGTCTCAAAACCAGGATTCGAATCATGGCAAAAAACCATCTATTTCAAAACAGGTGAATCACAATCACTTAGTATTTCATTATCGCGAAAGACACCACTCAAAACGCTGTTTCGTGCCGCAGGTTGTCCCGGCTGGGGTCACTTTTATTCCGAAAGAAAAGCAAAAGGACTTTTATACGGAACAACTTTTTGGCTCGCATTTGGATATTCGATGCTGAAGATGAATCAGTATTCGCAAACGCTTAAGGACTACAATACGCTACTGACCAATTTCAACCCAATTAATCTTAATAATGAGGAATATGAAAATCATTGGCAGCAGATTCTGCGGAAAAATCGCCAGGCAAACGATGCTTTCAAGTCACAAAAATTCTGGCTTTGGTGTACGGCGACTATTTATCTGATGAATCTGGTCGATGTATTCTTTTTATATCCAAATTTTCAGCAGGAAAATTTGGAAAAATTCGGCTATTCGATTTCAGCCACTCCGAACGGGAACGGTGCACAGGTGGCATTATCACTCAATTTTTAAAATCCGGAATTGTTCGTTTTAGCAATTCCCTGAAAAAGAGGTTAAATTAAAATTCATGTCAGCGTAATTGCCTAAAAACGAGCCGTTTTTCAGCTGTGCCAGAAATGACCCGAAACCATCGGTAAAAGTATGATTTCGCATCCCAAAAAACCGACAAAAAGCCGGTGTAAATATTAACACTTTAATTATACATTTTAGATAAAGGTTTTAACGATGAAATTCAATATCAATCCTGATTGTCCACGCTTTCCTGATCTGATGACGCTATTGTATCGCGTTTTCGTGCTGTTTTTTTTTATCTTTCAAATTAGTTGTGAAAAACAACCAGCCGATCCACGGGATTCTTTTCAGCGCGATTTGCCCGCCCCGGCGCAGGTAAGCGCGCTGCTCCAAAACAATACGGTAAAACTTTCGTGGAGTTACCCGGAATCCATCCCAATTGAAAAATTTGTCATTTTCCGGCAAGTCCTTAATAGTAAGGTAACACAACTCGCGGGAGAAACACAAAACAAATATTTTATTGATCGTCTCCTTACGGGTCAACCGCCTGGTGAATATCAAATACAGGCGATTGGTACTGCGGGTCATATCAGTCCCCGATCTTCAAAAATTCAGATCACCGCGAATCTATTTTCAATCTCGATTAATGTCAATAATGAAGCAGGAAACCAAACATCAACCAGTTTAAAATATACCAACCAAACCTCGGTGAATATCCACTGTACGGCCCCGGCCGAAACGGATTCGCTCTGGTTAAGTAATGATTCCACGCAGTTGTTACGATCTGGACAGGCATTTATTTCTGACATAAACTGGTCACTTCCACCAGGGGATGGCATAAAACGGGTTTATGCCCGATTCAAAATTCCGGCCAGCCAGACATATTTAATGACCAGTGACAGCATTATGCTGGATACACAGGCACAAATCTTGAATATTTTTGAAAACTCAGCCGGCCGTGCACTGGTAACTTTGGACACCTTGCATCTGCGAATGGTAACAATCGATCAATTTGGTACCGCCCAAATTCTGATAGGAAACTGGCAAATCCCATTATACAACGATGGAACCCATGGCGATCTGGTAGCGAATGACAATGTTTTTGAAGTTAGAATTGTCATACCACCAACCGCTCAGGGAAATCAGGCTCCTTTATCCGGCCGATTTGTCGATAATGCAGGAAATGAGGCCCGGCTTACAAAGCCGAATACGTTCATGACTATCAACAGAACGCCAATTCCGGTCCAATTATTTCCAATATCCAATCCAAACCTGGATGTAATTAGACTCAACTGGACCGAAAATCTCGATAGCGATTTTGCGTACTATCAAGTATTTCATTCTAACCAATCAGAAATGTACGACGGATTAAGTGCGGATACGATGATTACCACTCGAAGTCAGACAAAATACTTTGTTCGTGGATTGACCCGGAATCAACACTACTATTTTCGGATTCAGGTAACTAATCTGGACGGTCGCTCCAGTTGGAGTAATGAGATAATGATTCGCTTAACACCTGAAAACGGTGCGCCGCAGGCTATTTTATTGGCGCAACCGCAGATAATTAATGCCGATAGTGTCAGCCTGACATGGTCACAAAACTGGGATGATGATTTTGCAGCCTATTACATTTATCGTTCTGAACAGCCGATATCGATATTGCCAGTCACACCGATCGCCATAAATAATCAGCGTGCGCAGACAGCTTTTATTGATTTCAATTTACACCAGAATCAAATGTATTATTATCGAATAGCGGTCTTTAATCGCTCAAACCAATATACGTTGAGCAATCAGGTTAATATTCTATTTCAATAATGAAAATGAACATTCAGAAATGATTAATTACTAAAAATTTTTAAAGCAGATATAACCGAAAGTAGCTATGAAAAAATTCAAAAGATATACTTTCATCTTTTTGTTGTGTCTTTTCGTAATGGACTATGTTCAGGCGCAAACAAATCAGGAAGAATATGTGATTGGAGCTGAAGATGAGCTCGAAATCAGCTTTTGGCAGGAGCCACAATTGAACACCAACGTCCGGGTCAGCCAGGATGGTCGTATCGTCATCCCCGTCGTTGGGAGCCTAACCGCGTCCGGTCTGACGCCATCACAATTGGGGCGAAAAATTGTCGATAAAATTTCTATTTTCAATTCCAGTATTACCCAGGCATCAGTGGTTGTTCGACAATATGGAAGTAATAAAATTTATTTAACGGGTCAGGTGCGGACACCCGGCAAAAAAACATTCGAAGTCATTCCCAACCTGTGGGACGCGATTTTAGAAGCGGGTGGACCAACTGAGCAGGCATCCCTTAATACCGTAACAATTATTCGGGGGGGATTTGAAAAAGGTAAAAAAATTGTCGTCGATCTCCCCAAATATTTAAATGATGGTGACCTTTCAAAATTACCACCATTATACAAGGGAGATACCATTTTTGTACCAGCGTTGCCCAACACAACCCCCAATGTACGGCAGTCGTCACCTTTAGCGCAGCAAAATATGGTCTACGTCTATGGGGCGGTGAACAATCCGGGCAACTATCAGATATCAGAAAATACCACGTTATTGGAAGTATTGGCATTGGTTGGTGGAATTTCTCCAACGGCAAATTTAAAATCGGTCCGCATTATTTCACGACAACAAACATCATCAACAGTAACAATTGTAAATTTAGAAAATAATAATAGCATCGTCATGTCGCGGCCAATTATCATTAATCCGAATGACACCATCATCATCCCAGGCGATCAGGTGAACGGTTTCTGGCAGCAAATGACGTTAAGCGTAATTACAACTGCCCTGTCGGCAGGAATGTCAGTATTACTTTATCAGGTGATAAGATAGTTTAAAATATGGGCGAAGATAATCAAAAATTACTCAATTTTCCACTATATTGGCAGGTTTTGCGTCGTCGGAAAAAAATGTTGCTGATACCGTTCGCTATTATCACGATAACGGTATATATTTTCAGCTTTTTTGTTAAGCCGGTATACGAATCCTCAACGTCGTTAATGATTAATGGAGAACAGTTAATCAATCGCGAAATGGCGACGTTAATGCCAGGGGAGACCCCACGCCAGCAAACGGCCAATATCATTAAGTCAAAAGTCTTGAGTCGGGTCAATCTGATTGATCTCATCAATCGGATGAATATGAAAGATGATGCGGAATTGCAGGAACAGGCGCGTGAGAAGCAAAAAGATTTACCCGGTTATGCGCTCGATGAAATTATGCACGAAATTTTGCTGGAACGGCTGGAAAAAATTATTCTGGTGCAAAATATCGGGATGGATTATATCACCATCACCTGTCAGAATAATAAGCCCGAGAAAGCCTATTTGATGGCATCTAATCTTACGGAAATTTTCATCCAGAACTCAATTAAGACCCAAATGGGAGGACTCGAAGGCGTTGTCGAATTTGGTGAAGATCAACTGGAGATTTATTATAAAAAATTAAAGGAAGCAGAACAGCGGCTATCAGAATATGAACAAAGCGTACTGAATCGCCGGGTCGAAAACTTTAATATTTCTTCCATCGATCTCAATCGGCTTAATGCAACCCAAATTGAAACTAAAATGCGAATTGATGAAATCCAAGAGCAACTGACCACCATAAATAACCAGCTTAATGAAACTATGGGCGAATATAAAATTGAATATACACCCTATATCCGGTCACAGAAACAGCGGCTTTTTGAAAAAGCGGATGAATTGGCTAAAATGCTGACGCAATATGACTGGAAAGACCCGAAAGTCATCCGCCTGAACAATGAAATTATTGGCTTGAAAGGTGGAATCGGCCAGGAATTAACTCGTATCTGTCGCGAGCAAGGAGATGATGAAAATCAAATAAATTTAATTGTTCGGAAGGAATTAATTGAAATAGAATTAGATACGTATCGTCGGCAGAAAGAGCAGTTGGACAATAAACTTAAACTTTATAAACAAAATGTCGCCCGTGATCCATCAACTGATTTGACCCGAAAACGATTGGAAGATGAACTCACGTCTTATCGTGAAATTTATCTCAAGTTGATGCAACAAAAAAGCGGCACCCAAATGCAACAAGCCCTGAAACAAAAAGAAGCGCTGGTTCAGTACGAAATTGTCGAACCCGCCTTTCGTCCATTAAAACCAGTCAAACCCAACCGGGTGCGGTTTATCATGATGGGGGCATTTGTTGGCCTGGCCGTGGGAATGATGATCATATTTATCCAGGAATATATTGATGATTCTTTTAAAGATATTCATGATGTGGAAAATTTTTTAGGAATTGTGGTACTGGGAACGATTCCCAAAATTAACATGAAAGCACCAAAACATGTTTGGAAAAATAAACTAAAATTAAAATCTCTGGTAGCAACAATTTTTAATTTGAGCGGTTTGCTGATTCATTTTTTAAAAAAGTAACATTGATGCCAAAAAGAGAATTTATAAAGTCAGCTCCTCCCGGATCCTGTCTATCACCGGTTGGAGTCGATCTATCATATTTGAGAACTCAATTAATTTAAATGAAAAAATTCTTTTTACGGTGCAATGGGTATCGGAAAAATCGAAAATATTTTACCCGTAATGAAATAAAATCAGGCCAGGTTGCACATAATAACCAAAACCAGGGATTTTTAAAAACCGTTCAAATCAATATAACAATCCATATTCAGGAGAATAATTTATTTTATGTCGTCAATTAGTCTCAACGATACCTTATTATCGAGACAATTTAAATATTTAATTAAAACGAGCCTGGACCCAGCTTCACCAAATGTTGTATCGACACTATTTCGGGATGGGATAATACTGAATACATTTGAAATCAATCATGGTAATTGGAATTCAGTTGATGAAATAGGTCAATTTGTCGAACAGGTGCATTTACAGCGAAAAAATGAATTTGAATTGCTCTTCAAACTGTCTCAGAATTATATTCAAACAACCAATCATCGATTGGCGGTCTTGATTGGTAATTCATTATTACGAAAAAATTTAATTGATGAAGCGCTCAGCTTCTTAAGCGAAGTCGTCGAAAAAATGCCTCAGGAAGACGATGTCCTGTTCGCGCTGGGTAAAGTAAATTATAAAATCAAATCATTTGAATTGGCTGAAAAATTTTTGAAAAAAGCCGTGGAATTAAAACCCGATTACGCTGATTACCGCACTTTGCTGGGTCAAATTTACCTCGAACGAAACGCCTGCAGCCTGGCTGGCAAAGAATTTGAAAAGGCGGTTGCTTTAAATATCTATTATGCCGAAGCCCACTATTGGTATGGACTTACTTATATTAAGAATGCAATTGTCCGGGAAGATTATGAATTGAGTATTAATTTGGAAGAAAATGCAATCAAAGCATTTGAAACTGCCGCTCAATTAAATCCAGCGTATAAACAGAGCTCTTATTTCTATGGCCTGGAGGCAATTAAAAAAAAGAATTATCAAGACGCACTGGATATTTTTTTGGAAACACATAAAATTATCAAAAAACCAGATCCACGGGCAATTATTGATCATTTTTATTTGATGCTGGTCAATCAGGAGGAAAAACTGGATATCACTTCAATCTGGAATTATATTAAAAAATTAAAAATGACAATCACCAATTATCCCAATTACGTAGATTTATATAATGATCTGGGAATTGCCTACAGCATTCTAGGCGCCTATCTTCAAAAAGATGCAATCAAATATTTTGACAAAGCGCTGCAAGGAAATTCAAATTTTCAGAAAGCCAATCGAAATCGCAAATTAATTAAAAATGAAAATCGCGGACTGGAATTTTTACTGGATACTTTGTTAGAATTGCAGGTTGACAGTCTGGCAGCGAATAAAAAGCGCTTAAAAATCGAATTTTTCTAACATGAGGAGAAATTTCCGGGGTGAACCACGAAAAACATACCAGGCGAACGCCTATATTTTCATATTACGACACCGAGTCGCCTGAATCACTGGAATTCCATCGTCTGTATTCGCGTCTCAAGCAAGTCAATCTGGGGCAGGACAAACAATACCTGCTAGTTACCAGTGCCACTATGAGCGAAGGGAAAAGCACAACCGCAGCGTTGTTAGCAATTACAATGGCGAAATATCAGGAAGCGAACGTATTGTTGGTAGATTTTGATTTACGTAATCCGAAGATTCATCAAATTTTCGATCTGGAACGAAAAGAAGGGGTTGGCGAAATTATTGAACATCGACGCTCGGCAAAATTATGTTTTAAAGAAACCCCGATCCCAAATCTGAGAATCCTGACCAGCGGTTATTTGTCCATTTCTTATACCGATGCGTTTCAGGATTTGCGATTAAAGCGTTTTTTTGATGAAATAAAATTTTATTATGATACAATTATCATCGACACGGCCCCTGTTATACCGGTAAGTGATGCACTCCTGATCGGGCCTGAAACCAACGGATCATTATTTGTTATACGTGCCGGTAAAACACCACGAGATCTGATAAAAAAGGCCTATACGCTCATGACTGATTCAGGGATGAACATTCTGGGCGTTATTATGAACGATATGGAAAAAGTGATGACCCAATATTATAAATACGAATACTATGGTTATTATTTTGGAAATGGGGAAAAAAGAAGAAGTGATACAAAAATGGAATGATCAACTTATCAATTGGGCGATTAAAAATCATAATAATAAATTCGTGATGGGGCTGTTGACATTTACCTGTCCGGAAAAATTTCTCAAGTCGATTTACGAAAAAAACCTGAACCGCCCCAAAAAATGGTCAACAAAAGCGTGTCTCACATTATCATTTGATTGTGATTATGAAGAAGATATTACGGCATTCCCGGAGCTGCTAAAAGTTCTTGATAATTATAAATTTAAAACCAGCTTTGCCTGTGTTGGGAATTGGATTGAACGTTTTCCAGGAGCGCATGAAAAGGTATTAGAATATGGTCATGAAATTATCAACCATACCTATTCACATCCGGACAATGAGATTTTGAATCCCGGCCGAAAATTTCGAACGCTCCCGTTACCAGAAAAATTACAGGAAATAGAGCAAGGTCATGAAGTATGTCGTAAACTACTGAATTATGAACCAATCGGTTGCCGAATTCCACATTTTCGCAACCTGTTTTCCGATGACATTTATCTACTCCTGGAACAGGTGGGCTATCGTTATTCATCTTCCACCTGGATAACCAAAAATCAGCAGCAGGGGCTACCTTATCAAGCCGCGAACGGAATTTGGGAATTTCCATTAAGTACCTGTCCCAAACATCCATTTACGGTATTCGACACCTGGCATTCTTTTAATTCACAGCGATTAGCGTATCGCTGGGTGCATAATACCGAAGAAGCGTATTTTGCGCTTTTCAAAAAATTAATCGATTGGGGGATCGAGACAAACTCATACATCAACGTTTACTTGGATCCACTTGATATCCCCAAAATGAAATATTTTCATCAGCTTTGCGATTATATTTCAGCCCGCGCGGATGAAATCAGCTTGATGACATATCGGCAACTTATCAATTTGCTGGATAATTAAATTGAAAATCAAAATTAAGGGCTATCATATTTTAAATTTTTTATTTCCGTGGAAATCAACAATGAGCCCACTGTAAAGCGATATAGCACCGTCATTCTGAATGAAGCGAAGAATCTCGATACCTGTGAAAAATATAGATTCTTCACTCCGTTTAAAAGGACAAAAGCAATTTTTTTTGAGTGAACTCAACGATAATACATCAAATACTAACGTAGAGAAAAATTTATGTCAAAAATCCGGGTTATGCTCATCTTTGGAACTCGTCCAGAAGCGATTAAAATGGCACCGATTGTCAAGGCAATTGAAGCCCGTTCAGATAAATTTGAATCCATCGTTGTGGTAACCGCCCAACATCGTGAAATTCTTGATCAGCCCATGAAATTGTTTGGATTAACGTCGGCGTATGATTTAAATATCATGACCAAAGAGCAGAGTCTGTTTGGTGTTTCCAGCCGGGCACTTCAGGGGTTGGAAAGCATCCTCAACAAGGAAAAGCCGGACATTATCCTGGTTCAGGGTGATACCACCACGACCTTTATTGGGAGCCTGGCCGCGTTTTATATGAAAATTCCGGTCGGTCATGTTGAAGCTGGATTACGCACCTATAATAAATACAATCCATTTCCCGAAGAAATCAACCGAATATTGACCGGCAACATCTCAAATTTTCATTTCGTTCCCACAGAATCAGCGCGTCAGGCATTGCTACGTGAAAGTTTTGATCCGGAACGAATTTTTTTGACCGGAAATACGGTTATCGATTCGTTACAAATGATTTTGAAACAGGATTGTGTATTTGCCGATGAAAAACTCAAAAATTTTGATTTTGATAAGTACAAAATTATTCTCCTCACCACCCATCGACGGGAAAGTTTTGGCGAGCCCATTGAAGAAGTTATGAAATCCATTGAGATTATTGCGAAAATACATTCAAACGTGAGGATAATATTTCCCATTCATTATAATCCAAACGTGCGTCGGGCCGCGGAAAAAATTTTACGAAGTTATGATCGAATCCTCATTATTGACCCCCTGGATTATAAACAATTTGCCCATCTGATGGCACGTTCATACATTATTTTAACCGATTCCGGTGGAATTCAGGAAGAAGCAACTTCATTGGGAAAACCAACTTTAATTTTACGTGAAACAACCGAACGCCAGGAGGGCGTCGACGCCGGTTCAGCGAAATTAGTTGGAACCAATCTACGCAAAATCGTTCAGGAAGCAATCGCCTTAATTGAAGACCCGCAACATTATCAAAAGATGGCCCATGCCAGTCATCTTTATGGCGATGGAACAGCATCGATGAAAATACTTGACGTCATCGAAAGCCACCGCGATGAACTGGCGAACTTTTCGCAAAAAGAAAAAAAGCCACATATGGTCACCAGCATCCCGCAATTTCCAAAAATTGAATTTGATGGCGATGTAAAAAATACCCTCACCATCAATATTGAAGATTGGGACGTTTTTTCACATGAAGAGATCATCCTGGATATATTAAAAACCCTTGATTTTCTCGCCGAGAGAAAAACCAAAGCGACTTTTTTCGTTTACGGGTGGATCGCTGAAAAATATCCAGAAGTAATTCAGGCCATTCATGATCTGGGGCATGAAATTTCCACGCACGGGTATTCCAACACCCTGGTTTACAATCAAAATGCTGATGAATTTCGAACCGGACTGAAAAAATCCATCGACCTGCTGGGTCACATTATTAATGAACCAATTCTGGGCTATCGGGCACCGGGATATTCAATTGTCCGCAAAAGCATCTGGGCCTGGGACATCCTCCTGGAGCAAGGAGTTCGATATGATTCCAGTCTCTTTCCTGTAAAACATGATATGTATGGGTTGCCCAATGCACCCCGTTTCCCTTTTGTCATCAGCGTCAATGAAAATGGTGGATTGATTGAATTTCCGCTCTCCACCGCCCGAATATTTGGTGAAAATATCCCCATCGCCGGTGGCGGCTATTTACGATTCTATCCGTACTGGTTTGTCAAAAAAGGCATCCAAAATATCAATAATCTTCATAAACCAGCCAACATTTATCTCCGCACCTGGGAATTGAATCCGCGTTCATTTGAAAAAGGAAATCGGATCCTGGGCAATTTTAGACGCCGCGGTAATTTTGATATTATGCAGCATCGGATTGAATGTTTGTTAAATGACTTTGATTTTGTCCCACTTCGTAACATTTTAGGGTATAAAGAGCAATAAATTGATTTAGCCATTATTATAATAAGGAAGCAGCATTGCAGGAAGCAATCAGGGGGATTTATGAATATTTTATTTCCATACATGGCCAGATGGAAAGCGATAAATTGGTCACGTTATCACCAAATATTGACAAAATTAGCCCAGATGGGGCATCAGGTTCACGTTTTTCAACCACCCAGTCAAAAATCGAATGAAACAAATTATCAGGAGATAGAAGTTGCCATACCGGATAATTTTCATCTTCACGAAATTGCGTTAAATGAATTCATCTGGCAAACGCATTTTCCACTTAATAAACTAATCAAAAAAGGCTATTACAGCCTGGCGGTGGTTTCAGAAATCCGAAAATTTATTCGACAAAATCGAATCGATGTTATGTTACTTTACAATATCCCGCAGTACCCATTACTTCGGATTAAAGAATGCCCGATTGTTTTTGATTTTGCTGATGATTATATCGATATGTTGCGCTATGAAATTGGCGGTTTGCAAAAGTTACAAATTTTACGACTGGCGAAATACTTATTGGATCAAATGTTCAAACGTTCTGACATGACCCTGGCAGTATCCAATGTCCTCCTGGAAAAATTAAATTATCCATCACGACTGCTACCGAATGGCGTTGATTTATCAGAATTTAAAATTGGCAGCGGACAGGACCTGTTGAATAGTTATCAACGACCAATCATCGGTTTTATTGGCTCCTTTGAATATTTTATCGATTTCGATCTTATCCTTTCCGCCGCACAACAATTGCCGGAAATGACTTTTCTCATGATAGGCTCCGGCCGGGAAACACCTAAAATTCAGGAGCGGATCGAACGTGATTCCCTGAAAAATATTATCCTAACTGGTGGTAAGCCGCATTACGAGATCGGTCGATACATTGATATCATGGATGTTTGTTTAAATATCTTTAAAAAAATCCCTGTTTCGCATCGCGCCTGTCCCATCAAATTGTTCGAATATATGGCCATGAAAAAGCCGGTTATCAGCACCCGCCTGGATGAGGTGCAAAAAATTGATACGGGCTATTTGTGGTACGCCGATACGGTGGAAGAACTGGTATCAACAATACGTCAGCTAGTGAATAATCAGGATGGCGCCATTGGCTATATCCAGAAGGGATTCGAATCGGTACAAAATCAATACAATTGGGAGGTCATTGCAAGAGAATTTGTTTCCATTGTTGAAGAAATTTCTCAAAAAAAGGTTGCATAATATAAATTTTAATAAGTTTCAATTCAATTATATTCAGAGCATAAAATGTCCGGGCTGCTTAGATTTAAAATTAAAACAATTTTCAAACAAATTTTATTGTATACCAGTGTCATTTTTGGTTCTTTTGTGACCGCGTATCTTTATGTAAAAGATGATGTCAAATTTACTGGCCTTTGGATGATTGTTTTGGTCATTTTTTGCCTGAATTGGCCATTTTTTAGCATCTTTATCCTGGTCTTTTTGTCAATTGCCCAGCCTGGCCTGTTTAATGAAACCCTTGAACTCTTTCGACCATTCTTTTTAATTTCCGGTGCCAGCTTTTTTAGTTGGTTTCTGGGCTTTGGCAGCAAAAGAATCGGCGATTTTGCCTGGAATATCCAGAGTCTGTTCGTGCTGGGCTTGATGATCATGGAAACGGTTGGTTCAGTTCATGCTGGTTGGGCGGGTTATATCATCGAAACATTTATGGTCTGGATTAAAATTTTCATCATTTACTTTTTAGTGGCCAGTCTCGCGAATTCCATCCCCCGAATTCGATTTGTTATGTGGTCATCGATACTCGCAGTGCTGGTTGTGGCACTTTATGCGCTGGATATCTATATTTTTACCCCGGAAAAAATGATTGCCGGACGATTAGCCTCCTACGGGATGTATGATAATCCAAATGACCTGGCGCTCATCATGGTTGTCAGTTGGCCATTACTTTTTAAATTAATTGAACTCGAGCGTTCACTATTCATTGCAGCCATTTTATCAGTTATGATGCTGATGATTACCGCCACGTTGATCCTGACCGCTTCGCGGGGCGGTTTACTGGGCTTAATGACTGTTGGTTTTTTTTCAATAATTTCATGTACCAAATTGACCAAACGACAAAAATATTTTATCGTAACGGCAGGAATGCTCATGGCCATCGTCGCTATTCCGGTGGTTCTGGCCGGACGAGGCGAAGAAAGCGGCTTTGATGCTGAGGATGAATCGGCCAGCCATCGCCTGGAAGCCTGGCAAGCCGGTGGAAGAATTCTGCTCCGCTATCCGGAAGGAATTGGTTTTAATCAGTTTATCGAATATGTTGGAGATTATGGCGGGCCAAACTATCTGCAGGCACATAATACCCCGGTGAAGGTTTCCGCTGAAAGCGGCTGGATTGGTATTTTTTGTTATCTGGCGATGATTTTTACGACCATTCGTCAGTTGATTGTCGTGGAAACGAAACTTGCAGAATATGGTCAGGAGAAAGCCGCCATTACGGTACTTGCGCAATCAATTCGCACCGCATTGGCTGGATTTTTAGTAAACACTTCTTTTTCGGTAAAGGAACATGAATGGATGCTTTATATTGTTTTAGGATTAGGTGTCGCAATTTACAATATCTTTCGCACTCGCGAAAAACAAAATTATTATCAAAAACCAACAGAATTTATGTCCTTAAGCCCTGCCAATGGGACTGGAATAATCCTGGACTAACATCTTGACCACCACCTGAAATGGCTGGTTGCTGAAATGGGAGAGTCACGAAATGACTTTGAGAATGAACGGAACAAACGAATGAACTGGATCAAGAAATTAGCAAATCATTCTTCACAATATTTTATCGGAGAAATTCTGGTAATTGGTGCCAGTTTTATCTCTTTTCCTGTTTTTGTCAAAATTTTGACACTCGAAGAGTATGGAATCATGAACATTGTTAGTATGACCATCCGATTAATGGTGTTCATTACCGCAGCCGGACTGAAGCCGGCGCTGTTTCGGTTTTATAGCGATTATCAAAAACAATCTGAAATGGCTGCTACGCGGCTTTTTACGACCCTTTTTTGGACGACTTTTTTCATCTCATTTATCGGCGTGATACTTTTGAATATCATCCGGTTTGTACCCGAGAATTCATTTATTTCTCATGATACCCTGCATCTATTGGGGTTTGCAGCGATTCTGGTCGTGTTCCAAAATCTGGCAGAATTAATTTTTGCGCTAGTCCGAATCAAGGAAAAAGTCACTTTTTATGTGGTTGGGCATGTTTTACAGCGTTACGCCGGGATGATTTTTGCGGTCATTTTTCTCGTATATTTTGAACATCGTCTCCGGGGTCTGTATGAAGGTCTCATTCTGGGAGAAGGACTCATCCTCTTTTTTTTAATAGTCTATATTATTTTTCATTACCGTGCCACCTTGTTTCAATTTTCATATACCGACCTGAAGACGAGTGCCCGATACGGTATTCCATTAATTGGCCAGAATATCTCCCATTTTATCAACAGCGTGGGGGATCGCTATGTGATCCAATTCTTTATGGGCGAGACTGCGGTAGCACTCTACAGTTTTGGTTATAATCTCGCCTCCTATGTTCAAAATCTCTTTGTTGATACATTAGATGCCGCATTGGTACCGATTACCATGAACATTAGTGCGCGACAGGGTCAAGCGGAAACTGAAAAATTTATTTCGCAATACTTTTCTATTTATATCATGATTGCTTTTCCGGTTATTTTTGGGCTCATTGCGATAACTTATGACATCACCCTGGTTATTGCAACCAAAGAATATCTGGCAGCAACACAACTGGTAGCCTGGGTCATTATCGGCGTGATGATCGCCGGAGCATTTTTTCCCACCACCGTTGGCTTGCATATCCAAAAAAAGACCGGCGTAATTGCCCGACTTATGCTCTATACGGCGTTGTTAAATATGATTCTCAATGTCCTATTTGTTCCAATCTGGGGCATTAATGGGGCAGCGGTTGCCACTTTAATCAGTTGTTTTTTCCAGGTGGTCATTGGATTTATTAAATCCTCCCCCTATATAAAAATTAAACCGGACTTTCGTTGTTATTTAATCTGTTTTTTGAGTTCAATTGGAATGTACTTTGCATTGCAACTAACGCATTTTCCCTTTAAATCACAACTTATCAATTTATTATTAAAAATTATTCTTGGAATTACAATCTATATAATCCCAATTTATATTTTTGACCATAAAAGTCGGTATTATATCAGACAAATATATGAAAAATTATATGGCAAAATCACGAATGCCCCAAAAAGCTAGAAACAACTGAGGTACAATGGAAGAAATCGGTGGAATTTTAGGACAGGTTATTGCTTCGTTCAATATTTTAGTTCTGGTTGTCGCATATTTAAGCGTTTATGTACAAAAATACAAACAAAAAAGACGAAATCGTTTTCAGGATAAGCAGTACAAAATTCGCAAATTGCATGAATCGGCATTTCATAAAAATGCAATTCGTTAATTAAGCAAGGGGGATTTTTCCTTGACTTCTGGAAAGATGAAATGAGGTCAATCAATCAAAAATTAATCATAAATCCAGAAGTCTGGCGAGTACACCAGAAAGTGGTACCAATTGAAGAAAAAACAGGGTAATTATATTCAAACCAATCGGTAAAACAATGATTTTACGCTGAAAATAATTGATAATTATTAGCATCTTCACTTTTCCCTAAAAGTTTTCATTTCTCAAAAGCGGGGAAAAAGTGTGTGGGTTCAACCGGTTCGATCCAATTCAGTATTCAAGAAATGGTTAAATGTTACCAGTTCGCCATGCTCTTCTCACCACTATTCTGGATTATTGAAAGCGTACGTAACGACATTTTTGTCAGGCGAATAATATTTTCAATTCAAATGAATACCTGGTGACAAGAAATTCGACAAAAGGTGAATTCGTACCAAAATGTAATTTCCTTCAATTCGGATCCCCTATTCTCTATCAAAACTCTTAAAAACAGCGTGTAACTGATGAAAAAAATAAGAATTATGCATGTACTTCCTTCTCTGGAAATTGGAGGAATGGAAACGGCTTTAATCACACTCATAAATGGGATGGATACGGATCTCTTTGAAAATCAAATATTCTGTTTTGATTTTAAAAATTACCAGAACTCTATTCAGCATCGACTGCACGATGAAAATATTCCAATTTATATTTTCGAAAAAGGGGATGGTGTCGACTACTGGCTGCCGGTAAAAATCGCCCGGATTATGAGAAAACAAAGAATTGACATTGTTCATACCCGGAATTTTGCTGCGCTGTTGTATGGGGCCATCGCTGCCAAATTGGCTGGTGTACCGGGGGTCATCGCTGACATTCGGGGACGAATTCCAGTCGATGAGGGTCAAAAATGTAAACGGCTTTCCTTTCTGGTCTCAAAATTTGTCGGCGTATCAGAAGATATAAAAAAAATGTTGGCAATCGATTTCAAAATTAAAGAATCAAAAATCCAGACAATCTATAATGGCGTTCAGATTTCCAGCAATGGCCAAAATTCAAATCTCGCCAGTCTCCGCGCCCAATTAGGACTGGCATCAAACGATTTTGTGATTGGGACAATCGGACGTCTTGAGCCGGTTAAAGATTACGCCTCACTGATCCGGATGAGTGCGCCTGTTCTAATAAAATATCGCCATGCAAAGTTAATGATTGTGGGAGATGGGAGCCAACGTGCGGAATTGGAAAAATTAACGCAAGAACTGGGGATCAGTTCCCAAACCATTTTTACCGGCTATCAAAAAGAGGTTTCCAACTATTTACAATTGATCAATTTATTCGCCCTCACTTCTATTTCAGAAGGAATTTCCAACGTGCTATTGGAAGCTATGGCCAATTCCATCCCGGTCATTGCCACTGAAGTCGGAGGGAACCCGGAAGTGGTTCGGCATAATCAGACTGGATTGGTAATTCCTCGCAGCAATTTAAATCAAATTACCGAAAAAATTGAACTTTTAATCAATAATCCAGAACTGACGAAAAATTTAGGTTTAAATGGACGCAAGCGGGTGGAAGAAAAATTTACCATCCCCAAAATGGTTTCCGAATACCAATCACTTTACCGAAACTCAATAAAACAGTGAAAAATCATCCATGAAAATATTAATTATCAGCAAAATTTTTCCCAATATCCTGGAACCGCATTTTGGTACCTTTGTTTTTGATGAAACCAAAGCGCTATCAAAAATCCATGAGGTGCAGGTGGTCGCACCAGTACCCTGGTTCCCGAAAGTCAAATTTTTCAAAACCTGGTCTAAATATTCTCAGATACCAGCCCGAGAAACGATTGAAAATATTCCGGTTTATCATCCAGCTTACCTGGTGACACCGAAAATTGGAAGAATGTTTTATGGCTATTTGTTACGTCAGGGGCTCAAAAAGACCATGGCACAAATTCGATCAACATTTAAATTTGACTTGATTCTGGCCCATTACGCCTATCCGGAAGGATTGGCTGCGGCTTACTTTTCGAAAAAATATGATTGCCCGCTGGCTTTGAAAATTCATGGCTCTGATATCAATGTCGATTTAAACTATTGGGGAAGAAAAATAGGGGTTTTAAAGGCTTTACACGCAGCGGATGTGATTTTTTCGGTGAGCGAAGCCTTAAAGAGCAAGATAGTCAACCTGGGTATTCCAGCAATCAAGGTTCTCCGGCTTTATAATGCCGTTGATCCCGGCTTTAAAGTTCAAGACCGGCAAATTTGTCGACAACAGCTTCATTTACAATCAGATAAAAAATATATTCTGTTCGTCGGGAATTTAATTCCCATCAAGGGAATTTCCAATTTAATTGAAGCTTTTCATCACTATTTAGCCAAAAGTAATCCTGATGTAAATTTGCTGCTTATTGGTACAGGCCCGCTCCGGACCGCTTTGCAGCAGCAGCTAAAAAAACTGAATCTGGTTGATCGCATCATGTTACTGGGCGCCCGGCCCCATACAGAAATCCCGGTCTGGATGAATGCCTGTGATCTGCTTTGTCTTCCTAGTTATCATGAAGGCTTTCCGGTCACCTTAATCGAAGCCCGTGCCTGTGGATTACCATTTATAGCTTCCCGGGTTGGTGGCATTCCCGAATTGGTGACCACTGACGATACCGATAAATTAATTCCACCCGGCGATATTGAAGCGCTGGGAAAATCTTTACGACAAAAAATAGTATCACCAGATGAAGCTGAATCTCGAAAATCACGCTTTGATCGAACCTGGAAAGATGTCGCGGAAGAAATGACAAAATTTTTTAGCGCCGTATATAAAACAAAGAAAATTGAATAATCATGCAACACTTTGTGATTCTGACATTTGATACTGAATTTTCGAACCACCGGGATGAAATGGGTGTCTGGTATGAAAAAAATGGTGAAAAATATGGTTTAGACAGAATCCTTACCATTTGTCGGGAATTCGATATCAAGGCGACATTTTTCGTGGATGTCTATCAAAAGGAACAGCAAATCCAGAAGGCGTGTGAGCAAATTTTAAAACAGGGGCATGATATTCAGCTCCATACGCATCCAAACTGGCGTTATGACCGAAAGCGTCAAAATCTGGCTTGTTATACACTGTCAGAACAAACCGAGATAATCGGATATGGAAAACAAAAATTGCGACAATGGACAGGGATGGCCCCAACTGGACATCGGGCGGGTGACTTTGGGGCGAATGAGAATACATTAAAAGCCCTGGCAAAAAATCAAATTTTCAATGATTATTCTTATTACTGGAATTGGCCGGATTGTGAATTATCACGACAATATGATCTCAAAAACCAGATTTCCCAAATCAATTCAATTCTTGAAGTTCCGGTGACCTTTTTTTATATGCCATGTGGTCTAAAATGTGTAAAATATCGACTAATTGATATAAATGAACCGTTATTTCTTTTAAAATATATTTTCCAGAAATTTAAAATGTATCAAATGCAAACGATCGTTATTACTTTGCATAGTTTTAGCTTTATCGGATATAATGAAATTCAAACACGTAAATATAGGCCACGGCAACATTATTGGCCATTAAAACACCATGTAAAAAAATTTGTAACTTTACTTAACTTGCTCAAATCCGATAAGGCTTTTAAATTTATAACGGCATCTGAATTCTATAAAATTGCCCAAAACGATATAAGGCGGGTACAAAATCCGGCTTTTATTCCCAAAATCAATCTTATAGAATCAATATTGTGGCAAGGAGACAAACTTATTAACAAATCTCTTGATCGAGTTTATCAATATTACCGGACGATTTTTTAAAAAGATAAAAATCGACATCGAAAAGTTAAATTCTAAAAGATAGGAAGAAAAAGATACATGCTTTCAGGAGAGAACATATTATATTTTTCAGCCGACGATTGGGGGTGTGGCTTAAGCACCAGTCAAACCCATATTGCCAGGATTTTAGCGCGAAATAATCGGATTCTTTATGTTAATTCGATTGGGCTACGCAAACCAGAAATAAAAAAGTCCGATTTTAGCAAGATGATCAATAAATTTAATAAATTTTCGAAAGGTATCAAAAAGGTCGAGAATAACATCTGGGTTTTTACACCATTGGTGCTGCCATTTTATAATAAGGAATGGTGTACCCGCATTAATACACAATTACTAATTAATCTGATTCGATATCAATTAAAAAAATTAAAAATGAAAAATCCTATTTTCTGGTCATTTTTACCGAATACCGTGAGATTGATCGGAAAATTTAATGAATCACGGGTAATCTATTATTGTGTCGATGAATATTCAGCTTTCGATGGTGTCCCCACCCAGGCCATTCAACAGCAGGAGCGCGAGTTTATCCAAAAGAGCGATCTGGTTTTTACCACATCGCGGGAACTTTATGAACGAAAAAAGCCGGGGAATCCCAATACCTATTATTGCCCGCATGGTGTGGATTTTGCGCACTTTAATAAGGCTTTAAAAAACAACTTAATGACCCCACCCGATATTCAATCCATTCCGCACCCGATTATTGGCTTTTATGGTCTGGTGGAGAGTTGGATTGATGTCGAGCTCATCGCGCAAGTCGCGCGCGAGCGTACTGATTGGTCATTCGTTTTTCTGGGTGATATTCGAATCGATATCAGTCAATATCAAAGTTTACCGAATATCCATTTCCTCGGTCGGAAACGATATGAAGATCTGCCCGCCTATAACAAGGTATTTGATGTAGCGATGATGCCCTTTATAAAAAGCGAATTAACCCGGAATGTAAATCCAATCAAATTAAGGGAATATCTGGCGGCGGGAACACCGGTTGTGGCCTCCCCCCTGCCTGAATTGGGTTCATTTAGAGATGTTATTTATCTCTATGAAAATAAAAGTGAATTTATTACGATGATTGAGCTGGCTTTAAAAAATAATGGCCCCATCCCGGTTGAAGAACGTCTGAAATTTATTGCCAAAGATTCCTGGGAGCAGCGACTGGAAGATATTTCGAAAATAATTATGCAGAGATAAGGAGGAATCAACATGATCGAGGGTCAGGATATTCTATATTTTTCAGCCGATGACTGGGGATGTGGTTTATCAACAAGTCAAACGCATCTTGCCCGTATTTTATCGAAAAAAAATCGCATTCTTTATATTAATTCCCTGGGGCTTCGTAAACCTAAAGTAAATAAAAGCGATGTGAAACGAATGGTTTCCAAATTTTCGCGTTTTACCAAAGGGATTGAACAAGCGGCGGAAAATATCTGGATCTTTACACCAATTGTCATTCCCTTTCATGATTCAGAATTATATCAGGCCATCAATAAAAAACTGTTGGTCGGTTATATCAATTTTTATTTAAAAAAATTAAAAATGAAAAATCCAATTTTTTGGTCTTATTTACCCAACACCGTAAATCTGGTTGGTAAATTTAATGAATCCAAAGTTGTTTATTATTGTGTTGATGAATATGTTGCTTTCGAAGGTGTCCCGAAAGACGCCATCCAAAAACAGGAAGAAGCGCTTATCAAAAAAGCCGATATTATCTTTACCACTTCGATTGGACTTTATGAAAGTAAAAGGATTTACAATCCAACTAAAACCTTTCACAGCCCGCATGGCGTCGATATCACCCATTTTAAACAGGCGGTGGACAAAAATTTGCCGGTGCCGGAGGATACCCGTCATATTCCACATCCCATAATTGGCTTTTATGGGTTAATTGACAATTGGGTAAATCTCGATCTGATAGCAAAAGCAGCCGAAGCCCGGCCGGATTGGTCATTTTTGTTAATTGGTAATGTGAAAACCGACATCACCCGATTAAGTAGTTTGAAAAATGTCTATTTTCTTGGTCGTAAACTGTATGAAGAACTGCCACGCTATAATAAAATCTTTGATGTGGCACTTTTACCCTATATTCTCAACGATCTGACCAAAAATATGAATCACATTAAGTTACGTGAATATCTGGCGGCGGGAACGCCGGTGGTCGCAACCGATTCTCCGGAAGTGAACCTGTTTCGGAAAGTCCTGTATGTGGTAGCGGGCGCCGATGACTTTATTCAAAAAATCGAACTGGCATTAAAAGAGAAGGGGCCGGTTCCATATCAAGAGCGATTTAAATTTATTGAACACGAATCATGGGAAAACAGAGTCGAAAAAATTTCAGAAATAATTATGCACGGAGGAAAATAATATTGAATTATCTACTTTATATTCTGATTACCTTGCCCCTCTTAAGCATTATACTATTCGTCAGTTATTTTGGATATATCTATTTTTATAAAAAAAATGGTTATATCTGGTTTTTTTCATATTTAAAATTTAAAAAAGAGCAAAAGCAATTGGTTCATCAGCCGGACCAGGTAAAACATGTTCTTTTTATATTCGTCGATCATTTCGAACCTTATAATGAAAAGGCTACCAAAGCCCAGGCGTGGGAACGTATGAAACATTGGAATTACGAATATCCAAAACTGGTACAAAATCATCATGACGCCGATGATCGATGTCCGCAACATACCTGGTTTTATCCGTGCGAACAGGATTTAGCATTTCTGGCAGATTTATCCAATTTATGCTTTAGAGGTTTCGGCGAAATTGAGGTTCATCTTCATCACCAAAACGATACTTCTGACGGTTTAGCCAATAAACTGGAGGAGGCAAAGCGGGATTTTAGCAAACGCGGCGCTTCCATTACCGCTGAACAATCGCCCAAACAACACTTTGCCTTTATTCACGGAAATTGGGCACTGGATAATTCGCATCCCAAAGGGATGTGGTGCGGGGTGAATGATGAATTGACGATTTTACAAAAATGTGGCTGTTTTGCTGATTTTACCCTGCCATCAGCACCGCAACCGATGCAAACAAAAAAAATTAACAGTATCTACTATGCGAAAGATGAACCCCACAAACCCAAATCACATAATGATGGAGTAGATGCTCGCGTGGGAACACGAAATCGTAATGATTTTCTGCTTATTCAGGGGCCATTGCTGCTCACCTGGAATGGAACAAATCATCGGTATATGCCTTCCATCGAAAACGGTGATATTAGTGATACGAATCCGCCAACTATCGCCCGGATTGATGAATGGATTAATGCCAATATCCACATTAAAGGGCGGCCAGAATGGATTTTTGT
Source organism: Caldithrix sp. (assembly GCA_020722815.1). GTDB lineage: Bacteria > Zhuqueibacterota > Zhuqueibacteria > Thermofontimicrobiales > Sulfurfontimicrobiaceae > DYKB01. The sequence goes on along the minus strand of DYKB01000037.1, from coordinate 26,930 downwards.
CAAGGTGCATACGCACGGTGCCAATCCGCGCAACTGGAAATCCCTGTTTGGGGAAGAGATGCAAAAAATGTTTGGTTATCTGGAAACCAAATATAATGATGGTAAAAATTATAAATTACATTATATCACCGCCCGTGAAGCATATAATATCATCAAAGCCGCCGAAGATGGCAAAGATGGTGATCCGGGCATTTATCGGGACTATATCATTCCGCCTTATGCCAATACACGTATTAAATCCAATGTCCTTTTTGAACTCGTTTCATATTCCAAAACCTGGCTGGAGATGAAAAACTGTCAACCACATCTCCGCGCCACTATTTTCGTAAAAAAAGGACAACTGGAAAAAATTGAAGGCTATTTTTCTCAATTCAAATTAATTCGGTTACTGGACAAAAGAAGAATAATCCTTTCGGTTACCGGCAAGCGACAACTTTATTTTACCCTTCGAACATCGAACCCCATCAGGAGCATTGAAAATGGCTCTCAGGTTCATGTTCGAAAAATACATGGTTTTTTCATTACGACGATAAAATCCTATCTCAAAGATAATCAATTACAGGAAATCATTGCAAAATGGTGATTCCAATACGGTTAATGATGACACGATTCTGAATTTATTTTACAATCTGGAAATTAACTGATAACCCTTTTGAAATCGTAATATCAGATACCTGTATTATCAATTTGAAAAGGGTTTTTTATTTTATTGTAAAATAGAGAATTAGGCCTATTTTTTTCAACGTTTTTAAAAATGGTATGGCGTTTGTATTTAAATAAGGTGAAACAACATTCTAACTCATTATTGGAAGTTATGACTCACTTTGTATAATCATTTTAAAAGAAAGAGTGAGGAAACAGCGTATGAGAACAAAAAATTACTATTTTATTCTTTGGAGTGCCTGTTTTCTATTTTATTTGATCCAGCTATGCCAAGCAGGTTATGCAGCAGAATTTAACCAGGGCAGCAACCATTTCCGATTCAATATCGTGCAAATTGACAGCATCCGTTCGGCGGATGTCATTCAAATCACCTGGTATTTCGCAGAATCAAATGCCCCTCTGGAATTAGAAGTTGAACGAAGCCAGAATTGTTGTGATTTTCAAAAAATAGACCAGGTTCGGCGGTGTGTATTGGATTCACAAATAGTTAAATATACTTATTATGATTTTAAACCACCCGCTGCTAAATATTTTTATCGTTTAAAGTATACCGATGAAAAATTGGAAAGTCAATATTCGCCACCAATTTCAATTAATGCTTTGAATACAAAAGAATCGGTTTTTGAACAGAATGTATCCACAATTTATGATGCAGTTGATTCGCTTGGCTTCAATATCCCAAAGGCAGATAAAGTAAACCTGAGTGTCTTTAATATGTTAGGTCAATTGGTGAAAAATCTCGTTGATGATGTCGTCGAAACCGGCCACTATCGTATTTCCTGGGACGGTCTGGATAATCTCGGCCTCGTTGTGCCAGGTGGAACCTACTTTTATCAGATAATGATTGGCCAGCATACAGAAACCAGACGGATTGAACTAATCCGATAAACAACCCCCAAATTTGATTTTTGAATCTCCTAACCCCAGAAGGAGGGTGCGCTTTATGCACCCTCTTTTTTTATATGTTTATCCATTTCAATCTTAAAAAAATCTGCCGGTTTTCATCCAATATCAAATATAATTAAACTTTTAACGTATTTCAACGTTGAACAAGGAAATGCATTATTTCCCTTGATTTTTAATATAATTTTCATAAATTTCAATCTTTAAATTCAGATGTCACTAATTGGGGATTCTACGGAGGAGTTGAAAATGTTTTTTTATCAAACGAAACGATATCATTTCTTTTTTAAATTTATCTTTTTTGCTTTTCTGGCCTTTAGTTTGTTAGCCGAAGAAGACGATTTTAATGTTAATCGACTACCGCTTGGTAATTCGGCTACCAAATATGATTTCGTTGCCGTAAAGCTGAATCAGATTTTCGATACAGCGGAAAAGCAGCATATTTTACCAGTCGATTTTTTTGAAAGACTGAAAACGAAACGCATTGTGATGGTGGGTGAAAGTCACACCAACAATGAACATCATCGGGTTGAATTTGAGGTTATCAAGGGGTTGGTTGAAGCCGGGCAAAAAGTTTGTATCGCGCTGGAAATGTTCATGCCGCATCAAAATCAACCACTCCAGGCTTTTATCGACGAAAAATTTCCAGCCACGGAATTTATGGATTCCACCGGTTGGTATGATAGTTGGGGCTATAATTACCGGATGTATCAGCCCATTTTTGAATATGCCCGGGAAAAGAAGATAAAACTCTATGGCGTCAATATTAAACGCGACTATGTTTCAAAGGTCGGAAAAATGGGATTGAAGGGTCTGACTCCGGACGAATTAAAATCAATTCCCGAAATCGATACGACAAGTATTGAACATCGATTTTTAGTGAAAGTTTACTTTACAGGTTCTGATGCACTCACTCCCGAACTTTTTAATACACGGTACCAGGCACAATGCCTTTGGGATGCGGCTATGGCAGAAGGTGTTATTCGGGCAGCGAATGAGAATCCACAGGCGACCATTGTGCTTCTTGCTGGCAGTGGACATATCGCTTACAATCTTGGAATAGGAAAGATTATCCAGAAACGAAGTGGTTTCCCCTTTGCTTCGGTTATTGCCGTCGATGTCCCCCAAAAGAAGCAAGAGACGCTGATGGAAACCATGCACAAGCATCGAAAAACCGAAAAGGATGAAAACGAGAAAAAGGATAAAATGCCACCCGCCATGCAAAAAATGATGGCTTCCACTGATGATACCCCTCATTATATTGTCATCCGGAGCCTGGCTGATTTTCTCTGGGGTGTACCCGATATGGAAGATAAACCAGCATATCCAACATTGGGCGTTCGATTGGACGAAAAAAGCGAAAATGGTTTTGCGCTCAACATTATCTTTCCTGAATCCATTGCCGAAAAAAATCAATTACAGAAAGGTGATATTATTACGGCAATTGATGGCAAAGAATTTAAGACATTGGTTGAACTAAAGAAGTATCTCGATACAAAAAATTGGGATGATCCGATTCAGATCAATCTCATCCGGGAAAATCAAAAATTGGAATTAAAATTTGATCTGAAGTGGGAAAAGAAAACTGCAGAATAATTTTTAAGGAGAAATTCAATAGCAATCTGGATGCACCAACAACTAAAACAAAATTTAAAACGCGCATATAAAATATTCTACCTGCTGGGAAGTCTGATTCTGGTTGCTTCACTGCTTTTTATAAATTTATCGAAAATTCAACGGGATCCATTATTATATCAAATACTCAGCGATTCTCATTATTTCATGTTTCTTTTGCTCGGTTTTTTGATTCTCAAACTTGTTAATCTCAACAGGTATTCAGTAAACCAATGGCCGGACCACAGTTTTGCAATTTCCATCGGTATCGGGTTAGTGATCAGTTTCGTTTTTGAAGTGATCCAGCCATTTTTTCACCGGGCATTTGAAATCGCTGATGTTTTGATGAATGTCTGGGGAATTTTAAGTATCAATGGTATCCTTTATTTCTGGAATATCAAAACGAATCATTCCGGATTTTCCATAAAGAAGATCCTGGGCTATGGCTTGACAGTTGTTATTTTATTTTTTACGCTCGATATTTTCTATGGTTGGGGTTATGCCGTGATAAATAAGATCCGATGGCAAAATCAATTTCCTCAACTGGCATCATTCGAGGGCAATTGGGAGTTGAAACGCTGGGTAACCAATCCGGAAACTATTTATGAAATCAGCTCACAACATGCGACTCATGGGAACTGTTCATTAAAAGTTCGAACCGGTATTTTTAATTACCCCGGCGTTATGTTTGATTATCTGCCAGCAGACTGGCGTTACCACCAATACTTTGCTTTTTCGATTTTTAACCCGGCTGATCAGGTATTTCGTTTACATGTCCGACTGGATAACGACTCGATGAATGATGGCAAAGGTGACCGAATTTATTTAACGCCGGAAATTCAGCCCGGCTTAAACGAAATAAAATTCGAATTGAATAAAATACAATTACGCAAAGCGGAAAAGCCGCCTTTTGATCTGAAAGGAATCTCACGAATTGTCTTCTTTATTAGTCGACCGCGTGAACATTTCGAATTTTATCTGGATAATGTTCGTCTGGAGTAAGATGATATTTAAGTAATCGTTATGAGTTTTCGCTTAAAAGTTTTTTTGCAATGTGCCCCCTAAGAATGCGCTCAGGGTAAACCTGGCGAAGCGCATTGAAAAATCTATATATTTCAATGCGTTACGATATTCTTCGCTTCGCTCGGAATGACAGGCTTTCATCTTTTTAGAGTGGACGCATTTATAAATGATCTTTGAATAATAAATATTTACTGACGAGGGTAAATCTTTGAATCACCTTTCTGTAGTCATGATTGTTTTAAATGAAGCGCAGCGAATTGAACCCGTGTTAAAAAGTATTGAATGGGCAGATGAAATTGTTGTAATTGATGCATTTAGCACTGACGCTACGGAAAAAATTTGTCTCCGTTATACCGACCGAATTTATAAATACCCCTGGGAAGGCTATTATAAGCAACGAATGCGATCAATTGAACACGCCTCTTACCCCTGGATTTTCAGCATCGATGCCGATGAAATCGTGTCAGAGGAGCTAAAAAATGAGATTTTAACTATTATCAATGACAGAAATTCAAAAAATGGTTATTTTGTACCCCGTAAAACCCGATATAGTGGACGCTGGATTGAACATTCTGGCTGGTACCCGGATTATCAATTGCGTCTCTTTCGCGCTGAAGATGTCTTTATTGAGCCGCGCCTTGTGCATGAAGGTTTTTCCGTTCGGGGAGAAATCGGCTACCTCAAAGGCGTTCTTTATCATCATTCAATTGATACCATCAAGCAACATGTGGAAAAAATCAATCATTACACGTCATTAGATTGTCCTCAAAAAATACAACGGCTGGGGAATAAACAGGTTCGCTGGTATAATTTAATTTTTAATCCGTTCTTTAAATTTATCCGGATGTATTTTAGCAATAAAGGCTATAAAGATGGCTTTCAGGGATTAATTTTAGCCATCCTTTCTGCCTTCTCCACGCAGCTTCTATATATAAAAGTCTGGGAAGCACAGCACAATCAACGTAATAAACCGCTGTAATCTAAGTCGCTAAGGCTAAATCAACAGAAGAAGGCCAATTTTTCTGCCAAATTGAGTTCTGCATAACTATCATTCGTATTTACTTTCTAATATAAACTCAAAAAATCCTTTTGAAGACACCAACTGGCAAACTTGAACATAATTTTACATCTGTAAAAATCGCCAGCTCACGAGAACTAATAAAATTATACCCAATCCTGCTCCAACAAAACCTTGCCAATCGATCCGGGATTTCTCCCTTTCAATAGAGATATGAATGCGATTCAGCAATGCTTCCCGCGCCCGTATTGATTGATTAATCTTATCCACTTTAATCAGAATGAATTGTAAATACTGATTAAATATTTTTCTATCAGTTTCCGTGATAACCGCTTCAACTTCATAACGAATTTTTAAGCTCTTCAGGGCATCATATTGGTTAAGCAGGATTCTTTTTTCACTATGAAGTAATGAAATTTCATTGAGCAAAAAAAGCTGAATTCTTTTTAATTTTTTACTTCTTTGCTCCTTTTCCTCAGAAATTAATTTTTTCTCGACTAACAGGCTTTCAATGCCCTTCCGCATCTGACGCAATTTTATTATTTCGTGATTTCTTTGTTGCGTGTATTTTTCAATTTCATCGTAAAGCTTATCCTTTATCGCTGATGTAATTGACGAAACAGGAGAATCCTGAGCGAGCAGGATTTTTGCGCATATTGGCAAAGTGAGAATCCAGCAAAAGATTGGCAAATAGATATATCTCAAAAATTTCATTAAATTTTCATCCCCGGCATCGCTTACCCGGTTGTCCAATGAAAGCATGATTGCGATTTTACTGCAAATTATACTCATGGCGAAATGGTTTTCGGATTTACAAAAATCTGCCCCCCTAAATCTCATTGCCGTCAGGTTAAAATGATAACAATATAGATTTCAATAAGTTATAATTGAATTGCCACGAGCTTTAGCGTGTTGTTCCATGCACGCCTCCCCATAATCACCGGGCTTTTAAGCCCGGGTCATTAAACTCCTGTGGGTTAAAACCCACTTTAATATTGGGGGAGCATGATGATCCACGACCTTAAGCTCGTGGCTATTCATTTGTTTATTAATGATTTACAGCCTTTACCTGACGGCTATGCCCTAAATCCCCACCAGGGAGTTGACCTGAAACGGTGATGTCAGGCGAAACTCAATGGAAAAAGCCCAATTCCCCTGCTGGACAGGGGCCAGGGGTGGGTTTATTGCTCATTTTTTTATTTTATTCACAAAACCGAAAACCACTTTGGTTTTAGTATAGCTATATTTTTGAAGGAATGCAACAGGAAACTGGCGTCATTTCCATCTCAAATTTCTCCTTGAATATTATTTTTAAAATGCTTACGTTAAAACTGAAAAATTACAAACCAATTTTGAATAAACCATTATCATTTTCGTCTATAAAAAAGCGCAGGACTTCATGAGAGGACAAAATCAACAATCGACATATCTGGAATCAATAGAAGATATTGAACTAATTAAAATACACTATCGTGAACAAGCGAAATATGAAGCAACTTTTCTTGATGCTGTTCAGGAAGAACTGAAAAGGAGAAAAAGTCGTATTGATAAATTGATTAATCAAATTCAGATTCGATATAATTATTCTGAGCCACAAACAGGCACAATCGATGACGCCAGAAGCAAGCTGAAGCAGCCTTTAGATTATTGGGATGTTTATTATTTCACCAATGTTTTAAATGAAACCCTATTGGTTCAACATATTTATTTTGCATGGGTTGTCCATGTATTTGACAACGAATACTTTTCATACTCATTTATAAGTGATGATGAATCTGAATTTGATCAGATATTGACCAAATTTTTAAAACTTGAAGACTGGGAATCAGCGGTAACCAATCAAATCACCGATTGGGAAGAATTAGTTCAATTGGATTCATATAATGTCGCGGAAAACCTGATCCAGGCATTAGTCGACGAAGGGCTCCCCTTTTCAGTCAAAAAACCGGATTTCCCCCATTTCAATGCAATTTATGGTACCTATTATGAGGCTTCAAAAATCATTATTGTTGTTCCCGAACCTTATCACCAACACGCGCTGCAAATTGTCGAAAAAATTCAGTCCCGGATCGAACAATTACAGGAAGCGCTCATCATTGCCGAGGATAATCACGATTATCACCGACAGATTGAGATTTACAGTGAATTGGAAAAATTTATGTCAAACGATGCCGTTCTTTTTTTCAATAAAGGGAGCCTCTTCTATGAACTGGGTCAGTTTGAGGCCGCGGCTGAGGCATTAATTCATTCGCTGAATATTCAGGTAGAAAATAGCCAATCGATTGAATTGGATGAAATAAAAACTTTGCTACAAGCGATTTCTGAAAAATTTCCTGAAAACATCGAGATAGTGCATGCCCTGGCAGTTTCAGCCAGAATTGAAGGAGACACCACTTCAGAAATGGATTATTACCAGCGAATACTGAAAATAAATTCAACCGACAGTATCGCTCACCTGAATCTGGGATATCTTTATTATCACCAGGAGAATGGAAATAAACAGGCAAAATATCATTTTCAGCAGTATCTCGAACTGGAGCCGGCGGCTGAGGAGCGGGAAGCAATTGAGGACCTTTTCGTATCAATTACAACAGAAGGATAAAGAGCTGTGCAATGCCCACTCAGAAGCATCGCACAGCATAATTTTATTTTATTAAAATCATCGACCGAATTAATTTCTCATGCCCAAATTGAAGCCGGTAAAAATAGGTTCCAGAGGGCAGGTGTGTGGCGTCAAAATTGACCTGGTGCACCCCGGCAGCCAGCACTTCATCATAAATCCGGGCAACCTCCCGACCCAATAGATCATAAATAGCCAGTTGTACCTTACCCGATTGGGGTAATTCAAAGCATATTTTTGTTGTTGGATTAAAAGGATTGGGAAAATTTTGAAATAGAACGAATTGTTCAGGTATTTCTTTTACAATTAATGGAATTCCAACTGTAGAAATCAACTTTTTTACAATTCTCAAATCATCGAAAAATATTGTACCAGATAGGCTAGCTCCTGGATCGTGAGAAAGTTGAAAACTATCAAAACGAAATGATGGGCCATGCAATTTCCCATCTCCGAGCCATTCCCCAACAGTCGTTGGATCATCTAATTGCCATTCTACTAGTCGCCAGCCATACCAATCAATTGTAAGCCATTGTGAGACTTCATGAAAGGCAGCCTGATCTTTAGTAGAATCATCCACACAGAATCGAAATTTATTATGGCTACCGTCACCAAAAATATAACATTGTAAAATATAATTTTTATCAAACAAGATAGCACGTGGTGCATCTGCAAATAAATATTCGCGAATTAAATAGGAAGCCGCCTTTGAATCCCATTGGTATTTCAAACAAGCTGATTTTTGTTGAGGTCTAGGCATCGCAGGTTGAAAAACTTTTGACGACATTTCAAACTTGGTATTTGGGACATAAGTACCAACAGTAGAACCGCTTCCTTCCGGTTGCCACCAATTTGAAGTTGACCAGAATTTATCAATATCTTTTACTTCTTTATATTCAATATTGCTGGTTTGAAACGATATTTCAATCAGATTTTGTATTCTATTGCCAAATGTATCTGCAATTGTCTGATTTAATCTAGTAGAATATAGTGCATTGGGGATCAGTCTATCCTTTGGTTGAATAGATAATATTGAATAGTCTTCAATATTTACAAGCGAGTGACTAAAGGAAATAAATTCATCACCTACTTTAAAAATAATACTACTATCCTGAATGCTATTAGGATCAATCGCTTCATCAAAGACAAAGGTAATTATTTCATCCGGATCAAAACCGACAAAATTACTATCCGGATAACTCATGATAACTTTAGGACCAATAAGATCCTTTTCACGAGTAAAAAAGTGCAAAATATATGGATCACCGGCAATACCATCATTATTCCCATCTAATTGTTGTGAATTGACATCAATTACTTTTGGATCAATTGTTAAATTATATTTTTGGGCAAAATCAAAAGTACCGGCGATTTCCAGGGTGAGTGTTTTATAATCCGAACTCCAATTTAACTGCGAAATTGATGCCGGTGGGAAAAAAGTAAAAGCAGCATTAAATGAAGTAGGATTCATTGTCTTTGAAAATTGAAGCCGGATATTCTCATTAACAGAAATTGTATCACCTTCTATTGGGTAGGTTGAAGAAATAACCGGAGCATAGGATGGAATCCGATCTGTCTGAACTACATTCGATATGGCAGATTCATTCCAGAAACGATCTAGTGTCGTGGCAAAATAGGAATAGTGTTGATTAAAATCCTGTAAACCCGAAAATTTTTCTTCGTAATGATATTTATCATTACCAAAATGAATATTAATAATTTGATCTTCATTTACATCAAAAATTGTATCTTCAGATCGATAAAGCGCAAACCAATGATTTGAAGTAATTGAAATTGGTGGAGTAACAGAAAGGCTATAAGTTAATGAGTTTATTTTGGATAATAGAACGGTAGGTGGTTCAGGGAGTTGATTATTAATCAATTTTGTAGCTCTGACTTTTGTTTTTCTTTGAAAAAAAAGATCTCCTGCTGATTCGAAATAATCATGATTTTTCCAGGTACCATAACTAAAAAACTGAAATCCGTCAACCCATGGAATTTGCCGACAACGTTTAACAATAGCTGGATGATTTTCCCAGACTTTTTTCTCCGCTAACATAGAGGAACCAGGACCAACAGAAAATAACCGTCCCGCTTGGATGCCAGGTTTAATATAATATTGCCAGCTTTCAGTACCATTAGAAACCAACATGGCATAAAAATCTGGCGCTGTTGTCCAATGATAATGCATGGGGGTTAATTGATCAATGAATCCCTCGTTAAACCAAAGGGCTACATCCTGATAAACCGTCCCATATCCCTGCCAACCACCCCAACGATAGTTTCCCAGGGCAGCCGGTGATAATCGAATCCAGGGTTTCACCGCCTGAATTGAATCATGCAGCACTCTAACAAATTCTGTAACCGACCAGCGCCACCAGTCTTCCCAAGATGAAAAACCGGCAGGGATACCAGCGCTGTACGGATGTTCAACATCATATAAATAGCGTGAACTAAGTGGCACACTTTGAAGCACTTCAATTTCTTCATCACTCATTATTCCGTCTATCGGTTTTTCTGACATGACTATTTTTTTTAAACTTAGATTTTGTTGATTATCACTAGAATGCTCATCATTCCAGCGCACATAATCAAGGTGTAATCCATCAATATCATAATTACGAACAATCTCCATTGCGACATTAATTAAATATGCTCTTACCTCAGCAAGTCCGGGTGACAGGGCAATTTTCGATATCATTGGATTACCATTTCCATCACGACAAATCCATTCGGGATGCATATTCGCCGGAGTACCCTGAGTGGTGCTTCCAGATTCAAAACAATTAAACCAGGCATGTACTTCAATTCCACGTTTATGGGCTTCTTCAATCGCATAGGCGAGTGGATCATATCCTGGATTTCGGCCACCGGTATAATATCCCCAGGGTTCAAAGCTGGAAGGATAATAAGCTGTACCACTTTGCCGGACCTGCCATAAAACCGCATTCATGTTTGCCTTTTGCAAATTATCTAGTATTTCCCTGGTCGCCCTCTGATTTTGTCCGACGGTTCTGCCACTTTCAAGATACTCCCAGGTAATTACCCATATCGAGCGAAATTCCTCATTTTCATTGGCCAGATTCATGCGAAAACAGGCTAAAACAAAAATTAACAACCATACTTTTTTCATTCACTGTCTCCAATCAGCTAAAAAAGGCCGCTAGCACATTATCCAGTCGGCCTTTTTTATTCAAAATTTTAAATTTTAAATATTTCACTTATTTCAACAGTACCATCCGACGGGTCTGCGTAGTGCCATTGAAGATCAATTTATAAAAATATGTACCAGATGCCAAACCTGAAGCACTAAAATCAACCTGATGATTGCCGGCGTTCAATTCTTCATTTACCAACGTTTTGATTTCACGTCCCATGGCATCAAAAATTCGCATATCAACATTGCCTTTTGAAGGCAGGCTGAAATAAATCGTCGTCACTGGATTAAATGGATTCGGGAAATTTTGTTCCAGATCGAAAATAACGGGTGTATTATTGTCTGCATTCGGAACAGCACTTCCTTCCTGCCACTCGAATACTTTAATAACATAACTATAAAAATCAGCAATGTACATTGTTTTACCATCGGATGTCCAGGCAGCATCACGTGGTGCACGGATATATTGCGGCTTTGGATAATTACCTAAAGTCGTATCGGTTTTATCTGTATTCCCCCAGAAAATAAAACTTGTACTATCAACAACAGCATATTCTGAAGCTGGATCTAAACCCCAAAGAATTTTCTTGGCAGCTTCTTCCACGGTTCCCATATACAAAATACCAGTCGGAGACATTTGGCAGAAATGAGACTGAATTGGATTTTTTACAGTGTCAGTTCCCGTAATTTTAACATATTGATTGAAAATAGTATCGACCAAAGCATATGTACCATCTGGACCATCAGCACTATAATAATGCACCGCACCATTAGAGCCGGAAATAGCTCCTATATAGACGTCCTTACCATCAGCTGAAACAGCAATATTTCGCTGCATTTGAGCGACATTGTCTGTGACCTGATTGTAAATTGAAAAATCTTCTGGATCGAGTACCCAAAGTGGAACACCCCCTGATAGTGCTGTAACATAAACAAAGCCGTTAGCATCAGCTTCTGCACCAACGGCGCTACCGACATTAGACCAATTTGGAACATCAAATTTTAAGAGCACTTTTTTGGTTCTATAATCGATTTTATATACGGCATTTCGATAAGTGACAATTACATTGCCATCCGGTAACGTCGCCATCCCGCGATGCCCATAATAAGTTGTGTCGATTCTCCCATCCTCAAATTCTAAATATTGAATAACTTCCACTGTACCATCAGTTTTTAAAATGAAAGTGGGGAATGTTGATTTCACAATTGTTGTATCAGGTTTTACGATATTTATCCTATCCGGATAGATCTTTGTCGTTCCATCAGTATCCAAATAAAATCGTTCAAAATAGGCACCAAACCAAATATTGCCAACCCCGTCAAGCGTCACTGCGTAAGGATTTTTAAAACCGTTGCAATTAACTTTACTTGCTCCTTCATCTGTTGCTGTAGGCCAACCAACAACAATGGCATCTTTAAAAACGTATTTCCCGTCGCCTGCAAAAGCGAAACTCGCCATAAATAATAAAACTGTTAACAACATGAAGAATTGTTTCATAATATCCTCCTTTAATAATAATAGATAAAAGTGATTTATAAAAATGTTAAAACAGGTTATTAATAGTCGATTCACCTCCTTTTAAGTTAAAATTTATTAATCGAATGTAGTTATTGTTTATGCGATCCGAACCATTCTATCCAATTTTATTTTTTGTGAATCGAAGAATTTATTTATCCTTCGTTCTGAAAGACCTCGTGAACATGATGAAGAATACAATCGTTTTATAGCTAATTTAAAGTGTCTCAAACACTACTTACGTCCATAATCGATTGCACCTTGTTGGCCGGTCGTTATTCGAATTAATCTCTTGAAATCATCTTCTGTATGTTTACGATTGACATAAAGATATTGTCCGTTGCCCCAACAGAAAACCGTACTTGGCGGAACTAAGACTGCTGGGAAGAGGGGCTCTGTTCTCCCTTGAACATAATTTCCATCTGGATTTGGGTGTAAGATGGTAATAGCATTCCCAGTATTAGCTCCGATGTACATATCCCCATTTTCTGCGAAGGTGATGGCGGTGATACTCGGCCCTAAATTACCGGCAAATTCGCTCCAATTAAAAACTAATTCATTTTCACCTAACGTACAATTTTCGTCTAAAATTTTATTTCGCCAGATTCCCTTCTTAATTTCGGGGGTGCCTGTACCTGAAAATTCTCCAGCGGCGTAAACATAACCATCAAAAACCCGAATTGAGTTTAACGTGATGTCGGTATAAGTTGCTGACGCGATGTTTGAGCCATCTGGTTTTACGCCATAAATAGTCTTTTTAGCTGCAACGAAGAGATTTCCACCTGGATCAAAATCAAGGTCATAAACTCTTTCAGTAAATTTTGCACCATATTTTTCTGAAATTCCACCTTCAGGTGGTATTCGATACAAAAAACGGGTTCGGACACCATACAAATATCCACCAGGTCCAATACGCATCGCTTCTAAAAATCCTTCAGAAGAAAGGACGAAATCAATCTGTTTTTGATCCGGCGTTATTTTTACAATTTTACTAGAACCTAATGAGACATAAATATTTTCATTCATATCACATGCAACGCCGTAAGCGTTGGAAAAATGGTCAATTCCACCATATTCAATAGCAGCATATTCCAGCTTGTAAAGAACAATATTGCTAAAAAGTTCAGCACCATGCACAGAAATTTTAATTTTAACAGAATCACCAATGACTTTTGGGGCTTTAACTTTTAATTCATTTGATGATGCGGAAATCAGTTCAGCTAATGTTGCATTAAAAAACACCATATTTTCTTCTGGTTTCGTTGAAAAATTTTCACCCTTGATTGTAATTTCAGTAACACCAGCCAATGCATTAGGAGGAAGGATTTCTCGAATGACTGGGGCTGGATTATAAGTTTTATTCGGATCGAATAAGCTTGGGGTGGGTTCCTCACCACAACAAATAAATAATATTAAAATAAACAAAGAAGAAAGAATGAGATTTTTAGAATTCATCTGATTCATCGTATGCTCCCTTTAACTAAATTTATCGAATAATAATAAATTTTCTAAATTGTGTGTCACCTTTTTTATAAAGTAATTCGTTTGTTCTTTGATCATATTGATCTTTGGTTACTGTAAAGTAGACAATATATATCCCACTAACGATTACCTGACGGGATGATGTAATAGAATTCCATGCATGGTCGCCACTGCCATCATTATGTTTGATCTCCTGGATTAGATCACCACGCTCAGTATAAATTCGGATATCACAATAGCCTGGAATATTGAGGAACATAATCTTATCGGGTTCATTGATAAATTGAAAATCTTTAGCGCGTATATTATATGGATTTGGAACTACACGAATCGCATCCAGTGATTTACCTGCTTCACGTCGTAGATAGGCGGCTACATTGGTCTTTGTATAAAAACAGCTACTTTCCAATACACCAATAGGATTCGTTTCTCCAGTATTATTAGCCGAGCCATTATTATATGCGGTAATATAATAATAGTAAGATTGACCACGTTGAGCTGTTAAATCATCAAAATTTGTTACGCCGGGGCCACATTTATAAATTTCATCAAAAATCGTATCCGGCTTTCCGATTGCCCGATAAATTTTATAACCAGCGAAGTCTGATTCGCTCTCTGATTGACTGGCGACCCAATCAAGGCTAATACGATCACCGCCTGATTTTACATTAAAAACTGGTGGGGGAAAAGGTGGTTGGGGAATACGATAAGCCGTATCATAATTTCTTTTTGCACGGCCAAAAGTTTCCAATATCGAATCAATGCCAGTATAAAACCAATTATCTTTATACTCATCTTTTAATTTCGTTGTACCACCACCTGGTAAATCAAATGGCCCTTGATCATTGGGATCGCTATAGGCTTTCTTCCATCTACGTCCAATTTTTTCGCACATTTGTCGACTTAAGCCATTGACGCCTTCGGCTTCAACAATTGTGATACTTTGACCAGGTTCCAGATCAAAAGGACCATAACAGATCCACAAATTTGTTCCGCCGCCATCGTTATGAACAGTCCATGGATCAGAATATTTTGTATGATATGTTTCATAAAACCTATTTGTACCACCAAGGCCGGTATAAGGAGTACCGCTTAGCATCTTATAGAGTGCTACCATATTTTTAACATTCGCAGGAGACATATCGCCCAATGTTGGATAGGTATCACCTGCATGCCATCCCAATACTGCCGGCTGATTTGGATCATCTGTTTTATCAGTAGCATTTATATCGACATGCAAAACAGCGACCCCAGCAAATTGCGGTGCACATAATCTACCATCACCGTTCACATCCGGCCCACCTAAATTATCAAAAGCATTATTGGAATGCTGACCTGTCCAAGCAAATCCACAACGAATCCATTCAACAATCGGATTAGCTTCGGTAATTTTTTCTCCAATGTGTAAAGGATAATCCTCACCGCGTTTGGTAATCCAGCATTGTTGCCCCCATGATTGTGAACTACCGACCTTAAATGATCCTTCACGACAAACACTATAACGCGTTCCCCAGCCAATCCGAACGCCCTTTAATGGTCGTTGCAGTTCAATATCAGCATCGTAATCAATATTACCAGTATTTGTAAAGGTATACTCTTTAATCATGTAATTATCATGATATTGCTGACTGAAGATTAGAACTCGCTGGGTCATAGTCAATCCCATTGATGTATTTACAATATTAGTAATAATTCGGTCGGGTATTTGTTCACCATCAGTTTCATCGACATCGCCAAGATAGGGTGCGGTAATATTAATCCCGTCAACATAAACCATTGGAGGATCAAATTTTGCTGTTTGCTTTAGTTCAATAGGGAAAATTGACACTCCTTCATAATCCAGAGAAAAATAAATTCCATAAGCTTCCCAATCACGGCCAGTAACATCTTTAAAATCCTGACAACCAATCCAAAATCGTTTAATCACTGCATTATCCTGATAGCTGTATCCAGCAGGCCAAATTAAACCTTCATAATATGAATTATTCCAGGCGCGTTCGGAGCCATACGCCGAGATATGACTTTGCAATGAACCAATTCGAAAATATCTTTTTTCAGTACCTTCTACTTTTGCATTGGCAAAATATATTAAGCCTGAAAATAAGATTAGAAAAAGAACATATATTTTAATAAAACCATTTTGCCGTTTCATTTTGTTTTACCTTTTCGATAATTAGAAATTGATTTTTAAACCAAAAATGATATCGCGCGGCGCTAAAAAAGTCAAAGATTTAATGTTGGGCATATCGATATATGATTTATTATCTTTCCGTTTTTTATTTCTGGCGCCAATTTCGGGATCGTTGTTTGGATTAGGCTCCAAAGGATCATAAGTCACATCATCAGGACGATATTCTCCAATTCGATCACTTCCTTTCTCATCTCCCTCTTCCCAGGAAAAATTAAGGGAATTAAGATAGTCCAGCCAATCATAATTATCAGCAAATCCAGAAAAATTGAGACGTTTAATATTAAGTACATTCGTTATATCCATATAGAATTGAATCTGGAATCGATTAAGTCTTACCATTTTGGAAAGCCTTAAATCCAAATTATAACGGTCTTTCCATTGAGTATCATTTACGACACCTGGAATTTTATTTGGATTATAGGTGTAATAGCTACCGGCTCGCCAATTGGCAATCATATTTAAATACCAGGAAGCTAGCGGATACCAGCTCAACCAAATTGGACCCCAATTCTCAGGTGTGTGAAGATCCAAATGAGCGCGCGCATACGGCTGAGGTTCAGGTTTTGATTGATAGGGATTAAGACGCAAATAATCACGTTGAAGATTGGGATCTTCATAATTTTCGACTAAACCAAAATATCCTGATGTCCGGACATCATAAGTATAATTAACAAAACCCGCAAACCATCTGCCAGTTCGTTTGGTTATCGTAATTTCAAGACCACGAATATCAGCATAATTATTATTGGAGGCCTTTCGATATTGCACTGAATTATTAATATTCTGATAATAAATCCATCCAATCTGGTCAGAAACATCCTTATAATAAGCAGCAAGATTAAAAGACATCATATCCAGAAGATTTTGCTCAAAACCTAACTCATAAGCTATCGTTTTTTCCATTTTTAAATCTGGATTTCCCATATAGGTCACCAATCCGTTGGATTCTCGCTGGAGACGGAATCGATAAGAGGATTCAGGTTCTGAGAGAAAGTGACCATAATTAAAATAAAGTTTTGAATCTACAGTAATCGGATGCGAAATTCCTAATCGCGGACAAAAAGCCCAACTCGCTTTTGCCTTTTTTGTTGATACATTTTCTTCAATTGAATTACCATATCCAGCGCTTAAATTTTTATCGTAGACAGCTGTCAGATAAATACCAGAATTCGGATTAGAATAATCCAGTCTTAAGCCAACATTAGCAATAAAGCCGCTAAATTCCAATTTATCCTGAAAATATGCACCAATTCGATATGGGAATACCCTATAGAGCATACTTCGCGTCCAGGTTCCCATTGAAGGGCTTTCAGTTCTGGAATTTATATCAAAATCATTATAGATAATTTGAAATCCAGTTTTCACTTGATTTTGATCATTAATCTGACTAGTCAAATCAAAGTTAAGGGAAGTGGTTGAATTCACACTGTAATCTCTTCCCAGATTCATCCATCCACCCATGCTCATTCCTTCAACACCAGAAACACTATAGCCCCAGTAACCATTAGGTGCTTCATCTACATAATAACCTGGAATAACTTCAAATTGACGTGTAGTATCACGGTTGGTCATTTTATAAGTATTATAACGATTTATTTTATGCTGAAAATTGACTTCATAATAAGTTAACTGGGTTAAAATATGCGTAAACTTAATTCCAAACATATTTCGATAAATATCACCTGGACTATAATAACCTGGCATATATAACATACTCGCGCCACTCGATGCATTTAATAAATCAGCGATTTCACTCTGGTTGCGTAAAAGTCGTCCGGTTGGTGTGGTTGTCCAGTCATATGGTGATACAGAATAAATTTCACCATAGAGCCCGGTTATATTGAGTGTAATAGCCTGATTTAATTTGGATGTCAACTTAAGCATCGTATGGTTTTCATCATAACTTTCACGGGATAATGGGAAAATAAACATATCACGTTCGTTATAATGAGTAAAATAGAATTTCAATTGTCCCAAATATTTGCCAACGAAAGGTACAGGCCCGCCAACTCCAGCATCAATAACATAATCCGGCTTCGCAATATCACCCTGACGACGATGCTCCCACTCATACAAACGCTTTGCACCTTCAGGGGTTATATCATTTTCTGGATTATTATCTTGTAAAGTTTTGAGAGAAATGGCATTCCAACCTTCAAAAGTCGGGTATTGTTTCTGAGTAAACAAATCCCAAGCACCGTTACGTGTTCCTGTCCAGCAAACATCTGGATCCAAAAAAGATTTGTTAAAATATGAATCAGGAGCATAGAGTGATGAACCAAAATGTTTTGGTGCGGCAGGACGGTAATGAATCGAAAATAAACCGCTATATTTATCCGAGCCTTCACGCGTTACAACATTAACCAACCCAGATCTGATATTACCATATTCAGCATTAAATCCACCAGTTTGAATTTGAATTTCCTGTGCGGCACTTTGGCTAACGGCGGCGTATGGTATATTAGAACGTTCATCATTCAGGGATAAACCATCCACCATGAAAACAGTCTGATTAGCACTACCGCCCCGAACCATTATACCTTCGCTTCCCATTTCAATACCAGCTTGCAAACTTAAGGCGCTTTGAATTTTTTCAATAGGCATTATCTGGATTTCTTGAGAGCTCAAATTTTTCTGACTATTGGAAACATCTTTTTCAATAATTGGACGGCTGGCTACAATAACAACCTCTTCACCTGCAATTACTTCTGAGTTTAAGGTTGCCAAAACGGATGTCGTTTGATCGATATTTACCCTAATATTTTGAATCCGTTGTGGTACGTATCCCATCATTTTCACTAAGAGGGTATAAGAACCAGGTGAAATATTCAAAATTAGAAATTCACCAGCAGAATTGGTTGCAGCTCCCAAAGTCGTATTTTCAAGCATCACATTTGCTCCGGGTAATGGTTCTCCCGTTTCGGCATCAGTTATTTTGCCGATAATTTTACCCGTAATCCCGGCATAACTGGCGCTTGAAATCCAAAAAATTATGAGTATCATTAAAATTTTATATTTAAACATTTCAAATCTCCTTAAAACGTGAAATTTACAGACAGGCGTGTAATATCATTAAATGTATAAAAAGGAGTGTATGAAAAGTCGAGTGACAACCCAAATTTGCGAACACCAAAACCATAAGCAAAATTATACTCTTCATGATTTGAAATATACCCTGCGCGTAAAGCTAATAAATTAATAAAGTTATACTCTAATCCAATATTAAGAAATTCTGGGTATGACCTGGGATGTACGGCATCAATTGATAATAAAAACAGGTGTTGATCAGAATCAGATCTGACAAAATCCATTAAATCCATAGAAATGCCAATCTTAAACGTTAATGGCAATTGAAAGCCTTCTTTTTCATACTTGATTTCACGTGAAAAATTACGAACGGACATGCCAAAAACCAGACTTTTGAAACCGGTTTTATAAATCGTTCCAAAATCAAGGGCAACAGTCCCTAAAGCATAATCTTTTGCCTGGAACGAGGTATCTGTTTCTGAATATACTGGCAAAAGGCTTTCTCCTAATTTTTGATGGGTATATTTGATCTGACTACCAATAAAAAACCGATCTGAAAGTTGTCGAGCATAGGCACCACCAACGACAAAAGCATCGGGTGTCGAGCCGGTGATATCCTCGAATCCTTGTTCATTACTAGCAACTCGCGTCAAGAAAAATTCACCATAATCAATAGCCATAAAACTCATCCCGAATACTCCATACTGGCCATTTTTAAAATTTAGGGATATGCTTCCTGAGAGGTAATTAATATCTGCGATCCATTTCATTTGATTGAAAGAGATATCGAACAGGTGAGGAGTACCAGCCAATCCGGCGGGATTATAAAAAAGTGCATCAGAAGCTCG
Organism: Caldithrix sp.; assembly: GCA_020722815.1. Taxonomy (GTDB): domain Bacteria; phylum Zhuqueibacterota; class Zhuqueibacteria; order Thermofontimicrobiales; family Sulfurfontimicrobiaceae; genus DYKB01. Next base: position 6,871 of record DYKB01000037.1, on the reverse strand, counting down.
ACTAATGGTTGTGTATGCTTCGCCCATTGCTGTCGCTCGCGCACTGGTACCGACACTTAAAAATTGAAAACCAGTTTGAGCTAATTTATCTTGAGATAAAACAGTTGGGAGATAGAAGAGTAAACAAAAAAGCTCAAAAAGCATCAAATAAGTAATAATTTTTTTCATATCTCACTCAAATTTAAATAAAAGAAATCATTTGAATTATCATTAGGTTTAAGGATGTTTTAACGACTACGTAAAGAATATTAAAATGCAAAATTTAAAGTAAATCGATGAACATCATTAAAAAGATCAAATGGCGAATATGCATAATCTAAAGATAAATGATAGTTCATAAGAGATTGTTGAAAACCAATACCGGCAGAAAGTCCGTTCTCATCATTCGGGGTTGCATAACCAGCACGTAACGCGAACATTTTCAGGAAAAGATATTCAACTCCCAGATAGAGTTGTTCCGGATAGTCCCGTGGATGAACTGCATCAACAGAAAAAAGGAATTTATGTGCATCAACAGAAAGTGAAGGAACAAAATCAAGCAAATTTAAACTCAATCCGATTTTGAACGTTAGTGGTAATTGAAAACCTTCATCTTCATAAACGACTTCCTGTGCGAAATTTCGGATACACATCCCAAACGTTAGGCTCTTATATCCTGTCTGATAGAGAACACCAAAATCATAAGCCATTAAATTTTTTTCATAATTTTTTTCCACATATCCACCTGTTTGATCAAGGCTGACAATTGAGGTGCCCAGATTTTGGCGAACAAATTTTAAATTTCCACCGGCAGAAAATCGATCAGAAAAAGCATAAGCGTATCCAAGTCCAATTGACATTGCGGTGGGGCTGAATTTACCGGTATCGATATAGCCTTTATCACCAGGATCACGTATCGTCCCATTGAATTGTCCATAGTCAACAGATACGAGTGAAAGCCCATACACACCATATCTACCATTTTCCGGTTTGATTGCAAAACTTCCAAATACATAATTGATTCCCGCAATCCATTCCACGCGTCCAAGCGAAATTTCTGCATAGCCTGACATATATGCCATACCTGATGGATTATAAAACATCGTTATAGAATTTCCCACCAATGAGGTTGCCGCATCGCCCATAGCACTCGCGCGAGCATCCGTTGAAACACTTAAAAATTTCATACCAGTTTGAGCTAACTTGCGATATTCATCAGTATGTCCTGTTTGATAAAGAATAACAAGAAGTAACATACTGAAAGTAGTCCTTAAAATTATTTTTTTCATTGAACCACCAGTAAATTTAAATTATCGGATAATTACGAATTTTACAACTTTTTTTTCATTGGTCTGCTTGTCAATAATGATCGCAATATAAATACCACTAACGACTATTTGATCACTCGATGTTGTACAATCCCAATATTCATCACCAGTATTATTCGTATGGTCAATTGTTTCGATAAGCTCGCCGATTTCACTATAAATTTTAATAGTACATTGGCCCGGAATATTAAAGAAAGCCAGCTTGTTTTCTTCTCCCGGGAAAAGTAACTTATCAGCGTCTGCCGAAATATTATAAGGATTAGGGACGACACGAATTTCGTTTAGATCGTCTCCTGCAGGTCGTTTTAAAGTAGTTGGATCATAGGCTTGTGTATAAAAACGACTCGAGCGTAATTTATCTTTGGGGATATTTAATCGCGCATCGGCCGGAATTTCCCCACCAACAGAAACGATATAATAATAATACGCCACTCCTCGTTCACATTTTGTATCATCAAAACTCCGGTCTTCGGCATTGGCTACCTGAATTAACTGATACGTACTATCATAACGTCCGCGAGCTCTATAAATCTCAAATCCAGTTAATCCTCTCTCACCGTCTGGATATAACTCCCATGTCAGAGAAATCCGATCTCCTCCTCCATTAACATAAAAAGCATATGGGGGCAAAGGAGGTTTGGGTATATCATAATTCATTTCATAGTTATATAAAGCTCGTCGAAATGTTTGAAAGAGGGAATCACGACCGGTCATAATCCATTCATTCTTAACTTTAGCACTTATTTGTTTTTGTTTGAATTGACGACCGATTTCAATACATTTATCACGACTGAGCCCCGATGCGGCTTCTGCAAGCACAATCCGAATACTTTCACCAGGTTTAAGAGTATAAGGGCCATAACCATTACAGGCTGAAAAACCTCCAGGTGTTCCTAAAGCTGGATCCCCTTTTGGCTCAGTAAAGTTTCCTGAAGGTTCAACTTTATCCGCGTGTCGCGGGGACATATGACCTTTACGCATCCAGCCATATTCTGATTCCATTTTTACTTTATTATATGGATCATTTTGCGAAGTTTCCGGCGCATCAGATGATTCATAAGTTGTCGTCGATGGCTGTGTCGGATCATCCACGGAGTCCGTCGGTGATTTATCAGCATGTAAAGTAATAATGCCAACAAATTGTGGTGAACCAAGGCGGCCTACTGTATCTGCTGCTCCAATGTAGCCTGCTGAACCACTCGGGTCCCAGATGGGGGCACCAATGTTATCGTATAATGTAAAAGCAGGATATTTTCCATGCCAGACATATTGGGCACGGAAATTTTCTTCTGGCGGATCGATCTTAACTCCGTCGCCACGAGCATCTAACATTGAGTTAATACCCCAACCAGTTGCATTTCCAATTAAATAGCGTGTTTCACGACAGACAGCCAGCCGATATTGAAAAAAGAAATAAACTTCTTCGAGAGTCTGATTTGGAAGTTCAATTTCTGCATCCTCATCTACATTGCCGGTATTTGTAAATCTATATTCCACGATAATATAATTATCATGATAGGGATGAGTAAACTGCATAATTTTTCGTTCCATTGTCACGCCATTTAATGTATTGGTTTTATTAATGATCACCCGGTCTGCTTTTAAGGTCGGATCAACAGCATTATTATCAACTGATTTTTGAAAAGAAATTGCCCCATCAACATATACCCGTGGTGGTTCAAAACGACTGACCATTTTAAAATCAACAGGAAAAAATTCACCGGCACCAGATACTCGTGGCCCTACATGCACAACCCGATAAGGGAATTCATTGCCTTTATCATCATTAAAGTTTTTACAACCAATCCAAAGAGCTCTCGCAGCTTGCATATCCTGATATTGATAAATTGCAGGCCATTGAAATCCATATTGTTGGATTGGCTGGAAACCATGTTCAATTTCGCTACCAATACTGGAATACCAATTATGTAAAGAGCCAATCGCCATCCACTTGATATCAAATTGACTAAACAGACTAATTGGGAGAAATAGTAGGATAAACAAGAATATTACGACCCTTTGATTTTTATTTGCATACATTTTTTATACCCTCAACCTATTGATAAATATTATCTTGTATTTATATCGAAAGAAATCTTCAAACCCCAGAAAATATTTCTGGGATTGAGGAAAGTAAAATAGTCAAGATTTGGCATATCGATATATGCTTTTGTTTCAAGAATTCGTTTCTTTCTCGCATCATCGGGATCGTTTGGATCGTAAGGTTCATATGGAACAGTTCGGTAATCTCCAGGTTGATCTTCGCCAGGAATATTCCCATATTTGAGTTCGTTACCAATTTTAGCAGGCAAATGGAGTGACTTCATATAGGCATCGTAATCTTTTGAATCAACAAATCCATAACTAGACATATATTTGAAATTAGTTGCATTGGAAACATCCATAAAAAATTCGATCTCGGCTCCAGCCAGCATAAATGCCTTACTGAAACGTAAATCGATATTATAATAATCTTTCCATTGTACATTATTACGAATGCCCGGGATGCTCCCTCCACCAGTCCAGGTTATATATGAACCTTCGCGCCAATTTACCAGAATGTTTAATCTCCATCCACCAAAAGGGAAATTGCTAATAAATTTGGGACCAAAAACTTCCGGCAAGAATAAGTCAATATTTGCCCGAACAAAAGGACGAGGTACCGGCTTGCTTTGTGCGATGATAGCATGTTTATTTTCACGTTCATAATCACGTTGAACTACTGGATTTTGAGAATAGTACCTGACACCAAAACTGCCCGCTGTAGTGACTTCGTAGGTATAATTAATGAATCCTTGAATCCACGCTCCACGATTCTTGCGCAAGGTAACTTCAAAGCCACGCGTATCCTGATATGATCTGGGTTCCGATACCGAATAATCCACTGAATAATCTATACTTTCATAATTAACTAATCGTGGTTGATTTGACGTATCCTTATAGTAACCAGCCCCACGAATCAGGAATTGATCTATCAAACTTTGCTCATAACCAAGCTCATATGCCACAGTTTTAGGCAATGGATTATTGGGGCTTGCAATGCGTGTGACGGCATTCGTAAAAGTAAAACGACGGAGTAAATATAAATTTTCCGGAGTCGGTAATTGTCTAAAGTGACCATAGTTAAAATAAAGCTTACTTCTATCAGTAATGGGAAAGGAAATGCCAATGCGTGGACTCAGATTAAAAATATGCTTGGTTGGACTTTTAGTCAATAAGGTATCTATTCCCAAGGAATATTTTGCTGATAGTGCATTATCATATTTATCATATTCATACCAATCTCCACCGGCATGAGAATAATCCAAACGCAAACCAATATTGGCAATCATTCCTTTAAACTCAAGCTTATCCTGAACATAGAGAGCACCTCGCGTTGGGTAAGTATGCCACTTTGACTGTGATCGACCACTTTGTAAAAATTGATCGACTGATGCGTAATTGACATTATTATCCGTGTAATTAAATTCAAATCCAGATTTTATGTTGTGATATTGATTAATTTGACTGGTAATATCAAAACGACTTGTATAAACGATTACAATACTACTATCACGCGAATTACTCATACCTACTCCCATTCTCAATCCCACAATACCTGTGCTTGGAGCGGGCTGATAACCGAATGGGGCTTCGTCAACATAATAATTGTCGCCAAAAAGATAAACTTTTGATGTATCCCGGAATGTCCCTGGATTGGTGTCATAGTTCGAAGCAAATCTTTGCAGTTGGAATTCATAGAACGTACGTTCACTTACTACGTTGGTATATCTTAGACCAATACTATTTCTTTTCACAGTAGTCGGACACCAATAATCTGTACCATACATTCGCCCATCAATATATTTAGGGCCATTGCTTAGTTCATAGGCAATACCAGATGAGGAGGTAAAAATCCCCGGATCTCCGGAATTATTATCATTAGTTCCTGTTTCTTCACCAACTAAACCTTCAAAAACAATTTTTTGGCTGGTATTAATGTCGTAAGTTAACTTTAAATGGGCATTGTAATCACGATAAGCATCCTGACTCAAAGGTACTAAATACATATTCTGCGAATTGCGATAAGATGCAAAAAAACGAAACTTATTAATAAAAGGTACTGGACCACCAAAACTGGCATCGATATCATAATCCGGCTTTTTAATATCTAATTGACGTCGGTGTTCCCATAAAAATAATTTCTGCGCCGCCGCAGGTGTTAAATCATTATCAGGATCGTCATCGGCTAATGTTTTCGCTGCGACTGCGTTCCATCCTTCAAATTCAATATACTGTTTTTGTGTGAAAGAATTCCAGACACCATTCGTTGTACCGGTCCAGCATACAGCATCATCAACATATGGTTTTATCCAATATGAATCTGGTGAATTGGGTGATTGACCAAAATGTTTTGGTGCAGAGGGGCGATATCGGGAAATTAATCCAAAACTATATCGATCAGTTTTACCTGATTTAGTGACGACATTAATTAATCCGGAACGAATATTCCCAAATTCAGCATTAAAACCGCCAGTTTGAATTTGAATTTCATCAATTGAGGTATAGCTTATCGCTGTATATGGACTATTATTCCGTTCATCACGCATCGTAAATCCATCCATCATGAATGCAGTTTGATCCGCACCTCCTCCACGAATACTCAAACCCTGGATACCAGCTTCTAATCCAACGACACTGGCAACATTGACAATTGGAAGGGCTTCTATATCATTCGCGCTTAAGTTAGCCTGACTGGAAGAAATATCCACTTGTACGACAGGTCGTTCTGCAACAACTACAACTTCTTCCCCTTTGAGAATCGTTTCGGAAAGGGAAATATTCACGGTTGTTGTTAGATCAATCCTAACGTGAACATTCTGAACAAACTGGGAATTATAACCCATCATAATTGTTTTTAAATCATAGTCACCGGGTTGTAAGTTCTGAATTACATAATACCCATTCATGTCAGTTGCAGCTCCTAGACGGGTACCAACAACGGTGATATTCACAGCCGGCAAAGGTTCACCAGTTTTTGTATCGGTTACAATCCCGGTAATTTTACCTGTAGTTCCTCCAAATAATAAATTCACAACACAAAATAAACTTAAAAATAGTAGCAGGTGAAATGATTTCATACTCTCTACTCCATTTTTAAAGAGATGAAAAATAAGAATGAATTATCGAATTCGGGATTAATGGAATTAAAAAATTCAAGTGAATTGATTAGAAATATCAAAATTATCAGGAAAGGATATTGTGGTTCTTTGATAGAATGTTATTCTATCCGGGTTTAGAGAATATAAAATTTTAGGACCATTAGCTTCCATTCATTCCACTCTTTAATTTTAGCTCAACCGTATTTGGAATGGATTTTAACTTGATTTAGATAAATTGAATGCTATGAAAACTTAAAATTTACAAAAAAAAATGACAAAAAAATATATCTTTAGTAAAGGATTCATCTGAACAATCTGGCTTTTTTATCTCATTCTTATCAGAAGCATATAAATATACACTTTTTAAAATTGTTTGTCAAGCTATTTTATCAATAATTTAAATTTTCAGTTCCCAATCGAGAA
>DYKB01000190.1 GCA_020722815.1 Caldithrix sp. | reverse complement strand
TAATAGTGATGTTTGTCCCATTCATGAATGTCTGGAGTCAAACTGCGCCGCCAGTATATGTCGTTGTCTTTACCCATATTGAAGATAATTGCCCCGATGGTGAATTGGGGACTTCGGAATCCAGAGATAGCTATGTGAACTGGCGCGATAAGTTGATCGCCATCGGCGAACTTTTTTACAAACAACAGGTAAAATGGGTTTTCGAACCAGACTGGAAATTTTTGCTGGCGGCTTTGCAATACGAAGAAGCGCCCCTTACTGCTATAACAAATAACAAAAATCTATTGCGTTATCTGAAAGAGGACTTGAATGTTACCATCGATCCGCATTCCCATGAGCATCAGGGATATAGCTATACGGATGTTGCCCATTTACTTGATTCATTGGGCGTTGGGGGGAGTTCGGTAGTTGGAGGGCATGTGTGGGACCCAAATTTGCCACAATTTGCCGAATGGGATCGTTTTCGAGTTCCTGTTGCGGGATCAAAATTCCCCTGGGCGGTATGGCGTGGTGATATCCTGATGGGAAGTGCGACCCCGAGTCATATCAATGATCCGGCTGTCAGTGGCGTTTGGCGGCCTAAAGACCGGTACCACTTTTTTGAGGATGATTCGCAAGGTAATATTGTCGCGGTTGGACAGTACAAAAATTCGGCGCATGAATCGCATCAAAAGTTTATTCAAAATCTAAATGAACTTATCACCCTCTATACCAACCAGAATGTGCCAGTTGAATACATGTTGACTGCTTCAAAGCATCTTTCGCCTGCCGATATTTCAGCACCGCACAGTCTGAAAATAATCACGGATTCTCTGTTGGTTCCCCTCCTGGCACTTGAAACCGCCGGCAAAGTGAAAATTACTGATTTCACCTCGCTGGTAGCAGATTGGAGATCATTATTTATCGCGCGTCCTTTCATCTACAACCCGGATGTACCAACATCGGTAGTCGACCATCGGGCGCCATCGGATGCCATTATTCTTTTTCCAAACTATCCCAATCCCTTCAATCCCAGCACCGAGATCCGTTTTCAATTGCCTGTAAAGCGTCACATGATGCTAAAGGTATTTGATGTGACTGGTCGTCAGGTCGCGACATTGATAGATGACGAAATCGCCGCGGGAAGCCATGCTGTTAAATTTACTCCGCACGATTTGGCCAGCGGAATATATTTCTACCGGCTTTCGGTGAACCATTTTACAGCGGTCCGTCAGGCGTTGTTTATAAAATAGGTTCTGAAATTTTAATACCTCAACTAATTCATTATTCTGTACGTGACCGTCACCTGCCAGGTGACGGTCACGTTCAAATTTAAACCAACCTCCCCAATTCCTCCCCCAGTATCTGCGGATCCCGACACACCAGAAATTCCCACTTGCCGAGCTTCCCCCAATGATTCACTGCCGACACCCAGCGCCGGGCTGCCTGGTGTTTGGCGCGGGCATAATTCTTAACTTCCAGAATAAACTGGAGTTTGGCTACCAGAAGCAAATTACGCAAAAACCCTGCGGAAGGTTTACTTCTGGATTCTCTTGCGGTAAATTGGCAAAATTGATTGACAGAAAATCCGACCTTAATATGAACCTCCCGCAGGATATTTTTTTCAAAAAACCTGGAAACTTTCACCCCACTCTTGAGTTAAATCCCATCAAACAGCTTGCTTCTTCTGATTACGTTTTTTTTGTTTTTCATGATGCTTGCACCGCAAACGGATTCTTGTTTTTATTTTCATCTTATTGTAAATTTCTAATACCTTGTCATTCTGAGTCTTGCGTTTTTTGCAAGACGAAGAATCCCGTGTTGAAGGCAGAGATTCTTCGCTTCACTGCGTTCCGCTCAAAATGACAGGGGGGCACATTCAATGGCCAGAATACGAATCAAGGAAATCAATACACTTTTCAATTAATCGTTAGTTGTTTGAAATTGTATGAATCCGGAAAGGAGTTTGAAATGCCGATTCGGAATCAATCAATGATTCGCCGGGATATTAATCGTTTGCTGGAAACCTGTTATCGCCCGCAATACCAGTGCTGAAGAAAACGAAATAACCAACGAAGCAGCTACGGGTGAGGTATAAGCGGCTTTTCAAACCACAATTTCCTGCTAATTTCAAGTCTTTTACTTCATAATCGAATGATGAATTCAGAATGATGAATATTGAATGAATTAATTGCGTTCATATCTTTTGGGTAGATACCAATATTTTCAGGTCAAAAGCGATCTTGTTTCGGTCGAAGGCGGTTTTCCTTTGGTCGAAGGCGGTTTTCTTTCAGTCGAAGGCGGTTTTCCTTCGGTCGAAGGCGGTTTTCCTTTGGTCGAAGGCGGTTTTCCTTTGGTCGAAGGCGGTTTTCCTTTGGTCGAAGGCGGT
>DYKB01000100.1 GCA_020722815.1 Caldithrix sp. | reverse complement strand
CTGAAAGCGAGTTCTCCGAAGAAAAAACGTTTCATTTTAGAATTTCAGGTTTGATTTAAAAATATCCCTTTAATAATTACGGATAATTATGAAAGTGGTTTTATAATAGAAATGGAAGAAAAAGTGAAATGTAACAAAAAGTGCCCCGGATAGGTTATTTCAAGGGGCATCTCAGGCAGGCCGAAAATTTGGTGACCAATGTATCTGGCTGTTGACTTTTTGTTTTTATATTTTGATTATATTGAAGTTCGCTCTTATTAAAGTTAGTAAATTTACCTGATTTACCGAAACAAATAAAACAGTAAAGGCCATAAAAATTGACCCGAAAAATAACCCTTTTCCAGGGCATTTTTCATCAAATTTTTGCAACAAAAAATTCCCCCGCTTCCTACCTCTCTAAACTACGTCGGACGCATTACGCCTCATCCTAAAATTTTTCTCCTCATCTTCCAAAAAATAATTAACTTCTTTTAAAAACAAATTACCGGGAACAATTTACATGAACCCTTACTTAAACTGGAAGTCCATTTTTCATTTAATCAAAAAAAATTTAAACAAAGGCAGAAATTTCCATGGATATCGTCAATGAACTCGCTCCGGATAAATTTGGAGAGGCCGATGACCTGCTAACTTTTGTTAGTATCTATGATGATCATAAACGATTGGCCGGTTATCAACAGATGTTGCAGGAAAACGAACAAAATATCAAGGGACAGGTCTGTGTCGATGCGGGGTGCGGTTTCGGCTATCTATCGGAAACGATGGTGAAATTAGGTGCCCAAAAAGTCTATGCCATCGAAGTCAATCCCCATCTGTATCAAATTGCCCATGATCGATTGAAAAAGTATCCCCAGGTCGAATTAATTCATACCGATTTACGGAATTTTAAGCCGGCTGAATCCATCGCGGTCATGGTGCATGAATTTTTTGGCCAGATGCTTTATGATGAAGACCTCCTGATTCTGGATAGCCTGAAGTTCCAGCCGCGGGTATTTCTGCCGGATCATGCGGTTTTAATGGCGGGTTGTACGCATTCTATCGACCTGGTTGATGAAACCATCTCCCCCATCGTCCTCCAGCAATTAAAAGGGGTGCTCGTGTCAGGATTATTTAATGATCGGGATATTTCCCTCCAATTTCCTGTCATCGAGTGGTCGCCTGGGAAGCTAATATCGCATTGTGAATGTGACATCACCGCGCATAAAGGCGATTTACTTTATTTCGGTATTCAAATTTACCATCAGCAAAAACGTATCTGTCAATCTGGTATTTGTCATAATTGGTCATACGTCTGGACGCCACGAGATGGGAATGTGTTTATACTGGATTACCTGCCGGAAGAACACGGGACAGAAGTTTACTTCTACTGGATAAAATAGCCTTCTTGCAAAGCAGATGATTAAATCTGCTCAGGTGAAGGATAAAATTCATTTTAAAAATTCCCTTTAATTTTTCAATACCATGTTTATTTTTAAATAGCACCTAAAATTCTAAAATGGAAATTTATGAGATTATGAATCAATTAGTGACCCCCTCCTGCCTCCCCCAAATTCCAAAAAACGGAATTTGGGGGAGAGGAAGCCAGGTTCTCTCCCCCATTTTCGTTTTTTGAAAATGGGGGAAATACAGAGGGGGTCAATTTGCTATTTGAAACAAATTCACCCAAAAAAACATTTCATTTTAGAATTTCAGGTAACAAATCATTATTAGCTGTATTGGGTTGCAAAATGAACCCTGAAAGAAAAATTACCGCCCGATTGATTCCACGGCAGAATGGTGATCGTTCTTTTGATCTGAAATTCTGGCAGCAAACTGGCGTAGAAACCCATAGCCGTCAGGTTAAGGTGATAAGTAATTGAAAATAATAAAATAAGTTGAATTAAAAACTGCCCTCACCCTAACCCTCTCCCACAGGGAGCGGGAATAGCTACGCCCTCTCCCTCTGCTAATCTTTACGCACAAGTTTTTCTTGACTTTTAAAAAAACTGATTTTTACGATAAATTCTCCTTCCCTTAAAAGCTCATCGTTACCCACGTCTTCTTCTGAACACCGGGGAAAATTCTAATTCTGGTTCCCCTTCCCTGTTGTTCAGGGAAGGGGCCAGGGGATGGGTAAGAAAAAAGGTGATTCAAAAAGAAGATTATCGTCTTTTAATGAAGTTCTTTTCAAAAAGTGATACCAATTTCTTTGAATCGCCATCCTTTTAACCCATCCCCCGACCCTTTCCACGCAGTGGAAAGGCCCCTTCCCTTATAAATCAAGGGAAGGGGAGAAAAACTTCCCGGTGTCCAGTAAAAAATGTGGGACATGCTCATCCCTTAAAAGAAGGGAAGGGAAGCCTACTTAATATGCTGTTTAAATGGGTATTTGATTCAATTTATCATGACTGGTTAAAATCTGCATTTGTCAATAAAAATATCATTCTGCACCCAAAAAGTTATGCGTAATGGTTAGCTCCCACAGGGAGCGGGAATAGCTACGCCCTCTCCCTCTGGGAGAGGGGTGGGGTGAGGGTCAGATGAAGGGTTCTCATTGAATATTTATTATATATCCAACAGCTTGTTTTCAGAGAAATTAAAACCTTAACCTGACAGCTATGGCGTAGAAGCCGGCTTTGAAGCTGCCTGACAAATGGTTTTGGAAATGTTAATCCTGAAAAGCAAAAATATTGAACGCGTGCAGCGTTAGATATCTCATTGTGGATGGTTATGCGTTTACTGGTTATCCTGAACCACGATTTACAAAAAATATTGATTCCAGGATTGCGCCAACTGATGAAAATGCTGAACAAGTTTGGCAGGCGTTAGCTGAATTTGATGCCCCATTGGAACAGGTCACGCTGGATGATTTTCAAAACGAGCAACTAATTTACCAGATTGGCATCGTGCCAAATCGTATCGATATTATCATGGATGTTTCCGTGATTGATTTTAAAATTGCATCGAGCTCCAAAGCTGTTAATCTTGATATTTTATCATTTCGAATATAAAATAGTGACTAACATTTTAAAGTATCAATTTCTTTTATATGGAAAGTATAGGTGGGCGTTGCATTTTGAATAGATAAATCATGAGAATCAAAATAAAAACCGTTATAAGCCGGAAGCGTCGTATGGATAACGCTGCTTCCAAAAGTTTTACGCAAAAAAAGATATCGCGAGGAAAAAAACAATACTTCAAGCTCCTGATCCCAATGTAGCGCCATCGGTTTATTTTTTTTGATAACGAAAAGCCGGTTTGGAAAACGTAAATCAACAAATAGAAAAGTAAAATCGCCTCTCAACATTGTTATTCGTCGTTTTAACTCAGTTATATAGGTTTCAAACAGTAGTTTTTCCGAATCAATCGCATTAATCAGTTGAAAGATAATTTCACTATCGACCTCTCCAATTCGTGAATACTGATATTTTGCAAAAAGTTCATCATCATTTTTAATAATTCCATTATGAACGCCAATAATATCTCCCGTATGAATGGGATGATTATTCGCATCATTTCTGGGCTCACCTTTGGTTGCTTTGCGCGTATGTCCAAGAATACAGACCGTCTTCTCATTCAAATAATTCAGGATCTTTTTATATTCAGAGGTTCTAATAAATAATGATGCCGGTGCAGCCCCCTTATAACTCAGCCAAAATTTGTTGTTTGAAATCAAGGCAATTCCAGAGGCCTCTCTTCCCCGTTCTTCATTGGCGAGTAGATTCTCGGTAAATAATTTTTGAATGCGTTGCCATTGCGCCGGTGTTCGTTTCCTGGGTACTAAATGTATTGCGGCTATCCCACACATCCGCTAATTTCCTTGATTAGGTTAAAAATAAAATTGTTCCGATACCAGAATCCCACGTGATACCCCGCCAGATATTAAATCTCGCCAATCGATCATTCAATTCAGAGAATGCGATGCTAAATTCATCGGCAATGGCCTGTTTCCAGTGCCCTGCGGACTTTTGATTATTGATGATGTTCAATTCAATATAGTAAATTAATTTTTTATCAATCTCGTCCCAATTAAAAGAGTCAATTTGGATCTGACGCTGCAGGGTATTTTCAATCTCTTCCCAAAAGTGTCCCTGAACTCTCAATAAGGAAATCGGATTTAAAGCTATGAAGGTGAGTATTTCGTAACACGGATTATTATATAAACGAAAAAAAATTGATTTGAGGAGTTGAAGTAACTCGAGACTTCCTTCCTGTAATTCTTTAATAATCGCGGGGGTGATCTGACTGGTATCACTGGCAGCCAAATCCCCATCGTTATTGCTTAATAAATCGATTAATTCTTTTTTTCGCGCCCATTCATCATTGGCACCGACATCAATTAGTCCATGTTGACTCAGTTCCACTGCCTTTAATACAAGTGCCTGAAAAAGAAAGGTTTTCGCCACAATTGATGTGGCACATAAATCAGCGTCTGGAAATCGAAATTCAATATGAAAATTTTGAATCTGGCCTTTTTCATCGAAAACAACATGCTCTAAATTAAAAAAATTTTGATGCTCCGGTACAATTTTACTGGTTTTTAAATATTTCTGGATTTCCTGCATGGATTTATCAGCCGGGGAAAGATGCATGAGCTCTAAATGACTGTTATGGTTGCGTCGCCGACACAAGGCTTCCATTTTGTCCCCTGTACTCGTCAGGAATTTTAGATTTGGGGCATAACGGCGTACGAGATTCCAGAGATTGGCCAGTATTATTTCCGGCAAAGCTTCACTTAATCCAATTGTTAGCAAATGAAAATGTAAGCCACAAGTGAACCGGACCCGGACGTTATGATCAACCATCTTCTTTAAAATACATTTGTACTGCTCAATCAATGTTTGATAATAAGGCTGGCGGCCAATAACCCGAATTTCAATACCACAATGCTCGCTTAAAACATCCAGGACGCCATATTGACCTAAATGATTTAAGTCGTTAGACGGCTCCAAATTACGGATAATTTCCGGCAGCAGCATGTTTTTGGGTTGGCCTTTTGGTAAAGCATATTCAAGCTCAGTCCCAATTTTTAAAGTACGATAAAGCAAATCTTTCCAATATAAAGCCTGATTTGGCGAAAGACAATCCGATCGCGGCAATAGATTTATCGTATTCACGAATGAGATATCCTTCATTTAATGACTGATTATTTCTAAAAGGATTTTTTAAATATAAATTTAAACAAATCGATTTAAATAGCATGGTAAAACATGCTATTAGGAAAAATCAAATATTTCCTCCGATAACATACGAAGCAATCTCACCAATATTTGTTATAAATCATGAGATTGCTTCGATTGAAGTTATTGTATTGTTATTTCACTACCGGACACTTTTTCAAAATTTCTCTTTAAACCACACTTATGACCCTCACCCCAACCCTCTCCCAAAGGGAGAGGGCGTAGCTATTCCGTCTCCCCTTGGGGGAGAGGGTTAAGATGAGGGGTCAGATCTGGCAAAATCAAAAAGTGTACGGTAGCAAGTATTGTTAAAACGCTGATGACCGATTTTAAATACGAAATGATTATTTGAAATCAAAATTAATCTGCATCCATTTTCTCTAATGTAATAATTGAACCTTTTTTTTCACTATTCTTTTTGACCGAATGTCGAACACGAATTTTCATCCGATCTAACGCTGCAATCGCTGCATTCATCGCAGGACAAATAAATGGAATTTCAACACCTTCCGCTGCTAATTGGTCGGTTAACTTACGATTAACGCAGTAATTTACCCGCAGGACATAAGACTGTTCATTTTCTTCAACTTCAATGTCAGATGCAAAGCCAAATTCATCGACAAAAATGCGGCTTATCTCCTGAAGTACATCTTTTGGGTTTTCACCGGAAATTTCTAAACCCATCTCCTTTTCCATTGTTCTTATTATCGTCGCGCCAATCGAGTGCGATAATGCCAGAGATGATTCTCCAACAAAATCCCAGACCCCCTTCGTAACCCCTGCTAAAGACAAGTTGGAAAGCCTGATCAAATTCTGTTTCTTTTCTATATCTGTTGCCATTACTATCCTCCTTGAAATTCAAAAAGTTTTATTGTAAATTAAAAATTAATAACTTATTGTTTCTTAATTATCATTAAAATTTTGGATTGATTTGATAAATTCCCGTTCACGATCCAAGTGTCTTAAAAAATCCAAATTCAATTTGATCATTAAACGACTCGGATTTAATGTTTACGTTTGGGAACAGCGTCCCAGATATCTTTAGCAAATTGACGGGTTACTATCCGTAAATTTCCTAAATTTCCATTTACCCGATCAACAATAACCAGCAGATAATAACTATTATCTCCAATAAATCGCGATATGATATAGGATTTTTGGGTTGTTACCAGGTTATCCTGAACATTGTTTTTTCCCAATTTAGTAATTGTTTTTTCAACAAGCTTCATAATTAATGCAAATTGTGCATTGGCTAATTCTGTGTTCTGCCGGTCCATGGAGTGGATTGCTAATGCCAGCCCATCAACTCCAACCACTGATGCCGCCTGATAACCGGGAATTTCATCACTCATTTTTCGCAATAATTCATCTAATTTTATCATAATTCACCTTCCTTTCTTCATCACTTTTAGCCTATTGGCTGGTCATTTTTTTCTTTTTGGAATATTATCCCAGATCAAATCATCATATTGACGAGCGATCAGTCGAACATTACCCAGATTAGCTTCCTTTTGATTGGCAGAAATCCCCAAATAATAACTCCCATCACCGATGAAACGACACAATATAAACAAATCATCTGTTGTGACCAGATTATCCTCCATTTCATCTTCTCCCAACTGTTTACAGGTCTTTTGAACCAGTTTCATGACAACAGCAAATTGGGAATCGGCAATTTCGACATCAAAACCCGGTACTGCCTGGTAATGAGCTATTCCAAGACCATCCATTCCAATAACTCCTATCGCGACAACTCCTGGAAGATCATTCGCCATCTCTTTTAAAATGTCATCGATTTTTTGCATTGGCTTCACCTCCTTGAAAATTTCAATGATTGAAAAAGATTAATAAATATAATAAAAATTATTAAATAAATAAAAAAAATATTAAAAATAATTAAAAATAGAATATATAATAAGATCACATTATTTTAAGATGATTGGATCGATATGATTATCTTCAATAATATACCCACATGTCACGCATCACCGCATCAGCAATTTTGCATGAGTAGCAGATTAAAATTGACCCTGTATTTGAAGGCGCTATTCATTAATTATGGCAACTTATTATTAATCAATTTATTATTAACGATGAATCCGGGTAATTGCCGATAATTGATTTAGCCTGAATCGCCATTACTATACCCTAAATTTCATAATTGAGTGAATTTCAATTATTTTTTTAATAATTTTTTTGGTTAAAATATTAAAAAATGCTAATTAGTGTTTGTCCGCAAACGCATCCGGTACTGTCATGGCGAGGAGCGTTTTGTGCGACGAAGCCATCTCCGCTGTTTAACGATGGGATTGCGAGCCTAAAAAACAGGCTTCGGCAAAAAACGCCTCGCCATGACAGGTCGTGGTATTTTCGGACCGACTCTAATTATGATCTTTTAATTTGAAAGTACAATAACCAAATTTACATTCTAAACGGTTACCAGGCGCATTTTAAAGGTTTAGAAGAATTTTGGAATTGAAATGATATAATTTTATTTTCATGTTTATTAAAGCATTAAAAAAAAAGGTGCTTTGAAATTGAACAGTCGTCTCAATATTAGACATTTAAAATAAATTCATTCCTTCGCATCATTCAGTTTGCAATGATAATTTTGCCTTCTCGTTGTTTTGCAAATAATCGATTTCACGTTCAGCGAATATTTCCACTTGAACGCGAGTCAAAAAGATCATTAATAAAAAAAGCAGGCCTATTTTAAGGTATAGGAGTCCACTCTAAAAAGGCCGGCTTTGTCATTCTGAACAGAGCAAAACAGTTAATCGTTCACAGGTATGATAAAATATGAGCCGCTGTCATGCCCGTCCGTTAGCTAACGGATTATCGGGCATCCATTGGTCTGAAGAAGGGTGGATTCCCGCCAAACTTGTACTCGAATGTTTTTGTCGCGTAAACAGGCGGGAATGACTGATTTGATCCTCCCTGTGAAGGGTTACAGCAATTCAGTTTTAAATTATTGAAATTAATATATTTATAATATTTATTTTATGGCTAGACCCTTTATTTTTTTTCGTTCACAATTATTTTTAAAATGGTTTTGCCTTTCAATCGTCTGGTCTCAAAAATCGTCTTGTCTTCATTCGTTAATAATTCTGCCCCAAATCATTTTGACTTTTAATTTTTTTCACTTTTTCCGATAAATTTCCCTTGTCATTTTCTCTAAAATTGTGCATATTTTAATAAAATCACCAAATTTTATATCAATTAAGGAAGATTTTCATGCCGGCTCCCGATAAAATTATCGAACTCTGTGATCGTTTTGACCGGAATATCGACACCTACAAACAGGGCAAGTATAACGAAACCCAGGTCCGCAAGGAATTCATCGACCCGTTTTTCAAGATTCTCGGCTGGGATATGGACAATCAACAGGGCTATGCTGAAGCTTATAAAGACGTGGTGCATGAAGACGCCATCAAGATCGGTGGTGCCACCAAAGCGCCGGACTACTGTTTTCGCATCGGCGGGGTACGTAAATTTTTTCTCGAAGCCAAAAAACCTTCCATATATATAAAGGAAGATATTCATCCGGCCTATCAATTGCGCCGGTATGCGTGGAGTGCCAAATTGCCCCTGAGTGTGCTCACCGATTTCGAGGAGTTCGCGGTTTATGACTGCCGCGTTCGGCCTGAAAAGAATGACAAAGCCGCCACCGCCCGTATTCTCTATCTGACATTTAAGGATTATGCGACCCGCTGGGATGAAATCGCCGGTATTTTCACCCGTGAGGCCATTCTCAAAGGCTCTTTTGACAAATATGTGGAATCCAACAAGGTCAAAAAGGGTACGGCTGAAGTGGATCAGGCGTTTTTGCAGGAAATCGAACGCTGGCGCGACTTATTGGCCAAAAATATCGCGCTGCGGAATCCCCAACTTGCGCAGCGGGACCTCAATTTTGCGGTGCAGCGAACCATCGATCGGATTATCTTCCTGCGGATTTGTGAGGATCGGGGTATCGAGCCGTATGGAACGCTAATGGCCCTGCAGAATGGCGCACAGGTTTATCCGCGCCTGTTTCAGCTCTTTTATCGGGCGGATGAGCGTTACAATTCCGGCCTGTTTCATTTCGAACCGGAAAAAGACCGTTCCGAGATGGATCTGGATGCCCTCACGCCGAATCTGCTTATTGATGACAAGGTGCTGAAGGATATTTTCAAAAATCTCTACTATCCCGACAGTCCGTATGAATTTTATGTGCTGCCCGCCGATATTCTGGGACAGGTGTATGAGCAGTTCCTGGGCAAGGTGATTCGCCTGACCGCGGGACATCGGGCGGTGGTGGAGACCAAGCCGGAGGTGCGCAAGGCCGGCGGGGTCTATTATACGCCCACGTATATTGTGGATTATATTGTGAAACAGACAGTGGGCAAGCTGCTGGAAGATAAAACGCCTGGTCCCAAAGGCACAGCCAGCAAGCTGCGGATTTTGGACCCGGCCTGTGGTTCAGGCTCGTTTTTGCTGGGGGCGTATCAATTGCTGTTGAACTGGCATCGGGACGCGTATCTGAAGGACAATCCCGAAGCGTGGGCGAAGAAGAAAAATCCGCCCATTCGCCAGAATGCCAGCGGGGAATGGGTGCTGACCACGGATGAACGCAAGCGAATTCTGCTGAACAATATTTACGGCGTGGATATTGACCCGCAGGCGGTGGAAGTGACCAAACTTTCGCTGCTCCTGAAAGTCCTGGAAGGGGCGGATGCGCACGCCATTGAGCAGCAGATGAAATTTTTCCAGGAACGTGCCCTACCCGATTTGAGCCAGAACATCAAATGCGGCAATTCCCTCATTGGCCCGGATTTTTACGATGGCCAGCAACTGGGCCTGCTGGATGATGGGGAGATGCACCGGATTAATGCATTCCCCTGGGAAAAAGAATTTGCTGAAATATTTGAGAATGGGGGATTTGATGCGGTGATTGGGAATCCGCCGTATGGAGCATTTCTATCGAAGATTGAAATTGAATTTTTGCTCAAGAAGTATCTTTTACCACAATATAATTTAGATACCTATATGTTATTTGTTGAATTGGGTACGAAATTATTGTGTAAAAATGGATTCTGGGGCATGATCATACCGAATACTTGGCTATTAAATTTGCAGACTCCTAAAATTAGGTCCTTTATTTTCGAAAAATTATCTGTTATTTTAATTCGGCATTTCAAGTATTATGTTTTCCAAAACGTAACGGTAGATACAGAAATTATAATTTTAAAAAATAGATTACCTGAATTAAATGACAAAATAAAAATTGAAATTCTTGATAAAAGCAAACAAATCGATACCTATGAAATTTTACAAATTAATTGGCAATCAAAAAATGGCGCTGCTGTAAATATTTTTGAACGACCTGAATATGAAAATATTAAAAGTAAACTTGCCAATACCATTAAATTAGATTCAATTTGTAAAATAACACAAGGAACAAAGCCTTTTCAGGTAGGGAAAGGAAAACCAGCACAAACCAAAAAGATTCTTGATGAAAAACCGTTCGTTTCTGAAATTAAAAAGGATGAAACATTCAGACCTCTATTAAGAGGAAGTTTGATTCAGAAATGGCAAATTTTATGGAATAATAATTATTGGATAAGTTTTGGGGACTGGCTAGCTGAACCACGATATTCTGCTAATTATGAGGCAGTTGAAAAAATTGTAATTCGTCAAACTGGAGACTCATTGGTAGCGACTCTCGATAGAAAACAATTTATTGCTCGTGATAATCTTTATACAATTGTTGCTAATGAAGGTAATATCTCCATTGTATTTATTTTAGGTCTCATAAATTCAAATTTAATAAATTGGTATTATCAAAATATAATTAATCCTGAAAAAGGTGAAGCTTTAGCTCAAATTAAACGTGGGCATCTTGCAATATTGCCAATTCCTATTTTAAAATTGACAAATCCTTTTGACAAATCCCGCCACGACCAGATGGTCCAACTGGTGGAGCGAATGTTAGACTTACACCAACAATTAGCCGCCGCACAAAATCCCCAGACCCGTACCGTGCTCCAGCGCCAGATTGAGGCCACCGATCGGCAGATTGACCAGTTGGTGTATGCGCTGTATGAACTAACGGCGGAGGAGATTGGGATGGTGGAAGGGACATCCAAATGACCCATTTGTCATTAAATTTGATCAAATTGATATTTAAATCGTTAAATACATTTGAAAAATACCAGGTAAAATTGTTGTAAATATAAACAGGAGAAGTAACAATGGAAAAATGGGAAATAAAAGAAGCGCAAAAGGATTTAAAGCGCGTGCTGGAGGCCAGTTCTGAGATTCCGCAGCTAATCTATGAGCATGGTAAGCCATTGGGTGTGGTAATAGATGTGCTGCTTTACGAAGAATTGATGTCACTTCGAAGTTCAGAAAAACGCCCTACCATTGCCGAATTATTGCAAGAATTGGCTGAGATTCAGCGCGAAAATCCAATTGAGTTGGAAATATCACCACGTAAAGACCGCTACAACCCTTTCATTGAAGAATAAAATGATACATTATGTGACACGAATATCATTCATGAAATTATGCGATCAAAATCTGAACCAGGAATATTGAAGTGGGTTTGTGATTTTGAATTAATTTTTAAAGCTTTTCAGAATTATATTTTTTGCCTTCGGTGAAATATAATTCCAGTCGATACAGTTTTTTATTTGTCGTAGCAGGATTTCATTTGTCATATCCAGCAGTAAGCTATTATTTTCGAAGATTTCTGAAAATTTATAAAAAACTTCCTTAACTAACATGATAGATGTATATTCGTGAATAAATGAGAAAGTATCAGGTGGGATAATAAAACGTTGAAAATTTTTATTGCAATTTAAATGATATTTTTCCATTCTTCGTTCGGTATTTAAAACAAAACAAATAATCAAATCATCGTCATCCTCAGCGTCGGACATGGCGATGAAATATTTGCCTTTTATTCCCTGAATATTTATTGCAGATTTATCTAAAAAAAGTTGCCCTTTTTTAAAATCGGCCATAATGATAGATTTCTTTTTGCAAAGTAAGATATTCGTCTATTGTTTGTGGATCAAGCGTACTTTCATCATCAATTGCTAATTTATAATCGATGATTTTACCCATCCCTTTTGTCTGGATTGTTTTATCCCATGGAGAGTTATGAAGGTGGGTTATTTCTGTCATTTGTTTGGCATTACTAACTTTAAATATTTCAACAACTTGTTCTAAAATTTCTTTTTCGTTGGGTGATAGCCAGTCTAAATCAATATTTTTATTTTTAAGAACGATTTTAAATTTAATAAAATCATTAAATTCATCTTCATCACTATTATCAGGTATAATTGAAAATGCTTTCCTGAACGCTTCTGGTAATTCATTTTTGGATATTTGCTCATACAATTTTTGGGGAACGGGACCAAAAGGGAATGTACAATATTGATAGCCGGTTATCGACATACCATATTTCTTGAAGTGCATAAAGTCCCAAAAATATAATAACTTGAATAACTTGGTTCTGCCAACATATTTTGTGTGTTTCACAAAATACTTGATGGCATTAAGGACTTTTTCTTCGCTAGCGTCGTACATTTTGATTTTTTATATTATTGGTTAAATGTCATTTTTTCAATAAAACAATGTTACAATTTTTAAACCATAAAAGGACAAATTTGGTTTCTCATTTTATAAATTTTTTTAATATTGGCGGATATTTATGATGACTTAAAAACAACTTGCACGTTAATTTGATTTTTGGAGAAGTTAATTTCACTTGAACTTCAAAAGATGGCCAACTTTAAGGAAATATTAGCAGAAATAGCTATATTTAATTCAAAAATCTGATTACACTTGAAATATCACGATGCAAAAATCACCTTTATCCATTGATTGAGGATTAAAATCAAATGAATTTTGACCGCATCACTTACGATCCCCCGATCATGAGCGGCCGTGCCTGCATCAGAGGTATGCGTATTACGGTTTCCTTAATTCTGAATTTACTCGCAACCGGAATGAATCGCCAGGAGATTTTGGAGGCATATCCCTATCTTGAGTCAGAAGATATTCAGCAGGCACTGGAATATGCGGCGTTGTTGGTGGAGGAAACGATTCATCCTTTAGAATTAAAAAATGCCTGACAATTTGCGATTTTTGACAGGACGATTTTTCAATGTTTTGCTTTAATAATTTTGACGCGAATCATTTTGACTTCATAAAAAGACCAATTATAATCAAAATATTTGAATGTCAAAATAATATGGGTCAAAATGATTAAGCCTGAGATGATTCGGGAATTGATGCGATTTCAATCGTTATGCCCTTTAATCGTCTTGTCTCCAAAATCATCAAGTCCCCATCTTTTAATAATATTGACCAAAATTATTTTGACATTATGTTTTATTCGCGATAATCCTGTCACCCCTTCGGGGTTTTGCTCAGATTGAAAATCCTTTTGGCTATAATCATTTCACCCCTTTGGGATTGTTTTTGCAGCAACTGATTGTTTTTTGAATCGTTTTACCCAAAATAGTTTTGCCTTTCAATCGTCTTGTCCCATCGCTTAAAAATTTTGACTTCAATAAATGGCATTGATTCTGACGATGATGGACTTAAATTCTACTATCCGCTATAAAAATACTTGACATATTCACAATAATTATGTAAAATAAAGTAGATACACAATTGAATTTTTAAATCAATTTTTAAATAAGCCGGATTGGAGATTTGAAGATGCTGACTGTAAAAGGAATTTATAAAGAAGGTGTTGTGATTTTACCTGAAAATGTTAAATTTGATAAAGAAATAGATGTTTTAGTGACTTTTTTGGAAGAAATAGAACAAAAGCCACCTCAAAAAAAGTCAATAAAAAATCGATTTTCATTTAAGAAATCACAATCCCTTTTGAAAAATTGCAAAGGTTCCCTTAGCGAGGCAGTAATAGAGGAACGAAGGAGCCAATTATGATGGCTTTTTTAGATTCATCTTCACTCCTTAAGCTATATCATTTTGAAAAAGACTCATCGATGTTAGAAAATTATCTTGAAACGAATATTGAAGAATTGGTACTTTCTGAATTGACATTTATCGAATTTCGGTCGGCCATTTGGCGAAAAGTTCGCATGAAAGAAATTGATCAGGAACTGGCTAATAAAGTAATCACTTATTTTGACGATGATTTCGATAGTTACAAATGGATAAAAATGAATTCTGAAATTATAAAGACTGCGGCTGGATTATTGATGAAATATGGTGCAAAAGGCTTAAGAACTCTGGATTCGCTGCAATTCGCTTCTGCGTTATATTTAAAAAATCAGAGTTGTATTTTTTTTACCGCGGACAAATTATTAAATACGTTATTCATGGAGGAAAAGCTTGAAGTTGTTAATTTTTAAGAAAACAGAATAGAAAATCATTTTGGCTATAATCATTCCACCCCTTCGGGGTTGTTTTTACAGCAACTGTTTGTTTTTGAATCGTTTTGCTCAAAATAGTTTTGCCTTTCACTCGCCCTGTCCCTAAAATCGTCCTGTCATAAATCTTAAAATCATCCTGTCATAAATAAACAGTTTTTCGTCTCAAGCGTATCATCAATAATAATTTTTATCTGATTCTACCACTTAAACGACTCTATTTTGAAAAAACTAAACGAAATGACTGTACCTGATCTGAAACTTACAGAAGCTATGCTATCCGAAGCTGAAAAAATGAATCCCGGTGTCTGGATTGCCCATTCGCGGTATACAGCACAGGCCGCTCGAAACATTGCACAAAATCATCCCACCCTGAATCCGGAGACCGCCTATATTTTCGGCCTGTTGCATGATATTGGCCGGCGATTTGGCGTTTCGGATTTACGGCATATTTTTGATGGCTATCATTTTATGCAGAACGAAGGCTATCCGGATGGTGCCCGAATTTGTCTCACCCACTCTTTTCCCGCGCAAAATATGGGTGTGGTGGCGGGTCAATGGGATTGCACCCCGGATGACGTCAATTTTATTAAAAATTATCTTGAAAAAGTCGAATTTAATGACGATGATAAGCTCATTCAACTCTGTGATGCGTTAACGAACGGGACTGGTTTCTGTCTGATTGAAAAGTGTTTGATTGATGTGGCGATGCGACGGGGTATCAATGAATTAACATTATTAAAATGGAGAGCGACTTTTCAAATTCAGCGGGATTTTGAGGCGGTGATTGGTAAATCGATCTATAGCCTTTTACTGGGAGTTGTGGAGAATACTTTTCAATTTTGATATCCCTTAAAATTCTAAAATGGAAATTTTTGATGTTCTGAATCAAGGAAAGACCCTCTCCTGCCTCACCCAAAATTCCTAAAAACGGAATTTGGGGGAAAGGAAGCAGGGTTTTCTCCTTTAATTTCCAAAAAACAGAATATGGGGGAGAGGAAGCATGGTTCTCTCCTTCAATTTCCAAAAAATAGAATATGGGGGAGAGAAGGCATGGAGTTTTCTTCTCCATTTTCGTTTTTTGAAAACCGGGAGATTCAGAGGGGGGGCAAATAGCATAGCCGTCAGGTTAAGGCTGTAAATCATTATTAATAAATGAATAGCCACGAGCTAAAGAAGGTGTCCGGGAAATAACCCGGAACTGTCATTGCGAGGAGCGTTTTGGGCGACGAAGCAATCTCCGCCGTTTTAACAGGGGATTGCGAGCCTAAAAAACAGGCTGCGGCAAAAAACGCCTCGCAATGACATTTTTTCTGGTTCCCGGATAGCCTCGAAAGCTCGTGAATCATGATGCTTGCTAAATAGTGTCTGGCCGCAAATGCCTCGATTCTGTCATTGTGAGGAGCGTTTTTTGCGACGAAGCAATCCTCCGCTGTTTTATCGGGGGATTGCTTCGGCAAAAAGCGCCTCGCAATGACAGTTCCAGGTGTTTTCGGAC